>JAJPHF010000099.1 GCA_021325365.1 Pseudomonadota bacterium
GCGGGGTCGCCCGGACAGCCATCGCGCGCGATTGGATGCTTCCCGATGTCCCGCGGCCGGTGCGCCGGCTGGTGGCTACAGCGCTCGTCGTGCGGGCAGCCGCACGCACATTGGCGGTCCTCGCCCACGCCCCAGACGGGGAGCACCGGCCAACCGCACCGCTCGGCGTACCAGAGCGCGGCCTGCCCCGTGCTGACGAAGCCGTCACCGTGTTGCGGCATGTTCGTTGGTCCTACACAGAGTACAGTCCCCAGAGTTATCCTCATGATGTTGGTCACCGACACGATGTTCATGGGCTGCCGAATCCAGCATCGCCCGCCAGAGAGCGTCCCATAGGGCAGTTCGCTCCCCGCAGCGCCACTCGCTGCGCACGGTCAGCTCTGCATGCTTGCTCGGTTTCGCGGTGCCCATTCCCTTGCCCATATGAAAAGAGGCCCCCGCACCCCCTATCCCAGGGGCGCAGGGGCCTCTTCGCCGGCCCGAGCACAATATTCGGCCCGCTAGCGTGTCGTAGCAGTCACCTTGATGTCGAACTTGTCACCGCTACGGAAGATGCGGATAGTAATCTCACCTTCCGCCTCGGATATGAACGACTGCCTGGCAATGATCTTCGCGCGCACATCGTCAGCCAGCTTCACAACTTGATCAGTTCGCAGTCGGGCCGCCACCATTCCAACTCCCTGAAAGGCCCCGGTGCCGCGTACAGGCACTGACGGCTGTCGTGCTCGGCCACTTGGCACAGTCCTAAGTAGCCGAAATAGCGCACAAGGGCAGAGATGTTGACGCCGATATCCTCGCAGACCTCATAGAGCGCATCCCAACCTCGCCATCCCAGGTCACCCCGTGCGGCGGCGAGTCGCTGAAACCGAAAGAATGCACGTGACCGTACGAGATCTGCGCCCGCGATCGCCATCGCGAGCGCAGCATTCTCAGCCACGAATTCATGGAGTGGAACCGTCCCACGTTTCACACTGGCAGTTCGGCATACGATCGGCCGCGACTGAGCGAACTCCGCCGGCAGCCCCCTCGGTGTGCGCCACCATCCACACCTGCTCTCCTGAAGTCCCGAGCGATATGTATGCTCTCATGGCACTTGGATACCAGCGCAACCCCTGTGACGTTCTTCACGCCAGGCATGTCCATAACACGCTTATTGATAGTCACGACAACTCTGTTATCGACAATTTCGGCCTGTGCGAATCGATCTAGCGGTAGTACATCCTCAAGCAGACGAGCACCCTGTACATCTTCGATAAGATCATCAATTACATCTTTCATTAGAGGACGAGTGTCCAATCCATTTCGCTTCATGAATTCGTCTAGCAACCACCGACGGTGTTGAATACCGATTCGAAAACATTCATCGCGCGTAGCTCGCGGTGAATGACTCGCGAACATTATCGGTCGCTCCCAGACAGTTCTTGCGCAGCATTGGCCGCGAGGAAGGCAATGACGGCCTCCCGCTGCTCAGGACGCATCCGAGCCATCCTATATAGGACAGCAAATAGCCCGGCCACGTCCTGGTCGGAGAGTCCGAACTGCTGCGCCAATGTCCGACGCAAGTGCGGATCCATATCGTCGACGAGAGCTTGGCCGAAGCCCGGATCGGCCCCTGTCTCGCCAGCGTTGCGATGAAGTGCCGCAGGACTGTCATCGGCGCGGCGCACCAGTCGCTCGAGGATTTCGCGTGGCAGGCAGTCGGCTAGCTCTAGCATCTGCTCCAGATTGCCATCTAGAGCCGCAGCGAGCTTGACAACAGTATCCGGATTAGGCAGGGCGCTATCGTTCTCGATTCGAGAGAGGTGGGACACAGAGAGACCGGTCGCGCCGGCGAGGTCTTGAAGCTGCCAGCGCTTCCGTCGCCGCATGCGGCGCGCGTATTCACCGAAGGTCAAAGGCGTATCCACGCCTTGATTATCTCTCTAGTTGCGCTCCATGTCAATCCTTGCTGGCAGCAGCAAGATCACTATTCACACGCTGCAACGAGAACGTGATCTCGAACGGAACGCCAGCGACTGCAGGAGTGTTTAGCGTCCTGACACTTGCATCGGCATGATAACGTGGAGATAGCCGTTCTGGTCACCCACCGGCCGGATCACGCCGGGGCTGGAGGGACCGGTGATCTCCAGGGCGGCCTGCGCGGTGCCGATCGCTTCCAGCGCGTCGCGCAGGTAGCGCCCGTTGAACGCGATCTGCGCCTCACTGCCCTCGACGCTCGCGTCGACCTCGCCCGCATTGTCCCCTACCTCAGACGAGGTCGCCGTCACGTTCAGGCGGCCCGGCACCAGCTCCTCGGGACCGGGCACCACGTCCAGCCGCACGATCATCGAGTTGTCGCGGGCGAACACCGACGCGGCGCGCGTCGCGCGGAGAAACTCGCTCGTGTTCACGACGGCGCGCGTGTTGTGCTGGCGCGGGAGGATCTTGTGGTAGTCGGGGAACTGGCCCTCGATGAGCCGCGACACGATCTCGGCGCGGGCGGCCTGGCGGAACATGACCTGGTTCTTCGTCGGCGTGGCCGCGATCTCGACCTGCTCTTCGCCGTCGGTCAGCACGCGGGCCACCTCGGTCAGCGTCTTCGCGGGCACGATCATCTGCAGCGGCGTGGAGGGCTGGCCCCCCTCCACGGGCACGTCGGTCAGCTCGGCGCTGCGCACGGCCAGACGGAAGCCGTCGGCCGCTGCGAGGGTGAGCTGGCCGTCTTTCAGCGTGAACAGCACGCCCGACAACACCGGGCGGCTGTCGTCCGGCGCTGCGGCGAAGACCACCGACTGGATGCACTCGCGCAGCATCGCCGCGGGCAGGGCGTAAGGGACGGCGTCGGCCACGCCCGGGATGCGCGGGAAGTCCTCGGCGTCGATGCCTTTGATGTTCGCCGCGAAGCGCCCACAGGTGAGGTGCATCGTGTGGCCCCGCGTCGTCAGCGCCATGTCGATGCGGTCGTCGGGCAGGGAGGAGACGAAATCGGCGAGCAGGCGGGCAGGGAGCGTGACGGCGCCCTCGTCGTCGACGTGCGCGCCGACCCAGTAGCTGATCGCCATGTCCAGGTTCGTGGCGGCCAGCTTGAGCTGCCCGCGATCCGTCGCCAGCAGCACGTTGCCGAGGACGGGCAGCGTGCTCTTCGACGGCACCACTCGGCCGACGACGTTCAGCCCTTCTAACAGATTGCTCTTCAAGCAGGAGAGCTTCACGACCGCCTCCTCCGCATCGCCCGCGTAACGTCGCTCGCCTTGGCGCGGCCCACTCCGCCGACCGCCCGCGGCCGCTCGGGCCCGGTCGCGCCTGGCTTGGAGTCAGTATAGCAGCGGCCCGGAGTCGATACGAACGTTCTCCTCGGTCACAACGGAGTAACGGCCAACGCCCCAGCGCGGGCCACGGCCAAGGCACATCCCAGCAGGTGCTCGTAAAGAGGACCGGCGGGCCTGCCGGCAACCCCAGCCAGGGCACCGGGGCTGGCTGCTCATCGCGGACGGCGCGCCCTTTGGCGTCCTATGACTAGCGCGAAAATACGTTGACGTCACGGTAGGCCGCCTGGCTACGTTCGCCCGGGGGCGCGCCGGCTCCCAGCAGGATCCCGCCCCACGAACTCCGCTCATCTCGGGCGTCCAAGACCTGCTCGCCATTCACGAGCACGCGCAACAGCGAGCCATCTGCAATCACTTCTACGCGGTTATAGGCGGACCCCGGGTGCATCTCGGCCTGTGCTTCGGCGATGTGAATATAGCTGGTCCGCCCTTCCTGATTGAAGATGTAGTTAAGGCTCACGTTCCCGAGCACGGGGTCCAGATTCACTGTATAGCAATCGTTCGTCTTGGCAGAGGCCTGAGAGATATTGCAGCGCACGGCGATCGACACTACGCGCGTCGGCGCCGGCTCAACGACTCGCCCCTCTACCGCCAGGGCAAAGTCCTTGTACACCGTCCGATCGGTATCGCCCACGCCGCAAAGATCCCGCGGGTCCGTCGACAGCTTCTGAATATGATAGGCTCCCTCCTGATACTGGCCGATGCACTGTCCCGGAACCTCTCCCTCAGGCCAGCTCGGATTGGTGCCGTCGAGCGCCTCGTGGAACAACAGGCTGCCAGCAGGTTGGGGACAGGGCCGGACCGTCACGTTCGTGGCCGCCGCCCCAAAGTCTGCGGACTCCCGGCGCCAACCGAAGGCGGTGACGTTGTAATTGCCGGCCGGGAAGGTGCACGTTTCCCAGCCGAGAGTGAATCCTGTCGGAAGATAGCGCTCGTCGCCTAGCAGAGTGGCGATGTCGTCCCGCCGCCATCCATACTGGGCAAACCCCAGGGGGTTACCCTCGCCTCCCCCCAGCCAGACCTGGAGATTACCCGGATCAATGCCCGGGCCATCGGCTCGAAGGTCGGCCGCCCAGCCCCGAATCGTTGTCCGCCCACTCACCGGCACCGCCGCTTGCGGCTCCTCGATAGCGATTGCCACGTCGCTCCCTTGGTCACGAGCGGCGGCGACGGCGGCCTCCACGGCGGTTGCCGCCTCGGTTTGAGCCATAAGGGGCGACTGGGCAAGAGGAATCGACAGACCTATGGTGAGGACTACCAGCATACCCCGGACGGCGATAGAGCTAGGTCGAACGTTCGCCATGGCAGCCTCCTCTCCGCGCCGAGCTGCAGTTCAGCCAGGGACGGGCGCTAGCGGCACCAGCGTCTCAGGCATGCGGCTGTTGTAGCTTGTCCCCCCCAGCATGGCAAGTGGTCCACGACGGCTTGACGCTTGGCGCGCGAGACGCGCGGAGGGGCGGCGACGCCGGTCGGCGTCGCCGCCCCTCCTGCTCCAATACGGGGTCGCGGCCCTCGTGCGAAGAGGCGCTAGGCCCGCACGGGGACGGGCGGCATGCGGCTCTCCGCGCCGGTCTTGCGTAGCTCGGCCTCGAAGATCTCGCGGATGCGCGGGTCCTCGTCCTCGTACTCGATCTGCCGGCCGCCCTCCTTCACGCTGACGTCCATGCCCATGAACGTGGCCCGCTTGTCAGCCGTGAAGGGGTAGCGCAGGCCACCGTAGGCCACCGCCAGGTAGCGCGAGGGTTGCGGGCTCTTGTTGAAGTGCTGGTGGAACTGGCGGTCGGCGGGCGCGTAGACCGCGCCGTGCTGCCAGTCGAAGCGGTCGAAGTCCCGGTCGCCCTCGTACCAGAAGAGGCTATAGCCCTCGCCGGTCACCGGGAAGATGTGGAAGTCGGCCGTGTGGCGGTGAGCCTTCTTGTAGGTGCCCACGGGCATCTCGGAGACGTGCGCGTGCATCGTGCCGTCGGCCAGCACGAACATCATGTTCGAGCCGCCCGCGCCCCGCTCCTTCCACTCGTGCAGCTTGAAGGTGCGCAGGTCGGGCACGAAATTCGTCTCCCACATGTGGCGGCCGGGCCGCATGGGGATGAACTCCCCCTCGCCCCGGAAGTACCGCTCGTCGCCGATGCGCTCCTGGAAGGCCCACGGGTTCTCGAAGATGAACGGCTCGTTGTGGAAGGCGTTGAGCATCATCGGCAGGTTGGTGGTGCTGGCGAAGCGAGCCGGCTTCTGCCCCTGGCCGTTGAAGTGCTGGTAGCGCGTGTTGAGCGGGATGGCGATCAGGCTGCCCGTGCCCCACTCGAAGTGGTGACGATGGCCGTCGGGCGACTCGACCACCGTGCTGCCGCGCCCGTCCAGCACGTAGATGACTTCCTCGAAGAGGTGCCGCTGCGGCTCGGTGTGGCCCCCCCCCGGAATCTCACACACGTAGACGTTGAGGAAGTCGCCGCGGCCCACGCAGTGCACGAACGCGCCCCGCGCGCCCATGCGAGCCCACGGCTGGGTCTCGACCGCGAGCAGATTCACGCCGAATCCTTCGACGATGGGGATATTCTCGCGCGCCGCCCACTCTAGGTAGGGGTCGGTGAGGAATTTCGGCTGCTGTGCCGCCATGTATCGCGCCTCCTCGCGTGATGTGTGCCGCGCGCCCCGCGGCGCCACGCGGCCGACGGGGCGGGCGCCCCGTACTCGTTGCGGTCGAGCAGTAGCCCCAGGGCGGGACTCTACCTAATAGAGTACCACCCCCTGCCCACACCCTACCAATCGCCGCCGCCCGACCGGTCACGGCCACCGCTAGCGCCGCCCGCCACGCGCGGCATACACTCCCGACAAGCGCTCGCGCCGTGCGACGGTGGCGCCGAGCGTGCGCCCCCCGTGCCGCAGGGACACCATTGCGCCGGCCCGGCCGACGCGGCCGCCCGGGCCAGGGAACCGAGTGTGACCAGAAGCAAGCGCTTACAGGCCGGATGGCGGCGGGCGCTGGCGCTCGCGGCCCTCGTGGCCCTCGCCGCCACGACGCATCCCGCTGGCGCGGCGCCAGCGCCGCAAGAGCAGTGCGGGCCGGCCTCGCTGGCCGCCGACTGGCCCCAGCGCGACCTGCTGCCGCAAGCGCTCCTGCCGGTCGCACGCTGGTATCAGCGCGCCTGGAACAGCGGCTGGGGCCCGCTCGCGGCCACCTATCCGCCCACAGTGCCGCCCGGCGGCTGCGACCCTGTCGCCTGGGAGAGGGCGCGCGTGGTCGCTGTGGCGCGGCGCTATCTCGGGCTGGCCTATCGCCACCACCACGTCCCCGCCTGGGATCCACCGGCGGCGCTCGTCGGGCCGGCCGGGGCCGGCCCGGGGCTCGACTGCTCGAACTTCACTTCCTGGGTGTACAACTACGCGCTGGGTATTCGCTTCACGAGCAACGTTCAGCAGCAGGCGGACGGCCCACTGGCACCGGGCCGCGTGCTGGCGCCCGACGAGCCGTTCGCGCCGGGCGACCTGCTCTTCATCCTGCCCGAGGACCGCGCGGAGGTCTCGCATGTCGTCATCTACCTGGACGACAATACCGTCATCGACAGCCACGGCGCTTACGGGGGCGTGACCGAGCACCCGCGCGGCGGCTGGTACCTGACGCATTTCAGCCACGCGCGCCGCATCGTGGAGCAGGGCAATACTATCGTCGGCGCGGAGTTGGACGAGCAGCCCGGGAAGATCCCCGCGGGCTGAGGCGACGAGTGACCGCCCGGCGGGCGGGAGGGAGGAAGGCCATCATGATCGGCTGTCCGGTGATCGACGGCGACGGGCACGTGACGGAGACAGAGGAGGCGTACCGCGCCCGCCTGCCCGAGCCCTATCGCTCGGCGCGACCGCTTTTCTCGCACGACGGCTGGGACCGCGGCCTCGGCGCGCGCATGGGCCACCGGGTGACCGAGCCGGGGCGCCAACTCGCCGATATGGACGCCGAGGGCATCGACGTGGCGGTGCTCTTCCCGACGTCGGGCCTGGGCATCGGCAACGTGCGCGACCCCGACCTGGCCATCGCGCTGGCCCGCGCCTACAACGACTGGCTGGCCGAGTTCTGCGCCGCGGCGCCCGACCGCCTGAAGGGCGTCGGCATCGTGGCGCTACAGGAGCCCGAGGCTGCCGTCGCCGAGCTGGAGCGCCTGGCCGGGCTGGGCATGGTCAGCGTGCAGGTGCCGACGTGGGTGGCCTGGCGCAAGCTGTCCGACCGCGCGCTCGACCCGTTCTGGGCGGCGGCCGAGCGCCTGAACGTGCCACTGGGGCTGCACACCCAGCCACGCGACGCCGCGGGCACCGATCGCTTCGACAAGTTCCTCGCGGTCCACGCCGTCGCCCACCCCTTCGAGATGATGATCGCTATGACGCAGCTCGTCCTCGGCGGTGTGCTCGAGCGCTACCCGGGCCTGCGCGTCGGCTTCATGGAGGCGGGCGTCGGCTGGGTGCCCTACTGGCTCGACCGGCTCGACGAGGAGTGGGAGAAGCGCGGCGACGTCGAGGCGCCCCTCTGCCTCCAGAAGCCGAGCGCCTGCGTGAAGAGCGGCCGCTGCTACTTCGGCGTGGAGTGCGAGGAGATCACCATCCCCGACGCGATCCGCCACCTGGGCGACCGCTGCCTGCTCTACTCGTCGGACAATCCCCATTGGGACGCCGACTGGCCGCGCTCGGTAGCGAAGCTGCGCGCCCGCCAGGACCTGAGCGACGAGAGCAAGCGTCGCATCCTCTGCGACAACGCCGCGGCGTTCTACAACCTGCCCGTTCGCGAGCTAGCCGCGCAGCCCGCCTAGGCCGGCATCGCCCCGGCACGGTAGCGAAGTAGGCAACAGCGCCGCTGCTCCAGGATGTCCCTGCGGAGCCGGCCGCTTCCCGGCCCGGGAGCGCGGCCGTCTCGGCCGCGTTGCCGCCGCGGACGGCACCGGCCGGCCGCCAAAACGCCACGCGGCGCACCCTGGCGCGCGTTCCCGCCCCGCCGACGCTTGGCGTCTATACCCGGGTATAGGCGCGGACGGCGCGTCACAAATGCCTAACAATGCCAGGGTGGCCCGAGCGCGCGGCCGGCGGCGCTGGCCCGGGCCTCTGCCGGACCGCCATAATCCCCGGGGCGGCGGGCGCGTCGGCGCGCGAGAGGAGCACGGCCGTGGGGCGGGTAGTCGCGCTGGCGAATCAGAAAGGTGGCGTGGGCAAGACCACGATGGCCGTCAGCCTCGGCGCCTGCGCGGCCGAGGCGGGGCTGCGCGTGGCGCTCGTAGACCTCGACCCGCAGGCCACGCTCACGCGCTGGCTCGCGGCGCCTGTCGAGGAGGGCCAACCCACCAGCTACGATCTGGTCGTGCGGCGCGAGGCGACAGTGACGGAGGTGCTGCGGCCGACCGCCTGTGGCTTGCTCGTCGCGCCCGCGACCGTCGACCTGGCCGTGGCCCCCGCCGACCTCCAGCGCGCGCTGCGCGGTGTGGGCCTCTGGCAGACGGCACTGCGGCCCAAGCTCCAGGCGCCCAACGACCTCGACCTGTTGCTGGTGGACTGTCCGCCGTCGCTGGGCGAGCTGACCATGCTGGCGCTCGTCGCCGCCGACGACGTGGCGATCGTCACCAACTGCGAGCTAACTGCCTTCGACGCTATGCAGGACTTAATTGCCTGCATCGACCTGGCGCGCAGCCCCGGCCTGAACCCCGACCTGCGGAGCCTGGGCATCCTGCCGACGATGTACGACTCGCGCTCGCTGCACTGCCGCCAGGTGTTGCAGCTGCTGCGCACGCACTATCCGGACGCCGTGCCAGAGACGGTCATTCGCCGCACGATCAAGCTCGCCGATGCCTACGCCCGCAACGTGCCGATCACGCAGTACGACCGCAACGGAGAGGTCACTGACGCCTTCCGGCGGCTCGCGCGGGAGGTGCTCTATGTCGCCCAGCCGGCCTGACATCCTCGGCGCGCGCGGCGCCGCCCGCCCGCTCAAGCGCCTCGACGCGCATCTCGCGGCTGGCGTCCCCCAGGCGCCGGGCCTGCGCGAGGTGCCGGTGGCCGAGCTGTGGCTGCGCCACCAGCCGCGCAAGCTGGTGCCCGACGCCGTGCTCGACGCGCTCCTCGCCGCCGACCGCGCCCAGCCCGCCGCGCTGTTGGCCGAGCTTGAGCGCCTCGCCGCCGAGCCCGGCTCCGTGTACGCCGCGACCCTGCAGGGCCTACACGAGCTGGCCGCGACCATCCGCGTACACGGCGTGCTGGTGCCTATTCGCCTGGCACGCATCGACGACCGGTACGTAATCGAGGAGGGGCACCGGCGCTCCCTCGCCACGCTGCTCGCGGGCCTCGACCGGCTGCCCGCCGTCGTCGCCGACAGCGCCTCGGAGCTGTTGCTGGCCGCGCGTCAGTTCGTCGCCAACGACCAGCGCGCGGACCTGTCGGCGCTGGAGAAGGCCGCCTGGCTGCGTGACCTCATGGCGAAGGCCGACCGCGAGCTTCGGCTGCGCCAGGGCTGGCCGCTCGACGAGCCGACCTTCGCGGCGCTGTTCGAGGGCGTCGAGGACGAGGCCGGCCCTCAGCCCGACCCTCTCCCAGGGGGAGAGGGGGAGGGACGACAGGGACACGCTCACCTCGGCCCGCTCGCAGGGGGCCAGGGAGAGGCCGACCTGCATGCCAGCCGCCTCCCGGACAAGGCCGCGGACGCTATCTCGCGCTCCGGCCCTCTCCTTGAAGAACAGGGCGAGAGCGGCGGGCGGGCGCCGGTCGCCGGGGCGAACGGGGCGACCGTACACGAAGCGAGCCGGGCCGACCCCCGCTCCCCCTGGGAGAGGGCGGGGGTGAGCGCCGGGCCAGGGCTGCCCGACCGCGCGGCGCTGGAGGCGCACAAGGGCGAGGTGCGCGCGCACGTGCTGAGCCTGACGGGGCTGTCGCTCGGGCGCTACTACCAGCTGCGCCAGCTCAACCGCCTCTGTCCGGAGGCGCGCGAGCTGGCCGCCGGGCTCACCGAACGCCATCTCCGCCCGGTCGTCGTGCTGCCGCCCGAGGGCCAGGTGCTGGTGGTCCGCGCTGTCCTCGCGCACCAGGTGCCGGCCAACAAGGTGCCCGCGCTGGTGCGGGCGCTCGCCGACGGCGGCGAGTCGGCACTGCGTCGCGCGCTGGCGGCCCTCGGCCTGCCCAGCCCGCGTGGCCGCGTGGCGTCCAGCTACAGTCGGCTGCAGCCGGTGCCCGCCGACTGGGCCGAGCGCGTCGCCCTGGTGGGGCAGGAGCTCCGCACGATCAAGGCGCCCCGCGCCCGGCGCACGCGCCTAGCCCAGCTCGCGGAGCAGGCCGAGCGTCTGGAAGCGGTCGCCGCCGCCTACCGCGCCATCCTCCGCGACCATGCCTTCGACCGGGGCGCGGACGGCCGCGACGACTGCTGAGCGCCCCGCCGCTCGACCCGCTCGAAGTCCCCCGTCTCTATACCCGGGTATAATGGCCTATCGTCCGATCCCGCAGCCGCCGCACGCGAGCGGCGCTGCCCGCAGCACCTTGGACTCGGCACTTGGAGGAGCCGTGGGCCTGATCGACTGCCACGCGCACCTGATGCCGCCGGCGCTCATGGACCCGTACCGCGCGCTGACGGCCAGCACCTACTTCGGCCGCAGCATGTGGGCCGACCCCGGCTTCACCGAGATCGAGCGCCATGTCGAGCTGATGGACCGCTACGGCGTGGACACCGAGGTGCTGGAGTACGGCGCCTTCATCCCGACGGCGGCGAAGGCTGCCGGGGTGCCCATGATCGAGGCCGTGCGGGCGGTGAACGAGTACGCCGCCAACGCCGTGAAGGCGTTTCCCGGCCGCTTCGTGGCTGCGGCCGCCGTCGATCCCTTCGGCGGCGACGAGGCGATGCGCGAGCTGGACCAGGCGGTCGAGAAGCACGGGCTATTTGGCATCTCGCTGGCCACGAACATCGACGGCCGCCAGCTCGACGACCCCGCGTACGAGTCCACGTTCGCCCGCGCGCGCGACTGGGACATGCCGCTCTGGATCCATCCGGGGCTCGTGCCGCGCGCCTGGCAAGAGGCCCTCGGCCTCCAGAACCGCTACCTGAACAGCGGCATCGGCTTCCTGCTCGACGACACGCTCTGCATCATCAAAATGATCACCGCCGGGGTCTTCGACCGCTGGTGGGGCGTGAAGTTCGTCTTCTGCCAGCTCGGCGGCTTCCTGCCCTTCACCATCGGCCGCTTCGACCAGCAGCTCTTCTTCGAGCGCCGGCTGTGCGAGCAAGAGGGCAAGCCGCGCCCGGAGTACTTAGAGCGCCGGGTGGCCGACTACTGCCAGGCGTTCTATGTGGACACGCACAGCACCGACGCCGCGGCCATCACCTGCGCGCTGGCCTGCATGACGGCCGACCGCATCGTGTTGGGCGGCGATTATCCCGTGTCTGGCCCCGAGGTCGGCCTGGCCTACACGCTCGGCCAGCTCGACAAGGTGGCGCTCTCAGACGCCGACCGGCAGAAGATTACGCACGACAACGCCGCCTGGCTGCTGAAGCTGAGCTGACGCGAGCGCCCCGCGCGGGCAGGAGGCGCGGGTAGTCTCGCAGCGCGACAAGGGGGAGACCCGTGCAAGCCAGCCGGTGGCGGGGCGCGCTCCTCGGCGTGGCGACAGCCGGCGCGGTGGCGCTGCTCGTGGGCGCGCTGCCGGTGCGCCCGGCGGTCCACGCGCAGAGCGACACGCCCGGGCCGTACGCCGGCCCGCTTGTCGACGCACACGCTCACCTGGAAGCCTCGACGCCCGTGAGCGTCGATCTGCTGCTTGCGCTGTACGACGCCGTGGACGTGCGCGGCGCGTGGCTGTTCGGCGTGCCCTGGTCGGTCGCCACCAACGCTTGGGAGCGCTTTTCCGACCGCGTCGTGCCGTTCCTCGCCGAGGGCTACGCCGACACCCTCGGGCCGGCTAGCTCGTACCGCAATCCGGAGGGGCTGGACGAGCTGTTGCGCGGCGGCTACGTGCGTGGCCTGGGCGAGATGATCCTGCGCCACGCGGCCTTCCGGCTGGGCGAGAACGTCGGCGGTGGCGCCTGGCCGCGGGTGGACGTGGCCGCCGACGACCCGGCTCTCGCGGGCGCTTACGCCGTCGCCGGACGGTACGGCGTGCCCGTGGTGGTCCACCAGGAGGCGGCGTACGCCGACGAGCTAGAGCGCGCGGTGGCGGCCGCGCCCGGCACGACCTTCGTCTGGGCCCACGCCGGCCACGGGCCGGCAGCTACCCTGCGTCCGCTGCTGGCCCGTTACCCGAATCTCTACGCCGACCTCTCGGCACGGACGCCCTGGCTGGGGCCCGGCACCGTGATCACGCGGGCCGACGGCTCGCTGCAGCCCGAGTGGGCGGCGCTCCTCGCCGAGTACCCGGACCGCTTCCTCATCGGCTTCGACCTGTTCGCCGCGGGCCATTACCGCCTCGCGTACCTGCAAGACACGGTCGGCTACTACCGCGCGCTGCTCGGCCACCTCGACCCGACCACAGCCGAGCGGATCGCGCACGCGAATGCCGAGCGGCTGGCGCCGTTCCTCGGCCCCGACGCCGGGCGGTGAGCCCACGGCCGGCGCCCGCGCGGCGGCCATGAGGGGAGTAGTGCGTGCAACTGCCGCCCGCTAGCGGGCCACGGATTCACGTCGAGCCAGCACCGCCCGCGTCGGGGCCGGGGCCAGGACGGTGGCGAGTGGCCTGGCAGATCACGAACGAGAGCGACCGGCCGCTGCAGCTTCTCGCCGCCTGGCTGCCGCATGGCCGCTTCCGCGCCCCGGAGCGCGCCCTGGAGCCGCCAATGAGCCTGCGGCCCGGCGAGAGCGGGCGGCTGGACCTCCGGGCCGCGTGGCATGAGGCGCCCGGCACCGTTGTCGAGAACACCTTCGTCATCTTGCGGGCGCTATGGGGCGACGAGCCGTGGCGACTCCTCGTGCGGCTGTTGATCACCGCCGACAGCCAGGGCGCCCCGGCGAACACGATCGAGCTGATCACAGCGCACCCGATCGGCTTCTCGCGCTGACGCTGCGCCCGCGCCACGGCACGGCTCCGTGGGGCGGCGTCGCCGCGCCACGGAGCCCGGGCAGCGGACGAGCGGTGCACGGTGACGGGCGAGCCTGCTGTTCCTGTCGCGGGCAGCCGCTGAGCGGCTGCGGCGCCGCGTGCTAGAATAGCCGGCGATTCCGCGCCGGAGGGACGAGCCGTGCCGATGCCAGAGCGCGACCGCTACGTCATGCAGCGCATGCGCGGCTGATTCAGCAACTGAAGCGGTGACTTCGAGGAGACCACGGGCATGGTCTCGAGCGCGGTCAACATGGAGCTTCAGGAGCTGCTCGACACCCTGGAGCGGTTTCGGCGTGACTACCGCGACAACCCCGAGTATCAGGCCCTCCGCGCTGCCCTCCCCGCCGACTGGCCGCTGTAGGCACGGCCCACCCGCGCCGCTCGGCCCGCCATCTCGTAGGGCGTGTTCACCGGCTTCGCGCGTGACTAGGCCGACGCCCCGGGGGCGCGGCCATCCCGGCCGCCTTTCTGGCCCGGCCGGCGCCGGCCGGGCGGGCGAGATGCCGGACGGCAGCGCCGCTTCGAGAGGGACCGTCAGCCGCGCTGCGGGGCGGGCAGCCGCACCTCCGGCTGGCGCAGGTGCAGGGGGCCGGTGCCGGCCCAGAACTCCCGCCGGCCCGTGATCGCCTGGACATGGCCGTCCCACTCCAGGGTAAACGCCGTGACCCCGAGCTGTACCGCGCGGCGCACGCGCTCCTGGGTTGCGGCGTCGGTCGCGTAGCGGCAGATCGCCTCGATCTGGTGCGCGCCGTGGCTGTCGTCCTGCTCGGCGTGGATGTAGTACGTCTCGGTCGCACGCGGCGAGAAGCCGTAGTAGCCGATCAGCTCGCGGTACACCTGGGCCGCCACGCCGTTGCGCCCGCCGTGCTGCTGCTCCACGAACGCGAGCAGTGCCAGCCCCTCGAGCGCCGAGCGGCGCTGGCAGGCGCCCACGATCATCTCGATCGCCGCCATCGTGCCCGGCGCGGCGTCGGCGGCGTCCGCCTGCTCGCGGGTGATGCCGCCCTCCTCCAGGAACTGCAGGACGATGTCGACGTGGGTGCGCTCTCCGCCCAGCTCCTCCATGAAGTTGTCGAGCACGGTGTCCATCAGGCCGTACTGCTTGGCCTCGACGGCGTTCACGGCGATGTAGCCAAAGAAGATAGGATTGGTGCGCACCCGCAGGTAGTGCTGCACCTCGCCCAGGATGATCTGCTCCCGCGTCCAGCGATGCTGCAAGATGCCCTGGAACCACGGGTGCTCCAGCATCGGCACCTCGTCCGCGTACGTCCATAGCTCGGCCACGAACTGGTCCGCGGGCAGGACTGCTCCGTTATTGGGCGACGTCATGTTTCACCTCCCGGGGATCGACTTGCCATTCACCAGAGCCGCCGGCTGAGCAGTCGGGGACTCCACTCGGACCCGCCACAGCCCGAAGCCGATGATTCGCGCGGGTAGGTCGCGGAGGATCGGCACGCGCTGCACCCACGACGGGACCGCGGCGCCGCCCTGGGCCGCGGTGGCGAGGACGCGGCGCTGCACGAAGTTCTGCAGCGTCTGAATCACGAGCGTGGGCAACTCGCGCTCCAGCTGGATGCGGACGAGCGGCGCGGTACCCACGTGGCCAGCGCGCAGCGGGCCTGCCAGCAGGTTCGCGGCCACCACGGCGTCCTGGATCGCGTAGTTGATGCCCACGCCGCCAACCGGCGACATGACGTGCGCCGCGTCGCCGATCAACAGCAGGCCGGGCCGATACCAGCGCCGCACGCGGCTTGCTTCCACGGACAGCAGCGACACCTGGCGCCAATCGGTGAGCCCGCTCGTGATGCTCTCGCCTAGCTCGGGGACGAGCGCACACAGCTCCGCCTTGAAGGCGTTGAGCCCGGCCGCGCGCAGGCGCTGGTAGCTGCCCTTCGGAAACACCCAGCCAAGCTGCCAGGCGTCGTGGCGCGGCAGGATCGCCAGGATGTGCCCGTGTCCCACGCGCCCCAGGCCCAGCTCGGGCGGGGTCGCGCTCCGCGGCACGCGAAACCACAGCACGTCGATCGCCTGCGCGAACCGCTCGGGCTCTATGCCGGCCAGGCGGCGCACGGTGGAGAAACGGCCGTCCGCGCCGACGGTTAGCGCGGCGCGCAGCTCGTGCGGCGCCCGGTCCACCTCGTAGCGCACACCGCGCACGACGCCGTCTGCCACGATCAGCTCGCGGACCGTGGCGCCGAGCCGCAGGTCGAAGCCTGCATAGCGCCGCGCCTCCTCGACCACGAGGGGGAGAAACTCGGCCTGCGGCAGGAGCGCCACGAAGGGAAACGGCGTCGGCAAGCGGCTGAAGTCGGCGGTGAAGACCGTGCGGCCGTCGATGGTGAGAGTCGCCTGCCGTAGCTCGGCGTGCGGCAAGGCCAGCACGCGGTCCGCCAGCCCGATCTGGTCGAGTATCTCCAGCACCGACGGGTGGAGGGTGTCGCCGCGGAAGTCGCGGTCGAAGTCGTGGTGCTGCTCCAGCAGGGTGACACGGACCCCCTGGCGCGCGAGCAACAGCGCCAGCAGCGCGCCGGCTGGTCCGCCGCCGACCACGCAGCAGCCGGTGTGAGACGTCTCGACGTGGGCCGCCGGGGCGATTCCGCTGCCGATCGGATGGTCGGGCGCTGGCTCACCAATGGCCGCGCGGGCGCCCGCGCGCTCGGCTCCCGCCTCGGGTTGCTCGCGTGCCATCGGCCCTCCCGCGCCCCGCCGACGCGGGCGCGCTCTGCCTGATGTTAGCACGCGGCGCGCCCGCGGGCGGGCCAGCCCCGCTCCCGGCAGCTGCAGGGCGAAGACGCTGTTCCGAGGATCGGCGATCGGCGCGCCGCGGGTGATCGGGGCGAGCCAGGCACGAAGGATGCGTAAGAGCGGGAGACACATAAGCCATCTCGCATTGCCGCGAGGGGCATATGAGCAATGTAAGTGAGTATCTGCGGGGATTGCCCCCCGCCCAACAGCGACAAGTCAGGGAGCGGGTCACGGCCGCGGTGCTGGCCGTCGAGCTGTGTCGGCGGTGTGTGGAATCGCCGGGCGCGCAGTCCGACACCGTGTCCCAGTTCCGGCAATACCTGCGCCAGGCGGTGCAGGCCCTCCAGACCGTCGACAGGGGGCTGCCGGAGGATGCCTGAGGGCGCTCGCACTCGGTGCGCGGCCGCCTCCGGCCGGCACGGGCCCGCTAACGTCCCGGCGGTGCGCAGTAGCGCTCCACCAGCGCTAGCAGCTCGCCGACGTCGAACGGCTTGCCGAGCGTCGCCACGGCGCCCAGCGCGGCGCCCTCGCTGCGCGCGTGAGGGTCTGCGCTCAGCGCGATGATCGGCAGGTCGGGCCGGGCGGTCAGCGCGTGCTGCAGCACGCGCCCGCCGGGAATCCCCGGCAGCATCATGTCGAGGAGGACCAGCTCGAAGCGCTCAGCCGCGTCGTGGCGGTCGCTCAACCAGGCGAGCGCGGCGGCCCCGTCGCGGGCCAGGGCGACAGCGTAACCCTCGTCGCGCAAGAGCGCCACCAGCAAGTCGGCCACCGCCGGCTCGTCCTCGACGACCAGGATCCGGTAGGACCGGGCAGGGGTCACGGCGCTGCTCTCCCGCGGACTCGGACAACGGAATAACCGGCTGGCCTGCACGAACTGTGCCCGGCGCGGTTGACGCACGGCCGCCTTGCGCCCAATCGCAACCATCAGGCGCGCGTCTGGCGCCGAGAGCGGGAGACCGGGCCGGGCCCGCCTGGGACTGGCAGCCCTCTGGCCGCCGGGGCAACGGCCAATCGGCACACGGGCCGCCAGGGCCTTACGATACACCGTGGCGCACGGCGCTCCGCGGTAGTAGGGGCCACCAGGATAGGTCGAGCCTGTCTAGCAAATGGCGTCAGCCGGGACCAACGGCTCCACGGGCGCCGGGAAGCGGTCCGCCAGGCGCTGCACCTCGGCGCGGCAGCGCGCCACGTTCGCCTCGTCGGGCTGCGTGATCGCCGCCACGAGCAGGCCCGCGATCGTGTCCATCTCCGCCTCGCCCATGCCGCGCGTCGTGAGGGCCGGCGTGCCGAGGCGCAGGCCGCTGGTCTGCATCGGCTTGCGCGTGTCATACGGAATCATGTTCATGTTGGTGACGATGCCCGCCGCCTCGCAGCGCACCGCTGCCTCCTTGCCGGTGACGTCCACGGGCGTCAGGTCGACCAGCACGAGGTGGTTGTCGGTGCCGCCCGAGACGAGCCGTAGACCGCGCTCGGCGAGCCCGGCTGCCAGCGCCTGGGCGTTCCGCACCACTTGCTGCTGGTAGGCGCGGTACTCGGGGGTCATCGCCTCGCGCAGCGCGACCGCCTTGGCGGCCGTCACGTGGTCGAGCGGGCCGCCCTGCATGCCCGGGAAGACGGCGCTGTCCACCTTGCGCGCGTACTCGGCGCGGCAGAGGATCATGCCGCCGCGCGGGCCGCGCAGCGTCTTGTGCGTGGTCAGCGTGACGACCTCCGCGTACGGCACAGGGCTCGGGTGGACGCCCGCGGCCACGAGGCCGGCGATGTGCGCCATGTCGACGAGCAGGTAGGCGCCGACCTCGTCGGCGATGCTGCGGAAGGCCGGGAAGTCGATGATGCGGGGATATGCCGTCGCGCCGGCCACGATCATCCGCGGCCGCTCGCGGAGCGCGATCTCCCGCACCTGGTCGTAGTCGATGCGCTCCGTGTCGCGGCGCACACCGTAGTGAACGAAGTGGAACAGCTTGCCCGAGAAGTTGACCGGGCTGCCGTGCGTCAGGTGGCCGCCCTGGGACAGCTCCATGCCGAGGATCGTGCTGCCCGGGTCCAGCAGGGCGAGGTAGGCGGCCATGTTGGCGGGCGAGCCGGCGTGGGGCTGCACGTTTGCGTGGTCGGCACCGAACAGCTCCTTGGCGCGGGCGATGGCGAGCGCCTCCACGTCGTCGATGTAGCTGTTGCCCTGGTAATACCGCTTGCCCGGATAGCCCTCGGAGTACTTGTTCGTCAGGACCGAGGCCATCGCCTGGCGCACGGCCACCGACGCGTAGTTCTCCGACGCGATCATCGGCAGCGTGTCCTGCTGACGGGCCGTCTCGGCCGCCAGGATGCGCGCCACCTCCGGGTCGACTGCCGCTACGTCCCGCGTCTCCGCTCGTACCGCCACGGGTCTCTCCCTTCGCCTCGGGCCGCCCCGGGGCCCTGCCCCGCCCGCTCCGCCGCGCGGGCCGGGCGCGCATCACGCCACGGCCCGTTACTGTCAGTATACCGGCCGCTCCTAAATACACGCGAGTCGGTGCCCACGTGACCAGGTGGGTATCGCCCGCGGGCGATACCCACCTGGTGGCGCGCAGGACGCGCGGCGAGCTAGCTGGACCGGCGGCGCAGGGCGCGCGCGGCGCCGATCAGCGCGAGGGCGGCCAGGCCGCCGCCGACCAGCAGCACGCTGTCGGCCTCGGGGATGATCGGCACCCCGCCCGGCGGGAGGCGCAGCGGCGCGCCCGAGGGGCCTCCCGCGGCCAGCGCGCTCGGCGGCGGTGGCGGCAGCGGCGGCTGCAGTCCCGGCGGCGGAGGCGGCGGTGGCGGGAGCAGCGGGGGCGGCGGGAAGGGTGGCGGCACCTGCGGCCCGGGCGGGAACGGCGGCACCGGTGGCACCGGCGGCACCGGCGGCACGGGCACGCCGCCGCAGACGAGGGTGCCCTGCGCCAGCGTAATCACCTGGCCGCCCACCGGGTTGTTCGCGGTGAGCGTGACCAGGCCCGCCGTGGCCGGCACGCCGGTGAGCGTGGTGTTGATCGTCACGGGCGCCCCCACCGGGCCCGTGCCCGCGGGCGTGCCGATCGCGGTCACGTTGCCAGTGGTCGTCGGGATGCTGAGGGTCGGCGTCGAGCCGGGCAGGAGGCCGACGATCGTCGCCGTCACCGTGAACGTGTTGTTCGCCGTCGGCGTCAGCGTCACGGTGCCGCTCACCCCGGTGCCGTTTAGCGGCGTCAGGTTGGCGGTGATCGTCGTGCAGCCCACCGGTACGCCGCCGCCACCGCCCGTCAGCGTGCCGAGGGCGACGAGCTGCCCGGCGACGGGCGTGTTCACCGTCACGGCCACCAGGCCGTTCGCCAGCGGCACACCCGTGAGCGTCTGCGTGATCGTCAGCGGCACGCCCGCTGTCGCCGCCGGGCCGACGGCCGTGACCACGGCGCCAGTCGTGGGGATGATGAGGGTGGGGACCTGGCCGGCGGTGAGGCCGTTCAGGGTCGCCGTCACCGTGAAGGTGTTGTTCGTCGGCACGCCCAGGGTCACCGTGCCGCTCACGGGACTACCGTTCTGCGCCGTCAGCGTCGCGGTGGCCGACGTCGTGGTGCCGGTCGGCGTCACGCCGCAGGAGATCGTGCCCTGGCTGGCGAGCTGCCCGGGCCCGGGCGTGTTCACCGTCACCAGCACCAGCCCGTTCGCCACGGGCACGCCGGTGAGCGTCTGGGTGATCGTCACGGGCGCGTTCCCGGTGGCCGCAGTGCCCGTGGTGGTGAGCGGCCCGGTGGTTGCGGGGATGATGAGGGTGGGGATCTGGCCGGCGGTGAGGCCGTTCAGAGTCGCTGTCACCGTGAAGGTGTTGTTCGTCGGCGCCCCGAGGGTGACCGTGCCCGTCACGGCCGTGCCGTTCTGCGCCGTGAGCGTGGCGGTCCCGGTCGTCGTGCAGGCGTTCGTGCCGGTGGTGCTGCCGCTACAGGACAACGTGCCCTGCGCGACCACCTGGCTCGCGCCGCCGACCGGGTTGTTCGCGGACACCGTAACCGTGCCGTTCGTGACAGGGATGCCGGTAAGCGTCGTGTTGATGGTCACCGGAGTCCCGAGCGCCGCGGCTGTACCCGTCGTCGTGACGTTGCCGGCGGTCGTCGGGATCGTGAGGGTCGGGACCTGCCCCGGGAGCAGGCCGCTGATGGTGGCGGTCACGGTGAAGGTGCCGTTCGTGGACGGCCCCAGCGTGACGGTCCCGCTGACTGACGTCCCCTGGGGCACCAGGCTCACGGTGGTCGAGCCGGCGCAGCCCTGCGCGCCCGCGGTGTCCGGTCGGGCGAGCAGCAGGACGAGTGGCACCAGCAGCGCCAAAGTAAGCAGGCCACGCCAGCGCCTCCCGCCATATCCCATATCATGCCTCCTTAAATCCGTAATCCCTGCGAGTTGCTAAGGCGCGATCGCCGTGCTCGATCGCGACCCATCACACGACGATGGATGCTACAATCCTCGACGCCATCCCTTAAAGGGTTAGCTAGTCACGTTCGCGTGACGATGAAGTGGCAAATCCCACCGCCTTCTGCCGTGAACCCAAAACTTTGGTTGACATAGTGCGCGTTCTGGTTGACATAGCGCGGCCCGGCGCCCGCTAACCGGCGCGGAGACGTGAAGCGTGGCTCTGGTGGTTTACCGTGCCGATGCGCCCGCGGCGCCCGCGCGCACCGCACCGCCGGCCGCCCGCGTGCTGCGCGAGCGCCTGGTCGAGACGTTCGAGCGCCACGTGCGCGTCGACAGCGCGTCCGATCGCGGTGCCGCCACGCTGCCCACGACGGCGATGCAGCGCGCCTTCGCCGCGGTGCTCGCCGACGACCTCCGGGGCCTGGGCTGCGCGGACGTGTCGGTGGACGCCTGGGCGAACGTGGCCGGGCGCCTGTCGGGCCGTGTGCCGGGCCGTCCGGTCCTCCTCTCCGCGCACCTCGACGTGGTGGACGCCGCGCCGTGTACGGGTGTCGTGCCGGTGCGCCATCAGTACGCGGGGGGCGACCTGGTGGTGAGCGTCGAGCGGGGGCTGGTCATCCCGGCCGAGCGCCTCGCGGCCTACGTCGGCGACCTGCTCGTCACCAGCGACGGCCGCACCCTGCTCGGCGCAGACGACAAGCTGGGTATCGCCGAGGTGCTCCACGCCGTACGCGCGCTCGTCGTGCAGGACGTGCCCCATCCCGACGTGTACGTCGCCTTCTATGCCGACGAGGAGACTGGCCTGCACGGCGCCAAGCACTTCGACCTGGCGGGGCTGCTCGGCGCCGTGCCGCTGCCAGACGTGCTCGCCATCGAGACCGAGATTCCCGAGGCAGGGAAGATCCTCATCGAGACGTACAACGCCGACGCCGTGACGATCACCGTGGAGGGCCAGAGCAAGCACCCCGCGATCGAGCCCGAGCGCATCGTCAACCCCAGCCTGCTCGTGGCGGAGATCGTCCAGGCGCTGCAAGCCTACCGCCCGCGTGCGGCGGGGGCGGCGGCCTACTTGCTGGTGACCGACACCCGCGCCGACCAGAGCCGTGGCATGGTGCGGCTCATCGCCCGCGCCTTCGACCTGGCCGACCTGGAGCGGCTGCACGCTGCGATCCCGCCGCTCGTGCGCGCGGTGCTCGAGCGCCACTACGCGGCCTATCCCGACCAGCTCGCGCGCGTCGATGCCCTCTGGCGCGCCGAGGTGGTGCGCGAGTATCGCAATCCCCGCCTCGACCCCGACGACCCGCGCGTGCGGCTGGTGGCCAAGGCAGGGCGGGCGGCCGGGTTGCACGTGGAGACAGTGCGCCTGGGCGGCGGCGTGGACGGCAGCGCGCTCGCGGAGCGCGGGCTGCAGGTGGTGACCGTAGGCAATGGCAGCACCTTCAGCCACAGCCTGCTGGAGTTGGCGTCGATCGACAAGGCCCACCAGGTCACCGCCCAGCTCTTCTACGCGGTCCAGCTCGCGTGCAGGCCAACCCGGTAGGCCGCCAGCCGGGGAGCGCGGCCGTCCCGGCCGCCTGGTGCGCTGACGCGGCCCTTGTCGGCGAAGCGCCCGCGCGCCCAGCCTCCCCTGCCCTTCGCCCGACGGCTTGCCTGATCCGGCGCTAAGCGGCTGGCCCGGTTCCAGTACACTTGCGGTCCCCGCCGTGAACGGCGGGCCATGCGACCAGACGCCGGCCCGCCGTTCACGGCGGCAAGGTTTACGACGACCGCGGTCCGCTGCTTAGGACGCGGCCCGCGCGCTCGCGCCGGGCGGCTGGAGCAAGCGCAGGAAGCCGTCCGGGTCCTGCGCGCGGCGCACGACCAGCTCGGCGTGCGCCGGATCGGTGTAGATCAGAAACCGCTCGGCCTCGATCCCCTGGGCGACGATCTCGCCCACCGCGTCCGGCGCCATCGGCGTGATGGTCAACAGTGCCTGCGAGGCCGCCGTGTCGGCCGCCAGCTCGGCTGGCGTGAGGCCCACGACGCGCCCGGTTTCGGACAGGTTCGTGTCAACCGCCGCGGGGCAGACGACGGAGACGCCGATGCCGCGCGGACGGGCGTAGATCGCCAGCGCCTCCGACAGGCCCACCACGGCGAACTTCGACGCCACGTAGGGCGCGCCGGGGCCGGTGAGCGCGTAGAGGCCGCCCATCGACGCCGTGTTCACGACGTAGCCGCTGCCGCGCGCCAGCATGTGCGGCAAGAAGGCGTGGAGGCCACGCACCACGCCGAAGACGTTGACGTCGAACTGCCACTGCCAGTCGGCGACGGCGATCTGCTCCAGCGCGCCGCAGAGCACCACGCCGGCGTTGTTCATGAGCACGTCGACGTGCTCCATCTCCGCGATCGCCAGCCGCGCGAGCCGCGCCACGTCGTCGTCGCGCGTCACGTCGCAGCGCACGGCGAGCGCCCGCCGCCCCAGCGCCTCGACGGCGGCGCGCGCCTCGACCAGCCGCGCCTCGTGGATGTCGGCAAGCACGAGGTCGGCGCCACGCCGCGCCAGCGCCAGAGCGGTGGCGCGTCCAATGCCACTAGCCCCGCCGGTGATGACCGCTACTTTGTCCGCGAGGTCCATTCTCTCTCCAGGCAGTCAGTGAAGTTCGGGCATGACCTCGTGGGCGACTAGCTCAAGCGCCGCGAGGTCGGTCTGGTCGGTGAGCTGGAGCATCGCGCGCTCGACGCCCGCCGCCGCGAGCGCGCGGAGCTGCGCCGCGACCTCGGCGGGCGTGCCGACCACCCAGCCTACCGCCCGCATCGCCTCCGGGATCTCCCCGAGCGACAGCGGCGCCAAGCGCGGCAGGAGCCGCCGCAGCACCTCGCAGCGCGCACCCAGCTCCGCAGCGTCCCGCCCGACGAGCAGGCCGACCGCGACCGACCGCGCGATGGTCGCGGGGTCGCGCCCGATCTCGCGGCAGCAGGCGGCGAGCCGCTCGCTCTTCGCGCGGTACAGCGCCGGGTCCGCGGTCGTCAGGTTCCACTCGTCCGCGTAGCGGGCGACTAGCGGTAGCGTGCGGCGCTCGCCCATGCCGCCGATCAGCAGCGGCAGGCGCGGGCGCTGCCGTGGCTTGGGCTGCAAGTCGGCCCCGTCGAGCTGGTAGTAGCGCCCGACGTAGTGCGCCGGCCCCTCCTCGCAGAGCCGGCGAATCACCTCGATCCCCTCCGCCAGCAGGTCCAGCCGCTCGCGCGCCGGCGGATACGGAATTCCGTACGCCCGGTGCTCGACGTCGTTCCAGCCCGCGCCGACGCCGAGCACCAGCCGCCCGCCGCTCAGGTGATCCACCGCCACGGCCATGCGCGCGAGCAGGGCCGGCGGGCGAAACGTCATCGGGCTGACCAGCGGCCCCAGGCGCACGCGCGTCGTCTCGGCCGCCGCCACGGTGAGGGCCACCCAGCACTCCAGCGACTCGCGCTCGCTGGACGACAGCGACAGGAAGTGGTCGGATAGCCAGAGCGACTCGAAGCCCAGCCGCTCCACGGCCGCGACGATGCGCCGCCAGCGGTCCCAGGTCAGGCCGTCCTCCGTCTCGACCAGCACGCCAAGCTTCATCTACGCCTCGGTCTCTGCTTGCCCCACTCTTGGCCGGCTGCTATCCTCGGCTGATTCTACGAGAGTCGAGCCCGAATTTGAATTCACCGTTTCATCTATATGCCGCCATCGGTGGTCCCGGCCCCCAGGAACACGCGACTCCGCGTACTGGTCCGTCGCGCCCCGGCCCGTGGCGTCTCGCCGCCGGCCTGCTGGCGCTGGTAACGCTCGCCTGCGGGCCGCGCGCCGCCCCGTCGCCGGCCGCTCCGCCCGCCCCGGTCGCCAGCGGCGCGGGCGCGGCCCAAGCGCCGGCCGCCCCGGCCGCGGCCCCCGTGGCGGCGCCCGCGCCCCCGCTAGCGCCAGACCGCATCCGCGTGAGCTACTCGGCCACCTCGTTTGCCTTCCTGTCGATGTTCGCGGCCCAGGACCAGGGTTTCTACGCGCGCCAGGGGCTCGACGCCGAGCTGGTGCAAGCGGCGGCCACGGTCAGCATCGCCGGCATGGTGAACGGCGACGTGGACTTCAGCATGTCGCTCGGCTCGCTGGCGCGGGCCGCGGCCAAGGGCCTGCCGGTGCGCGTGCTGGAGGAATCGGGCACGGCACCGCAGCTCTACCTCGTCGCGCGCCCCGAGATTCGCAGCCTGGCCGACCTGCGCGGCAAAGTGTTGTCGCCCATCTCGATGGGCGGCACGAACAGCCAGACGGCCACGCTGCTGCTCCGCAAGCACGGCGTGGACCCGCAGAGCGTCCAGCTACTCGCCGGTGGCGACGCGCCGCGCCAGCTCGAGATGCTGCGCCAGGGCCAGATCGACGCGGCGCTGATCTCGCCGCCCTACCCGCTCGTCGCCCAGCGCGAGGGCTATCCGCTCCTGGCGAACGCCCAAGAGGAGATCGCCCTCGCCTTCACGGGCATCACCGCCTCGCTGGATACGCTCGCCCAGCGCGGCGATCTCGTGCGGCGGACGATCCGCGCGGAGATCGAGGCGCTGCAGTACCTGCACGCCGACCGCGAGGGGACGATCCGCCTCATGGAGCAGCGCTTCAACAGCGAGCCCGACCTAGCCGCCGCGGCCTACGACCAGATTATCGGCGCCTTCACGACGGACGGCACTGTGAGCCGCGAGGGCGTGGACAACGTGATGGCGCTCGACAAGGAGGAGGGCGAGATCCCCGACAGCGCCCAGTTCGAGGACGTCGTCGACCTGCGCCCCCTCCAGGACGTGCAGCGCGCGATGGGCCTTGCGCGCTAGCGGCCGCCGGTCGGCGCCGGCCGGCGGTTCGACACCCGCCGAACGATGCTGCTAGACTCGGTTGCTGACCGCGCGAGCAGGAGGGCGGGGCGATGGCGGCCGGGGCGCCGGTGGACTGGTCGGCGGTGGCGGGGCTGAGCGGGGCCGAGGCGCGCGCGCTCGTCCGCGCCGGCGGCTGGCGGCAGAAGACGGTGGGCATGGCGCAGGGGTGGGTGCAGGCCAACCTCGTCGTGCTGCCCGCCGCCCACGCCGCCGCCTTCCAGCAGTTTTGCGACCGCAATGCCCAGGCGTGCCCCGTGCTCGACGTGACCGCGCCGGGCTCCCCCGAGCCGCGGCGCGTGGCGGCGGGCGCCGACCTCCGCACCGACGCGCCGCGGTACCGCGTGTACCGCGGCGGCACGGTCGCCGCGGAAGTCGACAGCCTGGTGCCCTACTGGCGCGACGACCTCGTCGGCTTCGTGCTCGGCTGCAGCTTCACCTTCGAGGCGGCGCTGGCGCGGGCGGGCATCCCCCTGCGGCACATGGAGCTGGGCCTCACGGCGCCGATGTACGTCACGAACCGGCCGTGCGAGGCCGCCGGCCCGTTCGCCGGGCCGCTCGTGGTGACCATGCGCCCCGTGCCCGAGGGCCTGGTGGAGCGGGCCAGCGCGGTGACGGCCCGCTTCCCGCGGGCGCACGGCGCGCCCGTCCACGTGGGCGATCCGGCCGCGCTGGGCATCGCCGATCTGGCGCGGCCGGAGTGGGGCGACGCGGTGCCGGTGCCGCCGGGCGACGTGCCGGTGTTCTGGGCGTGTGGCGTCACGCCCCAGGCGGCGGCTGAGGCCGCGCGCCTCGACCTGATGCTGACCCATGCTCCGGCGCACATGTTCATTACCGACCTCCGCGTGGAGGACCTGGAAGATGGCTGAGACGCGGCGCATCGACCTCAACAGCGACATGGGCGAGAGCTTCGGGCACTGGACGCTCGGCGACGACGCCGCGATGGTCCAGCACATCACGAGCGCGAACCTCGCCTGCGGCTTCCACGCCGGCGACTTCACCGTGATGGACCAGACGGTGGCGCTGTGCAAGCAGGCGGGCGTCGGCGTGGGCGCGCAGCCCGGCTACCCCGACCTGCAAGGGTTCGGCCGCCGGCCCATCCCGCTGTCGCCCCAGGAGGTCGAGCAGATGGTGCTCTACCAGCTTGGGGCGCTGTACGGTTTCTGCCGCGCCCACGGCGTCGCGCTCACGCACGTCAAGCCGCACGGCGCGCTGTACAACCAGGCCGCCGAGGAGCCGGCGCTGGCGCGGGCCATCGCCTTCGGCGTGGCGCGGTTCAGCCGCGAGATCCCCCTCGTGGCGCTCGCGGGCTCGGCCGCCTACGCCGCGGCCGCCGCCGACGCCGGGCTCCGCCTGGTGCCCGAGGCGTTCGCCGACCGTCGTTACAATCCCGACGGCACGCTGCAGAGCCGCGCCTTCGCCGGCTCGCTGCTGACCGATCCCGCCGAGGCCGCCGGCCAGGTCATGCGGATCGTGGAGCAGGGCGAGGTGGTGGCGCACGACGGCAGCGTGGTGCCCGTGCGCGCCGCGAGCATCTGCTTCCACGGCGACACGCCCGGCGCGCCGCGCATCGTCGCCGCGGCGCGCGAGCGCCTGGCCGCGGCCGGCGTCACGGTCTGCCCCATCTCGGCGCTGCTCGGCCACCCGGTTGCCTGAGCCCCCCACCGCGCCGGCCCCGCGTCTCGTGCCCGCCGGCGACGCGGCGCTGCTCGTCGTCCTGGGCGAGACGATCGACCCGCGCCTGAACGCCCGCGTCCACGCGCTGGCCCGCGCGCTCGACGGCCAGCCCGGGATCGTCGATCTCGCCCCGGCCTACGCCTCGCTGCTGGTCATCTACGATCCCGCTGCGCTCGACTACGCGGGCGCCGAGGCGTGCGTGCGGGCGGCGCTGGCGGCGCTCCCCGCGCGGCCGGCGCTCGACGGGCGGGAGCGCCATCTGCCGGTGGCTTATGGCGGAGAGTACGGGCCGGACGTGCCGGCGGTGGCCGAGCGCCTGGCGCTGAGCGAGGCCGAGGTGGTCCGCCTGCACGCCGAGGCCAGCTACCGCGTGTACATGATCGGCTTCGCGCCCGGGTACAGCTACCTGGGCGAGCTGCCGGCACGGCTGGAGCTGCCGCGCCTGAGCACGCCGCGCGCGCACGTGCCGGCCGGCTCCGTAGCCATTGCCGGCCGCCAGACCGGCGTGTACTCGGTCGCCACGCCGGGCGGCTGGCACCTCCTCGGCCGCACGCCGGTGCGCCTCTTCGACCCGTGGCGCGAGCCGCCGTGCTACCTCGCGCCGGGCGACCGTGTGCGCTTCGTGCCGATCACCGCTGCCGAGTTCGAGCGGCAGGCGGCGCAGGAGCGCGGGGGGGCACCCGAGCGGCTGATTCGCGACACCGACCACGTGGAGGTCGTGGCGCCAGGGCTGCTGACGACGGTGCAGGACCTGGGGCGCACGGGCTACGCCCGCTACGGCGTACCGGCGGCGGGCGCGCTCGACGCCTTCGCCGCGCGGGCCGCCAATCGCCTGGTGGGCAACGCGGACCACGCGCCCGTGCTGGAGATCACGCTGGCCGGGCCGACGCTTCGGTTTGCGACTCCTGGTGCTGTCTTCGCCGTTACGGGCGCCGATCTCTCGTCGCAGCTCGATGGCCGGGAGGTGCCCGGCTGGACGGCCTGCGTCGCGCCGCGGGGCGCCACTCTGAAGTTCGGCAAGCGCCGCGCGGGCTTGCGCGCCTACCTCGCCGTGGCGCCCCGCGGGTTCGTCGTGGGGCCAGTGCTCGGCTCGGCGGCGACGTACCTGCGGGGGGGCTTCGGCGGCCTCGCCGGCCGCGCGCTGAAGGCCGGCGACGGGCTGCCCGCCGGCCCGGCGCCCGCCGGGCGCGAGGCGCTCGCGGGGCGCGCCCTGCCGCCGGCCGCGCGCCCGCCGTACCGCCGCGAGCCGGTGGTGCGCGTGGTGCTCGGACCGCACGCCGAGCGCTTCACCGACGAGGCGCTGGCGACGCTGCTCGCCGCCGCGTACACCGTGGGGCCGGCCTCCGACCGCATGGGCTATCGCCTCCACGGCCCGGCTCTCGCGCGCCACGAGCCGGCCGACATCCTGTCGCAAGGCTTGCCGCTCGGCGGCATCCAGGTGCCGGGCGACGGCCAGCCCATCGTCCTCCTGGCCGACCATCAGACGACCGGCGGCTATCCGCTGATCGCGACCGTCAGCAGCGCCGACCTGCCACTGCTGGCGCAGCTCGCGCCCGGCGACCGCCTGCGCTTTCGCGCCGTATCGGTGGCGGAGGCGCAAGCGGCGTACCGCGCGCAGCTGGCGGCGCTCGACGCGCTGGCGCCGCCAGCATGAGCGTCAGCCGCGCGGCCGCGTAGCCGCATAAACCAGGCAACCATGCCTGGCGAGCGGGCGGGCGCCGCGAGCAGCGGGGTGCGGCAAGCACGCTACTCGCTGATGCGCGGCCCCGGTACGGGGTTGAGACAGCCGGCCCGTTACGGGCACTTCGCCCTCGTGCTAGGCTGGTTGGTAGGAGCGCGCGGCTGCCACGGGCCGGCCGGGCGCACCGGCCGAGCCGCGGCGGCGCTTGTAACGTTTCGGCTCGCGCATCGTTCACCGGAAGGGGCCTTCAGGCCGAGGCGAGTGCCGTCCCGGCGGCGTCGGCGAGGAGTGCAGCATGCGCGCGGTGCGAACAGCCCTGTTGCTGACCGGCGTGCTGGTGATGCTGGCCAGCGCGGCCAGCCAGCCGGCGGCCGCTACGCGCAGCCTGCAGGTCGCCCCGGCCCCGCCCACGACGTGGGAGGGCGTGCTGGGCGCCACCGCCGAGCTACGCGGGCACGTGCCGCTCGCCGAGATTCCCCGCGTGCTGCTCAGCCGCGAGCAGCTCCAGGCCCGCGTGGTCGAGCAGCTTGCCCGCGACCCGGCGCCGCAGCGCCTGGCCGACAGTGCCAAGCTGTTCACGGCGCTCGGGCTGCTCGACCGCGGCGCCGACCTGCGTGGGCTGGTGCTCCAGTTCCGCGGCAACCTCGTCCTGGGCCAGTACGATACCGAGAGCAAGCAGCTCTTCGTGGTCACCGGCGCCAGCAACCTCGGCCCGCTGGAGCGGGTGACCGCTGCCCACGAGTACACGCACGCGCTGCAAGACCAGTACTTCGACTTGCAGCGGCTGCGGCCGCGCAATGCGCCCGACGCCGACCGCAGCCTCGCCGTCGCCTCGCTGGTCGAGGCCGATGCCACGCTCGTGGCCGAGCGCTACGCGAACGGGGTGCTGACGGCGGCGGAGCGCGAGGAGCGCCGCCGCCAGGTGCGCGACCTGTACCGCGAGGTCGATCTGGATAGCATCCCGCTGGTCGTGCGGGAGCAGAGCTATTTCCCCTACACCGAGGGCGTGCGCTTCTTGCGGCAGGTGCTGGGCGACGAGGCGCTGCGTGGCGAGGGCGAGGGGTACGGCCCAGCCGTGGACCGCCTGTTCGCCGATCCGCCGCAGTCCACCGCGCAGATCCTGCACCCCGAGCGCTACCAGCGCCATCAAGCGCCGGTGGCCGTCAGGCTGGACAATTACGCGGCGACGCTAGGCGACGGCTGGCGCGAGAGCCGGCGGGGCGTGCTCGGCGAGCTGGACCACCGGCTGATCCTTCAGCAGTACGTGGACGCTGCGGTCGCGGCTCGCGCCGCCGAGGGCTGGGCGGGCAGCAGCTACGCGCAGTACGAGTCCGACCGGGGCGAGGTGGCCGTGGTGGTCCGGACGCGCTGGGATAGCCCCGCCGAGGCCGCCGCGTGGCAGGACGCCTACACGCAGGCGGCCCAGCGCCGCTACGGCGACGGGTTGGTCGCCGAGCCCGCTCCGGCCGGCCAACGGCTCTGGCGCACGCCCGACGGCGCGCTGCTGCTGGGCGGCGATGGCGCGGAGACGGTGCTGGCCGTGGCCCCCACGGCGGCGCAGGCGGCCGGCCTGGCGGCGCCAGCCCCGACGCCGCCGCTCGGGCTCCTGCCAGCCGTCGGCGGCCCGGCGCTCTCGTACACGTCGCCGTCGCGCGCCGCGGCGCTCGTCCCCTGAGCGCGGCAGGAGCGCTAGTCGCTCCCGAGACAACGCCGAGCCCGCCGCCGCCACGCGCGCCCCACCTTTGTGACCTGGGACGCACCCCCGCGCGCGGTCCTCTTTGACGGCGTCGGAAGGGGCGCGTACCATGTGGGGGAGCGCGGCGCGTAGTAGGGAGGCAGACTCATGGCCAAGCCGATGATCCGGCACATCGCCGTCTGCGCGGAGGACGTGCGAGGGCTCGCGGACTTCTACAAGGCCACCTTCGGGATGGACGAGGTCGGCGGCGTGAACCCGGGCGACGGCAAGTTCGCCGTGTTCCTGTCCGACGGCTACATCAACCTGGCGATCCTCCCCGCGCGGGGCGGGAAGGAAGGCATCAACCACCTGGGCTTCCAGGTCGACGACATCGAGGCCACCGGCCGCGTGGCGAAGGAGGGCGGCGCGCAGACCGGCATCGCGCCGCGCCCGCGCGACGGCCGCTACGCCGAGTTCCGCTTCCACGACCCCGTCGGCACGCCCGTCGATCTCTCGGAGGCGGGCTGGGCCACCGAGCGCCCGCCCGCCGAGGCCGGGGCGGCGCGCGGCTAGCCCGCGCGCTCACCCGCTCGCCGCCCCTCATACCGAATCCGGGGGTGGCGTTCCCTTACGCCCTCTCCCTCTGGGAGAGGGTCGGGGTGAGGGCCCGCCTCCGTCGGCGAACCCCAGGCCCAGATCGGATATCACCCGCCCCGGAGCCCGGCGCAGCCGCCGGGCTCTTTGCCGTGGCGGTGAGTGTAAATAACCTCACACCCCGGCTGTTGCCGGCTTAACTGTGCTCCCGGAACGAGCGGCCTAGAATGGCGTCGTAGGGTACGGAGAGCGTTTCGGGAGGGCGAAATGACGCGGAAGATTACGAGCGGCAAGGTTTTCGCGGGAATGCTCGGCCTGGCGCTACTGAGCGGCGTGTTCGCGGCGGGCGTCGAGGACTTTCAGAGCGCCCGGCTGGCGCTGGCCGGCTCGACGAATCCCTGGGGCATGGATTCGTGCCAGCGCGGTTATTCCTTCGACGCCGTGGCGGGCGTCGACCGCGAGGAGCTGGTCTGCTGGACCAACGATTTCACGCTCAACGTACCGGAGCCTGTCGCCCGCTAGCGATCTATCGCGCGCAGCGCTGCAAGGGCTACCCTGCCAGCGCGCCGGCCAGGCGGGCGAGCGCGGCCGGGTACCGGTAGTGCGTGCGGGAGTGGCTGTCGTCGAACTCCTCGTGCAGGTAGCGGACGCCGAGCGCGTCGAGCCGCCGCGCGAGGATGCGCGCCCCGTACTGAAGCTGATACTCGTCGCGCGTGCCCGCCTCGAAGAACAGCAGCCGCAGCGCGCGCAGCGCCGGCGCGTGTGCGGCCACGAGGTTCACCGGGTCCCACGCCAGCCAGCGCTCCCACACCGCCGCGTCTAGCTCGCCCGTAGAGGGGTCGAACGGCAGGTCGAAGTAGTAGGGCGGCCGCTGCAGGTTCGGCGAATAGGCCATCGCCATCGCCGCAACGCTGAGCGCACCGAACAGCTCGCCCGGTTTCTTCTCCAGCGCCAGAAACGCGTCCAGCACGGCCGCGGCCGAGCCGTAGCGGCCGATCGCGCGCAGCAGCTTCGGGAAGTCGGGCTTGTAGCACAGCTCGAAGTAGCAGTCGGGGCTGTGCGCGCTGATCGCCCCGAACACCTCCGGGTGCCGCATGCCCAGCACGAGCGCCGCGTAGCCGCCGCTCGACTTGCCGGCAATGCCGCGCGCGGCGGCATCCGCCCGCGTGCGGTAGCGCGCGTCTACGTGGGCCACCACGTCGCCGACGACGTAGTCCTCGTAGCGCCCGTTCGCGGGCGAGTTGAGGTACTGGCTGCCGCCGAAGCGGGTGAAGCCGTCCACCACCACCAGGATCGCCTCCGGCGCGCCGAGCGCCAGCGCGCGGTCCATCGCCTCGGGCAGCGACGGCGCCCAGGGGTCGTGGTTCAGCGCGCCCAGCGCCGTGCCCGCGAAGCCTGACAGCCAGTAGATCACCGGATAGCGCCGGTCGGGCGCGGCCGCGTAGCTGGGCGGCAGGTAGACGGGCAGCGGCCGGCGCGCCGGATCGCCGTGCGGGTTGTCGCGCAGCGCCGCGCTGTCTAGTGTGTCCACAATCACGGTGCCGCGAAGCATCATCGTTGCCTCACGTGAATGCCCTCACCCGCCCTCTCCCAGGGGGAGAGGGCGACCGGCGCCGCCCGTGTCGGTTCCCTCTCCCCCTGGGAGAGGGTTAGGGTGAGGGCACTTCCTGTTGCACTCATCGTAGCCCGCCGGTACGATGAGGCCAAGGCCGCACACGGCCGCGCGCCCGGCCACTCGCGCAGCAGGGAGGAGCGCCATGCCCGCGGAGTTCCGCATCATCGACGCCGACGGCCACGTGATGGAGCTGGACGAGCAGTTGGCCGAGTACATCGGCCCGCCCTACGACGGCCTGGAATGGCATCGCAGCTACGGCTTCTGGCCCGGCCTGACCGGCGACGGCAACCTGCGCTCGCTGCGCCAACCGGGCGGCTGGGCGGGCGGCGGCACGGGCCCCGACGCGCAGGACTGGCTGCGCTTCCTCGACATCAACGGCGTCGAGCGCACGGTCCTCTACCCCACCCAGGGCCTCACCCACGGCATGATTCGCGACCCAGAGTGGGCCGTGGCGCTCGCTCGCGCCTACAACGACTGGCTGCACGACCGCTTCCTGCGCGTCAGCCCGCGGCTGCTGGGCGTGGCGCTGCTACCGGTGCAGGACGTGGGCGCCGCGGTGGAAGAGCTGCGGCGCTGCGTGACCCAGCTCGGCATGCCGGGGGCGGTGCTGCCGGCGGTGATCGCGGGTGGCCGCACCTGCGCCGGCCCGGAGTTCGACCCGCTCTGGGCCGCCGCGCAAGAGCTAGACGTGCCGGTTTCGACGCACGGCGGCACGACGGCCACGCTCGGCCTCGACGGCATCGGTGCCAACTTCACCGTCGGCCACCTGCTGGAGCATCCTTTCGCGCAGTTCCGCCAGTTCGGCGCCATGATGTTCGAGGGCGTCTTCGAGCGCTTCCCGCGCCTGCGCTACGGCTGCCTGGAGTGCGGCATCGGCTGGCTGCCGTGGTTCATCGACCGCATGGACGAGGAGCTAGAGCGCAAGGCGCAGTATTCGCCGCAGTGCAAGCGCAAGCCGAGCGAGTACGTGCGCGACGGCAACATCTTCTTCGCGGCCGAGGTCGAGGAGGGCGCGCTGCCCCTCGCGATCGACTACGTGCGGCCCGACGTGATCCTGTGGGCGTCGGACTATCCGCACGAGCGCGACCAGCGCGACTTTAGCGGCGACATCCCCGCGCTGCTGGAGCGCACGGACATCGCGGACGACGTGAAGCGGCAGATCTGGTACGACAACCCGACGCGCTTCTACCGCCTCGATCGCCTGCCCGACACGGCCGGGGTCGTCCGTGCCGCCGTCGCCGCCGGCTGAGCGCCGCATCCGCGCGCTACGGGGTGTCGGCGCCGGTCCGCCTGCCAGTGGGCGGGCGCCGACGCGTGTCGCGCGGCCCGGACCAGTCCTCGCCCAGTACCGATCGCACCCACTCGGCAATCGCGGCGTCGGCTGTCCGGAGAGCGTCGTCGAGCGTCGGGTACCGTTCGGCGCTCTCCCAGATCATGCCGCCCTCATCCAGCACGCGAATCCACGACGGAGACATGCCATCATCTCCGATTTCGATCCATCCGTAGCCTCTCACGAAGCGGGCGACGTGCGGAAATGCCTGATCGGCGGACGTGCTCATCGGCGCACCCTTTACTCCTCCCTCCGCCACACCGCGTTGTCTCGTCCCTGGCCTACCCGAACGGACAGGTGGCGGCCGGCCGAACGAGCAGGCTAGCCGGGCGTCATCGCACGCTATCATGTTGGCGCGCGGGACCACCCGCGACTGGCACCCTGGAGACACGCAATTATGATGGACCGAGGCTGGTGGTCGTATCTGCGCTACGACGAGCAGCGCGACCGCCCGGTCGTGACGCGCGCGCTATTGCGCCGCGTGCTCGGCTACGCCCGCCCGTATAGCCGCCGTATCGCCCTTATGCTGTTCGTCATTTCCCTGAGCACCGCCCTGGCGCTGATCCCGCCGCTGCTCCAGCGCAGCCTCATTGACGACGCGCTGGCCCGCCGCGACTACAGCCGCCTCCACCTGCTGGCGCTCGGCATGATCGTCGTGCCGGTGCTGATCGGGCTGCTGGGCGTCGCGCAGCGATACCTCGGCTCCGCGGTCGGCGAGGGCATCATCTTCGACCTGCGCTGCGCCCTGTTCGCCCACATGCAGCGCATGTCGCTGCGCTTCTTCACCGATACGAAGACTGGCGAGCTGATGTCGCGCCTGAACAACGACGTGGTCGGCGCGCAGCAGACCGTCACCACGACGATGGTCAACCTGTTCTCCAACGTGCTCTCGCTCTTCGCCACGATGGTCGTGATGATCGCGCTGGAGTGGCGGCTCACCCTGGTGGCGATCGCCCTCCTGCCGCTGTTCGTGTTCCCGGCGCGTCGGGTGGGCAACATCCTGCGGGGCATCGCCCGTGAGCAGATGACCGCCAACGGGCAGCTCAACGCGCTCATGAACGAGACGCTGGGCGTGAGCGGCGCGCTGCTGGTGAAGCTGTTCGGCCGGGCGCCGGCGGAGACCGAGCGCTTCGCCGAGCGCGCGGCGCGCGTGCGCGACCTGGGCATTCGCAACGCGCTAGTCGGGCGCTGGTTCTTCCTCGGCCTGAGCCTGGTGAGTGCGGTCGGCACGGCGCTCGTGTTCTGGCTCGGCGGCCTGCTCGTCCTCCAGGGCGTGTTCACCGTCGGCACGATCGTCGCCTTCGGCGCCTACCTCACGCAGCTCTACGGGCCGCTCTCGGCGCTGACCAACGCCCGCGTGGAATTCGCCACGTCGCTGGTCAGCTTCGAGCGCGTGTTCGAGACGCTCGACCTGCCGGTCGAGATCGCCGACCGCCCCGGCGCCGTCGCCCTGCGCGACGTGGCGGGCGACGTGCGCTTCGAGCACGTCTCGTTCAGCTACCAGCTGGCGGCGGCCGCCGGCCCGCACCTCGCGGAGGTCAATCGCTGGCGCTCGCGCACCATGCCGTCGCTGGCGGACCGACCTACCCCTCCGGCCCAGCAAGGCTCACGGACCTCTGCCTCGCGCCCGATCGGGACGGCGGAGCCGACGGCAGCCCCGGCCGGCGCAGCCAATGGGACGGGGGCCTTGAGCGCGAATGGGACGAATGGGGCGGACGGGCTGGTCGCCGCGGGCAACGGTGCGGGCCCTGATGCAGCCGCGAACGGACACGAGGATCTGGCGCCGGCGGCGCCCCGCTGGGCGCTGCGCGACGTGAGCTTCGCGGTGCGGCCGGGGCAGCTGGCCGCGCTGGTCGGGCCGAGCGGCGCGGGCAAGATGACGATTACCTACCTGCTGCCGCGCCTGTACGACCCGACGGAGGGCCGCATCCTGGTGGACGGCCACGACCTGCGCGACGTGACGCTCGACTCGCTCACCGCCCAGATCGGCATGGTCACGCAGGAGCCCTACCTGTTCCACGACACGATCCGCGCGAACCTGCTGTACGCGCGCCCCGACGCCACGCCCGCCGCGCTCGAGGCCGCCTGCCGCGCGGCCAATATCCACGAGTTCATCGCGGCGCTGCCCGAGGGCTACGACACGATCGTCGGCGAGCGCGGCTATCGGCTGTCGGGCGGCGAGAAGCAGCGCCTGGCGATCGCCCGCGTGCTGCTGAAAGACCCGCGCATCCTCGTCCTCGACGAGGCGACCTCGCACCTCGACTCGCAGTCCGAGGCGCTCATTCAGGCGGCGCTGGAGCGCGCGATGCAGGGCCGCACGAGCCTGGTGATCGCCCACCGTCTGAGCACGATCCTCGCGGCCGACGTGATCCTCGTCGTCGACGGCGGCCGCCTCGTGGAGCGCGGCACGCACGCCGAGCTACTCGGCAGGGGCGGCCTCTACGCTCAGCTCTTCGAGACGCAGTTCCGCCCCGCGGCCCTGGCCGCCACTAACGGCGCTCTCACTAGTTCCGCGCGCGCCGACAGCTAAACCCCTCGGCTGGCGCCGAGTGGCAGCTACAGCGATTTTCGTGGACGCTTACCCGAAAGGTAGACTCTCTCGTGCACTGTCAAGTGGCGGCCGTGGCCCGGGCGGGGGCTCGTCCCCCGCCGCCCTCAGTGTTAAGCATCCTGAGCACCGCTATGGGACCAAGGGGCTCTACTTACCCTCAGGAGTCGAGCAGCTGCAAGCCGTACTGAACGAAGTTGTGATCGAAGCTGAAGGCGGTCGGGATGCGCAGCCGCTCCATAACGGCGAAGCTGGTCGCGTCGGTCAGCGAGAAGTTCTTATCGTCGTATCGATGGATGATCTCGCGAGCGCGCTGCTCATCCCGGTAGCTCACGCGGACGATTGCCGTGGGACTCTGATCGATCTCGCGAAGCACGCGAGCGGCCAGGTCACGGCCACGACGAATGAGCAGCAGCGCATGAATCTCGGCCAGAATGTAGTTCGTCGTAAACAGGCGAGTAGGCCGGCCGTCGAGCCCGCGCAGGATCCTGACCGCTGCACCATGCCGAGTGGACTCAGATGCGGCGATGGCGTAATAGGCGCTGGTGTCCACCAACACGCGATGTAGCCCGAAGGCAGGACGTCCCGTCATTCGTGGGTATCTTCATACGCTTCTGCCAGGTATTTGTGCTTGTTCTCGGCCACGTCGGTTGGAGCGTCAGGGTCGTACCCCGCCAGGTCGACGAGTCTCCACAGCGACGCAACCGCGCTCGCGGCTTCGTCGGACGGAGTGTCGGACTGGCTCGGTTTCCCGCGGGCCCCCACCCGGACCGGCTTCGCGATGTGCTCGGCATCCGCCTTGTCGACGCGCACGGCGCGGCCGACCTTTACCGCAGGTAGGCGACCATCGGCGATGAAGCGCCGCACCGTGACGGTACTCACTCTGAGGAGGTCCGCGGTCTCCTGAACGGTTAGCAGCTCCACGTCTCTCGCCTTTCGACTGCTCAGCTGTTATCAGTTGCTATCATACTGCAGCGGACTGAGGAGATAGAGCGATGCCCCGGCTCGTCACGGTGCGCAGCGCGCTGGTCGCGGTCTGGCTCGGGGTGGGCCTGCTGAGCCCGCGGCCGACGGCATGGGCCGATGACTGCCCAGCGCCACCGGTCGTCGATCTGGCGACGCGGCTGCAGGTGGGCTTGCAGGACGACGCGGTGTTCGGCGTGCCTGCCGCCGAGGTGTCGTCGGTGTTCTATCCAGTCACGCAGGCGCGGGCGCTCCCGGCCGACTTCGGGCCGGACGATCTCGTGCGCACGGCCATTGGCAGCGCACCGCAAGGCTCGATGCCCGTGCGCCGGCTCATCGTCCCCGACCTGGAAGCGATGTTCGCCGCGGCGCGCGCCGACGGCGTGGTGCTCGGGATCGTCTCGGGCTACCGCAGCTACGCGAGCCAGGCGGCGCTGTTCGACGCCGCGGTGCGCCAGCAGGTAGCGCAGGGGGCCGACCGCGCCGACGCGGAGGCGCGCGTGAACCGCTTCCGCGCCCGTCCCGGCCACTCGCAGCACCAGCTTGGCACCACGGTGGACCTGACCTCCCCGGAGGCGAGCAATGCCCTCGGCCAGCGCTTCGACCAATCGAGCGCGGCGCGGTGGCTCCACGAGCACGCGGCGGAGTACGGCTTCGTAATTCCCTACACCGAGGACGACGAGCCGTATACCGGCTACGCGAACGAGCCGTGGCACGTCCGCTGGGTGGGGCGCGACCTGGCGGCGTTCATGATGGCCGACGGCTACCTCGACCGCCCCACGCCGACGGCCGACGACTACCTGGTGGCGCTCGACGCGCTGCTCTCCGGTGCAGTCGCAAGCTGCGGCGGCTAGGCCCAGCGGGGCACACTTCGTTGCGCCCGCCTGCCCCCCGGCTTGCAGAGTGCTATCCTCGTCAAGAAGCGGCGGTGGCTGAGCGGGGGAGACGAGGAGGGACCATGGGAGCCGGGGAGGGGCGCGGCGCGGCCAGCCCGCGCCGCCGCAGCGAGAGCGCTCGCCTGATCTGTCTGCTGCTGACAAGCGCGTTCCTGGGCGCACTCGCCTGCGGGCCGAGCGGAGTGGCGGCCCTGCCGGCGCCTGCGCCGGCCACCAACGCGCCGCCGGCCCAGGGTGGCACCTGGATCACCCTGGCGCCGCTGGAAGAGCCGCGCCAGGAGCTGGGCGTGACGGCGCGTGAGGCCACCGTGTACGCGCTGGCGGGCTTCCTGCCGGACGGCTCGCCCAGCGCCACCGCTGAGGCCTACGACGTCGCCGGCGACCGCTGGCGCCGCATTGCGTCCGTGCCGCAGGCGCTGCACCACCCCGCCGCGGCCACGCTGGACGGCACGGTCTACCTGATCGGCGGCTACGACGACCGAGGTGCGGTGGACTCGCTCTGGGCCTACGACGCCGCCGCCGACCGTTGGCAGCGCCGCGCCGCCATGCCCACCGCCCGCGGCGCACTGACCGCGGTCGTGCTCGACGGGCGCCTGTACGCCATCGGCGGCGACCGGGGGCGCTCGGTGCGCGACGTGGCGGCCTACGATCCGGCCGCCGACGCCTGGGAGACGCTGCCGCCCATGCAGCACGCCCGCGACCATCTGGCGGCGGCCGTGGTGAACGGCCGCATCTACGTGGCCGGCGGGCGTGACGGGCGCGATTTCACGATGAACGTGCTGGAGGAGTACGACCCGGCCAGTCGTGCCTGGACCGACCGCGCGGCGATGCCGACCGGCCGCTCGGGCGTCGCCGCGGCGGCCGTCGGCGGGCGCGTTTACGTCTTTGGCGGCGAGGGCAACCGCGACAGCCCACAGGGCATCTTCGATGCGGTGGAGGCGTACGACCCCGCCCAGGACGCCTGGACGCGCCTGCCGCCGATGCCCACACCGCGCCACGGGATCAACGCCGCGGTCGTCGGCAATCGCATCTACCTCCCCGGCGGCGCCACCGTCGAAGGCTTCGGCACGACCGGCGTGAACGAAGCGTACGAGCCGTCATAGCCCGCGACGCGGTCGCCCGCGCGTATCGGGCGCCGAGCGCCGGCCGCGGCGTCGCGGCTCAGTGGCGCCCGAAGAAGTCCGTCACCACGGGCGTTACCTGCTCGGGGACTTCCCACAGGAACAGGTGACGACCGCCCTCGACGATCGCTAGCTCGGCGCCGGGGATGGCGGCGGCGAGGCGGTGGGCGGCGTCGAAGTTGTTGCCGCTGGCACGCGCCACCTGGTCACCGCGGCTCACCAGCACCAGCGTGGGCACGGCGATCTCGCCCGCGCGGTCGCCGATCGAGTGGCGCAGCCGCGCGTCGATGTGCTCCAGGTAAAGCGCCAGCGGCGGGCGGTGCGCCCAGACCGCCTGGCGCAGCGCCTCGATGCGCTCGGGGTGAGCAGCGCGGAACTCTGGCGTGAACGTGTACGCCTGGTCCAGGTGCTCCTGCCAGTAGCCCCACCAGCCGCGCTCGCCCAGCGCCAGCGCCACGTCGAGGGGAATGTTGCCGCCCGCGCCGCTGCGGCCGACGCCGGTCGCGATCAGCACCTGGCTGCGGACCCGCTCCGGCCAGCCGAGCGCCAGGTGCTGCGCCACCCGCCCGCCCATCGACATCGCGAAGAGGTGCGCCCGCTCGACCCCCAGCGCGTCCAGCAGCCCGACCACGTCGGCGGCCAGCTGCTCGGTCGAGTAGGGGCCGGGCGCCCAGGTGCTGCGCCCGACGCCGCGCCAGTCGAAAGCAATGGTCTGGAAGCGCTCGGCGAGGGCCGGCAGGCAGCTCAGCTCCCACACCTCCACCGGCCAGCCCGTCGCGTTCAAGAACAGGACGGCATCGCCCAGGCCGCGCGTCTCGTAGTAGAGCGTAACGCCGTTCGCCTGCGCCAGCGGCATCGGCTACTTCACCTCGCGGGCAACGCTGGCGTCGAGCAGGTCTTCGGGTCGCAGGCTCCGTGCCTCCGGGTGGTCGGTCGCGACCTCGTCGATCACGAGCTGCAGCCCCTCCAGGCGCGGCAGCAGGTCGTCGGGCAGCACGCGCGCGTAGTAGGCGTAGGTCTCCTCGGCCGTCGCCTGGTCGTCCAGCTGCAGCCACTTCTTGACCGTGCGGATGCCTAGCTCGCGGTCGCTCTTGAATGCCTTCTCGCCGTCGGCCACGCTCTGCAGGACGCGCCGTGCCGTGTCGCGGTTGCTCGCCAGCCACTCGCGGTTTACCACCAGCACGTCTTGGGGATAGGCGATGCCCAGATCGGTGGTGTCGAGTAGCACGCGCAGCCCCTCCTTCTCGGCGATCGATCCGAAGGGCGGGTCCACCAGCGTGGCCTGGACGGCGCCGCTCCGCAGCGCCGCGACGCGCTCGTTCTGCGCGCCCACTTGCAGGATGGTCGTCTCGCGCTCGGGGTCCACGCCGGCCTGGCGCAGCAGGAACCGCAGGATCGAGTCGGCCGCGCCGCCGAAGCTGTTCACGCCGATGCTTTTGCCCCGCAGGTCGGTGAGCGTGGTGATGTCGCGCGTGGTCGCTAGCTGGTAGGGCATCGTGTCGAAGGTCGAGCCGATGATCACCAGGTCGCCGCCGGCCAGGCGCACGTTGACCGTGGAGCTGCCGCTGACCGAGGCGATCACAACCTCACGCGACAGGAGCGCCGCCTGCACGGCCTGCGACCGGCCCAGGTTCACCAGATCGACGTCCAGCCCGTTGCGGGCGAACGTGCCGCCCTCGAGCGCCGCCCACAAAGCAGAGTGGACGGCCGTGACGTTGGCGAAGCCGATCGTGAGCGGCTGGCGCGCTTGCTCAGGCGACACGCCCGTCGTCACGGGCGCGGCCGGCGCGGTGGGCGCCGCGCCGCTGTTCGCGCCGGAGCCGTTGGCTGCGGGCGCGCTCGACGGGGCCGATGCGCCGCCGCCGCAGGCGGCGAGCCACACCACGACGAGCAGCGCCAGCCAGGGACGTGGGAACGGGGACATGGGGACCTCCTCGCGCGCCGTTATAGCAGGCGGTTCGTGGGCCGGCAACCACCACGCTGCGCCCCAGGCCCGTCCTCCGCCGCGCGGGGCCTAGCAGCCGGCGCCCGCCAGGATGCCGTGCGGCGGCGTCACCTGGGCGGGGGCGGGAACCGGCGTTACGGGGTAGTTGGCGGCGCCGAAGGTACTGGTAGTCGGCTGGCTTGCAGAGGGATAGAGCTGGCAGGCCGGTACGCCGCTGCCGAGCGGACTGCTCGGCGCGGTGCTGGGGGCCGGGCACGCGGGTGTCGTCTGAGCCGGCGCGCTCGCGGCCGCGCCGGGCACGGGCGCGGCGAGACTGCTGGTTGTGGGCTGACTGGCCGAGGCGAAGAGCTGGCAGGGCGCCGCGGGCCCGTACGCGCCGGCCAGGCTGCCGCTCGGCGGCTGGCAAGCGGCCGGGGCCAGCAGTGCCGTGGGAGCGGTGCCCACGGCCGGGGCGCTGCCGGCGGCGGGCAGGCCCCCCGACGGGTAAGCCGCGCACGCCGGCGCGATGGCAATTCCTGCGGGCCCGATATCAGCGGCCGCGCAGCCCGACGTCGCGTAGTGCCCCGTGCTGTCGGCATACAGCCCGTACGCGCCGGAGCAGCCCGATCCCGTGGCCAGGGGCGGAGCGGTCGGCGGCGGCGTGGGCGGAACCAACGGCTCCGCACCGGCGGCGCCGCTGGCGGTGGTCGCCGCGCGCTGACTCGCCGTGGCTGGGTCGCCGTGCCCGTCCTCGGTCTCTGACGAGGATCGCGGCTCGGTCGTGCCGTCCTGCGCCTGAGCCACCGGCCCGGCGGCCAGCGGCACGAGCCCTAGCGCCAGGATGGCGAGCCAAACGAGTAGCTGGCCGTGGATACGTGCGGGTCCCCCCATTTATCCCCTCCCGCCCGGCTCGCGCCATTCGGTCGCCGAGGAGCCGGCTGGCCGGCCTCCAGTTTGCCCACCAGCGCCGCCCGTGCTGACCGGATAATCGGCCGGTCGAAGCGCCAGTCTGAGTCGGATGCCTGACACGGTACGCTACCGGAAGCGGGCGGCGCAAGCCGCGCGCGGCGCGTAGGGGCCGTCAGACGGCGGTGATGAAACAAAAAGATGGAGCAAAAAATTGACAGAGGATAGCAATCTGCTAAACTGACCTTAGCAGATTGCTATGGGGGCGTCGGGCGGAGGCGATGGCGATGGACCTGCTCTCGGCCATGTTCCTGGGCTGCTTCGTCTTTGGCTTCGTGGCGGTGCTTGCCTCGTTCCTGCTGGGCGGCCTGCACGGCTTCCACGTCGGCGGCGTCCATCTCGATCTGCCCGGCCAGCACGTCGCCGCGCACGGCGCGCACGCCGCGGTCCACGGCGGCGACGTGGGCCATCACGGCGGCGGCTCGGACGAAGGCCTGTTCCCGATCAATCCGACGACCGTGCTGACCTTCCTCACCTGGTTCGGCGGCGCCGGCTTCATCCTCCGCAACTACTACGGGCTCGTCGCGTTGCTGAGCCTCGCGCTGGCCGCCCTGATCGGGCTGGCGGGCGGCGCCATCGTGTTCTGGTTTCTCCTGAAAGTCATGCTGCCGGGCCAGACGGTCATGCTCCAGGCCGACTACGATCCGGTGGGCAGTGTCGGGCGCCTCACGATGCCCATCCGCCCGGGCGGGGTGGGCGAGGTGGTGTACCGTCGGGGCGGCACGCGCCGCAGCGCGGGCGCGCGCAGCCTGGACGGCCGGGCGCTGGACAAGGGAGCGGAGGTGGTTATCGCGAGGTACGAGCGCGGCTTGGCCTACGTGCAGCCGTGGGACGAGTTTGTCTCGCGGGAAGGCCGCCCCAGCGCGGCAGAAGGGAACTAGCGAGCCACCATGTCCATTGGATTCCTGGGCGTCATCGTCATCGCCCTGGCGCTGGTGTTCTTCGTGTTCATTCTCGTGGGCCTTCTAGGTAGTCTCTACCGGAAGGTGCCGCCCAACCGGGCGCTCATCGTCTACGGTAAGGGCGGCGTCCACATCGTGGCCGGCGGCGGCCGCATCGTCTTCCCGATGATCCAGAGCGCCGAGGAGCTGTCGCTCGAGCTGATGTCGTTCGACGTGGCGCCCGACCAGGACTTCTATACCGCGCAGGGCGTCGCGGTGCGCGTCGAGTCCGTGGCGCAGCTCAAGGTGCGCTCGGACCCGGAGAGCATCCGCACGGCCGCCGAGCAGTTCCTGAGCAAGGCCCCAGCCGAGCGGGAGGCGCTGATCCGGCTGGTGATGGAGGGCCACCTGCGCGGCATCATCGGGCAGCTGCGCGTCGAGGAGATCGTGAAGCAGCCCGAGATGGTGGGCGAGAAGGTGCGCCAGACCTGCTCCGAGGATGTCGACAAGATGGGCCTGGAGGTCGTCTCGTTCACGATCAAGCAGGTGCGCGACGAGAACGAGTACATCGCCAACATGGGCAAGCCCGACATCGCGCGCATCAAGAAGGA
>JAJPHF010000149.1 GCA_021325365.1 Pseudomonadota bacterium
CGAAGATCACTGGGTCGTTCAAGACGACGCTGCGGGTGGGGTTCAACATGATTAGCTTGATTCTGGGCTACCGCCTGCGCACGCTGGCGCGGCCCCGGCCCGCGCGCCTGCAGCGCTCGGCAGAACAGACCTAACCCCCCAGGCCTCCCTTCCCTACCAAGGAAGGGGGGAGCCACCCCGGCCCCGTCCCGGTCCCTCTCCCCGTTCCCACATTGGGAGGGGGGCCCGAGGGGTAGGTCGGCCGGTTCTCCCCCTTCCCACATCGGGAGGGGGGCGGGGGGCAGGTCAAGGGAGCGAATTTTGGCGCGAGTACTGGTTACCGGCGGGGGCGGGTTCATCGGCTCCCACCTGGTGGACGCGCTCGTCGAGCGCGGCCATCAGGTCCGCGTGCTCGACAATCTCAGCCCGCAGGTCCACGGGCGCGGGGCGAAGCCGCCGGGCTACCTCAACCCCCGGGCGGAGTTCGTGAAGGGCGACGTGCGCAGCCGCCCGAATCTCCGCGCGGCGCTGGAGGGCGTCGAGGTAGTGTTCCACCAGGCGGCCGCTGTCGGCGTCGGCCAGTCGATGTACGAGATTCGCCGCTACGTGGACGTGAACACCTACGGCGGCGCCGTGCTGCTGGACGTGCTGGCGAACGAGCCGCACACGGTCCGCAAGCTGATCGTCGCCTCGTCCATGTCGATCTACGGCGAGGGCGCCTACGAGTGCCCAACACACGGGCGCGTCTATCCGTCGCTCCGCTCGGAGGCGCAGCTTGCCGCCCGCGACTGGGAGATGCACTGCCCCGACTGTGACCAGCCGGTGGCGGCCCGCCCGACCGACGAGCAGAAGCCGCTCGCGCCGACCTCGATCTACGCGATCACCAAGCGCGACCACGAGGAGATGTTCCTGACGGTCGGCCGCGCCTATAAGCTACCCACGGTCGCGCTGCGCTACTTCAACGTGTACGGGCCACGGCAGGCGCTGTCGAATCCCTACACCGGCGTGGCGGCGATCTTCTCCTCGCGGCTATTGAACGGCCGTGCGCCGCTGGTGTTCGAGGACGGCCGGCAGACCCGCGACTTCACCCACGTCCGCGACATCGTGCAGGCGAACCTCCTGGCGATGGAGTCGAGCGCGGGCGACTACGAGGTGTTCAACGTGGGCACCGGCGTGCCCACCTCGGTGGCCAGGGTAGCTGAGCTGCTGGCCCAGCACCTGGGCCTCGACCTGCAGCCGGAGATCGTCCAGCAGTTCCGTGCCGGCGACATCCGCCACTGCTACGCCGACGTCGGGAAGATCCAGCGGCTCCTGGGCTACCAGCCCAGCGTGACCTTCCAGGCCGGCCTGGACGACCTGGTCGCCTGGGCGCGCGACCAGCGGCCGGAGGACGCGGTGGAGCGCGCCACGCGCGAGCTTGCCGCCAAGGCGCTGATCCAGTGACGGCGGGGCACACGCACGGCCATGGGCACGGCCACGGGCACGACGGGGCGCTGACCGTCGTGCCGCCCGGCGCGCACTTCGACAGTATCGCCGCCCTGTACAATGCCAGCCTGCCGCCCCACGTCGTGCGCCATTACCTGGAGAAGCGCGTGGCCTTCGTGCGCAGCCGCGTGCCCGCGCCAGCGCGCCTGCTCGACGTGGGCTGCGGGACGGGGCTGCTGGCGCAGCGGCTGTCGCGGGAGGGCTACGAGGTCGTCGGCCTGGACCTCTCATACGGCATGTTGCTCCAGGGCAGCGCGGCGCTCCGCTACGTGCAAGGCGACGGCGCGGCGCTGCCGTTCGACGACGCTGTGTTCGACGGCGCCGTCACGGTGGCCGCGCTCCACCACATCTTCGAGCCCGCCAAGGTCGCGTCGACCATCCGCGAGATGCTGCGCGTGACGCGACCCAGCGGGGCGGTGATCCTCTGGGACCACAACCCGCTGAATCCCTACTGGCCGTTCCTCATGCGGCGCCTGCCGCAAGACGACGAGGACACGCGGCTCGTGCCGGCGGGCGAGATCCTGCGGGCGCTGCGGGAGGCCGGCGCCCGGGGCATCGAGGTCGTGCGGAGCGGCTGGGTGCCGGACTTCACCCCGCGCTGGGGCCTCCCGGCCGTGCAGGCGGCCGAGCTCGCGCTGGAACGCCTGCCCCTCATCCGCCAGCTCTCGGCCCACAACGTCGTCGTGGCGCGGCCTTGACCCTGCCCGGCGGTGGCCCGGTTCTTGCCGGCCGCGCGCCGGGGGGTAGCCCCCCCGAATTTGGGGGTGTATCCCCTACAGCTGGCGGCCTCGCGACCCGTAATCTGGAGTAGGTGAACCGAGGCCGCGGTGTGCGACAGAACCTTGGGCGCCTCACACTTCGACGCAGAGGAGTTGTCGATGAACCTACGCCGCTCTTCGCGGATCCTGGCCGGCGCCGCCGTGGCGCTCGTGCTGGCCGGTAGCGTGTCCTGGGCCCCAGCCCGCCCGGCGCTCGCGCAGGCCTCGCCCACGAGCTGCCCCGTGCAGGCGCAGCCGGCCCAGGGCACGGGGCAGCAGGCCGCCCAGCAGGCGGCCCAGCAGGCCGCGCGCCTGAGCACGGGGCAGAAGCAGTCGCTATGTCTGGCGGCCGACCTACTCGAGCAGGCCAACTTCCGCCTGACGACGGACCTGGCGAACGCCCTGTTCCCCGGCTCGCTCGGCCCCATCGGCCCGCTGTCCGCGACAGACATCGGCGCGCACGCGCAGGGCCCCGATACCGGCGCGCTGTTTGACGCGACCGTCGCCTCGGCGGCGACCGGGCTGTCGGGCAGCATCCTGGCCGGCGCCGGCCTAGCAGGCTACCTGCGGGAGCTGACCATCGACAACCCCGACCCGAACTGGCAGCAGCCGGTGCAGCCAGTCACACCGCCCATGGTCTTCCCGAGCCCGTCGCCCGAGACCAACCAGCCGGTCGCGGCGTCGTTCCAGTCGCTGCTCGCCAACGAGGTGCAGGCGGTCGGCGTGGCCCAGGCCCTGGTGTTCGCCCTGCGCCGGGCGCAGGGCGCCGCGCAGGCCGGCCAGACGCAGGTGAGCCAGCAGCACCTGCGCACGGCGGGCATCCTCTCGGTGCAGCTCGCAACGCTGCTCAACCGCGAGTCGCGGCAGCGGCTGCAGATGATGGGCGCCCTGAGCACCGAGCAGCTCCCCGTCTATCTCGGCGATCCGCCGCTGGCGCAAGCGCTCGACGGCGCCGCCATCGCGCTCGTGCAGTTCGCCGGCGCGCAGGGAATCCAGCCGCCGGTGTTCGCACCGCCCGCCCCGCCCATGGTCCCGGTCACGCTGCCGCAGCCGCCTCCGCCGCCGCCCCCGGCCGGCGGGCCGCCGCCGAGCGACGCGACCTCGCCGGCGCCGCCCGCGGCGTCCGGCGCCGGGCAGTAGCCCACGCCATCCCGCGGAGAGCGAGCGCCCGAGGCCCTAGGGCCTCGGGCGCTCCGTGTCTTTGGACGCCGATTGCGGCGGATGCGGTCAGCGGCCCGCGGCGGCCGGCTGCCGCGCCTGCACGTAGTTGGTCATACGACCGATCTTCTCGATGTCCGTGACCATCGTATCGCCCGCGTGGATCTGCCCCACGCCCGGCGGGGAGCCGGTGGTGAACACGTCGCCGGGGTTCAGCGTGAACACCTTTGAGGCGTAGCTGATCATCTCCGGGATCTTGACTAGCATGTCGGCGGTGTTCACGTCCTGCTTCGTCTGCCCGTTCACCCACAGCTGGATATGCAGGTTGTGCGGGTCGCCGATCTCGTCGGCGGTCACGAGGTAGGGGCCGATCGGCGTGAAGCCGTCGTACGACTTGCGGCGCGAGCGGTCGCCGTCGCCGCGCACCGTGATGTCCAGCAGGATCGTGTAGCCGAGCACGTAGTCGAGCGCGCGCTCGGCGGGCACGTCCTTGGCCGTCTTGCCGATGACGAACGCCAGCTCCGACTCGTGGTGGATCTCGCGGTCGCCCACCTCGGGCAGATACACCGTGTCGTCCGGCCCGATGATCGAGCTAGGCGCCTTCAGGAAGACGTCGAACTCGCCGAGCCAGGCCGCGTGGCCGGTGAAGTCGCGGCGCGCGGCCATCTCCGCCTTGTGGGCGCCGTAGTTGGAGGCCGCCGCAAGGATCTTCGACGGGTTCAGCACGGGCGCGTTCAGGCGTACTTGGCCGACGGGCACGCCCTGGCCCTTCTGAGCCGCCTCCTCCAGCCGCGGGCGCAGCGTGTCGAAGTCGTGGCACAGCCGCAGCCAGAAGTTGGCCATGTAGCCGTTGTCCCAGGCCGGGAGCGCGCTCGTCACGTCGACGATCGTGTCGTCGCGCACGACGCCCAGCCGGTGATCGTTGAATAGCGCGAGCTTCATCATCTCCTCCTCGCCCCCCAGTCCGTGAGTCAGCGTTGGAAAGGTTCACCCGAAGGGTAAACCTTTCCAACGCGAATCCACGGACTGGGGTCGCCGCCACGCTGGCCAAGAGCCCGCGCCATGATAGCACGCGGCGCGCTTGCCAAGCGCCGAGCGAGCAGGCATCATGGACGCGCAGCGCTACACGCTAGCCCCGCCGAGCCACCGAACTGGCCGGGAGCCGCCCTCACCCTGACCCGCTCCCTCTGGGAGAGAGGGCCCTGCGTGTGGGCCGCGCCGGCCGCCTCTCCCCCTGGGAGAGGGCGGGGGTGAGGGCGAATCCCGGAGGCCGCAGCAGATGGCGAAGATGACGGCAGCCCCGGGGGGGAACGCAGGCGGCCCCCTGGAGCGCTACTTCCGCATCCACGAGCGCGGCAGCACCGTCGCCGCCGAGGTGCGCGGCGGCGCCACCACGTTTATCGTGATGGCCTACATCCTGTTCGTGAACCCGGTGGTCCTCTCCACGCTGACCCGCGGGCAGGGCCCGGACTTCGCCGCCACCGCCACGATGACGGCGCTGGCCGCTGGCGTCTGCACGCTGGCCATGGGTCTGTACACCAATTACCCGTTCGCCCTCGCGTCCGGCCTGGGCCTGAACGCGGTCGTCGCCTTCGACCTCATCCTGGGCCGCGGCATCGCGTGGCAAGCGGCGATGGGGGTCATCTTCATGGAGGGCGTCGTCATCAGCGTCCTCGTGCTGGCCGGCTTCCGCGAGTCAGTCATGCTGGCGATCCCCATGAACCTGAAGCGGGCGATCGGGGTCGGCATCGGCCTGTTCATTCTGTTCATCGGCCTGGTCAACGCCGGGTTCGTGCGGGTGCCGGTCGAGAGCATCCCCATCGTCAACGGGCAGGCCGCCGGCCAGCCGGAGCCGCCCGTGACGCTCGGCAACCTCACGGGGTGGCCGATCTTCGTGGCGACCTTCGGGCTGTTCCTGAGCGCGCTGCTGCTGGCCCGGCGCGTGCGCGGCGCGCTGCTGATCGGCATCCTCGCGACCACCGCGGTGGCCATCGCCATCCACTACGCCACCGGCGCCAGCGTGTCGGCCGCGGGAGGGGCGCAGGGCGCTCTGCCCGACCGGCTCGCGCCCGTGTCGTTCGCCACGCTCGGCGCCGGGCTGAACTTCGGCGTCTTCCAGGCCGTGGGCGTGATTACCGCCCTGCTCGTGATCTTCTCGCTAATGCTGTCCGACTTCTTCGACACAATGGGAACGGTGATCGGCATCGGCGACGAGGCGGGCTGGCTGGACGCGCAGGGAAACCTGCCCGGCATCCGGCGGGTGCTGCTGGTGGACGGGATTTCGGCGGCCGTGGGGGGCTTCTGCGCCTGCTCCTCGGTGACGACTTATATCGAGAGCGGCGCGGGGGTGGCCGAGGGCGCGCGGACGGGCCTGGCGTCGGTCGTGACGGGGCTGCTGTTCCTGGCGGCGATCGTCCTCAGCCCGCTGGCGGGTGTGGTGCCCGCGGAGGCGACCGCGCCGGCGCTGATCCTGGTCGGCTTCTTCATGACCGGGGTGCTGCGCGAGATCGACTTCTCCAGCCTGGACGAGGGCTTGCCGGCGCTGCTCACCCTGGCCGTGATGCCGTTCACCTTCTCCATCACCGACGGGATCGGCGCCGGGTTCGTGAGCTACAGCTTCCTCAAGCTGGTGACGGGCCAGGGCCGCCAGGTGCACTGGTTGATGTACGTCGTCTCGGCCGCGTTCCTCGTGTACTTTGGCACCGGCCTGCTGCGCGACTGGTTCGGTATCTAGCGCCAGGCGCCTGCGCGGTCGCGGGGGCCGACGCGCGGTGCGCTACAACTGGGAGATGCGATGGAGTGGACTGCCCGGCATCAGCGGATCGAGCGCCGGCTGGAGGCCGGCGGGCAGGCCTGGGGCCGCTGGCTCGACATCGGCGAGAACCTCGTGCTGCTCGGCGTCGGCACCGTCCTGCTGCTCGCGGGGCTGCTCGTGGTGCTCGTGGCCGGGCAGGAGCTGCTGCACGCGCTCGCCTTTCGCACCTTCTCCGAAGACATCATCGACATCGCCGAGACGGCGCTGCTCGGGCTGATCCTCGCCGAGCTGGTCCATACGGTGTTGTTGCCGTTGCGCGGCCAGGCCTTGACCCCTGAGCCGTTCCTGGTGATCACCGTCGTCGCCCTCGCCCGCGACATGCTGCTGACCAGCGTCCTGATTCCACAGACGCTGGGGGTCGGTCCGCTCATCACGGGGCCGATGGTAGCCATCTCGGTCCAGGGCCTGGTCGCCCTGGTCCTCGTCGGCGCCCTGGTGCTCCTGCGCTGGTACCGCGCCCGCTAGCGGCCGCCCCGCCCGGTCTGCCACGGCCCGGCGCGGCGGCGGCTAGACGGGCTAGCGCCGGTCGGGCGCGGGGGCCGCTGGCGGGGCGGGCTCGACCTGCGGCGTGGGCAGTGGCGGGATGGCGGGCGGCGGAACCGGGGTGGCTGGCCGGGCGGGCGCAGCCGGTACGTTGATCGGCGCCAGGCGGGCCCCCGCGAAGTCCTTACGCTTGGCGACCACGCGGTAGTCGAACGCGAGGCTGCTCGTGCCGCCTTTCTGCTCACGCACCTCGAAACTGGTGGGCGTGTGGCTCGCCACGTACAGCCCGTTCGAGTCGCCGTGTGGCGTCAGGAACACGTAGTAGTCCTGGCCCGTGTCCACGGCCGGCAGGAAGTCGCGCGCGATCGGCACCGTCGCCTGGCCGTTCACGAGCTGCGCGTGGCCGAAGTCCTCGAACCACGACTCCGGGCTCTCCACGCTATACAGCACCCGATAGCTCCCGTCGGGATAGGGCACCGCGGCCGACAGCCCTTCGAGCGGGAGGCCGGTGCCGTGGGCGCGGAGGACCGGCAAGGCGAGGAGCGCCGCCGCGAGCGCCAGACCGAGGCTCACCCACCGAGACATGGTTTGCTCCTTCCTTGCTTGCCTTGCTTACGGACGGCACCCGAGCGCGCTACTGATACAGGCGCTGGAGGAAGCCGGCGCGGTCCAGGTCCTCGACGAAGTGATTGTCGACGAACTGCTCGGCGCGCAGGTCGGCCGCCGCCGGGACCTCCTCGGCGAGCCAGTCGATCTCCGTGCGCACCGCGTCGAGCGAGACGTACGGGTAGCGCTCCCAGCCGGGCACCATGGCGACGTAAGTCCGCTCTAGCAGGGCCGGGTCGTCGTTCTGCGTGTACTTGGCGATAATCTGCTTCGTGCCCTCCTTGTCGCGGTGCAGGAAGGCGAGGCCCTCGGCCAGCGCCTGCACGGCGCCGCGGGCAAGCGGTTCGTTGGCGGCGATCCACTCGCGGCGCGCGGCCACGCCCGACAGGCCGGGCAGCCCCCAGTCGGTCGTGTCGACGAGCTGGCGCAGGCCGGCGTCCTCCGCGCGGAAGGTGCCGGGCGGGCTCAGCAGCCCCGCGCTGACGCCGCCGGAGAGCAGCGCCTGGAGCGAGTTGCCCATGTCGCCGGTGGCGATCAGCGTCGTATCGCGGTCGACGTCGAGGCCGTAGCGCTCGAAGATCATGGCGGTGGTGCGCTGGACGATGCCGGCGCGGCCGGTGACCGCCACCTGCTTGCCGCGCAGGTCGGGCACGGAGGCAATGTCCGGCTGGGCGTACAGCCAGAAGCGGAGCTTGTTCGAGTAGGCGCCGATGAACTGGATCTGGATGTCGTGGAGGGCCGCGTTCAGCGCCGACGTGGGCGCGAGCGTCGTGATCGGCACCTCGCCGGCGACCAGCGCGCCGATGATCCGCTCCGCGCCGGGGATCGGCACCAGGTCGGGGTCGAGCCCGTATTTCAGGAAGAAGCCCTCGTCCTTGGCGACCCACAGGGCGGCGAGATTCGCCGTCACGGTGTTCAGACCGAAGCGCAGCGCGACCGGGGCCGGCGCCTGCGTCGCCGGCCCGCGGCCCGCTGGGGCCGCCTCCGTCGCCGTCGCGGCCCCCGGCGCCACGGAGCCGAGCGGCGCGCCGGCGTCGCTGGCGGTGCAGCCCGCGAGCGCGCAGATCAGTAGTCCGACCAAGAGCTGACGCCGCCAGGGCATGCCCACCTCCATCCTGGTTAGCCCGCGGGGTCGCCGCGCGCTCGTGAGCCACGAGCGCGCGGCCGGGCCGCTGTCAGTGGAGGCAGGATACACCATTGCCGCGATCGGTGACGGGTTGAGCGCGCCTGGCCGAGTGCTTAGGGGTGCGGTGCCCGGTCCCGACCGGCGCGCTGACCCCGGGGCACGGCCAGGCGGCCGCCTACGGTCCCTCGGCGCGCAGCTCGCGCAGGTTGTCCAGCTCGTTGATCAGCCACGGTACGTCGTGCGCGTAGGCCGTCGCGAACCCCTGCCGCAGCTCGAGGTCGGTGGTGGCGCCGACGGCGCCACCCTCGCGGGCCCGGTTCGCCATGCTATCGAGGTCGTCGGCGCTGATGCTGACGACGCGCCCGCCGCGGAACGCGGCGAGCAGCGGCCGCACGGCCGCCACCAGGCGCGAGACGTCGTCGTGGTAGTAGCGCGGCCACGGCTCGCCGCCGGCCGTGTCGCCGCCGGGCTCCCAGGCTTCGGCCGCCCGCGCGCGCTGCACCATCGCCGCCAGCGCGGCCGGTGGGATGTCCTCGTGCATGAGGCCCTCCTTGGCCAAGCGCGATCCTAGAGATCGCTGAGCGAGAGGAAGCCGAGCGGCGGCGCCCCATCGGTGAGGCCCAGCGCGCCGAACGTGTACACCCCGCCCGGCGCCAGCTCGACCGCCGGAATGTCGAGCACCACCGTATCCGTGCCCGCCAAACGGGCCTCCAGGTCCACCGTCCCCGCGTTCACCGGGACGTAGGGGCTGGCCTCCCCGAAGGCGATGTTGCCGAATAGCACCGGCCCGCCCTGGAGCGCCAGATCGACCGGCGGCGTGTTCGGCGAGGCGTGGACGAAGCGCGCGGCGGCGCCTTCCCCGGGCAGCCCCGCCGGCACCTCGGGCAGCACCAGGAAGATCGGCGGCACCCCCTCGCCCTGAATCGCGAATAGCGTCTGGCTGCTGCCGGGCGGCACGGTCAGCTCCATGCTCACGAGCGGATCGGGCGGCACGCCGCCGGGCGGCAGCAGGGCAATGGTGTGCGGCCCGGGCGGCAGCGTGATGTACGGCGGATCGGCGCCGAACGCCAGCGCGGGCACGCGCGATTCGCCGTCGACGGCCACATCCACGGCGGGCGCCGAGGGCAGCGCGTTGAGGACTCGCACCTGCGTGGGCGGCTGACTGGCGGGCGCCGCCGCCGCGAGCCCCGGCCACCCGCCGAGCCCGAGAAGCACCATGACCGCGCCGAGCCAAGCCGCGTGACGCCACATCTAGCCACCTCCACGTGAGAGAACTATGGGCGGATCGCCCTCATACGCCCGGGCGCAGAGCAAGATGCGTGCGAGGCCGCGGACAGTGCATGTGGAGCGCAGCGGAACAGGCGCGACGGCAGCGCGGGCGGAGGCGCCGCGTCAGGAGTCGAGCGAGCGCAGCAGATCGTCGAGACTGCGGTAGTCGCCGTCGAAGAGCAGGTAGGCCTCGCCCCACTGCGGGGCCGGTGTGGCGAGCGGCGGAGCGGCCGGCCGCCCAGTCGCCTCGGGCACGGGAGCGGCGTCGGTCCCGTTCGGCGGGGGCACGATATCGCGGGCGTTCATAGGCGGCCGTTTAGCTCGCGGCCGAGGGCGCGTCGAGGCGGGCGATGGCCTCGCGGACGGAGTCCACGATCTTCACGTAGCTGCCGCAGCGGCAGAGGTTGCCGGCCAGGTACTCGCGGATCTCCTCGTCGTCGGCATGGGGATGCTCCGCCAGGAGCGCCTTGGTGGTCAGCAGGATGCCCGGGGTGCAGTAAGAGCACTGGAACCCCGTGCGTGCCAGGAACGCCTCCTGCACCACGTCGAGCGCCCCGGCTGTGCCCAGCCCCTCGACGGTGAGGATGTCGCGCCCCTCTTGCAGCGCGCCCAGCGTCAGGCAGCTGCTGATCGGCCGCCCGTTGACGAGCACCGTACAGGCGCCGCACATACCGATGCCGCAGCCCTCGCGCACGCTGAGCAGCCCTAGCTGGTCGCGCAGCACTTCGAGCAGCGTGTGGTGCGAAGCGACCGTCAGGCGGCGCTCCTCGCCGTTGACGCGCAGGGTGATCTCCAGGCCGTCAGCCATCAGCTCTCAGCTCTCAGTTCCTGTGATCTCGCGGCCCGCGCCGCCGGCGGAAGGCTGACGGCTGACCGCTGACAGCGCGTCCAGCACGCGCTCGGGCATGAGCGGGATACTGGGCAGGCGCACGCCGATCGCGTCGCGCACGGCGTTGCCGATCGCCGGCGGCACGGCCGGCAGCCCCGTCTCGCCCAGGCCGTGGACCTCGGGGTCGGGCTCCGGGTTCTCGGCCAGCGTCGTCGTGAAGGCCGCCGGGAAGTCCTGCAGCGACGGGATCATGTAGTCGGAGAGGTTCGGGTTCGTCACCTGGCCGTCGTCGAACAGCATCTCCTCGAACAGCGCCTGCGACAGCCCGAAGGTCGCGCAGCCCTCGTTCTGCAGCTCGGCGTTCGGCCGGTCGATCACCCGCCCCGCGTGCGTGGCGAGGTGCAGCCGCCGCAGCGTCACCTTCCCCGTCTCGCGGTCCACCTCGACGACGGCCCCCGCCGCGGCCTGGTGCCAGTGGTGCGACGCCTTGCCCTGGCCCGTGTCGGGATCGACCCAGATCTTGGTGGCGAACGAGCCCGAGCCGATCAGGCTGTCCACGCCCGCGCCGCGCAACAGCGCCGCCATCTCCAGCCCCTCGGGCGGCCCGTTCGGGGCGTACACTCGCCCGCCCCGCACCTCGACGGCCTCCGCCGGCGCCTCGTAGAGCCGCGCGGCTAGCTCGCGCAGCTGCCGGCGCAGGTCGTCGGCCGCCACGCGCGCCGCCAGCGCGTTGAAAAAGCTGGAGCGGCTCGAGCTGGTGCCCTGGTCGGGCGGCGTCAGGCTCGTGTCGGTGTAGGGCACCTGCACGGCCGACTCCGGCACGTCGAGCGCCCGCGCCCCCTCGCGCGCCAGCACGGCGCGCGCCCCCTGGCCGATGTCCACCGTGCTGCTCAGCACGCTGATCGTGCCGTCGGCGTCCAGGCGGATGTCGAGCTGCGTCGTCGCGGGATTGCTGCCCATGTGCTTGATGATGACCGACAGGCCGCGCCCGACCAGCTTGTCCGGCCCGGACGGCGCGGGCAGGGGCTCGTCGTAGCCGATGGCGCGCGCCGCGTCTTCCAGCAGCTCCGTGAAGTGGACATCCTCCAGCTCCTCGCCAGTGGCGAAGTGATCGCCGTCGTGCAGCAGGTTCTTCCTGCGGAACTCCAGCGGGTCCATTCCCAGGCGGCGGGCCAGCTCGTCGGTATGGCACTCGTAGGCCCACGCCACCTGTGAGACGGCCAGGCCGCGGAACGGCACGGCGTTCGGCCGGTTCGTGTAGACGGCGTAGGCGTCCACCTTCACGTGCGGGATGCGGTACGGCCCCGTCGAGCCGATGGCGCCCGAGCGCGCGATGGTGCCGCTGCGGTCGGCGTAGGCGCCGCCGTTGTAGTGGATCTCCACCTCGCGCGCCACGATCGTGCCGTCGCGCTTCAGCCCGGTCTTGATGCGCACGCGCGCCTCGTGCTTCGTCGTCGTGACGAACTCCTCGGCCCGGGCCAGCGTCAGCTTCACCGGGCGGCCGGTCTTCCAGGCGAGCACGGCGGTCAGCGGCTCCATGCGGCAGTAGGTCTTCGAGCCGTAGCCGCCGCCCAGCGTGTAGACCAGCACCCGTACCTGCTCCGGCGGCACCTTGAACACCTCGGCGAGCTGCTGACGCACGAAGTAGGGCATCTGCGTGGACGACCAGACCGTCAGGTGGTCGCCTTCCCAGTGGGCCACCGTGACGTGTGGCTCCAGCGCGCAGTGGTGCAGCGCGGGGCTGCTGAACACGTCCTCGTAGATCAGGTCTGCATCGGCGAAGCCCTGCTCGACGTCGCCGTGGCGCACCCGCATGTGGTTCATGAGGTTCGTGCCGTCCACGGGACGGATGATCGGGTTGGGCGGCGCCTGGTAGGCGCTGATGCGGTCGTGGACGAGCGGCGCGTCGGGCTTGAGCGCCTCGACCGGGTCGAAGACGGCGGGCAGCTCCTCGTACTCGACCGCGACCAGCTCGACGGCCCGCGCCGCCGTGTCGGGGTCGTCGGCCACCACCGCGGCCACGACGTCGCCCACGTGGCGCGCCTTGTCGATCGCCACGATCGGCTGGTCCTTGATCGCCGCGCCGTAGTAGGGGAACAGCCGCTCGTCGGCCAGGTCGTCGCGCGTCAGCACACACACGACGCCGGGCAGCGCTTCCGCCTGGGAGGCGTCGATCGAGAGGATGCGCGCGTGCGCGTGGGGGCTGCGCACGCAGCGCGCGTAAGCCATGCCCGGCAGGGCAACGTTCAGCGCGTAGGGGATCTGCCCGGTGACTTTCTGCTCCGCGTCGCGCTGCCGGACCCCAATCGCTGCCATGGCTGGCTCCTCGCCGGGCGCCGTGCGGCGCCGCGGCGGGCGCGATTCGTCGCGCCCCAAAGTGACGTCGAAATCGGTCGCTAGACCTTCCAGGCGCCAGATTCGTCGGCGAGAGCGCGGCGCAGCGCCCGCCGCACGAACACGGCGATCATCCGCTGGCGGTAGGCCGCCGAGCCGCGGGCGTCGCTGACCGGCTCCACCGCCGCGGCGTAGCGCTGGCCGATCTCGGCGAAGAGCGCGTCGGAGGGCGTCTGGCCGCGCGCCGCGCGCTCGACCTCGGGCAGCCGCAGCGGCTGTCCGGCCACCGCGCCTACCGCCACCCGCACGTCCGCCAGCCGCCCGGCGGCGTCGAGCTGCACGAGCGCCGTGGCGCCCACGCAGGGCCGGTCCTCCGACGAGCGGGTGACGTACTTCAGATAGGCGCCGCGCGCCCCCGCCGGCGGCAGGGGCACGAGCACCTCGGCCACGATCTCGTCCGGCCCCAGGCTGTTCTCGTAGAAGTCCTGAATCAGGTCCGCCACCGCTAGCTCGCGCGTGCCGCTGGCGCCCACCACCCGCACGCGCGCGCCGAGCGCCACCAGGACGCCGGGCGGGTCGGACGCGTAGTCCGCCTCACAGAGGTTGCCGCCGATCGTCGCGGCGTTGCGCACGCGGACGTTGCCCACGAGCGCGCAGGCGCCGGCCAGTACCGGCAGCCGCTCGCGCACCAGCGGTGACTCGGCCACCGCGCGCAGCGTCGCCAGCGCGCCCAGCCGCAGCACCTCCCCGCCTTCCCACCCCGCCTGGGGCGACCCGGCCTCGTCGTCCCTCTCCCCCTGCCCTTCAGGGTGCGGCGCAGAATACTGCGAGGGCCGCTGGGCCGGGGGGGTAGCTTTCTCCACCGCGATCCGGTCGAGCCCGGGCACGGTGTCCAGGCGCACGAGGGCCGGCGGGTCCACCAGCCCCTGGTGGATCATCAGGACGAGCGCCGTCCCGCCGGCGATGACGCGGGCCTCGCCGTCATAGCGGCCGAGCGCCTGGCAGGCCTCGTCGAGCGAGCGGGGCGCGTGCAGGGCAAAATCCGGCACGAACAGCCTCACGAGCGGTGAGATCGGTGACAGTCCACTTTACCAGATCGCCGCGCCCCGCGGCGGACGGCCGGTCCCCACGCCGCGCCGCGTCTCCGCCGGACGGCTGCCACGGGCGGTGGAGAGAGGTGCTACACTACGGCCTACCGCGGTTGGCGGCGGCCCGGGAGATCGACCGGCGGGACGGCGCCGGAGGGAGGTGCGATGATGCGGCTTTGGTCGGCGCTCGCTCTGACTGCGTCCTTGTCCCTCACCGTGCTCGCGAGCGCTTGCGCGGCGCGCGCGCCCGCGGCGAGCGGCCCGGCGCAGGCGGCGGCCCCACCCCCGGCCGCCCCGGTCGCCGCTCCCACGGCGCCGGCGGCCAGCAGCGCGGCGGCGCCGGCAGCGCGCGATCCTGCCGCCCGTACGCTGCCGCCGGCGCCAGACCGCCCGGTCGCCAAGGTGACGATCGGCGTGCTCGACACGACCTCTGACGTGATCTTCTACCTGGCCGAGGAGAAAGGCTACTTCGAGCACATGCGCCTGGAGCCAGTGTTCGAGCGCTTCGACTCCGGCGGGCGGATGACGGCGTCGCTGGCGACTGACCAGATCGACATCGGCGGCGGTTCGCCGAGTGTCGGGCTCTACAACGCGCTCGCGCGCGGTGTCGAGGTCAAGATGGTGGCCGACCGCGCGTCCAGCGGCCCCGGCCACAATACCTGGCAGATGTTCCTCCGCAAGGACCTGGCGGAGAGCGGCGCCATCCGCGACTACGCCGACCTACGGGGGCGCCGCGTGGCGGTCGCGGCCAAGGGCACGAGCGCCGACGTGATGCTCGGCCGCGCGTTGGAGCGCGGCGGGCTGACCCTCGCCGACGTGGACCTGGTCGAGATGCCTTATCCCGACATGGCCGCCGGAATGGCGACCGGGGCGATCGACGTGGGCATCGCGCCCGAGCCGTACGTGTCCATCGCCGAGGAGCGCGCGGGGGCCGTGAAGTGGCACGGCTCGCAGGAGCTGGTGCCCAATCAAGTCGCCTCGACCATCATGTACACCGGCCAGTTCGCCGAGCAGCATCCCGACCTGGCCCGCGATTTCATGGTCGTCTACCTCCTCGGCGCGCGCGACTACAACGACGCCTTCGTGAAGGGCATTCCGAGCGCGCTGGCCGAAGCGCGCGACACCATCCTGCGACGCACCAGCCTGCGCGACAGGGCGCTGCTGGAGCGCATCGAGCCGGGCTTCATCAACCCCAACGGCACCTTCGACCGGGCGGCGCTCGCGGCCGACTACGAGTGGTTCCGGCAGAACGAGGACTTGACCGAGACGGTGGATCTCGACCGGGTGGTGGACGAGAGCTTCGCGCGCTACGCCGTGTCGGTGCTCGGGCTGTACCAGTGATCGTGCCCGGCGCGGCGTCAGGAGGTGCCGAGGTTCGGCTCGCCCAGCGAGCCGCCAAGGAAGCTCAAGAACAAGCCGACCACAATCGCGATCGGCGGGATCTCGATCTCGTAGATCGAGGCGAAAATGATGAGGATGGCCATCGCCCCGATCCCCATGGCTAGCCCCGCGACGCCGCCCGACAGCGGGCGCGGCCAGCTTGCCACCGCCAGCCACGGGCCGAAAAGGAAGGCGAAGGCGCCCAGCACGAAGCTGAGCCAACCCATCTTCGTCTGCTGGGCAGCCATACCCATCAGCGCCAGGGCCAGAAACAGGCCGGCCGTTCCGAAGATGCCCATGAACCAGTTGACCCAGACTTGATCGGTTCGGCTCGCATTCATCGTATTCACGCTCTCTCTCCTCCCCTGCCCGCGGCGGCCCCCCGGGCGAGAGCGGGCACGCCCACCACCCATCCAGAGATACCACGTCGAGGCGTTTCTGGGAAGTGGCCGGGCACCCTGCGGTTGACGCGGGCAAGCGCCGCTCGTAGACTGCCCCGAAACAGCGCGAGCGCGGCGCAGCCCCGCCGCAGGGCGCCGCCAACTGGAGCGAGCCGTGGGCAGGTGAGGTGCCCACCAGCTGAATCGAATGCAGGCTCGCGTGGAGCGCGGCGCCTCGTGCGCACTCGACGCGGAGAACGCGGGCCGCTTAGCGGGCGGAGCTGGCCTCGGCGGACGGCGGCGCCTCGACCGATGCGCGCGCCCGCGCCCGGCCGGCCAGAAGGCGGTCCGCCTCCGCCTTGCGTCCCAGCATCACACAGTCACAATAGGTGGAGAAGATCGCCTTCGACACCAGCCGCTCGGGATCGAGCACGACGTCCGGCGGCGAGACGAAGCGGTCCTCGAGGTGGCACAGCCGCTCCAGGCGCGCCAGGTAGAAGGGGCCCTGCTGCTCCCACTGCACGTCGATCCTGTTCATTGCCCTGCTCGTCCTCCCCAGGGTCGCCGAGCGGCGCTCGGTCACGACCGCCCGGCCCGATCTCGCCGCGAATAAGCAGAGAGTGTGCCACGCTTGGCCGAGCGCGCATCCTGCTCTCGCCATTGTAATGGGATCGGGCCGACCGGGCGTAGGGACGGCCTGCCCAATAGCGGCGGTCGACGATTGGGCGCGACGCCCCAACCGGACCCTAGAAGGCGGGCACGCGGGCCATCCACCAGATTGCCGCGACGAGCGCGACGACGGCGGCGAGCAGGGCCAGGCCGCTGGTCAGCTGCTCCGAGAGCGCCTCGACCGGCGCCGTCGCATGAGCCGGGCAGCGCGCCGCCGCTGGCCGCGAGCGCGGCGCACACCCGACGATCACGGGCTCGCCCACGAGCGCTTCGGGTCGCGCGCACCGACCGGGGCGGGACGCCCCGGCTGCGCGGCGATGCGCGCCCTCCCGCCAAGCCATCTGCGCGGCGGGGCGCCGCCGGTGGGGCAGCTGGGCGCCCGACCGATAGGGCGGGTGGAGTTGGCTAGACATGGGCCCACCCCGCGACCAGCGCCACTATCACCCCGGCCGTGGCGAGGCCGCCCGCCAGCGGCCGACCGCCGCGCCGCGCCGGCCGGGCCTGCGCCCGCGCGTCCCCTCCCGGCCGCGGGCCGTGCGGCAGCCGCTGCCACACCTGGACCGCTCCGCGCCGCATCCGCCACTGCTGCTCGACCATCGCGCGCCTCCCGAACGTGCGTTCTGAACTGATGTTCTAAGAATAGCGCGCGCTGCCAGGCCGCACATATGTTCTAGCGTCACGGCCGCGTCACAGGGCGCGACCGGCCGGGCTTGCGACGGGTCGGCCGTTATGGCATCCTGCCGGACGAGACACCGCCGCGCGAGCAGGCCGCGCCACACCGCGCCGCGCCGTGCTCGTGTGCGTCGTCCACCGCCCGGCCGCACCCCGTCCCGGGGCCCAGGCCGCGCGCAGCAGTCCCGTCGCGGGGGCGGTGCCGAGCGGCCGGCTCCCGGCCGGCGGCCAGGTGCGATCCCAGGGCGTCCGTAAGGAGAAGATGTGCCGATGCCGAACGCACACCAGATCACGCTGACCGTGAACGGCGAGTCCGTCACTCGCGAGGTGGAGCCGCGTCAGCTGCTCGTCTACTTCCTGCGCGACCAGCTCGGGCTGACGGGCACGCACGTGGGCTGCGACACGACTCAGTGCGGCGCCTGCACGATCCACCTGAACGGCAAGGCCGTGAAGTCGTGTACCATCCTGGCCGTGCAGGCCGACGGCCAGCAGATCACCACGATCGAGGGCATTGCCAAGGGCGACCAGCTCGACCCCGTGCAGGAGGGCTTCCGCGTGAAGCACGGCCTGCAGTGTGGCTACTGCACGCCCGGCATGATCATGAGCGCCACGGCGCTGCTGGCCGAGAACCCTCACCCGAGCGAGGCGGACATCCGCCACGCCATCGACGGCAATCTCTGCCGCTGCACGGGCTATCACGGCATCGTCGAGGCGATCAAGTGGGCGGCCGAGCACCCGGAGGGTGCGCCGCGGGCTGAGGTGGCGTCATGATTCCAGCCGAGTTCGAGTACCACGCCCCGACCAGCGTTCAGGAGGCGATCGGCCTGCTGCAGCAGTACGACGGCGACGCCAAGATCCTCGCCGGCGGCCATAGCCTGTTGCCGCTGCTGAAGCTGCGCTTCCTCCAGCCCGCGGCGCTCATCGACATCGCGCGCATCCCCAACCTCGACTACATCCGCATGGAAGACGGCAAGCTCGCCGTGGGCGCGCTCGTCACCTACAACGAACTGGAGCGCAATGAGGCGGTGCAGCGCATCGGCGTGCTGTACGACGTGGTCAAGCAGGTGGGCGACGTGCAGATCCGCAACCGCGGCACGCTCTGCGGCAGCCTGGCCCACGCCGACCCCGCGGGCGACCCGCCCGCGCTCGCCTACGCGCTCGACGCCGAGTTCCAGATGCAAGGCCCGAACGGCGCGCGCACCGTGGGCGTGGACGACTGGTTCGTGGACACGCTGCAGAGCGCGCTGGAGCCCGACGAGGTGCTGACCGAGGTGCGTCTGAACGCGACAACCGAGCGCACGGGCAGCGCCTATCGCACGTTCGAGCAGCCCGCGTCGCACTACGCGCTGGTCGGCGTCGCCGCGCTGCTGACGCTCGCCGCAGATGGCACGGTGGCGCGCTGCCGCGTGGGCGTGACGGGCGTCGGGCCGGTAGCCTACCGCGCGGCCGACATGGAGGCGGCGCTTCAGGGCAAGCGGCCGGACGAGGCGGCCATCCGCGACGCCGCCGAGCAGGTGGTGAACGGCGTGGACGTGCTCGCCGACCTGCACGCCTCGGTGCCGTACCGCAGTCACCTGGCGAAGGTGTACGCCCGCCGCGCGCTCGCGGCCGCGCTCGCCCGCGCCACGGGGCAGCCCGAGCCGGCGGAGTAAGCGAACGTCCGTAGGTCGGGGCTTGTCCCCGACCGCCGGCGCGGTGAGCGCGCCGGCTCTCGCGCAGCGGCCTGCACGCTGAGCGCACAGCGGGAGGCGCGTGGTACCGGGCGCCCCTCGGGCCAGGAGCCACCGGGCGCCGGGATTGCGGCCTGCGGGCCGCGGGCGGGCATGAAACCCGCCCCTACAGGCCCCCGCTATAGACCCCGCCAGAACTGGAGGCAACATGACCGCCGTCGAGCATCCCGCGCCGGCCGGCGAGGTCGGCCGCGCCCGCCTGCGCGTCGAGGACCCGCGGCTGGTCACCGGCCAGGGGCATTACGTCGATGACATTCGGCTGCCGGGGCTGCTGCACATGGCCTTCGTGCGCAGCCCCTACGCCCACGCGCGCATCACGGGCGTCGACGCCAGCGCGGCGCGGGCGCTGCCGGGCGTGCGCGCGGTGCTCGTCGGCGCCGACGTGCCGCCGATCGCGAAGCTGCCCGTGATCCCCATCGCCGCGGACCTGAAGGTGCCGCCGTTCGAGTCGCTAGCCGTGGACACCGTGCGGGCGGTGGCGATGCCGGTGGCGGTCGTCGTCGCGGACAGCCGTGACGCGGCGACTGACGGCGCGGCGCTGGTCGACGTGACGTACGCGCCGCTGCCGGCGGTGGCGGACGCCGAGGCGGCGCTCGAGCCCGACGCGCCGCTGGTCTACCCGCAGTTCGGCACGAACCTGGCCTACACCCTGCGGCGCGGCAGCGGCGACGTGGATGCCGCCTTTGCAAGTGCCCACCGCGCCGTCAAGGTGCGTGTCGCCTTCCCGCGCCTCGCGCCCGTGCCGATGGAGCCGCGCGGCGTGGTCGCCAGCTACGACCCAGGCACCGACGAGCTGACCGTGTGGGTCACCACGCAGGCGCCCAGCGGCACGCAGAGCCTGCTCGCGCTGGCGCTCGACATGCCCGAGACGTCGGTCCGCGTGATCGCGCCCGACGTGGGCGGCGGCTTCGGCGCGCGCAACGCCGTTTACCCCGAGTACATCGTCGCCGCCTGGGCGGCGCGCTTGCTCGGGCGGCCGGTGCGCTGGGTGGCGACGCGCTCGGAGGACGTCAGCACCACCACCCACGGGCGCGACGAGGTGGTAACCGTCGAGCTAGCCGCCGACCAGGAGGGCCGCCTGCTGGGCATGCGGGCGCACGTCGTCGGCAACCTGGGCGGCTACATGTACACCAACACGCAGCTGCCGCCGTCGCGCATCCCGGCGCTGCTCCCCGGCTGCTACCATCTGCCCGCCTACGAGGCCACGCTGAGCGCCGCGTACACCAACACGAACCCGACGGCGCCCTATCGCGGCGCGGGCCGGCCCGAGGCCGCCGACACGATCGAGCGCGTCATGGACGTGCTGGCCGGCGCCTTGGACATGGACCCAGCGGAGCTGCGGCGCCGCAACTTCGTGCGCCCCGACGAGTTCCCCTTCAAGACGATCAGCGGCGTGACCTACGACTCGGGCAACTACGCGGCGGCGCTGGACAGGCTGCTGGCGCTGGCCGACTACCCCGCGCTCCGCGCCCAGCAGCAGGCCGAGCGCGCCCGTGGCGAGCGCACGCTGCTCGGCATCGGCATCGCCAGCTTCACCGAGCCAAGCGCCTCGGGCTGGGAGAGCGGGCAGGTACGGATCGAGCCGTCAGGGCGGGTCAGCGCGGCCACTGGCTCGTCGTCGCACGGCCAGGGCCACGAGACGAGCTTCGCCCAGATCCTGGCCGACCAGCTCGGCATCCCCTTCGACCAGATCGTCATCCGCCACGGCGACACGGCGAAGACTCCGCCCGGCGTGGGCACCTTCGGCAGCCGCAGCACGGTGCTGGGCGGCACGGCGCTCATCCGCGCCAGCGAGCAGGTCGTCGGCAAGGCGCGGCGCATCGCGGCGGGGCTGCTGGAGGCGAACCCCGACGACGTGCGGCTGGAGGAGGGCCGCTTCCGCGTGGCGGGCCTGCCCGAGAAGGCCGTCAGCTGGGCGCAGGTGGCCGCGGCCGCCTACGGGCGCGGACGGCTCCCGCCGGGCGAGACGCTGGGCCTGGAGGCCAGCTACTACTACCAGGCGCCCAGCGACACCTACGGCTTCGGCGCGGCGCTGGCGGTCGTCCGCATCGACCCGGACACCGGCCACGTGGCCGTCGAGAAGCTGGTGGCCGTGGACGACTGCGGCACGGTCGTCAACCCACTCTTGGTCGAGGGCCAGGTATGGGGCGGCACGGCGCAGGGGCTCGGCCAGGCGCTGCTAGAGCAAGTGGTCTACGAGCCGGGCGGCGAGCTGGTCACCGGCTCGCTGATGCACTACGCGCTGCCCCGGGCCACCGACATGCCGCCTTTGGAGATCGCCGAGATGCACACGCCGTCGCCCTACAACCCGCTCGGCACGAAGGGCGTCGGCGAGTCGGGCACGATTATCGGCACGGCACCCATCATGAACGCCGTGGCCGACGCCCTCGCCCCGCTCGGCATCACCCACCTCGACATGCCCTACACGGCCGAGCGCGTCTGGGCGGCAATTCGAAGTGCTGAGTGTTGAGTGGCGAGATGGCTTTTGACTCAGCACTCCGCACTCAGCACTCAGCGCTCAGGACTACGCTTGTCGGCAGCTTGCCACGGCCGGAGTGGCTGGCGACGCCAGAGCAAGTGCGGGCGCGCTGGCTGCTCGAAGGGCCGGCGCTGCGGATCGGCCAGGACGACGCCGTGCTGCTGGCGATCAAGCTCCAGGAGGACGCCGGCCTCGACGTCGTGACGGACGGCGAGCAGCGCCGCCGCCACTACATCGAGAGCTTCTGCGGCGAGCTGGGCGGCTTCGACTACCGCGACCTCGTGGACATGCCCACCCGGGGCGGGCGCTACGTGCAGAAGGTGCCGAAGATCACGAGGCCCGTCGAGCGCACCCACCCCATCCTGCTCGACGGGCTGCGCTTCCTGCGGGCGCACACCACGCGGCCCGTGAAGGTGACGATGCCGGGGCCAATGACCATCGCCGACACGGCGCACGACGCCTACTACGGCGACGAGCGGGCCTGCGCGGCGGCGCTGGCAGCGGCCATCAACGCCGAGGCGCGCGCGCTGGCGGCCGCGGGCGCCGACGTGGTCCAGATCGACGAGCCGGCCTTCAACGTGTACCCGGACAAGGCCGAGGCGTGGGGGATCGAGCTGCTCGACCGCTGCCTGGAGGGCGTGACCGCGCGGACGGCCGTACACATCTGCTACGGCTACGGCTCGCCGGCGGTGCTCGCCTGGAAGGCGCAGAACGCGGACTGGAGCCAGTACCGGCGGCTGCTGCCGCTGCTGCGGCAGTCGCGCGTGCAGCAGCTCTCGTTGGAGTTTGCCGCCTCGGGCGTGGACCCGGCGGTCCTGGCCGAGGCGGGCGACAAGGACATCCTCTACGGCTGCGTCGACGTGAGCCCGGCGCCCCCCGACCCGCCGGCGGTGATCGCCGACCGCATCCGCGCGGCGCTGCGCTACGTGCCGCCCGAGCGCCTGTACCCCTGCACCGACTGCGGCATGGCGCCCATTCCCCGGGCCGCCGCGCGCGCTAAGCTGGAAGCGCTGAGCGCTGCCGCCCGCCACGTGCGCGCGGAGCTGGCGTAGGCCGCGCTGTCGACGTCGAGCCCGGCGCGGCACCGCGGCGGAGCAGGCACCGCGGCCGATGCCGGCGGCATGAGAGGGGCCGCGCGGCTCTCGCGCGTCACGGTGACCCGCGCGCACCGACGGCGCCCGGGACGCGTGCCCAAGCCGCACGTCGACACCGCCGTCACGCTCGTGCGCCACGTCCCGGAGCACCCGCCCTGCGGTCCAAGGCGGGCGTCGGCGCCGGCGCGCTGCCGAGCCGAGCGCGCGGCGATTGCCCCGGCGCCCGTGCCCGCGGCCGCGACGCCGGCTCGCCCTCGCTAAGCACCCGCCCCCGCGTTCAGCTTCTGCAGGATGCCCATCATCAGCGCCTCGCGCTCCTTGAGCTGCTCCTTGTACTCGTAGGTCTCGGTCTTGTAGATCTCTTCTTTCAGGCTACGCAGCGACTCGTCGACCAGCCCGGCAAGCAGCCCCCGCTCGTCGTTGCTAAGCTCCAGGTCCATGAGCCCCCTCCTTCGGCGCGTGATCAAGTCGGCCCGACGCACGCGGCGCGCTACACCGCGCCGGCCGCTTCCATGCACTTAGTATGCCGCATAGCAATGTATTGGATCGCAGGCTCCCGCGCGACGTGCGTCGCTCGGGCCGGCTCGCTATACTGCCGCAATCGCGTCAAGCAGGGGGCCAGCCATGCGCCCGCCTTTCACGACACGCCTCCGCGAACCGCGCCCGCGGCGGCCGGCCGCCCGGACAGCCGCTCGGCGTAGCTTCACCACGGCCTGCGTCGCGCTCCTGGCGCTGCTCGCGGCGTGCGCGCAGCCGGCCGCCGCCCCGCGCGCCCCCGACGCTGCCAAGGCACCGAGCGCACCGCCTGCCGGGGCAGCCGCGGCGGGAGCGACGCCGCCGCAAGCGGCAGCCGCGTCGACGCAGCCAGCCGCGCTGCAGCCGCTCAAGTTCGTCATCTCGACCATCAGCGCGTCGATCGCGCCCACCGTCGTCGCCAAGGAGGCCGGCTTTACCGCGCGCCAGGGGCTCGACGTGGACCTCGTGATCGCCCGCTCGGGCAGCGAGGCGATGGCAGCGCTGCTGTCGCAGGACGCGCCGCTCGGGTCGATCGGCGGCAACGCGATCATCAACGCCAGCGCGAGCGGCGCCGACCTGGTGGCGGTCGCCGTGCAGCAAGTGCGCTTCACCTACCAGGTGATGAGCGACCCGAGCCTGCAGACGTTCGCCGACTTGCGCGGCAAGCGCCTGGGCGTGGCCGACGTGGGCGGGTCGTCGGACCTGGCGACGCAGTATGCGCTCGACAAGTTCGGGCTGCGCCGCGGCGAGGACGTGGCGGTCGTGGCGCTGGGCAGCCAGAACGAGCGGCTGGGAGGCCTCCAGGCGGGCGCGGTCGCCGCGGCGATGCTGCAAGCGCCGTTCACCGCGAGCGCCCGCGAGGCTGGCTACAAGACCCTGTTCAACTTCGCAAACGAAGACTACGAGGCGCCCATCACGACGGTCGTCACCAACCGCGCGTACCTGCGCGACCACCCCGACGTCGTCCGGCGCTACGTCACCGCGCTGGTGGACGCCATCCACTATTTCAAGACCGAGCGCGCGGGGACGCTCGCCATCGTCGGCCGCTTCCTCGGTCTGGACGACCCGGCGGCGCTCGACGAGATCTACAGCGAGTCCGCCGGGCCGGTACTGCTGGAAGCGCCGCTGCCCCGCGCCGCCACCTTCGCCAGCGCCATTAAGGACATCGCCGCCCACAACGAGAACGTCGCCCGCCTGAACCCGAACGACCTCGTGGACGACCGGTTCGTGCGCGAGCTAATGGACTCGGGATACATCGACCGCCTCTACGGACGCTGAGCGCCAGCGGCGTGCGCGGCCTTCCAGGACGCCCGCCGGATCGTGTGCAAGCCCGTCAGCGATTCGGTATGCTGGACGAGGGACCGGCGGTGCGGGGGCGGCTCGCCGGGGCCAGTGGCGGATGCCCCGAATCAGGTCGCGAAAGGAGCGCCAGGCCATGCACGACATGCAGCAGTATGTGGTGACGGAGTTCATCGAGGACTACGAGGACGGGCTCCTGGAGCGCGCCGACCTGGAGCGGCGGCTGGTCGGCCTGGTTGGCGCCAGCGAAGCGGCGAACCTGCTGGCCGGCGTGCCGATCGTCACGCCCCGCGCGCGGCGCCGCGTGGCCGCGCCACGGCCGATTCAGGGCGGCGCCGGCATCCAGACCGAGGACGTGAGCATCCCCATTCAGGGTGGCCAGCTGCAGGGCTACCTGGCGCGGCCGGAGGGCGACGGCAGCCGCGGCGCGGTGCTCGCCATCCACGAGAACCGCGGCCTGGTCGACCACATCAAGGACTGCGCGCGCCGGCTGGCGGCCGCGGGCTACGTGGCGCTCGCGCCCGACCTGCTCTCCCGCGAGGGCGGCACGGGCGCCTTCAAGGAGACGGCCGACGCCACCGCCGCCCTAGGCAAGGCCGACGCGAACCAGAACACCCAGGACCTGGTGGCGGCCCTCGACTGGCTTGGGAAGCAGTCGGGCGTGGACGGCAACCGCCTGGCCGTGACGGGCTGGTGCATGGGCGGCGGCTACACCTGGCGCGTGGCGACGCAGGCCGGCAGCCGCATCAAGGCGGCGGTGCCGTGGTACGGGCCGAACCCGCCGTCGGACGCCGACAAGATCGCGGCCCCGGTGTTCGCGATCTACGGGGCTCTGGACGAGCGCATCAATGCCGGCATCCCGGCCATCGTCGAGCAGATGTGGAAGAACAACAAGCCGTTCGCTCTCCGTATCTACCCGAACGCCCAGCACGCCTTCAACAACGACCAGAACCCCGAGCGCTACAACGCCCAGCAAGCGCCGATCGCCTGGAACGACATGCTGTACTTCCTCGGCGAGACCCTGAAGTAGCAGCCAGAGGGGGGTGGGGAGGTAGTGGGGGACACCCCCACGCCCCCGGCAGGGTGTGGCGCGGAATACTGCGAGCGCCACTGCCCCGGCACCCCCGGGGAGCGGGACGGGCCGACCAGCCACCCGGCAGGTGCGTCCCCTGCACCGCCGGGGAAAATGGGAGGGCAGCATGCTGGAAGGGCAGGTCGCCATCATCACGGGCGGCGCGAAGGGCATTGGGCGGTACATCGCCACGACCTACGCCGACGCGGGCGCCAAGGTCGCCATCGCCGACGTCGATCTGGAGCGGCTGGAGCAGACGGCTGGCGAGCTGCGCACGCTCGGTGCCGAGACGCTGGCCGTGACGGCCGACGTGCGCGACGAGGACTCGGTCCGCGCCCTGATGGAGCGCGTGGCCGGCGAGTTCGGCAAGATCGACATTCTCGTCAACAACGCGGGCATCGTGCCCCATTTCGCGTGGGGCGTGCCCCACTGGCCCGCGATCCGCGACATGGACCTCAGCTTCTGGGACCGCGTCATCCGCACGAACCTGTACGGCACGTTCCTCTGCACGAAGCACGTCATTCCCTACATGGAGCGGCAGGGCGGCGGCCACATCATCAACCTGCACGGCGGCGGCGGCCTCCGCTCCTGCGCCTACATGGTCAGCAAGGACGCCATCTGGACCTTCACCCGCTACGTCGCGATGGAAGTCGCCGACGCCAACATCTGCGTGGTGGTCATGTCGCCCGGCGCCGCGATCGCGACCGAGGACGCGCCCGAGGAGGCGCGGCAGCGCATGCCCGGTCCCGAGTTCGCCGGCAACCGCTTCGTGCTGGCCGCCACGGCGCCGATGGCGCTCTCGGGCAAGCTGCTAACCGTCCAGGACGGACAGCTCGCGCTCGACGTCCATCCCGCCCTCGCCTGAGCAACCGGCGGCGAATTTCGTAGCCTCGCCGCGCTCGGGTATATACTGGCCGCGAGGCGCGCCGGCGACCGGGCGCACGTGGTGCGGGGGACGATGCAGCAACCGCCGTCATCGGGTGAAGCGCGACGGCGCTGGCTGCCGCGGGTGCGCGATTGGCCCGTGGCGCGCAAGCTCGTCGTCCTGTGCGTCGGCATCGCCGTCCTGGTTTCGATCACGCTCACGGCGCTCGGCTATTCGCAGGCCAGTCGCGGCTTGCAGGAGCAGGCCGAGGCCGCGCTGCTGGCCGAGGGTCAGAGCGTCGCCACCGCCGTGGACGCCTGGAACGCGCACAGCCTGGTCGATCTCCAGGCAATCGCGGGGATCCCGAGCGTGCGGCGACTGCTGATCGCCGGCGCCGCCGCGACCGACGCCGACCGGGCCGCCGCGCACGACGCGCTCGCCAGCTACCGCGCCGTGGACCCCGACGCGGCGTCGCTCGCTTTGGCCGATGCGCGGGGGCAGATCGTCGCCACCACCGATCCCGAGAACGCGAGCCTCGACCTGTCCCAGCGCCCCGCCTTCGCCGCGGCGCTCGCGGGCCGCACGTTCATCAGCGGGGTAAGCGCGGGCCGGCAGAGCGGGCGCAGCGGCATCTTTCGCGGTGCGCCGGTGCTGACGGCGGACGGCCGCGTGCTCGGCGCCATCGTGATGCGCTCCGGCATCGACACCGTGCAGCAGATCGCCGAAGGCACGCGCAACCGCATCGGCGCGGGCGCCACGGGCGTTTTGCTGGACCAGAACGGCGTGGTGATCGCCAGCAGTCTGGACCCCACGTGGGCGCTGCGGCCCGTCGGGTCGCTCTCGGACGAGCTAGCCGACGCGCTGACCAACGCCGACCAGGGAGACGGCGGGTCGTCCCCCGCCCCGCTGGGCCAGCAAGCGCTCGCGGACGCCGTGGGCGTGGCGCCGCCACGCGCGTTCAGCTGGCGCGTCAACGGCACCGACTACCGCGCCCTCGCACTTCCCTTGCAGCAAACCCGCTGGACCTACGTGGCGGCCCTGCCGGTCGCCACCTTCGAAGCGCGCGCCGAGACCTTCCTGCGGGGGGCGCTAGCCAGCGCCGCGCTCGCCTCGCTGCTGGCGACGGCGCTGGCGCTGCTATTCGCGCGTCCCATGGTGTGGCGCATCCGCCGGCTCGCCGTCGCCGCGCGCGGCATCGCCCAGGGCGATCTCGACCAGCAGATCGACGTGCGGTCGCGCGACGAGATCGGCCAGATGGCCGAGGCGTTCCGTGTCATGGCGGCCCGCCTGCGCGAGTCGTACGCGACGCTGGAGGAGCGCGTCGCCCAGCGCACGCGCGACCTCTCCGAGGCGCTGGCGCAGCAGACGGCGACCAACGAGGTGCTGCGCAGCATCGCCAGCTCGCCGGGCCAGGTCCAGCAGGTGCTCGACCAGATCGCCGCCAACGCCACGCGTCAGTGCGCCGCGGACGGCGCCCGCATCCGCGTCGTGGATGGCAACAGCCTGTGGCCCATCGCCTCCACGCGGCTGGTCGACAGCGCCCTGAACGAGGCCGACCGCCTGCCGATCTCCCGCGGCAACACCATCGGCCGCGCCGTCGTGGACCGTCGCCCGGTTAACGTGCCGGACCTCGCCGAGGCCGTGAAGGGCGAGTTGCCCGAGGGCCGCGAGAACCAGCAGCGGCTCGGCCATCGCTCGGTCGTGGCCGCGCCACTGTTGCACGAGGACGTGCCCATCGGCTCGATCCTCCTCTACCGCAAGGAGGTGCGGCCCTTCACCGACAAGGAGATCACGCTGCTCGAAGCCTTCGCCGACCAGGCGGTCGTCGCGATCGAGCACGCCCGCCAGTTCGAGGAGCTAGCAGCGCTCACCGAGGTAAGCCAGGTGGTCAACTCGTCCTTGGACTTTCAGACGGTCCTGGGCGAGATCGTGCGGCACGCCGTCCGCCTGTCGCGGAGCGACGCCGGGGTAATCTTCGAGTACGACGCGGCGACGCGGGCTTTCGAGCTGCAAGCCATCTACCGTGTCTCCGGCGCGCTGGACGCCGCACTCCGCGCCGAGCGGGTGCAGCTCGGCGCCGGCGCGGTCGGCCGGGCGGCCGCCGACCGCGTATCGGTCCAGATTGCCGACTTGCAGGCCGAGGGCGGGGGCCGCCTCCGCGACGTGACGACCCGGGAAGGCTACCGCGCGATCCTGGCGGTGCCGCTCTTGCGCGAGGGCGAGGTCGTCGGCGCGCTAGCGGCGCTGCGCAAGGTCGCGGGCCACTTCGCGCCCTCCACCGTGCGGCTGCTGGAGACGTTCGCCAACCAGTCCGTGCTCGCCATCCAGAACGCGCGCCTGTATCAGGAGCTAGAGGCGAAGAGCCGCGAGCTAGAGGTGGCGAGCCGTGCCAAGTCGGACTTCCTGGCCAACATGAGCCACGAGCTGCGGACGCCCCTGAACGCCATCATCGGCTACAGCGAGATGCTCCAGGAGGACGCCGCCGACCTGGAGCCCGAGGACTTCGTGCCCGACCTGGAGAAGATCCACACGGCCGGCAAGTACCTGCTGGAGCTGATCAACAGCGTGCTCGACCTGTCGAAGGTCGAAGCGGGCAAGATGGAGCTGTACCTGGAACAGTTCGCAGTCGCCGAGCTGATCCGCGACGTGACGAACATCGTGCAGCCGCTCATCGCGAAGAACCAGAACACGCTGCGGGTGGACCTGCCGCCCGACCTCGGCGTGATGCGGGCGGATCGTACGAAGCTGCGGCAGACCCTGTTCAACCTGCTCAGCAACGCCGGCAAGTTCACCGAGCGGGGCACGATCACGCTCACCGCTGCCCGCGCGGCGGACGATGGCCGCGACTGGCTGACCTTCCGCGTGGCGGACACGGGCATCGGCATGACGCCCGAGCAGGTGGGGCGATTGTTCCAGGCGTTCAGCCAGGCCGACGCCGCCACCACCCGGAAGTACGGCGGCTCGGGCCTGGGGCTAGCCATCAGCCGCCACTTCTGTCGCCTGATGGGCGGCGACGTCACCGTGGAGAGCGCGTTGGGCGCGGGCACCACCTTCACCGTGCGCCTCCCCGCCGAGGTGCCCGCGCGGCCAGCGGCCGCCCCGCCGCCGGCCGTGCCCGCCGCGCCGTCCGGCGCCCCGGTGGGCGGGACCACGGTACTGGTCATCGACGACGATCCGACGGTCGCCGACCTCATGCGGCGCTTTCTGGACCCCGAAGGGCTGCAGGTGGCGTTCGCGGCGAGCGGCGAGGAGGGCCTGCGCCTCGCCCGCGAGCTGCGGCCGGCGGCCATCACGCTCGACGTGCTCATGCCCGGCATGGACGGCTGGGCCGTGCTCGCGGCGCTGAAGGCCGACGCCGCCCTGACCGACGTGCCAGTCATCATGTTAACGATGCTGGACGACCGCAGCCTGGGCTACAGCCTGGGCGCCGCGGACTTCATGACCAAGCCGATCGACCGCGACCGGCTGGCGCGCCTGCTCCAGCAGCACGTGCACGCCTCGCGGGCGCGGTCGGTGCTGATCGTGGACGACGACGCCAGCGCCCGCGACGTGCTGCGCCGCACGCTGGAGGGCGCCGGCTGGACCGTCGCCGAGGCGGGGAGCGGGCGGGCAGCGCTCGCGCAGGTCGCGAGCGCGCCGCCCGCGCTCATCCTGCTGGACTTGCTGATGCCGGAGATGGATGGCTTCGAGCTGCTGGCGGCGCTCCGCGCGCACGACGAATGGCGCTCCATCCCGGTCGTGGTGCTTACGGCGAAGGACCTCACGGCCGACGAGCGCCAGCGCCTCACCGAGCATGCCCAGGCAGTCATGCAGAAAGGCGCCTACAGCCGCGACGCGCTGCTGCGCGAGGTCCGCGAGCGCGCGGCGGCCCGCACGGACGTCGTCGGCGCCGCCCCCGGCTGACCCTTCACGTCGGAAATGTCTCCACCCGCCAATCTGGGGGGAGCAACAAGCTCGCCGTCGGCTCAGCGGTACAGCGTGTCGACGTAGCCGGACTGCTCCAGCGTCCGTACGAAGTGGTCGTCGATCAAGTTGGCAGCCTTCAGGTCGCGGGCGCGGGGGTCACGCTCGGCCGTGAAGTCGATGATCGACTGAAACTGGCCCACCGTGGGATACGGCACCCGCGCCAAGTAGCGATCGCCAAAGGCCGCGTAGCCGCTCTCCAGCGCCTCGTCGTCGTCGGTGCTGCTGTACTTGCCGATCACCTGCTTCGTGAATGCTTTGTCCTGGTGCGCGCGGGCGATGGCCGCGGCGTAGGCGCGCACGAAGCGCTGCAGCGTGTCGTCGTTGGCTGTCAGGTAGTCGCGCTGCACCGTCAGCCCGTTGTGCTGGAACTCCAGGCCCAGGCTCGCCACGTCGAGCACCTCGTGGAAGCCCAGCTTGCGCGCCGGCACGTCGAACGGCGGCAGCAAGATACCGGCCGGCACGTTGCCCGATTGCATCGCGGCCATCGTCTCGGGCACGCCGCCCGTCTGGATCAGTCCCACGTCCGTCTCGGGCGCCAGACCCTGACGACTGAGCGCGAGGCGAGCGCCGAAGTCGGTGATCGTGCCGGCGCGCGTGATGGCGATAGACTTACCGCGTAGATCGTCCAGGCGCGCGATGCTGGCGTCGCCGTAGACGCTCATCCCGACCACGGGGATGGCCGTGGCGATCGACACCACGTCGGCGCCCGCGAGCTGGGCATCCACGACGGCGGTGCCGCCGATCTGCGCCACGTCTAGCTCGCCCGCGAGCATCACCTGCATGGCCTTCGAGCTGCCGCCGGCCACGCGCTCGACCGCCACGTCGAGCCCGTTCTCCGCGAACAGGCCCGCGTCGTTCGCCACCCACAGCGGCAGCTCCGACGCCGCCTCGGCAGTGTAGGCCGCGCGCACGTGCGGGCGCTGTGCGGCTGGCGCGCTGGCTGACGCGCTGGCGCCGCTCGGGGCCAGGGCGGCCCCGCCAGCGGGCTGCCCCGGCGCGGCCACCGGCGCCGTGCAGCCGAGCAGCAACGCCACTAACACCGGCAGGGCAGCGGCAACTCTAGCCAGGCTTCCGCGCTTGCGGAGGCCCAGGCTACTTGCGAAGCGTCGAAACACTTGATTCCTCTCCAGATCGGGCGTGCTGCCCCTCGCGAGCTGCACGATTATACCGGCCCGCCGGGTGCTAGCCGGAGCCAAGCGGGGCGCCCGCGCCCGCAGCGACCCTCGGCCGGCAACTGGCGCGCTACGGCAGTTGCATCGGCGCTACTTTACAGGTGCCACCGCCAGGACTATGCTAGAGGTGCCAACTGGGTGGACAGAGGAGGAGGGGGAGCATCGAGGAGGAGTCGTCATGCAGCCGCTCAGCACACCGCCGCTGGACGACTTACCACTCCCGCCGCCAGCAGGGCTCACTCTCAGCGAGCGGCAGGTGGAGGTCGTACGGCTCGCGCTAGAGAACCTGCTCTGGACCATACAGCGCGAAGATCACCTCACCCCGGAAATCCAAGCGTTACTCACCCTGCTACCGAGTCGGGTGCCTCCCGCTAGCGTCGGCCGCGGCGCGCATGCGAGCGTGGCGCCGCCTCCGTCCACCTCCAGGCCGCTGGCCGAGCGCCACCCGAGTGCCGGCGCGGCCGAAACGCCGGGAACGATCCGGGAGAGCTATGCGGTCTACGCCCATCACGTGGATGCAAGGAACCGCACCGATCTGGGCCAATACGTAGGCGTCGTCCACACCATGATCGACCGCGAGGGAGTGCGCTACATCCACGTGCGTGGGGGGCTTCAGCACGCCAACGAGCTGTTTATCCCCATGACCGCCGTGCGGATGGTGGTGGGCAAGCAAGTACACCTCGGTCTGTCCCGCGAGGAGCTGGCCGGCCGGGCCTGGCACCTGCCGCCCTCGGGGCCAGCCTGAGCCGAGGACAAGGCGCGCGCTTGTCCCGCCTTGAGACTCAGCCGTAGCGCGGCCGGCGGCCGGGGGCAGGGCGCGGCGCGGTATGCTGCCCGGCGGGGCGCCGTGGCGACCCCCAAGCCTTGTATGTGGGAGCCCTTGCCGTGGCCGAGTCGCCTCGCCTGCTCTACCTCGACCCGCGCACCATCGCGCCCGATCCCGACAACGTGCGCCGCGACGGGCCGGGCGACCTGGACGCCCTCACCGCCAGCATCCGCGCCCACGGGCTGCTGCAGCCGGTCGGCGTCGCCGCGGATGGCGGTAGTTACCGCATTGTCTATGGCAACCGCCGGCGCGAGGCGGCCATCCGCGCCGGCCTGGCGACGATCCCCTGCCTGCCCGTCGAGGGCACGCCCGAGGACCGCCTGGTGCGCCAGATCCTGGAGAATCTCCAGCGGCAGGACCTGAACGACCTCGACCAGGCCGAGGGCTTCGCGCGCCTGCGCCGCTACGTGAGTCGGCAGCAGCCGGCCCTCAGCGGCCGCGCGCTCGACGACGCGGTGGGGCAGATGGTGGGCCTGTCGGGCGCGACGGTGCGGCGCTACCTCGGCCTGCGCGAGCTGGCGCCGGCCGTGCGCGATCTCATCGCCGAGGGGCAGCTCACGGTCACGCAGGCCCAGCACCTCGGCGCCGTGGAGGACCCGCTGCGGCAGGAGGCGGTGGCCCAGCTCGCCGTCGAGCGCGACCTGTCGGCCGCCGCCATCGCGCGCGCCTGCCGCGCCGCCCAGGCTCGCCCGAACCTGCCCATCGCCGAGGCGGTGGAGCTGGCCGAGCAGGGCGTCGTGCCCGAGCCCATCGTGACGCCCAAGGCCGCGCCCACCCGCCTGCCGCCGCGCCCGCGCGCCGAGCGCGACGACGACGCCGACCTGTGGGGCCCCGACGAGCAAGCCACGGACGAGCCGACGGAGGCGCGCGCCCCGGCCGGCCCCGCGACCGCCGATGGACACCGCCGTTTCCGCATCCGCAGCGTGAGCGCGTTCTGCGACGAGGTCGACCGCCTCGCGCGCTGCCTGCAGGAGGGCGACCTGGCGAAGGCCGCCGCGAGCGAGGCGGATGCCGCCGTGCGCCTGCGCCTCGCCGCCCGCCAGCTTGACTACGTCCACCGCGAGCTGGGCGCCCTCCTCCAGCGGCAAGGCTGGAGCGACGAGCCGGCCCGCACGTCGGCCTGATGCCCGCTGCGCCCGGGCCTGTCGCCAGGCGCACAGCGTTGGGGCCTGGGAGGATTCCAGGTTCTGGCCGCCCATACCCGACCTGGCCCGGCGGTTGGGCTACCGGGGCGCGCCCTCACCCCAACCCGCTCCCAGGAGGAGAGGGAGTAAGGGGAGTCCGCTGTCGAATTCGGGATTAGCGCCAGCGGAACTGGCGGGCCAGGAACGTGTCGCTGAGGTGCAGGATCAGCGGCGAGCCGTGGGGGCAGACGGCGGGCGCGGCCGTCTCGTCGAGCGCGCCCAGCAGCGCCGCCATCGTCGTCGGAGGCAGCGGCTGGCCGCGGCGTAGCGCGCTGTGGCAAGCCACGGAGATCAGCAGCCGGGCCTGCCAGTCGTCCTCGGCGGCCGTCGCCTCGCCCAGTACCTCGTCGAGCGCGCCGAGGAGCGCGGCCTCGCCCGCCGGCAGCCCCGCGTCCGCGCCGCCGGCCAGCGTCGGGGTGGCCCGGACCAGGAAGCTGCGCCCGCCGAACCACTCGCAGACGAAGCCGAGCGCCGCCAGCGTTGGCAGCCGCGTCGCCAGGCGACTGGCCTGCGCCGGCCGCAGCTCCAGCATGATCGGCTCGACCGGCGTCGGGGCGGCAGGCGCGTGGCGGGCGCGGAGCCGTTCGTACAGCACGCGCTCGTGGGCGCGGTGCTGGTCCACCAGGTAGAGCCCCGCCGGCCCCTCGCAGAGCAGCAAGGCGTCCTGCACCTGCCCGAGCAGCTGCAACGGCGGCAGGGCGCCCGCGCCCCGGCGCTCTTCGATGGGCGGCGGTGCGGGCTCGTCCTGCGCCCAGCCTTCAGCGACGCGATACCACCGCGGCCCGGGGGCAGGGTAGGCAAAGGTGCTAAACCCGATCGGCCCGTCGGGCCGGTCGGCGGCGGGAAGCGACGGGAGAGTCGGCTCGCCGGCCTGCTCGACAACAGGGATCGCATTCGAAAGCGAGGGCAGCGCGAGGCCGAGATCCACGTCGGCGGGCAGGTGCGCGGGACCGCGGCCGAGCGCCTCGCGCACCCAGCCGGCGAGCGCCTGCGCCAGCGCGGCACCGTGCAGGAACTTGATCTCGGTCTTCGCGGGATGCACGTTTACGTCGACGGCGCTCGCCGGCAGCTCGCCGTACAGCACGGCGATCGGGTGCCGCCCGCGCGGCAGGAGCGGCCGATAGGCGGCCTCGACGGCGGTCAGCAGCTCGCGCACCTCCACCCAGCGACCGTTGACGACCAGTGTCACCCCGCCGCGGTTGGGCCGCGTCACGTGGCGCTCGCCCAGATAGCCGCGCCAGCGGCTCTCGGCCACTTCCAACGGGGGCAGCGGACGCAGCGCTTCGGCCACCGCGGCGCCATACACCTCGGCCAGCGTCGCGTCGAGCCCGTCGCCGGAGCTGTGCCAGGCGACGCGCCCTTCCAATAGCAGGCTGAACCGCACGTCGGGGTAGGCCAGCGCGTAGCGGCGCACGAGCGCGCCGATCGCGGCCACCTCGTGGCGCGCGCTCGCCACGAACTTCAGGCGCGCGGGCACTGTCTGGAACAGGTAGCGCACGCTGATGGTGGTGCCCCGCGCCCGCGGGCGGGGGGTGAGCGAGGCGACTGCGCCGCCCCGCACCAACGCCTCGTAGCCCAGCCCCTCCGCGTCGGCGGCCGTCAGCACGACGACCTCCGCGACGGCGGCGATGCTCGGCAGCGCCTCGCCGCGAAAGCCGAGCGTGGCGAGGCGGTCGAGGTCGTCGACGCCGCGAATCTTGCTCGTCGCGTGGCGCTGGAAGGCCAGCGCGATCTCGTCGGCGGGAATGCCGCAGCCGTCGTCTACCACGCGCACCAGCCGCAGGCCGCCGCCGCGAATCTCCACCCGCACGGTGTGGGCACCCGCGTCCAGCGCGTTCTCGACCAGCTCCTTGACCACCGAGGCGGGCCGCTCGACCACCTCGCCGGCGGCGATGCGCTCGGCGTCGCGCGGCTGAAGCACCCGGATGGGCGCCCGCGCGAGCGGCGGCGCGCTCACGGCGCCCGCTCCCGCGCCTGCTGCTGGAGTCGCGCGAGCAGGTTGAGGGCCTGAAGCGGCGTGACGTTGCAGAGGTCGAGCGCCAGCAGGGCGTCCACCACCACCGCGGCCCCGCCATCCGGCGCTGGCGGCTCCGACACTTGGGCCGCCTCGGGCCGCGCGTCGGCGGACGCTAGCGCGATGGCGGGTGCGGTAGCGCCGTCCTGGGCCAGCCCGATACCGGGCGCATCTAGAGGCGTGGGGCCGGGCTCGTTGACGACGCCGTTGGCGCGGGGGGACGGACCTACCCCCCCCGGCCCCCCTTCCCTGGGAAGGAAGGGGGGAGCCATCCCAGCCTCATCATCATCCCCCTGCCCGATACGGGAGAGAGGCTGGGAGGGAAGGCAGCCCATCCTCCCCCTTCCCACATTGGGAGGGGCGGCAGGGGGGGTAGGTCCGTCCTCCGCCAGCAGCGCGGCCGCGCGCGCCAGCACGTCGGTGGGCAGCCCGGCCAGGCGCGCGACGTGCAAGCCGTAGCTGCGGTCGGCACCGCCGGGCAGCACGCGGTGCAAGAAGACCACCTCGCCGTGCTCCTCTCGCACGGCGGTGTGCAGGTTCGCCAGGCGCGGCAAGTGCGCCGCGAGCGCGATCAGCTCGTGGTAGTGCGTGGCGAACAGCGCCCGCGCGCCCACGCGGTCGTGCAGGTGCTCGACGACCGCCCGCGCGATGGCCAGGCCGTCCTCGGTGCTCGTGCCACGGCCGATCTCGTCCAGCACCACCAGGCTGCGTGGCGTGGCGTGGCGCAGGATCGCCGCTGTCTCGATCATCTCGACCATGAAGGTGCTCGCGCCGGCCGCCAGGTCGTCTTGGGCGCCAATGCGCGTGAAGATGCGGTCGACCAGCCCCAGCCGGGCGCGGCGTGCGGGCACGAAGCTACCGATCTGCGCCAGCAGCACGATCAGCGCCACCTGGCGCAGATACGTGCTCTTGCCCGCCATGTTGGGGCCGGTGAGGAGCGCGATGCGGGCGCCGTCGCCGCCGAGCGCGCAGTCGTTGGCGATGAACTGCTCCGGGCCGAGCGCCGCTTCCACGACGGGATGCCGCCCCCCCTCGATATCGATCTCCTCGCCGGCGTGGACCTCGGGGCGGACGTAGCCGTTGCGGTCCGCGACCTCGGCCAGGGCGAGGTACACGTCGAGGTGGGCCAGCGCGTCGGCGGTGCGGAGCAGCCGCGGCGCCTGCGCGCCCACGCGGCCGAGCAGCGCGGCGAACAGGGCGCGCTCCACGGCGCCGATGCGCTCCTCGGCGTGGAGGATGCGCGCTTCCGCCTCCTTGAGCTGCGGCGTGATGTAGCGCTCGGCGTTCGCCAGCGTCTGCTTGCGCACGTAGTCGGCAGGCACGCGGTCGCGGTGAGCGTGGGTGACCTCCAGGTAGTAGCCGAACACCTGGTTGTAGCCCACCTTCAGGCTGCGGATGCCCGTACGGGCGCGCTCGGCGCTCTCTAGCTCGGCGAGCCAGCGGCGCGTCTCGGCAATCGCCGCGATCAGCTCGTCGCGCGCCGAGTCGTAGCCGTCGCGGATCAGGCGACCTTCGTCGCCGTCGGCCACCGCGCGGGCGATCTCGTCGGCCACGTCCTGGCAGGGATCGAGCGCCCTGTACACGGCGTCCAGGCTCTCGCCCCCCATCTCAGGGGCAGGAGAGGCGTACGGGGGCAGATGGGGTGCCGGCGTGCCGTCGCTCGCCGGCGTTTCAGGAGTATCGGCTGAGGCTGCGGCGAGCTGATCGCGCAGCGGGCCGACGGCGAGGAGCAGCGAGCGCAGCGCCAGCAGCTCGCGGGCGCTGGCGACGCCTTGCAGCGCGCGGCTGGTGAGGCGCTCCAGGTCGCCCAGCCCGTTCAGGCGACCAAGCAAGTCGGCGCGGAGCGCGCGGCGCGCGACGAAGGCGGCGACGGCGCTCTGGCGCGCCTCGATAGCGGCCAGGTCGAGCAGCGGCTGCCCCAGGAAGCGCCGCAGCAGCCGGCCGCCCATCGGCGTGCGCGTGGCGTCGAGGACAGCCAGCAGGCTGCCCTCGACGGCGCCGCCGCGCGCGCCCCGCGTCAGCTCCAGGTTGCGGCGGGTGTGCGCGTCGAGCACCATGTAGGCGTCGGTGCTGTAAGTGCGGAGGCCGCGCAGCAGCGGCAGGAGGGCGGGGTTGTTCTCCTCGAGGTACGCTAGCACCGCGCCCGCCGCGCCGACCGCGAGGGGCAGCCCCTGGCAGCCGAACCCCTCCAGCGAGCGCACACCGAACTGCCGCAGCAGGCGGTCGCGCGCTGACTCGGGCTCGAAGCGCCAGGCATCATATCGCGTGATCGGGCCGGTGAGCGCGAGCGCGCCGGCCTGGTCCCAGGGGACGAGGCACTCGGCCGGACCGAGCCGGCTTAGCTCGCCTGCCAGGCTGGTCGCGGCGTCGGATCCGCTCAGCTCGGTGACGGCGAACTCGCCCGTGGTCACGTCCACGTAGGCGAGTCCGTAGGCTTCCGGAGCGCTGCCGCCGCGCCCCGCCGGGCCGCGCACGACGGCCGCGAGGTAGTTGTTGGCGCGTGCGGGCAACAGGTTGGGCTCGATGGCGGTGCCGGCGCTGACCACGCGCGTGATCACCCGCTCGACCAGGCCGTGGCCGGGCGGGCTGACTTGCTCGGCGATGGCGACGCGGTAGCCCTTGCGCACGAGGCGCGCGAGGTAGCCCTCGGCGGCGTGGTGGGGCACGCCGGCCATGGGCACGCGCTCGCCGCGACCGAACTCCCGCGAGGTGAGCGTCAGGTGCAGCTCGCGGGCGACAAGCTGCGCGTCGTCGTCGAACAGCTCGTAAAAGTCGCCCATGCGGAACCACAGCACCGCGTCGGGATGCTGCGCCTTGAGCGTCAGGTACTGCTCGCGCGCGGGTGTTGCCATCCCCGCCCTCGGCGTTCGCGCCGCGGAGTCTCGCCCCGGCCCGAGCCGGGCGTCGCGCGTGGGCGCGCATCTCGCGCGCCCGCACGCGCGGCAGGCGCAATTTTAGCATCCCGCGTCACGGTTGCGTGACAGCCAGTCATGGGCTCGGCCGGGGAGTAGGGCGCCGCGCGCCCGGCCAGCACCAAGCCCCGCGACACCGGGGCGCAGCGTAGCGGCGCGCGGCCGGGGCTAAACGCCTAGCGGCCGCTCGGCGTGACCGCTAACTCGCGGTAGCGCTCGGCGACGCGCGCGAGGTCGGCAAAGACGACGTCGCGCAGCGCGTCCATCGTCTCGGGCGGCTGGATCAGCACGTAGGCGGGGTGCAGCGTCGCCAGCACGTAGGGAATGGTCGGCGTGCTGAACCACTGGCCGCGCTGCTGCGTGAGACGGAAGTCCTTGCCCAGGATCTCCTTCGCCGCCGGCGCGCCGAGGCACACGACGATTCGCGGCCGGATCAGCTCCAGCTGGGCTGCCAGCCACGGCCGGCACGCCTTGATCTCGCTGGTCTTGGGCGCCCGGTTCTTCTTGCGGTTGCCCGCGGGCACCCACGGCCGGTGCTTGACGACGTTGGTGACGTAGATCTCGGAGCGGTCCAGGCCGGCGGCTGCCAGGGCGCGGTCGAGCAGCCGCCCGGCGGGCCCGACGAACGGCACGCCCTCGCGGTCCTCGTACTCGCCGGGCGCCTCCCCGATCATCATGAGGCGGGCGTTGGCCGGCCCCGCGCCAAACACCGTCTGCGTGCCCAACTCCCAGAGGGGGCAGGCGCGGCAGTGCTGGGCGCGCGCCGCGACGTCCGCGAGCGTTTCGCCCGGCAGCAATCCGGGCGTCACCCCAGCGCCGATCTCGGTCATCTCGTCCCCCCTCGGCCCGCGCTGGTTGCGGCAATTGACAGGCCGGAAACCGCAACAAGCGTGCCGAGAGGCCGGGCGGGGACGGGGGAAGCCGGTGATCCGGGTTCGCGCGGGGGCCAAGCGCGCTACTGCGCGTACAGGCGCTCGACCAGCCCCGTCGCCTTGACCCGCTCCAATGGCGCCAGGTCGAGGAAGTCCTGCGGCTTCGCCCCGCGGGCCTGCGGCTTCGACGCGCTCAGCTCGTCGATCTGCTCTTGCAGGCCCTCCAGCGTGGGCATCAGGTCGCGCTGGTAGCCGTCACGGTAGTAGTCGTAGGCATCGGCCAGCACGTCAGGGTCGTCGGTCTGCGTGTAGCGCCCGATGACCGCCATGCCGAACTCCCGATCAGTCACCAGCCGGTGGATGCCCTCGATGAGCGCCTTCAGGTAGCGCTCCGCGATCTCGGGGTGGTCGCGCACGTAGCCGCGCGTGGAGCCGATCACGCTGCCTTGGCTGGGGATGTCGAGATTCTTCGTGTCCACCAGCGGCGAAAAGCCAAGCTGCCGCGCCTTCAGCGTGATGGGCGGCGTCAGGATGGCGCCCTGCACCGCGCCGCTCTGCATCGCGGCCAGAGACTCTGGCACGCCGCCGGTCTGAATGATCGCCACGTCGTCGCCCTCACGCAGGTGGTTGCGCGCGAGGATCTTCTGGGCGCCGAAGTGGGTGATCGCGCCGAACCGTGAGACGCCGATCGCCTTGTTCTTCAGGTCGGCCACACTCGTGATGTCCGGGCTGGTGTACAGCGCCACCGCGAGCTTGCTCGACATGCCGCCCAGCATAACGTGGTCGCTGCCCTCCAGCGCCGCGGCGATGAACTCCACGCCGCCGCCAATGGCAATGGGCATCTCGCGGTTCGACACGGCCGCCAGCACCTCCGCGCCGGCGCGCACGAAGCCCAGGTCCGCGTCGATGCCGTTCTGCGCGAAGTACCCGCCCTCCTTGGCCATCCAGACACCCGCCAGCGAGGCCGACGTCGTCGTGTAGCCGGTCCGCAGCGCGTCCAGCGCCGGGGTGGCCGTCCCCGCCTGGGATGGCGACACGGTGGCCGGAGCCGCCGGGGCGGAGGGGGCGGCCGGCGCGGCGCTAGGAGCGGGCGCTGCGCGGGGCGCGGCGCAAGCCAGCGTGGTCGCGAGCACGAGTAACGTTAGGCGTGGGGCGAGCAGCGCCGCTGCCATCACGGTCTCCCCAAGACAATAGATCGCCGCGCCGCGGGCGGCGGCCGGCGTGATCCCGCTCGCGGGGCGCAGCACGGATCGGCAGTGTAGGGGCGCTGCTTGCCGCGCCCGGCCGGGGCGCCACCCAGCCCGGTGTCCCGGCGCTGCTGGCGGTGCCCGGCTCCTTGCGGCGGCCGCTCGTCGCCGGCGCGGCCGGGGCGGGACGCTAGTCGCCCCACGCCCGGCCGCGCCCCGAGCGATTAATCTATCCTAGCAGACGACGGCGGTGTACAGCGGGCAGTAGACCGGGCCAGTTCCCCACCCAAAGCGGCTCCAGGCCGGCAGCACGTAGTTGTAGTACGAGTTCCGGTAGTAGTCGCCAGGGGAGTAGCCCGGGTAGTAGCCGGAGTAGTAGCCCGGATAGTAGTAGCTGGGGAGCGTGAGCGCCCCGAGGCCGAAGAGGTCCGCGCCGTAGCCCAGGCTGAAGTCGAACCACGGTGGCACCACCACGCCGCCGCCATAGTAGTAGAGCGGGTAGTCGGGGAACGGCTGCGGAAGGCCGTAGAACCCATAGCCAAAGTAGGTGGGCCCGTAGACCGGGCCGCCGGTGTCCGCGGGGCCAGGCGGGTAGTTCGAGCCGACGCCCGGCAGGTCGAACGTGACCGACCCAGTCGCGTTGGGCCAGCGCAGCGTCACCGCGCCACCGCCGCTGCCGGGCGGCGGCGCGCCGGCGTAGGCCATCAGCGCCGCTTGCTTCGGCGCCGTCCAGCCCTGGTTCGCGGGCTGGTCGCTCGGGTGCGCGTAGACGTAGACGGTGTGCGGCCCCGGCGCCACCGTGGTCTGGAGCGCGAAGCCGCTGAGCAGGAACTGCTGGCTGCCCAGATTGGCTGCCACATCGGGGCGCTGCAGCCCGTAGGTCGCCTGACCGAGGCGCGTGCCGCCCGCGTCGCGCTCGCCGTCCAGATACACTTCGACGCTGTCGACGCCGGTGCCGTTGCGTGCGTTCGGATCGGCCGCCCAGCCGCGCACCTCGAGCTGCGTGCTGGTATTGCCGCCCTTCGGCGCGTCGATGACGATCAGCGTCGAAGCGGCGTCGGCGGCGGGCGCCGCCGAAGACAGCACCGCCGGCGGAGCAAGGCTCAGCCCGAGCCCCGCCAGCAGGATCACGATCACGCGCCATTGCGGTGCCATGTCAGCGCCCCAGTCCTGAGCTGTTCACGTGCGTCGGCTCGATCTTCACCAGCACCCGCTGCTCGCCCGGCTGGCGGAACGGATACTTGTCCTGCCCGAGATACTTCTTCGCCAGCTTGTCGATGTTCGCGTCCGCGCCCTCGTGCGTCATGTCGACTACCCGGCCGCGCACGGTGACGTTGCGGTAGGGGTTGTTGCGGTCCACGACCGCCAGGGCGACGCGCTTGTCGTGCTGGAAGTTCTTCGGCTTCTGGCGCCCCTCGGCCGTGTTGATGTACAGGTAGTCGCCGTCGGTGTCCACCCACATCGGCGTCACCTGAGGCGAGCCGTCGGGCATCAGCGTCGCGAGGCTGGCGAAGTTCGGCTCCTCGATGAACTGGCGGACGTCGTCGGGCAGGCGCGCCATAGCTTGGCTCCTCAGCACTACTGCTGCCCGCGGCGCTCCGGGCCGCGGCGCGTCAACTTTACTATAGCAAGGGACCCGCGCCGTTCAGGGTAACATGGGACAGGGAGGGGCGAGACCAGTGGGACGATTCCGCGTCGCGGTGGACACGGGCGGCACCTTCTCGGACTTCGTCTACTTCGACGAGGAGCGGCGCGCGCTGAGCATCGCCAAGCTGCCGTCCACGCCGCGCAACCCCGCCGACGCGATCCTCGCCGGCGTGCAAGGCCTGCTGGACGAGGGCGTGACGCCCGCCGAGATCGTGTTCTTCCTCCACGGCACCACCGTCGGCACCAATGCCATGTTGGAAGAGAAGGGGGCCCGCACGGGCCTGCTCATCACGCGCGGCTTCCGCGGCGTGTACGAGGTGGGCGAGCAGATGCGCGGCTACGGGCCAGCGATGTTCGACTTCCACTTCCACAAGCCACCGCCGCTCGCTCGCCCGCGCGAGACGTACGAGGTGACCGAGCGGCTAGACCCGAGCGGCGCCGTCTTGCAGCCGATCGACCTGGCCGACGTAGAGCGCGCGGCCGAGCGCCTGCGCGCGCAGGGCGTGGAGTCCGTCGCCATCTGCTTCCTCTTTGCCTTCCGCAACCCCGCCCACGAGCAGGCCGCCGCGGCGGTGCTCCGCCAGGCCCTGCCGGAGGTGCCCGTCTCGCTCAGCTCGGACGTGCTGCCCCAGATCCGCGAGTACTACCGCCTCTCCACCACCGTTATCAACGCCTACATCCGCCCGATCCTGACGCGCTACCTCGGCCAGCTGGGCGCGCGGCTCGACGCCGCCGGCGTGCGCACGCCGCAGCGCTACCTGATGCAGTCCAACGGCGGCGTCGCCTCGTTCACCGTCGGCGCCGAGCGGGCGGTCACGACGATCCTGTCGGGGCCGGCGGGCGGCGTCATGGCGGGGATTGCGCTCGGGCGCACGTCCGGCTACCAGGACCTCGTGACGTTCGACATGGGCGGCACGAGCTGCGACGTGGCGCTCATTCACCACGGCCAGCCATCGGTGGCGGCCCTCTCGACGATCGGGGGGCGCCACATCGCCGTGCCGATGCTCGACATCAACACCGTCAGCGCGGGCGGTGGCACGATCGCGCGCGTCGAGGACACCGCCGGGCTCCAGCAGGTGCGCGTCGGCCCCGACAGCGCGGGCGCGCTGCCTGGCCCCGTTTGCTACGGTCAGGGGGGCGACGACCCCACGATCACCGACGCCGACCTGACGCTCGGCTACCTCAACCCCGACAACTTCGTGGGCGGCGGCCTGCGGCTCGACCGGCCGGCGGCGGTGGCGGCCATCGAGCGCAAGATCGCCGCGCCGCTGGGCCTGGACGTCCTGCGCGCGGCCGACGGCATCGTCCGCATCATTGACGTGAAGATGCAGGAGGCGGTGAAGGCCATCTCGACGCGGCGCGGCCACGACCTGCGCGACTTCACGTTGGTGGCGTTCGGTGGCGCGGGCCCGGTCCACGCCTCGCGGGTGGCCCGCGAGCTGGGCATGGCGCGCGTGCTGGTGCCGCTCTACCCCGGCTGCACGTCGGCGCTGGGCCTGCTTACGGCCGATGTGCGCCACGATTACGTCCGCTCCCAGCTCGACGCGGTGGCGACGCTGGACCTGGATAGCGCGAACGCCATCTTCGCCGACCTGGAGGCGCAGGCGCGCGCCGAGCTGGCCGCCGAAGGCTTCGGCGCGACCGAGGTGCGCCTGGAGCGCCACCTCGACTTCCGCTACGCCGGCCAGGGCTACGAGGTGCGCGTGCCGGCGCCGGACGGGCCGCTGACGGCCGCGAGCCTCGCCGCCACGCGCCGGGCCTTCGACCAGACGCACGAGCAGCAGTTCGGTCACGCGGCACCCGACGAGCCGACCGAGATCGTGAACTACCGCGTGATCGGCTACGGCCTGGTGCCCAAAGTCGAGCTGCCCACGTTCCCGCCCGCGAGCGGCCCCGCCGAGGCGGCACGCGTCGGCACGCGCCGCGCCTACTTCGGCGAGCTGGGCGCCGCGATCGACTGTCCGATCTACAACCGCAGCCGCCTCGCGCCAGGCCACACGCTCGTCGGTCCCTGCATTGTAGAGCAGCTCGACTCGACTACCGTCGTGCTCCCCGAACAACGCCTCCGTGTCGACGCTTACGGCAATCTCGTACTGGAATGGCGGGACGGCCGGGATGGCTGACGCCCCGTCGAACAGCCCTCGGGAATTTGCGGAGCCCTGCATTATAACCGGCGTGAGCGGCTCTAGAAGCCTACAATACGGTTGGGCAATTGAGCCGAGAGGATGTCATCATGGGCGCCGCCAAATCCCTCCCCCGCCTGCGGGCGGCCGCTATTTCCCTTCTGCTGGCCCTGTTGCTGGTCGCGGGCGCCGCGCCGGCCGCGCCCGCGCAGGCGCAGACGGCCGCCACGACGATCTCGGTCACGAGCGGGTCCGCCACCTCGACTGCGGCGGCGAGCGAGGTCGAGCCGATCGCCGAGGCGTACCTGCTGCTGGTAGACCACTATGCCGTGCCGCTGGACCCGGCGCAGCTCGTCGCGGCCGGCGAGGCCGGCATGGCCGCGGCGCTGAACGCGGCGGGCGCGAGCGCGCCCGCGAGCGACGCCGGCGCGTATGGCACGAGCACGGTGGAGCAGTTCGCCGCCCTCCAGGACCAGTTCCAAACGCTCGCGGCGGCGGCAGGCTCCCCCCTGTCCGCCGAGGCGCTCGCGCACGCCGCGATCCAGGGCATGGCCGATAGCCTGGGCGACCCGCACACTAGCTTTTACACGCCAGAGGATTACCAGGAAGAGCTGCGCTGGCAGCGCGGCGACGCGGGCTACGCCGGCATCGGCGTGCGCCTGCACGGGCCGCAAGCCACCGTGCAGGAGGTGTTTCCGGGCTCGCCGGCCGAACGGGCCGGGCTCCAGCCGGGCGACACGCTCGTCGCGGTCAACGGCCAGCTGACCGCCGACCTGAAGTTGGCCGACGTGGTGAAGCTGGTGCGTGGCGACGAGGGCACGTCGCTCGTGCTGGGTGTGCAGCGGGCAAGCACCGACCGCGTGGAGGCGATCACCCTCCGGCGCGCCCAGGTCTCCGAGCCGCTGGTCGCGTCGCGGCGCCTGGCGGGCGACATTGGCTACGTACAGTTGCGCGGCTTCCCCGAGGCGTCCGTCGTCGGACAGGTCGAGCAGGCGATTCGCCAGCAGCAGGCGGCGGGCGTCAAGGGCATCGTGCTCGACTTGCGCGGCAACGCGGGCGGCCGCATCGTCGTCGGCGAACAGTTGCTGGCCGACTTCGTGCCGAATGGCCCGATCTACCAGTCGGTCGACCGCGACGGCCACCGCGACGTCCACGAGGTACGGAACGCGCATCCGATCCTGACCGTGCCGCTGGCGGTCTTGATCGACGAGGGCACGGCGTCGATGGGCGAGATCTTCGCGGCCGCCATTCAGGAGCGCGGCGTGGGCCGGCTGGTCGGGGAGACGACGGCCGGCGCGGTGGCCGCGAGCCGCATCATTCCGCTGTCGGACGGCTCGGCGCTCCAGTTCAGCGTCGAGCAAGTCTACTCGGGCGCGGGCGCGCTCCTCGACCGCGTGGGCGTGCATCCGGACGACGAGGTCGCGCTGGATCTCGACGCCCTCCGGCAGGGCCGCGACACGCAGCTCGAGCGGGCGGTGAGCGACCTGCAAGCCGGCCCGGACGCGGCCGCGCCAGCCGGCGCGAGTGCGGCCCCTATCCGCATCGACCCGGCCACCGCGCGCTGAGCATGGCCGCCCGCCGGACTCGCCGCCGCCGCCAGCCGCGCGCAGGGCAGGTGCCGAGCGATTCGAGCCGCGCTCGCCCCACCTGCCTCCCGGGGCGAGGGCGATGATGCATTGGCCCCTCTGCACGATACTTCACGTATAGGAGCGCTACCATGACGCTCGCCACGACGCTTGACGCGATCACCGCCGAGGTGCTGGCCGCGGCGCTGAGCGGCATCGTCCAGGAGCAACAGCAATCGCTGTTCCGCACGGGCTTCTCGACCGTCATCCGCGAGACGCAGGATGCCTCGTGCGCGCTGCTGGACGCGGCCGGCCGCGTGGTGGCGCAGCACGTCGTGCTGGGGCTGCACATGGGCGCCTTCCCCGCTTGCATCGAGGGGCTGTTCCAGGAGTACCCGTCAGCGGCGCTGCGGCCCGGCGACGCGTTCGTCGTCAACCACCCCTACCGCGGCGGCTCGCCCCACGCCCCCGACATGGCGGTCATCACACCGGTGTTCCGGGACGGCCGCCTGATCGCCTTCGCCGCCGCGATGGCGCACAAGCCCGACATCGGCGGCCCGGTGCCCGGCTCGTGCCTCGGCTCGGCGCGTGAGACGTACAACGAGGGGCTGCACCTGCCGCCGGTCCGCTACGCCACTGCCGACGGCGTGAACGCCGACCTGGAGCGGATCATCGCCGCCAACTCGCGCACACCCGAGCTGGTGTTGGGCGACCTGCGCGGGCAGCTCGGCGCCTGCCGGCTGGGCGAGCGGCGCCTGCTAGAGCTGGCCGACAAGTACGGCCTGGACATCATCCTGGCCGCCTTCGAGCGCATCCCCCAGCTTGCCGAGGCGCGCGTCCGGGCGGCGCTGGCCGCCTGGCCCGACGGCGCGGCCGAGGCCGAGCGCTTCCTCGACGACGACGGCGTGGAGGTCGGCAAACCGGTCCGGGTGCACGTGCGGGTCACGAAGCAGGGCGACCGCATCCGCTTCGACTTCCGCGGCTCGGACGACCAGGCCAAAGGCCCGGCGAACGTGCGGCCGCCCCTCGTGCGCGCCGCCTGTGGCTTCTGCTTGATGACGCTCGTCGACCCCTACCTCCCCGTCAACGACGGTCTGCTGCGCATCATCGAGGCCGAGTTCCGCGAGGGCTCCGTGTGCAACCCGCGCTTCCCCGCGCCGGTGAACACTTACAACCCCACGATGCACGCCATCGCCGACGCGCTGTTCGAGGCGCTGAGCCACCTCGTCCCCGACAAGAAGACGGCCGACGGCTGCGGCACGCGGTCGATCATCGTCGGCCACCGCGCGGCGGGCGGGCGGGCGATAGTCCAGTACGAGCTGTTCGGCGGCGGCTCGGGCGGACGGCTGGGCCAGGACGGCGTGAGCGGCACGACGGTGAACCACTCGAACGGCAAGATCGCCGCGGTCGAGATCGTGGAGAGCGAGTATCCCGTGCGCGTCGAGCGCTTCGAGCTGATTCGCGACTCGGGCGGCGCCGGCCAATGGCGCGGCGGCCTGGGCTTCGTGCGTGAGTACACGAACCTGGGTGGCGAGGCCCGCTTCTCGGTCCGCTCGACCAAGCACACCATCCCGCCGCGCGGCATGGACGGCGGCGCCGACGCGCGCGGCGGTTGCTGCACCATCGCGCCGGGCACCCCGAGCGAGCGCGTCCTGCCCACGCGCCAGAGCGACGTGCCGTTGGCGACCGGCACCCGCTTCGTGCTCGAGACGCCGGGCGGCGGCGGCTACGGCGACCCGCGCGCCCGCGACCCGCAGGCCGTCCTCGCCGACGTGCTCGACGGCTACGTTTCCCCCGAGGCTGCTGCGGCGCACTACGGCGTCCGCCTCACGCCGAGCGACGACGGGTATACTGTGGCGACCGTGACGCAGGCACGAGCAGCCGAGGCGTAGAGGGCGAGGAGCAGCGATGGACATCAATCTCGACGATCTTTACGAGCTGTGGCCGCCCACGAGCGAGCTGGTGGGCCTCCAGTTCGAGACCGATGCGGACTTCGCGCGCTGCGAGGAGATTCGCTGGCAGCACCTCGATATGTTTTGCTTGAAGAACCCCGACGCCCGTTACGTCGTGGTGCCGAAGACTGAGGTACGTCGGTTTGCAAAAGCCGGTCTTGCGTTCCAAGAAGTCGAACTAGAAGACTGGGATACTCTTCCGCCGGAGGAACGCAGCCGCCGCGAGTATGCGCTCATCCACAGCGAGCCGGTTCAGCGAGCTATGAAGGAGATGCTAGAGCGCTTGGCCCGCAATCGTGGTTAGCGAGCCCCGGGCACGTATCGCGCTGGGACTTCCCGTCGACTCGGGCCGGCGCATCGCGGCGGCGACGCAAGTGGTAATCCACCTCCTGCGTATCGCCGACCGCGTGGAGCTGAGCCTGCTCGCAGCCTGGGAGCCAGGAGCACCGGCGATCACATCACTCGATGCGAAGCCAGTCCTGCTCGTAGGTGCCGACACAAAGCTGGTGGCGGATACCGCAACGGCCCGTGCGGCGCTGGAGAGCGACATCCGCGGCCGCATGGAGCGGTATTATCGTGGGCACGGGATCGCTTCGGTGAACTACGACCTGCAAATCATCTGAGCGGCACTGCTGTGGAATATACACTGGAGGGCGCGGCGACGGGACGTTCGCCGCGCCCTCCAGATTGGGTGCAGCCAAGCTACGCGGGTCAGCGGGGCTTCGCGTTCGGGAACAGCAGCGACTTCACGGTGACCGGCAGCGCCTCGGACGCCCCCATCGGCCGCCCGATGTCCAGGTAGTCGAGGTCGCCCACGTCGATGCCGTCCACCGCGACGACCTCGCGCTCCAAGCCCAGCTCTTCCTTGAGGATGCCGCCCAGCGACTTGGCCACGTCCATGTCGAGCACCAGGAACAGCGGGTCGGGCGTCCCGTTCGCCCCCCGCGCCACGGCCGCGATCCCCTCGGCCACGTGGCGCAGCGCGTGATAGCTGGGCTGCTGGTCGAGCGAGATGGCGACCGCCAGCCCCGGCGCGAACTCCTCCAGGTCGAACTTCGTGAGCGCCTTCCGCAGCCCGCTCTCCGTGGCGTGCGGATCGTCCAGCACGGGCCGCACGACCTTCAGGCCGAAGGCGGGGAGCGCGTCCGTGCTGGAAATGTAGCTGGTGTTGCCGCTGACCTGCACCGTGTACTCGCCGGCGCCGATCACCGTCGCGCGGATGCCCTCCGCGGGCTCGCGCACTAGGTCTGGGCGCCCTAGCTTGCTCACCTCCGTGTGAATGGCCCGTGCCAGCAGCGGCCCCACGTCGCCGTAGGCCGTCTGCTCGTAGCCGTAGATGTACTCCGACACGCCGCCCGAGAAGACGACGTAGCGCACGTCGGCCAGGTCGGGCGCAGTCGCCAACGGCTCGGTGAGCATCAGCCGCTGCGCCAGCGGCGACAGCCGACCCCGCACGACCTGGAACAGCACATCCGCCATCAGGGCGGCGAAGCGCTCCTGGCGCGCGGCGTCGAACTGATCGCCGAGCGCGATGCTCTCGCCCAGGTGATCGTGCAGGATGCGCGCCGGCTGCTCGACGCGCGTGACGCGGCCCGTCTCGTCGAACGCGACGAGCCGCGCGCCGATCTCCACGGAGGCCGTCTGCTCGACCACGCCGCGCCGGATGAGCGAGAGCTTCGAGGTGCCGCCGCCGATGTCGACGTTCAGCACGTTCACGCCCTCCGCCTCGGAGAGCGCCACGGCGCCGGAGCCGTAGGCCGCCAGCAACGCCTCGTGGTTCGGCCCGGCCGAGGCGCAGATGAACTTGCCCGAGTCCTTGGCGAAGAACTCCACGATGGGCTGGGCGTTCTCCTTCTTCAGCGCCTCGCCGGTGATGACGACCGCGCCCGTGTCGATGTGCTCCGGCTTGAAGTTGGCCTCCTCGTAGGCCCGGTGGAAGAAGTCGGTCAGCTTGTCCACGTCGATGGTCGTGCCCGACAGGTACGGCGTGAGCAGGATCGGCGAGCGGTACAGCACCCGCCGGTCGGTGACGGTGAACTTGGCTGACAGCGCGGCCCCCTCGCGCCGCAGCGTCAGGTGCGAGAACACCAGGTGCGAGGTCGAGGACCCGATGTCGATGCCGACGCTGTGCAGCGAGAACTTCTCGATGCCCTCGATGTCCTCGTCGCCGGCGGTGTGCGAGTGGGGCTCGATCCAGGGGATCTCGCCGTGAAAGTCGTGGTCGTCGTCGAAGTCGTGCATATTAGCTCTTGTACGCCCACTGGTAGTCGCGGTTCGTGTACGCCTCGTCCGGCATGGCACTCTTGAGCCCGCGCTTGCCCAGCTCGTCCTCGAACTTGTTGCGGATGAACGGGTCCTCGTCTACGTACTCGATCTGGTCGCGCGCTTGGTCCTCGACCTTCTCGGCGTAGCCCGCGAACTGCTTGAGCGGGTGGAGCGCCAGGTAGCGGGCCGGCGCCTCGCCGACGTTGAAGTGCTGGTGGAACCACTTCTCTGGCGGCACGAACATGCTGCCCTCGTGCCACGGCGCGACGATCTTCTCGCCGCCCTCCTGCCACAGGATCGAGTAGCCCTCGCCCGCCGGGATGACGATCACGCGACCCGGGCCGTGACGGTGCGCCTTCTTATACGTGCCGGCCGGAAACACCGACATGTGACAGGACATCTGCGAGCCCGGGAACTGGATCTGCACCGAGTGGCCGCCCGCGCCGCGCGTCTTCAACGCGTCCAGCTTGTCCCAGGCGCGCATGTCGGGGAAGAAGTTGCCGTACCAGAAGTTCAGCGTGCGGCCGATGGTGTAGCGGCCGTCGGTGTCGGCCACGACGCGCGCTTCAGAGTAGAACTCGGCGCCCTGCCCCTCCAGGTGGGGCCGCTCAGGCGCCTGCGCGACGAACAGCTCCGGGTCCTGCACCGACATGCCGATGGGCAAATAGTTGTAGTGCAGCAGCCGCACGGGCCGGTCGCCCTGCATGTTGGTGAACTGGTGGTGGCAGTCGTGCGGCAGCATGAACAAGCTGTGCTTCTGCCACTCGAACGTGCGCTTCTTGCCGTCAGCCGCCCAGACGGTCGTCGTGCCGCGGCCCTCCAGCACGTACACCACCTCGTCGATGCCCAGGTGGATGGGCGGCAGCGTCTGGCCCGGCCGGATCTCGGTCACCCGCGCCTCGCTCACCCCTTGCTGGCCCTGAAGCTGGATGAAGGCCGCGTGACACTGCCGCGCCTCCCACCAGCCCACCTCGACGGTGCGCAGATCCTCGATGAAGTAGCCGCGATGGATGGGGATGCCCTGCTCCTGCATCCACACGTCGTGAACGTAGAGGCTGCTCCAGTAGCCGGGCACCGCGCTGCCCACGGCAGCCGGCGTATAGGGCGTCGCGCTTTGCATTCCGAACTCTCCCTTCACGCGTGTCCTGCGGCTAGGCGCGCCCAGGTGGGCGACCCAATCGGCACCATTCAGATCGTGGAGGCTAGCAGAGCGGATGCCAGGTCAGGCATGCAACGCCGCGGCCAGGCACTTGGCGTCGGACCATCGTCGGCCGCGCGGCTGGGCCGCACCCGGCGACGCGACTTCCTGATGATACCGTAGAAGCCCCCCGGCGCAACAGGTAGGTGTTCGCTCACCCGGGCGGCCCAACATGTTGATTCTCGCGGGTCTGCGCGCTGCGCGCGTCGTGCACAGGGGGCCACCGCTGTCGACATGGCCACTGGAGCAGGAGTAGGGGACGGGTCTGCGCTCCGTGAGAGCGGGAGGAACGCGGCGAGCCGGCTAGCGGGCGTAGACCGGCTCAGGGACCGTGCCCCAGAGGTTGGGCGGCCAGTAGCTCACCCACGCGCGGCCGATGATGTTCTCGGCCGGCACCAGACCCCAAACGTGGGAGTCGCTGCTGTTGGGGCGATTGTCGCCCAGCACGAAGTAATGGCCGGGCGGGACGGTCTGGCGCGGCACCAGATACGGCGGCTTGTCGCGGATGTAGGGCTCGTCGATCACCTGGTCGTTGACGAGCACCTGGCCGCCGCGCACCTCGACGGTGTCGCCTGGGACCGCGATCACGCGCTTGATGAAGTCCTTGTCGGGCTGGATGGGCGCGCGGAACACGATGACGTCGCCGCGCTGCGGGCCGCCGAACAGGTAGCCGTCAGACGCATCGTTGCCCTTGTGGTCGAGGAACGCGAACGGCGTGCCCTCTAGCCGCGCGTAGCCGATCTTGTTGATGAGCAGGTACTGGCCGGTGTGTAGCGAGGGCTCCATGCTGGCGCCCTCCACCTTGAAGTTCTGCACGACCGCGCGCACGGCCAGGAAGATAATCAGCGTCAGCAGAACGGTCTGGACCATCTCCCAAAGGAAGGAGCGGACGCCCCCCGAGGAGTTCTGGGTGGGCGCGACTGGGGGCGAAACAGGCTCGTCGACTACGCTCATGGCACTCCCCGCTGCGGGGTCGATAGGCTATCGGAATTATAATCGGCGCGCGGTAAAGTCGCCACCGACGAACCCGCAAAGAACGTGCCCACTATAGCACCGTCGTCCCGGGGCATGCTAGAATTTCGCATTGCGGCGAAGCCACAACCCAGGGGGCGGCGTGAAGTTCGCGGTCGTTATCTTCCCCGGCACGAACTGCGATCAGGATACTCTGCACGTGCTCCGCGACGTCTTCCAGCAGCCGGCCGAGCCCGTCTGGCACGAGAGCAGCGACCTCGCCGGCTACGACTGCGTCGTCCTGCCCGGCGGTTTCGCGCACGGCGATTACCTGCGGGCCGGCGCCATCGCTCGCTTCTCGCCGATCATGGATGCCGTGGCGCGCTTCGCGCGGGCGGATGGCCTGGTATGGGGCATCTGCAACGGCTTTCAGGTCTTGCTCGAGGCGGGGCTGCTGCCCGGCGCCATGCGGCGCAACGCGGGCTTGCGCTTCCGCTGCCAGTGGGTAGACGTGCGCGTCGAGCACAATCGCTCGCCGTTCACCGCCGCCTGCGCGCCCGGCCAGGTGCTCCACCTACCCATCGCCCACGGCGAGGGCAACTACTTCGCGCCGCCGGACGAGCTGGCGCGGCTGGAGGCGCGCGGCCAGGTGCTCCTCCGCTACTGTGACGCGCGCGGCAACGTGACGCCCGAGGCGAACCCCAACGGCTCGGTCGGCAACGTCGCGGGACTGGCGAGCGACGGGGGCAACGTGTTCGCGCTGATGCCCCATCCCGAGCGCGCCAGCGAGCCGCTGCTCGGCGGCACCGACGGGCGCTTCCTCTTCGAGAGCGTGTTGCAACAGGTGGCGGGTGTCGCGGTCGCCTGAGCTACACCCCGCCCCGGACCTCCTTGCCGAGGTCGGCCTCAGCCTACCCGAGTACGAGCGGCTGTGCGCCGCGCTCGGCCGCGAGCCGAACTTCCTCGAATTGGGCATCGTCGGCGCCATGTGGAGCGAGCACTGCTCCTACAAGAGCAGCCGCCCCGCCCTGCGGCGCCTGCCCACCACGGGGCCGCGCGTGCTGCAAGGGCCGGGCGAGAACGCCGGCGCGGTCGACCTGGGCGACGGCCTGGCCGTCGTGATGAAGGTCGAGTCGCACAACCACCCGAGCGCCGTCGAGCCGTTCGAGGGGGCCGCGACGGGCGTCGGCGGCATCATGCGCGATATCTTCACCATGGGCGCCCGCCCGGTCGCCAACCTGAACTCGCTGCACTTCGGTCCGCTCGACGAGGCGCGCAATCGCTACCTGCTCGGCGGCGTCGTGGCCGGCATCGCGCACTACGGCAACTGCATGGGCGTGCCCACGGTCGGCGGGGAGGTGCAGTTCGGCCGCGGCTACAGCGCAAACCCGCTGGTGAACGCGATGTGCGTCGGCGTGGTGCCGCACGGCCGCCTGACGCGGGCGCGGGCCAGCGGCGCGGACAACCCGGTGCTGCTGGTCGGCGCCGCGACGGGCCGCGACGGCATCCACGGCGCGACCTTCGCCTCGGCCGAGCTGGACGAGCGCAGCGAGGAGCGCCGCCCGGCGGTGCAGGTGGGCAACCCCTTCCTCGAAAAGCTGCTGCTCGAAGCGTGCCTGGCGCTGCTGGACACGGGCATCGTCGTGGCGATGCAGGACCTGGGCGCGGCCGGGCTGACCAGCTCCAGCGCCGAGCTGGCCGGGCGCGGCGGCTGCGGCATCGAGCTGGACGTGGCACGCGTCAGCCGCCGCGAGGCCGGCATGACGCCCTACGAGGTGATGCTGTCGGAGTCGCAGGAGCGCATGCTCGTCGTCGTGGACCAGGGCGCCGAGCCGCAGGCCGAGGCGCTGTTCGCCCGCTGGGGCCTGCACACCGATCGCGTCGGCGTGATCACCGACGACGGCATCCTCCGCGTGCGCGAGGGCGGCGTGGTCGTCGGCGAGCTACCCGTCCGCCTGCTCACCGAGGACGCGCCGGTCTACGAGCGGCCCCGCGCGCCGCTGCCCCCGCCGCCGACCGTCGGCCTGGCCGACGTGCCGCTGCCCGCCGACCTGGGCGCTACGCTGCTCGCGCTGCTCGGCTCGGCGGAGCTGGGCAGCCGCGCGCCCATCTTCACGCAGTACGACCACACGGTACAGGCGAGCACGGTCGTGCCGCCGGGGCGCGCGGGCGCCGCGGTGCTGCGCGTCCACGGCACGCCGAAGGGCCTCGCCCTGGCGCTCGACTCGTGCGCCCGCTACGCTGCGCTCGACGCGCGGGCGGGCGCCGCCCGCGCCGTCGCCGAGGCGGCGCGCAACCTGAGCTGCTGCGGCGCCGCGCCGCTGGCCGCCACCGACTGCCTGAACCTCGGCAACCCGGAGCGCCCTCAGGTGGCCGAGACGCTATGGCAGACGGTCGAGGGCTTGCGCGACGCGTGTCTCGCTCTCGCAATCCCGATCATCAGCGGCAACGTCAGCCTGTACAATGAAGCTGGCGACAGCGCCATTCCGCCCACGGCCGTGGTAGGCTTGGCCGGCGTCTTGCAGGACGTTACGTGGGCGGTCGACGCGGCGTTTCAGGCCGAGGGCGACGCGGTGTTGCTGTTGGGCACGACGGTGGCGAGCATTGGCGGCAGCCTCTATCTGGCGCTCGTCCACGGCCAGGAGGCCGGGCCGCTGGCGCCGCTCGACCTGGCCTACGAGGCCCGGCTGCAAGCGTGCATGCGCGACCTGATCGCGCGGCGCCTGGTCCGCTCGGCGCAGGACTGCGCGGACGGCGGCCTGGCGGTCGCGGTCGCGGAATCGAGCCTGCTGAGCGGGCTCGGGTTCGCCGCGGCGCCCGACTGGCAGGCGGCGCTCGGCGAACGGCCCGACGAGGCGCTGTTCGGCGAGGGGCCATCGCGGATCGTCATTTCGTGCCGGCTCGAGGACGTGTCGGCGGTAACGGAGCTAGCGGCGGCGGCGGGCGTGGGCGTGACCCCGCTCGGCCGGGTGGCGGGTAACCGCCTGACGTGGCCGGGCGCGCTCGACGTGGGCCTAGCGGAGGCGCAGGCGCAATGGAGCACTGCCCTAGACGAGTGCTGAGTGGCAAGTGCTAAGTGCTGAGCAGGTATTTGAGCCTGCACCGCACGCAGCACCCAGCACTTAGCACTCAGCACTCGTGAGAGGGGACGAGATGCCGGGAGCCGAGAGCCTACACGAAGCCTGTGGCGTGTTCGGGATCTACGCCCCGGGCGAGGACGTGGCCCGCCTGACGTTCTTTGGCCTGTACGCGCTCCAGCACCGCGGGCAGGAGAGCGCTGGCATCGCCACGGGCGACGGCGTGGGCCTGCACGTCTACCGCGACATGGGCCTGGTGAACCAGGTGTTCACCGAGGAGCGACTCGAGGGCTTGCGCGGCCACATCGCCGTCGGCCACACGCGCTACTCCACGACCGGCTCCAGCCGCGTCGAGAACGCGCAGCCGATCGTCGTGGAGTCGGACGTGGGCGGCCTGGCGGTGGCCCACAACGGCAACCTGGTCAACACACCCGACGTGCTGGCCGAGCTACAGGACCGCGGCCAGGACCTGCGCGGCGCGACGACCGACTCCGAGCTGATCGCGCTGCTGGCCGCTTCCAGTGCCGGCTTCACCTGGCCCGAGCGCATCCGGGCGCTCGTGCCGCTGCTCCAGGGTGCCTTCAGCCTGGTGATGGCGACGCCGACCCAGCTCATCGCTCTGCGCGACTCGCTAGGGGTGCGGCCGCTGGTGCTGGGCCGGCTGGGCCGCGGCTGGGTGGTCGCTTCGGAATCGTGCGCCCTCGACACGATCGGCGCCGAGATCGTGCGCGACGTCGAGCCCGGCGAGATGATCGTGATCGACGCCGGCGGCGTCCACACCGAGCAGGTGGCCGCGGTCGGCAAGCGGGCGCTCTGCATCTTCGAGTTCATCTACTTCGCCCGACCCGATAGCGTCGTCGAGCAGCGCGAGGTGTACCTGGCGCGCGAGCGCATGGGGCGCGCCCTCGCCCGCGAGCACCCGGCCGACGCCGACGTGGTCATCGCGGTCCCCGACGCCTCGGTGCCCGCCGCGATCGGCTACGCCCGCGAGTCCGGCATCCCGTTCCACGAGGGGCTCATCAAGAACCGCTACATCGGCCGCACGTTCATCCAGCCCGACCAGCGCCTGCGCGAGCGCGGCGTGCAGCTCAAGTTCAACCCGCTGCGCCACGTGCTCGACGGCAAGCGCGTCGTGGTCGTGGACGACAGCATCGTGCGCGGCACGACGACGCCGCGCGTCATCAACATGCTGCGCAAGGCGGGCGCCCGCGAGGTCCACCTGCGCATCTCCGCGCCGCCCATGCGCCACCCCTGCTACCTGGGCGTCGACACGGCGCGGCGCGAGGACCTGATCGCCGCGCAGATCGACGACGTGGCGGACATCGGCCGCGCGCTCGGCGCCGACTCCTCGGCTACCTGAGCCTGGAGGGGCTCCAGGACGCGGTGGGCCTGGCGTCCGAGCGTCTGTGCGGCGCCTGTTTCACGGGCGACTATCCGCTCTCGGTTAATCCTGACGCGGACAAGCACGCCCTCGAGCTATCCGCCGTCGGCGCTCCGCCGTCGCTGATCCGCTTCGAGCCGGCCGCGGCGAGCCGAGCGCGGGCCGCCGTGGAGCAGTAGCCGACGTGCTGAGCAGCCCTCGCCCGACAACGACCCGCGGCTGATCGCTGACGGCTGACCGCTGATGGCTAACGCATTCCCTATCGCCGTCCTGATCTCCGGCCAGGGCACCAACCTAGCGGCGATCCACGCGGCCATCGCCGCCGGCACGCTCGATGCCCGCATCGTCGCCGTGTGCTCGAACCGGCCCGAGGCGCCGGGCGTCGCCTGGGCGCGCGAGCGCGGGCTGCCCGTGGCGCTGTTCACCCGCGCGGACTACGGCTCCCGTGGGGCCGCACAGGAGGCGATGCTCGCGCACCTGCAAGCGTCCGGGGCCGAGCTGCTCGTCCTGGCCGGCTGGGACCAGGTGCTCATCCCCGCCGTCGTCGCGGCCTACGAGGGCCGCATCCTGAACGTTCACCCCTCGCTGCTGCCGGCCTTCGCCGGCACCATGCACGCTGTCGAGGACGCGCTGGCGTGCGGCGTCAAGGTGACCGGCTGTACGGTCCACTACGTCACGGACGACGTCGACTGCGGCCCGATCGTGCTACAGGCGGCCGTGCCGGTGCACGAGGACGACACGCCCGCGACGTTGCTCGCCCGCATTCACGAGCAGGAGTACCAGCTACTCCCCCGCGCCATCGCCCTCCAGGCCGCCGGCCGCCTGTGCATCGAGGGCCGGCGCGTCCACGTCGACGCCGACTAGCCGGTCCCACTCCAGCCTCGCTCCCGCGCGCCTTGAAGCCGAGCCGAACGCAACGAACAGATTGCGCATCACTGCAACCGACCGGCCGGGTGGCACGCGCCCTGCGCTACTCGAATGTCAAGAGGCAGTGCCGCGGGCCGGGTCGCCGGCAGCCGCGCACGGATCGCCCGCCAGAAGCGAACGGCTGGTTCTAGGGGAGGCAGACCATGAAGCGGATCGTCGTCGGTATCCTGGCCGCGTCGTTTGCCGCGGTCATCTTGCCGCAAGCGGCGGCGGCGCAGTGCGAGGGCGGCGTAACCGTCGGCGGCTTCTACGCGCGCGACGGCACCTACGTGCCCGGTCACTGCGAATACACGAACCCGACCACGCCTGGACAGCTTTACCCCTCCGGCGCGGAGCCGCTGCCGACCACGAATCCGGCGGCGGGCGCGAGCCGCCTGCCCGGGCAGCGCGATGCGTCTGGCTTGCTGCCCGTGAATAGCTCGGATCTGGGCCCCGCCCCGAGCTACGTGACCACCGACCCGCTGCAGAGCGGCGGCGTCGCGACAGCCGGGCCGAGCGTCGGCCCGGGCACGCCGGTGGCCCCGAGCGTCGGCCCAGGCACGGTCCTCAACAGCGTCGGCCCCGTCGGCCCGGGCCTGCTGCCCGGGCAGCCCACGGTCGGTAACCCCGTAGCGCCTGTCGGTCTGCCCGGCCAGTTCCCGCAGACCGGCTTGCCCGCGCTCAACGGCAACCGGGCGCTCCCCAGCGCGCTAACCGCCAACGGCAACGCCGCGGTCGTGCCGGGTCCTGCCGCCGGGACCAGCGCCACGCTGCCGGACTCGGCCGCGACGACCGGCACAACGAATCTGAGCCTGGTCAACACCGCGTATGGGCTGTCGCTCGGAGCCGCGCCCGCGCGCACCGATCAGCCGCCGGCGGTCGGCCAGCCGGTCGACTCCGTCAGCGTCAGCTACCCGAACCAGTAGAGCAGCGCTCGGGCGTCGCCGTGGCGTCCGCGGGCCAGCGGTCTGCGGCTCGCCAGGCGGCCACGAGCGCCCGCGTGCGGGTGGGCCGTGGCAGCGCGGCGAGGCGCGCGAGGTCGTCGGGCCGGTCCACGTCGAGACCGAGCCCGCGCCGCCAGACCAGACGGGCCGCCACCCCCCGCGCCGCCGCCGCTTGCAGGTGCGCGCGCACGCTATCGGGCCCGAAGCGCGCCGGCAGGGCGAGCGGCGGTTGGCGCAGCAGCGCCCCGGTGCCGCCATCCACGGTCGGCGCGAGCGCTACGCTCGGCGCGGGCGGCGGGTTGGCGACCACCGCCGCCACGTCGGCTGGCGTTACCAGCGGCAAGTCCGCGGGGAGGGTGAGGAGCGCCGACGCCCCGCCGCCCGCGGCCACCGTCGCCGCGTAGTCGAGCGCGGCGTTCAGGCCCGCCTCCTCGCCGGGCGGGTAGTCGCCAGGCCCGGTCGCGCCTAGCTCGGCAAGCGGGGCCGCGCCCCACTCCTCGGCCAGGCTCAGCGCCGCGGCGTCCGGGCTGACCACGAGCACGCGTGCAACCGCCGGCGCGGCGCGCAGCGCGGCGAGCACGTCGGCTAGCAGCGCGGCTGCGAGCGCCTCGCGCTCAGCGGGCGTCAGCAGGGGCGCGAGGCGGCCCTTGGCTGTCGCCAGGCCCTTGACGGGAACGACCGCCCAGAGCGCCATCAACCAGGTCCTAGGCCCAGCGCGCTGAGGGTCGCGCGAGCCAGCGCCGCCTTCTCGGCTGGGCCGCGCATGATGGTGTTCGTCACCAGCGCCCGGATGCCCAGCGCCTCCACGCGCGGGGCGAGCGCCGCGTCGACCGTGTCCAGCACGAACGCGTCCAGGAGAGCGCCGTAGTGCGCGGCAACGCCGAGCGCGGACGGCTCGTGGCCAAGATCGCGCAGCATCCGGTCGGCAGGGCCCTTGATCGCCGCGCCGCCCACGATGGGACTGATCGCGGCCACCGGCGCCGGCGTGTCGCGGATGGCGTCGCGGACACCCGGCACCGCGAGGATTGGGCCGAGGCTGACGATCGGGTTGCTGGGCGCGAGGATCACGCCCTCGGCGGCGCCGATGGCCTCCAGCACGCCGGGGCCGGGCGTCGCGCC
>JAJPHF010000005.1 GCA_021325365.1 Pseudomonadota bacterium
AGCGCCTCGCCGTCCACGTCCTCGGCGACGATCAGCAGGTCGCGCTTGCCGCTCTGGATCACCTTCTCCAGCACGGGCAGCAGGTCGGCCACGGCGCTGATCTTCTTGTCGGTGATCAGGATCAGCGGCTCGTCAAGCTCCGCCTCCATGCGCTCGGCGTTGCTGATGAAGTAGGGGGAGATGTAGCCGCGGTCGAACTGCATGCCCTCGGTGTACTCAACCTCGAGCTGCGTGCCCTTGCCCTCCTCGACGGTCACCACGCCGTCCTTGCCGACCTTCTCCAGCACGTCGGCCAGCATGTTGCCGATCTCCGCGTCGCCCGCCGAGATGGTGGCGACGTGCGCGGTGTCCTCGCGGCCCTTGAGCGGGGTCGACGACTGCTTGATCGCGTCCACTGTCGCGGCGGCGGCGGCGTCGATGCCACGCTTGAGCGCCATCGGGCTGAGGCCTGCGGCGAGCAGGCGCAGGCCCTCCTGCACCATCGCCTGGGCGAGTACGGTGGCGGTCGTCGTGCCGTCGCCCGCGGCATCCTGGGTCTTGGTGGCGGCCTGCTTCATGAGCTGGGCGCCCATGTTCTCGAAGGGGTCCTCCAGCTCGATCTCCTTGGCCACGGTCACGCCGTCGTGGGTGACGGTCGGGGGGCCCCACTTCTTGTCGAGGGCGACGTGGCGGCCACGCGGGCCGAGCGTCACCTTCACGGCGTCGGCCAGCTTGTCGATGCCACAGCGGAGGGCGTTGCGGGCTTCCTGGTCGTAGACGAGCTGCTTCGCAGGCACAGAGAAATCTCCTCTCTCACAACCGGGGGGTCGTCGGGAGCCCCGACGCTCTGTTACCGTGATACCAGATCGCCGTTAGAGCCGGCTATACGGAATGCTAGAAGGCTGTTAGAACGGGCGGGCGGCCGTGCCGGGCGCCGATGGCTGATGGCTGATGGCTGGTGTAGAATACAGCGACATTGGGCCGTGCGACGGCCGACGGTGGGCGGAATGGCCGACGAGAAGCAGCACGTACTCGTGTGCAACAACGTGGACTGTCTGGGGCGGGGCGGACAGTCGGTGTTCGAGTCGCTGCGCGACCGGGTAGCCGCCGCCGCGCCCGATGCCGCCGAGGTGACGCAGTATCCGTGCTTCGGCGGGTGCGAGTATGGCCCCAACGTGGTCGTGTACCCGGCCAGGCGGTTCTACTCGGGCGTGAAGCCCCAGGACGTGGACGACATCGTGGCCGAGCTGCCGAGCGGCGCGGTGGAGCGACTGCTGCACCAGGTCGATCCACAGATCGAGGAGCTGATCTTCGAGCTGCTGGACGCGGGGCTGCTGTAGGCCCCGACCCCGGACGAGAGCGCGTCGGACGACGCGGGGAGAGACGATGGCAACGGAAGTAACGGCAAGCCCTCAGACGACCGAGGAGCGCCCGCTCCTGGACACCCTCACGGCGATCCGCACGCGGCGCGCGGTGAAGACTTACGACCCCACCCCCATCCCCCAGGCGTGGATCGAGGAGCTGCTGGACGCGGCGCGCTGGGCGCCAAACCACCACCTCACCCACCCCTGGCGGTTCAACGTCTTCACCGGCGAGGGGCGCGAGAAGCTAGTGCCGGCGCGCCAGGCGGCGGTGCGGCTGGCGGCCGAGCGCAAGGGCGAGCCGGTCAAGGAGGACGACCTGGAGTTCGCGCGCCAGAAGTGCTTCTCGGCGCCGGTCCTGCTGATCGTGTCGCAGGTCATCAACCCCGACCCGATCAAGGACAAGGAAGACTGGGCCGCCTGCTGGTGCGCCATCGAGAACTTCCTGCTGGCGGCCACGGCGCGCGGGCTGGCGAGCTACCCGAGCACAGGCGTGTGGGTGGACGAGAACACGCTCGGCCCGGCGATCGGCCTGCCCGAGAACGAGCGGCCGGTAGCCTGCGTCTTCCTCGGCTACTCGGATGCCACGATCACCGGCAAGCGCTTCCCCGCCGACCGCCACACCCGCTGGTTCACCGAAGCCTAGCGCTCCCAGCTTCTCAGCCGCGCGAAAACGCGACGCGGGCGGCCCGGGCTTCCGGGCCGCCCGCGTCGCGTTTTCGCGCGCTCGCCGGAATTGTTTGCCTGCATTGAGGGCTGCGGCTCCTGCGACGACGGTCGTGAGCAAATTGTGAGCGGTGGGGCTGGGCTCGTGAGTGGGACTGTGAGCGCAGCGGGCTATCGTGGGATGTCGCCTCCACCCGCCCCGGCGCAGCGGCGGCGGGAGCGGCTGGGCGGGAGGTACCACGATGCCCCTGGTCGTCCACTCGCTCCAGACCGCGGCGCGGGGCCTGTCGCGCACCTACGCCTCGGAGGTCGCCTATCACGCCGGCGTCTTGCTCGCCATGGGCTTGCTGGCGCTCACCCTCACGCTGGCCGTGGTGCAGCACCTGCCGCGGACCGGATCGGCCGATACGCCCCAGGCCACCTGGGACGTCGATCCCGATTGGTGGCCGATCTCCCAGTAGCGCAGCTGGCCCGGGCCAGACGCTCGCCCCCTGCCGCTCCGCGCCGGCCCGGCGCTCAGCGCGCGTGCTGGCCGTAGCGCTCCCAGTAGACGATCTCGCCGAACGGCTTGCGCCCCGGATTGGCCCGCGCCGGCCGCGCCGGCGCCGCCTCGTCGGGGTAGCCCAGCGAGAGGGCCGTGCGCACCAGCCGCTCCGCCGGAATGCCCAGCAGGGCCTTCAGGTCCGCGATCCCCTGGTCCGAGAACCAGCCGATGCACGCGCCCACCCCGTGCGCCGCTGCCGCCAGCATGATGCGCTCGCTCAGCCGCCCCTCGTCGTAGATCTCGTGGACTACTCGCCGCGGGTTGCCCGCCATCACCAGCACGATCCCGACGGCCGCGCCCGCCAGGTGCGGCGCCGTGCCTTCGAGCCCCGCCAGCGCCCGCAGCATCTCGCGGTCGCGCACCACCACGAACTCCCACGGCTGCTCGTTGCGCGCGCTGCCCGTCCAGCGGGCCACCGCCAGCACGTCGTCCAGCACCGCCGCGGGGATCGGCTCCGGCCGGAACTGCCGCACCGCACGCAACCCCCGCAAAAACGCGATCATCTCCCGCGCGCTCTCCGCCTCACTTGCCACGTCGCACCCCTACCTCCTGTAATCGCCGTCGCCGGATCTCTGGCGCCGTTGCGCAATTTCTCATATCGTACAGCGCGAGCGGGCGGAGGCCCCTTCCCCCAAAGGGGACGGTGGCTCTTCAGCCCCGCCGCCCCCGGCGTCCTCCCCCTTCCTTCGCAGGGTGCGACGCGGCATACTGCAAGCGGCGCTGGGGCAGGGGGGGCCAGGTCCTCCCCGGCGCGTGCTATACTTCGCGCACTCATGGCGAGCCGCCGCCCGGGCGATCGGACGGCTTGGCCGCCGTCCAACCCTGCCGCCGGCGCCGGCCCGCGCGCCCGCCGAGGGGAGGCGATTGTGATGTCGAGGCTACGCTTGCGTCGCACCTGCCTGGGCCTGCTGCTGCTGAGCCTGGCCGGCTGTGGCGCCCCGGCGGCCCGACCCGCGGCCAGCGCCCCCGCATCCGGCCAGCCAGAAAGCGCGAGCGCGCCCGCCGTGGCCGCCGCGCCCACCCAGGCGCCGGCGCTGCGCGACGTGCGCACGTCCTACCCCTCGGCCGCCGCGACGTTCGCGCCGCTGTGGGCCGCCTACGAGTTCGGCCTGTTCGAGCAGAACGGCCTGCGCGCCAGCGAGCCGGTCATGATCAGCGGCGGGCCTGCCAACGCCCAGACGCTCACCGCCCGCGAGCTAGAGGCCAGCTACACGGCGTTCTCGCCGATCGTCACGGCCATCGCCGGCGGGGCGCCGATCACGGTCGTCGCCGGCTTCGGGCGCGGCTTCGTCCACCAACTCTTCACGAAGGTCGGTACGGGCGTGACGAGCGCCCAGGACATGAAGGGCAAGCGGGCGGGCGTGTCGCGCATCGGCACCGAATCGCACACCGTCATCCGCCTGTGGGCGCGCGCCAACGGCCTGCGCGACGACGACATCACCTACGTGAACGCCGGCACGGTCGCCGAGCGGCTCACGGCGCTGGAGTCGGGCGCCGTGGACCTCGTGCCGCTCGACCCGCCCGTCGTCGTCGTGGCCGAGAAGCGCGGCTACGTGCGCGTGGCTGACCTGGCGCAGGAGCCGGTGCCGTGGCAGCGCGAGGCGCTGGCGCTGCCCGAGGAGATGGTCCACAATGATCCGTCGCTCGCCACGGCCATCGTGCGCGCCATCAGCGAGGCTGCCTACCTGATCCGCTCGGACCGTCAGCGGTTCGACGAGGTGCAGCGGAAGTACATCAAGCTGGACGATCCCGAGGCGCTGAACGCGGCCTACGTGTCGTCGCTGCGCGGCTGGAGCCCTCGCGGCCGCCCCGACCCGACGGATGTCCATGCGGTCCAGGAAGCCGTCGACGAGGAGATCCCGGGCACCGCCAACGAGCCCTACAGCCGCTTCGTGGACCTCAGCATCCTCGACCAGCTCGAGAAAGAGGGCTTCTTCGACCGCCTGGAGCAGCAGTATCCGCTGCCCCCCGATGCACTCCCCACGCGCTAAGTATCCGGCCCGGGGTTGCCGCGGAGACGCGACCCGCACGGGAGCCCCACCGCCACAGGAGCTGGCCATGTCGTCGTCCGTGCTCGAGCAGTTGGACTGTGCCAGGGAGGTCCAGAGAGCCGGCCTCGTCGGACCGCGGGCGCGGCCACCCCTGGGCCTGCAGCTCTCCCGGCGCGGCTACTGGCTTCTGGCCGCGACGATCCTGGTGGCATACTTGGTACTCTGGCTCTCGCACTTTGAGTACGTATACGGCTGGATCATGGATGATCAGCTAGTCTACAGCAAGACGATGGCGACCATTGCCGACTGGACAAAGGCCTTTCGCTACGAGCACAACATCCTGCAGCCGTATTTCTTTCTGATATCGTATCTGCCGCTGAAGTCCGGGATCAGCCTGCCCTCTTACGTTATGCCGCTGTTCGGCGAGCACACCGGGCAATTCCGCTTCTTCCTGCTGTACACGGTTTGCCTGCACGCGCTCCTGCTCGGCGTATGGGCGTGGGTGGCGACCGCGCTGGTGCGTAACCGCGTCGTGGCGTTGCTCTCGCTCTTGCTCTTTGCCTCGTCGCCCAGCGTCGTGCTGTGGAGCCCCCAGCCCGAGTCGCGACTGCTCGGCCTTCCTTTCGCTCTGGCCGGCCTTTGGCTGCTCCTCCGTGTCGACGATGGCCGATCGCGATCGGCCCAGGCACTCGGTGGGACATTCTTTGTCGCCGGCTCGCTGTTCTGGGTCGCACAATCCATTCATTACACGGCACTGTATCTGGTCGCGCCATTGGCCGTGGTCTACGCAGCCGTCTATCTGTGGCGTAATCGAAGCAGGGCGCGTTCGTGGCTGGGCGTCGCCAGCTTGGCTATCGGCTGTGTCTGGCTTCAAGGCGTCCTTGAGGCCGTCAGCTATTGGATAGTGGGCATTCCCCGTGCCAACGGCCCCCTCATGACCCTGCTGAACCTCCGGGCATTCCACGAATCGCAATTCTTCTCCATGACGGGCAATCTCGCCCTGTGGGCCGAGTGGTTCCGGAGTCAGATGGGCCCGCTCCTGCTCGTCGCCGTCGGGGTCGGCTGGGTAGCTTATCTAGTCTCCACACGATCTCACGACACGGGCCAGATCGGGCGGTTGGCGATCAGCGTGACGGTCTTGCTCGCGCTCGTCTACCTGGGACTATCCGGCTCGGAGCCCTTCTTCCGCCAGACCTCCGTGCTCCAGCCGTTCCTCTTTCTGTTTGCCGGCGCGGCGCTAGTCGGGCTCGCCCGGCGGCTGGCGCGTCCGCGCGGCTTGCCGGTCGTCGCGCTGGGGGCCTTGGTCGTGGTCCTTGGCGCCACGCAGTGGGGCCAGGCTCGGGCCGTGTTTGACGGCCATCAGGGGCTTGGCCGCGCGATCACTGCCGCCGCCGCGCACAACAGCGGGCATCAGCCGGAATGGCTTAGCTGGGTGGGTCTGGACAGCCGGCTATCCAGGCCCGAGGACATCGCACGTCTGCCCGTCGATGCTTGGCTGCTCAGTTACTTTCCGCAAGAGTTCGTGAGCAATCATCCCTCGATGCGGCCGTACCTGGAATCCACCGCGGCGGTAGCGGCGTGGCCGTCCCTTTTTGCCACCCAAACCGTAAGAGCCGAGACCGAGGCATTCTTCTACCATGACTTCCCCAGTGACCCGGACCTGCGGGACGTGCGTCTTCTGGAAGCGGGTGAGCTGCTTGCGGCCATGAATGGCCAACCGTTGCGCGTCGACGCGGTCACCGCCGACTCGATGGAAAGCCCGAGCACCGAGCCGGTGAACGTGTTCGACCAGAGCCGCTCGCCCGATTCCACCATTTGGCTCTCGGCCGACACGCCCGGGCCGCATTTCCTGGCGGTCCAGTTCACCGCGCCGGCGTCGCTGGGCAGCGTGCAGGTGGTGCAGCCCGAGAGTGCGAGAGTGAGTCGGATCAGCGCCCTTGAGGTGCAGGTGGCCGACGAGAGCGGCGCGTGGCACACGGTGTGGATCGGTGACGGGCTCGACCCGTCTCCCGTGATTGCCGCCCGCTGGGAGCCGCGGCCGACGACCGGGGTCAAGCTCGTCATCCACCGCCAGGGCTACCTCTGGGCACCGGCGAATCAGGTGGGGATCGAGGAGGTCGTCTTCCCGGGCTACACGGTCGAGCCGCCGCGGCCGCAGCGCACGCTCCCCCCGCTGGTTCTGGATCAACTGCAGCCGTATGGGACCGACGGCATCCTGGTAACTGGCAAGAACTTGACACCGCGCACTGCGATCGTCCTCGACGGCCAGGAGTTGCCGACGCGCTGGATTCCTCCAGGGACTCAGCTTCTATCGGTGGCGCCCGAAGTGACCCAGTCGTCCGAGCCACGGCGGGAAGTCTACCTCGTCGATTACTTGCGGCGCTCCGAGGCGCTGACCTGGCCGCCAGTCCCACCGGTCTTGCGTCAGATCGAGCCAACATGGACCCTGGTCGGCACTCCCTTCAACACGCAGCCCGAGGGCAGTTCCCTGCTGGAGATTGACGCCGAGGACGCCACGCCGGCCACCGTTGCCCTGCTCGACGGAGTCAAGCTGCCGACCACTTACCAGGGCCCTCAACACTTGACCGCCACTGTGCCGGGAGAGCTACTGGCGTCGCCGGGACAGCACGCGGTGACGCTGCAGAACGCCGTGGCGACGTCGAGCCCCCTACCGTTTGTCGTGAGCCCCCGGACCGTGCCAGTGGCCCGGGCGCTGGACCCCGCCGACACGATCGTCGCCGCGCCCTTCCACGGCCAGCCGGATGGCCGCTCGCTGCTAGCCGTGGAGAGCCAGGACGCCACGCCGGACACCGCCGTCCTGTTCGACGACGTGCCGCTGGAGACCCAGTACGAGAACGACCAGCACCTGCTGGCGCTGGTGCCGCTGGAGGTCTTGAGCCAGCCAGGCACCCACACGGTCAAGCTGCGGAACCTGCTGGGCACCTCCGACGCGCTGCCATTCATGGTGACCGAGAACACGACGGGGCGCCCCGTCTTGAAGGGCATCGAGCCGGGAACCGCGCGGGTGGACACGCCGTTCGACGCCCAGGCAGACGGAACCTCGGTCCTTCGCGTCACGGGCGAGCAGATCACGCCCGACACGGCGGTGGTCCTCAGCTCGGTCATGCTCGCGACCGAGTACGTGGACGATCACACGCTGCTAGCGCGCGTGCCGCGGGAGTTCCTGGCCTACCCGGTACGGCAGGTCATTACGCTCCGAAATAGCCTGGGCACGTCGAACAGCTTCGATCTCGTGGTCGAGCCGTAGGCGGGCGGCCGGGCGGGCGGACACCGCGCCATTGGTGCGTCCCCATCTATATGCCGCCCCGGTGGCTAGCGCCTGCCCGCGGCCCTTGGCTACCCCGTCACCTGCCGCCCGGCGCCGACCACTAGCTCGGTCAGCAGGGCGACGGCGCGCTCCAGGTTGCGCTGGGCGGCGGTCGCGTCGGCGCCGCGCACCACCACGTCGAGCGGCAGCCGCTGCTGGTTGCTGAGCGCGATGTAGCCCTTGATGTAGGTGCCGGGTACCGCGTCCATCACCTGCCGCGCGTAGGGCGCCACCTCGCCCTCGTGCATGTTGACGTACACCCGCCGCGCCAGGCTCTGCCCCGCGTGACCGAAGTAGTCGCGCAGGTAGCGGTCGAACACCGCCTGCATCTCCTTCGGCGGGCCGGGCATGAGGAAGAACGTCGTCGCGCCGTGGCGCAGGCGCATGCAGGGCGCCCAGCCCGCCGGGTTCAGCAGCACCTCGGCGCCATCGGGCACGGTCGCCATGCGGTACAGCGCGGGCGTGATCTCGTCCTCCGAGATCAGCCGCCGCCGCATGAAGTCTTCCAGCGCCGGCCGGTAGACGCTCGTGCCCACGCCCAACAGCTCGGCCACGCACTCCACCGTCAGGTCGTCGGGCGTTGGGCCCAGCCCGCCCGTGGTGAGCACCGTGCGCGCGCCCCGCGCGACGGCGTCGCGCAGCGCGGCCACGATCACGGCGCGGTCGTCGCCGACGATCGTGATGCGCCCGATCTCGGCGCCCAGCTCCGATGCCTGCTGGGCGAGCCAGAAGCTATTCGTGTCCTGAATACGGCCGATCAGCAGCTCGGTGCCGATGCTGAAGATCTCCACCGGCGAGGTCTCTGCGGGCGCCTCGGCGCTGGACGCTATGTCCATCTAATACCCCTGGCGTGGACTCCGAGCTGAGGATCAGCGCAGCCCGAGTTGAACACGGATAGCATCTTCGACGGCAAATAGATCGTAGCGTCCCAGCATCTCTATCCGTCCATGTAGTCGCTCCTTGGCGACTGTCCGGATCTGGTTTGCCATGGCCTTATGCGGGACCCCGTTGAGCTTTATCAGTGCATCCGATGGATAGACCCGCCGGGTGACGGATGTGAGAGGCACCACCTGCATACGGTTTAGCAGTCGATTGGACACGTCATTGCTGACAATGATCGCGGGCCGCTGCTTGCGGATTTCTCCGCCGCGTGCCGGCTCGAAGTCCACCCAGTAGACCTCGCCCCGGATCAATCCAACGCCTCGTCAGGCGCATCCTCGATCCACTCCAGGGCCTCGCGCTCGTACTCACTATCAGCGGCCATCTCGCGGTATCCAGCCTCAAGCTGCTCCTCCGTGATGACATAGGGTCGCACGAGCCGCTCGATGAAGCTGCTGATCTGCTCAGCGCCGACACGCTCCTGCAGTCCCTCATAGACGTCGTCTGCCAGGGTGATTGTCAGTTCACGCGACATCGTTAGGTCTCCCGTCGGTCGCCGTGTCAAAGGCACACTCAGCAGTATACGGCGGTCGCCCCCGCACTCCGTGCGTCAGCGGCCGGGTGGGCTCGCCTCGCGCTCCCGCAGCGCACGCCAGACCTTCTCGGCGGTCACGGGCAGGCTGAACAGGCGCACGCCGCAGGCGTCGAAGACGGCGTTCGCCACCGCGGCGGGCGTCGGCAGCAGGCTCGCCTCGCCGATCGCCTTCGACTCGTACGGCCCCGGCCCGCTGCCCGCCTCCACCAGTACCGTCTCCAGCGGCGGCACGTCGGCGATCGTCGGCAGCTTGTACTCGCCCAGGTTCGCCGTCGTCACGCGGCCGTCCTCGATCACCATCTCCTCGATCAGCGCCTGGCCGACGCCCTGCATCACGCCGCCGTCGATCTGCCCCTGGTGCGTTAACGGGTTGATCACCGTGCCCACGTCGTGGACCGCGACCAGCTTGCGCAGTTTCACCTGGCCTGTCTCGGGATCGACATCCACCTCGGCCACCTGCGCCGTGAAGCAGGTCTGGTCGGGGTAGGGCATGTTCACCTCGGCCTTGACCTCCAGCGTGCCGCCCGCCTCGCGCGCCGCGCGCTCGGCCGCCGCCGCGAACGGCACCGCCCGCCCATCGGCGCGGAAGGCGTCGCCCTCGCGGCGCACCGCATCTGGCGCCGCGTCGAGCAGCGCCGCCGCGGCCGCGCGCAGCCGCCCCGCTAGCTCCTCGGCCGCGTTCAGCCCCGCGCGCCCCGCGATGTAGGTGTGGCGGCTCGCGCCCGCGCCCGCGTCGTAGGGCACCGTGTCGGTGTCCGACGGCACGGCCGTCACCTGCTCGATGGACAGGCCCAGCGCCTCGGCCACCACCTGGCGCAGCATTGTCGCCATGCCCACGCCCTGGTCAGGCACGCCGTAGCGGATCTCCACGCTGCCCTCCGGCCGCAGCCGCAGCACCACGCCCGTCTCGCCGCCGCCGATGCCGCGGTCCACCAGCGCCATCCCGCGCCCGACGAGCCCCTGCGGCGCCGCGGGCGGGGGCTTCGGCTCGTCCAGGCCGCCGGCCGCCACCGCCGCGCGGATCGTCTGCTCGCCCTGCACGTTGCGGTACTTGTGGCCCCGGCCCGAGGTGTCGCCGTCGTGGATCACGTTGCGCAGCCGCATCTCGGCTGGGCTGAGCCCCAGCTCGTGGGCCATGATGTCCATCTGCGACTCGAAGGCGAACGCCATCTGCGGCTGCCCCGGCGAGCGCATGAACCCGCCCGGGATCTGGTTGGTATAGACGCAGCGGCTGTCCATGCGCAGGTTGGGTATGCGGTAGCTGCCCGCGGCCTCCAGGCCGCCCAGGATGTGCACCGTGGGCACCGGCTTGTGGCCGCCGTAGGCGCCCGAGTTCCACAGCGCCAGCGAGTCGCGCGCCACGAGGGTGCCGTCGCGTTTCACGCCGGTCTTCAGCCGAATGGTGGCCGGGTGGCGCGGGTTGCCGGCGATCAGCTCCTCGGTGTAGGTCATGACGATGCGGACAGGGCGCCCCGTGCGGCGGGCAAGCTGGTAGGCTACCGGCGCATCCATCGGCGATCCCTTGCCGCCGAACTCGCCCCCGATGTTCGCCGGGTTGCAGCGCACCCAGTCCTCGGGCATGTCGAGCGCCGCCGCCAGGTGGGCGCGCAGGTTGAACGGCCCCTTGTTCGACATCCACACGTCGGGCCGCCCGCTCGCGTCGATGCCCACCAGCACCGAGTACGGCTCGAGATACCCCTGGTGCTGCGCCGGCGTGGTGAACGTATGCTCGAAGATCAGGTCGCTCTGGGCGAAGCCCTGCTCCAGGTCGCCGCGCTCGACGAACATGTGTGAGTGAACGTTCGGGATGGTCGGCTTGCCGTACAGCCCCTCGTAGCTCAGCAGGTCGGGGTGCAAGATCGGCGCGTCGGGCTCCATTGCGGCCCACACGTCCAGCACCGCCGGCAGCTCCTCGTACTCCACGTCGATGAGCTGTAGCGCCTCCTCGGCGGTGTCCAGATCGATCGCGGCCACGGCGGCCACGCGCTCGCCGACGAAGCGCACGCGGTCGCGAGCCACGATCGGCTGGTCCTTCAGGCGCCGCCCCATCAGGCTGGCGGGGAAGTCGGTGCCGACGAGCACGGCACGCACGCCCGCCAGCCGCTGGGCGCGGCTCGTGTCGATGCGCACGATGCGCGCGTGCGGGTAGGGGCTGCGCAGGCACTTCGCCCACAGCGCGCCGCGCAGCGGCACGTCCGCCGTATAGCGCGCCGCGCCTGTGACCTTCGCCGGCCCCTCGTCGCGAACAATCGGCTGCCCCACCACCGCGAACGCCATCGCCGCCTCCTCGCCTGCCCGGCGCATCGTGCCGCCCCACTCGGGCCAGCCCGCTGCGCCTCCCGGCCGCGTGCTCTCAGTGCGCCGCAATCATACACGGCGGTCGGCGGGCGAAGCTATCCACGCGGCGGTGCGGCTCCCCACGGAGCGGCTGGCGCTAGCGGTTCGGGCGGTAGGTCAGGTAGACGCCGTAGCCCTGCGGGCCGTTGGAGAGGGTCGTGCCCCAGCCGGGCGACAGGCTGGCGAGGCGCGCGGCGAGGGCCTTGGCGGCCGGCTCCTGCTCCACACGCCAGAACAGCGCGGGGTGGCTCACCAGGTAAAGGTTGTTCTGCAGCGGCAGGAACCGTGGCCGGACCTGCTGGAATAGCTCCGCGGGAAACACTTGCTGGAGGCCCTGGAGCAGCGCCGCCTCGAGCGCGGGCGAGACGGCCGCGCCGGCCGCCTGCGGCCCTGCGGGTACGACCGGCTGCTGCGACATGGGGGCCGCGTGCGCTAGCGGCGCGGCAGTGCCTAGCGCGCCCGCCAGTCCGATCACGGCCAGATATCGGCGCAATGCCATGACAACACCTCCGCGACGGTAGACTGGCACGCCGTGCGGCCAGCCGCGCCGTCCGTTGTCGCACAACGCACGGCGCGTGCCAGATGCGCCGCGCCAGCAGGGAGCGGCACACGAGCAGGGCGCGGGAGCCTCCCCAGCAGCCTGAGGGAAGCCACCGCGCCCCGCGACAGTGGGGAGGACGAGCGTTACGCCTCGTAGGCCACGTAGACGCCCGGGCCGAGCGGACCGGTCAGCGACATCGTCGTGAAGCCCGGCGTGGTCGCGGCAAGCTGGGCCGCGAGCGCCTGGCAGCTCGCCGCGTTGCTGGGCGGGCAGTAGAACTGCTGGCCTACCAGCACGTCCACGTTCGGCTGCACCTGCATCACCTCGACGCCGCTGGCGAGGGTATCCGCGGGCAGCACGGTTGCCAGCGCCGGCACGACCTGCTGCTGGAAGGTGGTCACGAAGGTGGGCTCGGCGAACGTCTCGGGCACGCCCGACGGCGCCAGCACGGTGACCGGCACCGCGGCGGGCACGCTCACGGGCACGTTCTGCACGACGGTCGTGGTCGGCTGCACCACCACCGTACGGCTATACCACGGCGTGCCGGGGCTCCACTGCGGCTGCTCGACGACGGTCCAGCCCGGTACCTGGTCTGTCGGTGCGGCCAAGGCTGTGGCCACCGTCCCGCCTCCGAGCAGCAGCGCCAGAACCGCCGATACGACGGAGAACCGGGTGAATCCCATGTGCTTGCCTCCTCTCTCGTTGCGGAGATGGCTGCCTGTTATGGCGATTAGGTGCGATGCCGTGGCTCCCACACCCAATCATCTCCCCACGAAAGAAAGGGCGCAGGCAACGTGCCAGAATGGCGCGCGGAATATGGAGATCCGATGGAGTTCGGCACAGGATGAAGTCAACCGCGCAGGGGCGCCATCACCTCGCGGGCGAAGGCCTCGGTGGTGGCGCCGCGGGGCGCGCCGTCCACGGCGTAGGGGCGAATGGTAATCTCGTCGATGCCCGCGGCGAACAGCCCCCGCGCCTGCGCGCGGCAGTCGGCGGGCGTGCCGGCAATCGCAAACTCCGTGACTACCTCGTCGGGGACTAGCGCGGCGTACTTGTCGGTCGGGCTCATGTGGTCGTAGGGGCTGTAGACGGCCTGCACCCGCTCGCTGGCCGCCCGCGCGGCCGGGCTCAGCTCCCACAGCGGCCGGCGCAGCGCCGAGCCGACCACGTGCGGCCGCACGGCGGCGATCGCGGTCGCGCGGTCGGCGTGGACGGCCACGGCCACGCCCAGGTAGGTCGTGAACGGCCGTGCGGGCCGCCCGCTCGCCTGCCGGCCGGCCCGCACCTGCCGTAGCATCGCCGCGAGCGGCGGTCCCGCGCGGCCCCGGCCGGCGATGATCACCCCGTCGCCGATCTCGCCAGCCAGCGTGAGGATCCGCGGCCCTGACCCGGCGATGACCACCGGCGGGCAGCGCTCGGGCGCCCCGAACGCTAGCCGCAAGTCGCCGCCCGTGCCCCCCACCGGCTCGCCGGCGCAGAGCGCGCGCACGGTCGCGACGTAGCGCGCGAGAGCGGCGCGCGTGGCGGGGGGGCGACCCAGCGTCGCGAGCGACGTATTGCCCAGGCCGATGCCGAGAAGCGCCCGGCCGCGCGACAGCTCCTGCACGGTGGTGATGGCGCCGGCCGTGACGGCGGGGTGACGCGTGACGGGGTTCGTCACGCCAGTGCCGAGCGCCACCCGCCGGGTCGTCGCCGCGACGGCACCGAGCAGGACGTACAGCTCGCGCCAGATGAGCTGCGAGTCGGCCAGCCACACCGCGTCGTAGCCGAGCGCCTCCGCCTGCCGCGCCTCCTGGAGCACGGTGGGCGCATCCAGGTACTCGTGCAGCTCCACCCCGAACCGTGGCCTGCTCATCTCCGGCACCTGTTCACTCCATCGCGCGCTCGCCCCGACCAGCTGGCCGTGCCGCCGGGCGCACGCCGCCGCGCCGCCATCATACCTGGCGGCCACACGCGGCGGCCACGCTCGGTCGCTTCCCGCGCCTGGCCGCCGCCACCACGCGCCGTGCGGGCGGCTTGCACCTCGACTATCATGAACTGCGCTGGGCTCTCGTCGGCGCCGGAGAACGCGCGGCAGCCCGTCACTCCCGACCGCCGCGGCCCCGGCAAGCCCTACGGCCCCGAGGTGCCCTGTGCCGCCGACGCGCCGGTCCAGGACCGGCTGGCCGCCTTCCTCGGCCGCCAGCCGTAGCGGCCGAGGATAGGGAATAGGGGCTGGGGGATAGGGAGTGGCAGCGCTCGGGATGCGTTCGCGGCGGGGATGGGCCTGGGGCAGCAGGCCCGGCGTGCTGCTGGCCGCCGCCCTAGTGCTGGCCGCGTGCGGGCTGGCCGCGCCGGCAGGCTCGACCCCGGCAAGCGGCGGCGCGACCGCGGGCAGCGGCGGCGCGGCGCTGGCCGATTGGCCCGGCCGCGCCGACTGGGACGCCACCGTCGCCGCCGCGCGCGCCGAGGGCACGGTCGTCGTCTCGGGCCCCAGCAGCGAGCTGTGGCGCAACGTCCTCGTGACGTTCGAGCAGGACTACCCCGGCATCAAGGCCGAAGTGACGGCCATGAACTCGCGGACCTTCTGGCCGCGGCTGGAGCAAGAGCGCAAGGCGGGCCAATACCTCTGGGACCTGCGCATCGGCGGGCCGGACCCGGTCGTCTACGAGAGCATGGCGACCGGGCTGCTGGAGCCGGTGCGGCCGCTGCTGGTGTTGCCGGAGGTCGTGGACGACAGCAAGTGGCTGGGCGGGCTCGACGCGCTGTTTGCCGACAAGGCGCGGCGCTACATCCCCGCCTTCGACGCCCAGCTGAACTACCCGGCGTTCGTCAATCGCGACGCCGTCCCCGAGCCCGCCGTCGACTCGCCCGACGACCTCGTCAATCCCGAGTGGAAAGGCAAAATCACTATCCAGGAGCCACGCGGCGGCGGCTCCGGGCAGGGCCAGCTCGCGGTGTTCCTCGCCGTGTATGGCGAGGACTTCGTCCGCGACCTGTTGACCAAGCAGGACATCGTCGTGACCGGCGATACCCGCCAGTTGACCGAGTGGGTGATCCGCGGGCGCTACCCGATCGGCATCGGCGTGCGGACCTACGATCTCCTCCTGTTCGAGCAGCAGGGGGTGAAGACGAACGTGCGCCCCGTGCCCCGCAGCGTCCCGACGATCAGCAGCGGCTCGGCCGGTATCCAGCTACTGACGCGGGCGCCCCACCCCAATGCGGCCAAGGTGTTCATCAACTGGCTGCTCACGCGGGACGTGCAGCAGCGCCTGTCGCACGCTATCCAGGAGAACAGCCGGCGCCTGGACGTGCCCCCCGGCGATCCCGACAGCGTGGCGACGCCCGAGCAAGCGGCCCAGGCCATCGTGTCGCTGAGCGAGGAGTTCATGCCGATGCGCAAGCGCGCCGGCGACCTGGCGAACGAGCTGCTCCACTGAGCATCCGGCCCGAGCCGACAGGCGGGCTTATCCACTAGCTGGGGAAACCAGCTAAGGCCGCGAGCCCCGCCTGCACTCGTCCGACGAGCGCAGGCGGTCGTTAGCGGGCCGCGGCCGCGGCGGGGAGCGAGTAGTCGCAGCGGCCATCCGCCGACATCTGGCGGGCAGCGCGCACGACCTCCGCGCCCAGGGCGCGGAGCTGGTCGCCCACCCGCGCGTCGCGGGGCGCGCCCGCCTCGTCGAACGCTTGCGAGGCGTAGGGGATCGGCAGGACGAGCGGCACTGCCCAGCCGCGCAGCGCGCGCACGACGAACTCCATGGTGTTCACCGCCTGCAAGCCCTGCACGCCGCCCGCGGTGCTGATCAGTCCCACCACCTTGTCCGTCAGGAACGGCGGATCGCGGTCGGCCAGCAGCTGCAGCCAATCGACCGCGTTCTTGAAGGCGCCGCTCACCGTGCCGTGGTACATCGGGCTGGCCCACAGCAGCCCCTGGGCCGCATGGACCGCCTCGGCCAGTTCGCGCGCGGCCGGCGGCACGTCAGTCGTGCCGGGCAGGTAGAATGGCAGGTTCAGGCGCCGCAGGTCGAGCAGCGTCGTCGCGGCACCGGCGCTCGCCGCCCCGTCGAGCGCCACCCGGAGAGCGGCCAGGCTGGCCGACCCCGCGGCCAGCGACCCGCCCAGCCCCGCGACGCGGATCGGCTGCCTATGCCCATCACTCGCCTGCTTGCTCGGCACAATCCACCCCGCTTTCCCACGACGCGCCTGCTCCCGTAGCTCGCCACCGCGGCTCTCTCGCCCCGCGCCCTCCTGGCAGGTGCTCGACGCGAGGCGCCCGTCCCTGGCGCACGCCACCAGGGCGGCCCGCAGGGCCGGCTGGATGTCGAGAGCCACGCTGGCGTTCGCCTTCTCCCCAACGGGGAGCACGGGCCGTGCCAGCCCAGCCTCCAAGCGGCCGGACGACTCGACCGCCGACCCCCGGAGCGCGGCCGTCTCGGCCGCCCGGCCTCGGTGGCTGGCGCCCGTGAAGCCGCCCGGCGTGCAGTCGCTCGTCTCACGTGGGACAAAGCCGCGCCGATTGCGTGGAGTAGGAGTTCATCCCCTGCCGCCCGGCGGACCTTGCGCTGACGCGTGAACAATGCGACGTATGGCCGGGGCGGCGGCGCCGAGCAGGGCGGCAGATCGCGGCGAGAAGCCCGTGCCGGGCAAACGGCGGCGCGTTAGGGCGCTGCCGCCCGGGCAGCGCCGGCCGGGGCCGGCGCCTCGCGGAAGGCGGGCATCACCGTCTCGGCGAAGCGCCGGATGTTCGCCAGCGCCATCTCCTGCGGCATGCCCCCGAAGTAGAAGGTGCCCGAGATCGTCGTCAGGCTGGCTGTCTCCTGCCAATAGCGGATGATCTCGATGCAGCGGGCCGGGTCGCCGGCGATGATGTTGCCGGTCGCCACTTCCGCGGCGAAGTCGTGGCGGGCGCGCGCCTGGTTCTGGCGGGGGATGACCTCGACCGTGGAGCGGGGCGTGCGCGCCGCGGCGACGGCGCTGTAGCGCTCGTAGTAGGACGCGGCCTCGCGCTGCGCCGCCTCGTTGCTGTCCGCGACGTAGATATGGAACTTGCCCAGGATCTCGCGGCTGGCCGGATCGTAGCCCGCCGCGGCCAGTGCCTCGCGGTAGACGCCGATCGAGTGCTGCAGCACCGCCGGCTCGTACATGTACGGCAGCGTCATCAGGTGGTAACCGTGCTCGCCCGCCCAGCGGTAAGTGTCGTCGCTGCGCGAGGCGCCCACCCAAATGGGCGGGTGGGGCCGCTGCACCGGCCGCGGCAGCACGTGCACGTTCTCGTAGGCGAAGAGCTGGCCGTGGAAGTTCACCACGCCGTCGTCCCAGGCGCTCTGAATGATTTGCATCGCCTCGCGCATGCGGACGGGGCTGTCGGCGGGGTCGATGCGGAAGTCGCCGAACTCGGCCGGCGTGGACCCGCGCCCGACGCCGAACTCCAGCCGCCCGCCCGAGATCACGTCGAGCATCGCGTAGTCCTCGGCGACTTGCAGCGGGTTGTGCAGCGGCAGCACGCTGATGGCGACGCCCAGGTGGATCTGGCGAGTGCCGCGCGCCACGGCGGCCAGGAAGGTGGGGGGATGGGGAATGGTGCCGCCGTACTCGTGGAAGTGGTGCTCAGTCACCCAGACGTCGCGGTAGCCGAGCGCGTCCAATAGCTCGGTCTGCTCGAACATGCGCCGATAGAACTCGGGCTCGGGGCCGTCGAGCTCCGGAACGTAGGTCGGCAAATAGTGAGCACCAAACCGCATCGTCATCCCCTTGTGCCGCATTTCGCCCGCCGCGCGCCGCCGCGCTTGACGTGCCGTCGGCCAGAGGATAGCACTCGCGCCCGGCCCGCGCTACCTGGCTGTGGACGCGCGGCGGCAGGCGTGAAGCGCCGCTCGCTGCTGATGCTATTTTAGGATTGGCCTGCCTGCGCTGCGGCGTCTCCGGGGACCGAGTGGCGCAGATTGTGCAGAGGCGGGTGCCGCGACGGAGGGCGGGCCCACCCACTTCCGCGGCATCGCCGCGGGACAAGCCGAGAGGGAGTGACCGTGCCGTACCCGGGGGCCGCCGGCCGAGTCGCGGTAGTCGTCGTCACCCGCAACCGCCGCGACTCGCTGTGCGCCACCCTGGCGCACCTGCGCGCGCTGCCGGAGCGCCCGCGCGTCGTCGTCGTCGACAACGCCTCGACGGACGGCACGGCGGCGGCCGTCCGCGGGCGCTATCCCGACGTGGACGTGGTGGCGCTGACGCGAAATCTGGGCGCCGCCGCGCGCACCGTCGGCACGTGCCGGGTCGACATGCCCTACGTCGCCTTCAGCGACGACGACTCGTGGTGGGCGCCGGGCGCGCTCGCGCGGGCGCTGGAGGTGCTCGACGCCCACCCGCCCCTGGCGCTGGTCGCCGCGCGCATTCTCCTCGGGGCAGAGGAGCGGATCGAGCCGGCGTGCCTGCAGATGGCCGCCAGCCCCCTCGCGGCCCGCGACGGCCTGCCCGGTCGGCCCGTGCTAGGGTTCGTCGCCTGCGGCGCGGTCGTCCGGCGGTCGGCCTTTCTCGCCGCCGGCGGGTTCCACGCCCGCTTCGGCATCGGCGGCGAGGAGCAGTTGCTCGCCATCGACCTCGCGGCGGCCGGCTGGGCGCTGGCGTACGTGGACGACGTGGTGGCGTACCATTACCCCTCGCCGGTGCGCGATCGCCAGGGCCGAGAGCGCATCGTCACCCGCAACACTCTCTGGACGACCTGGCTGCGCCGGCCGAGCATCAGCGCCGCCCGCCGCACGGCCCAGCTCGCGAGGCTGGGCGTCCGGAACCCTCGGCTGCGGCCCGCCATTGTCGAGGCGCTGCGCGGCCTCCCCTGGGTCCTGCGCGAGCGCCGCCCCGTCCCCACCGCGGTGGAGTCCGCCCTGCGCGTGCTGGAGTCGACGGCCTCGTAGGAGACGACGTGGCCCGCGGCGGCGGCCGATTGCCCCGGCACCGGCGTCGCCGCGGGCCCCTGTAGCGTCGGCCGCCTCCCTCGGCGGGCGTGCGCCGAGCGGGCACCCGCTCGTACACTGGGGTACGCCGCGCGGTAGTGGCGGCCGGCAATGACACGGGAGGCCCGCATGCTTGCTCCCCACGCCTGGCGGTTTATAGCCCGGGCGCTCGCTCTAATGATCGCGCTCGCGGCGTGCGCCCCGTCGGGCGCGGGCGGGCCGGCGGCCGGTCCCGGCCACCCGGCCGCGCCGCTGCCGGGCACCTCCACTGGCGCGGCGCCGCCGACCGCCGCGACCGCGCCAACCTCGCCGACGGCCGCACCCATCGCGAGCGTCACTGCCACCGCCGCGCCGGGCGCCGGCGCCGCCCAGGCGGCCCCTCCGCCACTCAGCCCGCCCGTGGCCGTCAAGGTTGGCTCGCAGGGCACCGTCGCCGAGCGCGGCATCTTCATCGCCCTCGAACGCGGCTACTTCGCCGAGGAAGGCCTCGACGTCGACCTGATCCCCGCGCGCACCGACCAGATTCCCCTACTCGTGACGGGCGAGCTGGACTTCAGCAACGGCGGCTCGGACCCTAGCGTCTTCAACGCGGTATTGCGCGGGGTCGGCGCGAAGATCGTCGCCTACAACATCGTCATCGGCGAGAACGACCATTCCAGCGCCTTCGTCGTGCGGAAAGACCTGCTGGACAGCGGGCAGTACCAGGCACCCAAGGACCTCAAGGGCCGCACCATCGGCGTGCCTCCGGCGTCGGCCACGCCGATGCTCTTCCTTGAGCGCTGGCTGGCGAAGGGCGGGCTAACGTTGCCGGACGTGCAGATCACGAACCTGCCGTTCGCCGACTTGGTGCCCGCGCTGGCCAACCGCGGCCTGGACGCGGCGTTCCTGGCCGAGCCGTTCATCACCATCGCCGAGCGCCAGGGCGCCGGCGTGGAAGCGGCCCCGACCGGCGACCTGTACCCGGGCATGGTGGGCAACGTCCTGACGATCAGCCCCGTCTTCGCCGACAAGCAGCCCGAGGCGGCGCGGCGGTTCGTCACTGCCCGCCTGCGCGGTATCCGCGACTACTACCGCGCCGTCCAGCAGAACGACGGTGGCCGCGACGACATCGTGCAGATTCTCATCAAGTACACGCCGATCAAGGATCCGAACCTGTACGGGCGGCTGCTGACCTCGCCGGTGGACCCGAACGGTGGCATGCCCGAGCGGCCGCTGAGCGAGCTACAAGACTACTACGTGCAGACGGGTGCGGTGCAGCAGCCCGTGGACGTGCGGCAGGTGCTCGATCCGTCGTACACCGACTATGCGCTCGGGCGGCTGGGACGCCTGCCGTAGCGCCGCGGAGGAGGGGCCATGAGACTGCTGACCTACGACGTGGGGACGGGGCCACGCGCGGGGGTCCTGGTGGACGACCGCGTGCTCGACGTGACGGCGCTGCTCGGCGGCGATGCCACGCTGCGCGACGTGCGCGCGGTGCTGGAGCTGAGCGCCGACGCGCTCGACCGCGTGCGCGCCGCGCTGGCGGCGGGGCAGACCGCTCCCAGCGTGCCGCTGGCGAGCGCGCGGCTGCGCGCGCCGGTGCTCCAGCCGCCCACCGTCCGCGACTTCTTCGATTACGAGGCCCACGCCGCCCACTGGCGCCGCCTGCGCGGCGAGCGGCTCCCTGAGGCGTGGTATCGCCTGCCGATCTTCTACTTCTCCAACCCACTCTGCATCATCGGCCCCGACGACGACATGGTGTACCCGTCGGCCGCCGAGCAGCTCGACTACGAGCTGGAGCTGGCCGCCGTGATCGGCCGCGAGGGCCGCGACGTGCGCGAGGCCGAGGCGCTGGACTACGTCGCCGGCTTCACGGTTCTCTGCGACTGGAGCGCCCGCGACCTTCAGCGCGATGAGAGCCAGGTGGGCCTCGGCCCGGCGAAGGGCAAGGACTTCTGCACGTCGCTCGGCCCGCTGGTCGTCACGACCGACGAGCTAGCGCCGTACCTCAAGGACGGCCGCCTGGCGGTGCGCTGCACCCTCCAAGTGAACGGCGAGCGGTGGATGGACGGCGACGGAGGCACGATGCACCACACCTGGGGGCAGCTGATCGAGCGCGCCGCGCACGACAGCCGCATCGTGCCCGGCGACGTGCTGGGCAGCGGCACCGTCGGCGGCGGCACGGTCGGCGAGGCGCTGCACGGCCGCTACCCGCAGGCCCGCTACCTGCAGCCCGGCGACGTGGTCGAGATCGAGGTCGAGGGGCTGGGCGTCCTGCGCAACCGCGTCGCGCCGAAGCGTCATCCGGACCCGGACTACCGCTTCAGAGCGGCCGCCGTGCCCGACCCGATGGTCGGCCGCTAAACGGCGCCCGTCGTGGGTAGTACGTGCGGCATCCGATGGGACAATAGTAGGAGGTCGGCAGGTTGCTGCCGACCTCCTGCTGGCCTGCGCGATGCCTCAATTACTACCAGTAGCGAACGTAGGTAACGCCCCACGGGCTCACAGCATACACAGGCGGAGGCGGGGGCGCCACGTAGAAGCCAGGCACGGGGCCCGGCGCGCCGACGGCGACCGGCCCGTACGGGGTCGGCTGCACGGCGAACCAGTAGCCCTGGACGTCTCCCTGCTCCTCCGTCTTGAAAGCCGCCTGGACCATCGCGTCCAGCATTCGCTGGTCTTCCTGGGGCAGCGTGCTACGGAACTCGCGGAGCCGTCCCACGAAGCCATTAAACGCCTGCTCGCTGGGTAGCTGGTGCTGCTCGGGCATGGTAGCGCTCCTCTCTGCGCGCTCCGGCCAGCCAGCCGGAGGTAAGGTCCCGCGCCATCGTAGCACCACTCAGCTTTACCGGCAATCTTTGGTAAAGTCGAGTAGGGTGCTTGCAGCAAGTTGAGTCAAGGAGCGCGAGCACGGGGAGAAGCTGGAGGTCTGGCTGTCGCGCATGGCCGTCCCGTACACGCACGTACACGCGTCAAAGCTGGTAGGCGGGCCTTTCGACCTGGATGGCTTGCGGACGGAGCTAGTCGCCCCGCCGCACTACCGGGTCTTGCGGGCGGACGCTCCCTGGGTCTGGGCCGAGCAGCACAGCCGCGAGCTAACCTGCCGCCGGCCGTCGTAGAGCCGGCCCCGGGGCGTAGGCTGTGCATCGGGACGCGAGCCGCGCGCCGTATCCTCGCGGCGAGGACCGTGTGAGTAAGGAACCTGCTTCGCCACCGCAGCTACTGGGCCCCAGCTCCGGGCGCCTGTTGCCGAGCCTGGAGCTGGCGTTCCCGGATGGCCGCCCCGCGCCGTTGTGGGACTACCGCGGGCGCGGGCCGCTGGTGGTGTGCCTGCACGAGGCGCCGGGCTGTGCGGCCTGCGCGGCGCGGCTGGCTGAACTAGCCGTCGCCCACCCCGGCTACCGCGAGATCGGGGCGCAGGCGCTCGCCGTGGGCCGGGCCGCCCCGCCGGACCTGCCCTACCCCACACTGCTCGACCCCGCCGGGCGCCTGGCGTCTGCGCTCGACCTGCCGCTGCCCGCGCTTGTCGTCGTCGGCCGTACCGGCGAAGTGTGGGCGGCCTGGGGCGGGGAACACGCCGCGCTGCCCGACGCGGGCGAGATTGCGGCCTGGCTGGAGTACGCGCTCTCGGAGTGCCGCGAGTGCTTCTGCTGCGAGCTAGCCTGGCCGGAGGCTTGGGTGCGCGGGGATGAGCCGAAGTGAGGCAGAGCCGGCGGCGCGGCGTCCGGATCGGCCGGAGGAGGCATGGCGCGGGTCAGCGGGGCGCCGACTGAGTATCCGAGCGGAACAGGCTGAGCAGGTTCGCGGCAAACACGTTGCGCAGGTCCGTCTCGGTCAGCGCGGCCGCGCGCGCCACGTGCTTCGCCATCTTCTCTACTTCCATCGGCAGCGGGTTGTACGGATGGTCCGAGCCGTAGAGCAGCTTGCTCGTCCCCACCCGACCGATGGCTTCGAGGATGAGCGGCATCCAGCCGACCACCGACGTCTCCAGGTAGACGTTCTCGTGCTGCCGCGCCATCGCCACCGCTTGCTTGACGTACTCCGACACGCCCATGTGGCCCAGAATGACTGGGACGTCCGGATAGCGGGCCGCCAGCTCGGCGATCACCGCGGGCGCCGCCTTGCTGGACATGCCGGTATGGAAGATCAAGGGCACGCCGTAGCGGCGGGCAGCTTCGTAGACCGGCTCTAGCAGGCTCTCGTCGTTGGGATCGAAGAACTCGATCTCCGGATGCAGCTTGATGCCGCGTAACCCTAGAGTGCCCAGGCAGTGCTCCAGGGCCGCCGCGCTGGCCTCTGGCCCGAAGTTGGGATTGATCCGGCAGAACCCGATGATGCGGTCCGGGAACTTCGCGACCTCTTCGGCCATGATCCGATTGGATTCCGAGTAGTCCGTGTAGGGCGCCCCCAGGGGGAAGGCGACGGCGCGGTCGAGGCCGACTTCGTCCAGGTCCCGCACCAGGTCCTCGCCCAGGAAGCTCGCCACGCCGTGGCCGAGCGGCCCCAGGCGACGCCCGATATGCGTGTGCGCGTCGATGGCGGGCAGCGGTGAATCGTTGACCACGAGAGGCATAACCGCTCCTAGCGACGATCCGCGGTCAGCCGGCACACCCGACCGGCACCGCTGCAACTGGCCCCGCTGGGCGCGCGTGCTTGGCTAGACCAGATGAGCGCACCCTGCCCGGCGAGCCGCCGGCGACCTGCATCCGGGCCGCCTCAGTCCGGGGCGCCTTCCTCCAGCTGGCGGCGCAGCTCCGCCGTGTCGTAGTAGCCGCGCTCGCCGGCCAGCTTGCCGTCGGCAAACTCGATCCACACCGTCGCCCGCAGCCGGACGCGCTTGCCGTGGGCGGGCAGCCCAAAAAACGTGCCGCGCGGCGTCGCGTTGACGTAGCCCTCGATGACGGCCATGTCGTCGGTGACGATCGAGCGCACGACCTCGAAGTGCTGGTCCGGCACGTCGCGGAAGCGCGTCGCGTAGACGGCCGCCACGGACTCGCGGCCGCGCGCCACGAGCCCGGTCCCTGGCATCAGGTAAGGCTCGTCCACCATCGTGGCCAGCGTGCCCTCCAGGTCGCCGGCGATCTCCCGGCGCAGATGCTCCTCCAACACCGCCCGGTTCGCGCGGGCGGCGGCGGAGTCCGCCGTGTAGTGGTCCACGCCCGGCATGCGGCCTCCTCGCCTGCGTCGGCCTCGTGCGCCGGTTAGCGAAGCACGGCCCCGGTTCAGCCCAGGCTCCCGCGGGCGGGCTGGCCCCGTCGCGCCAACCACTTCTTCAACGACGCCTGGCTCTCGCCGGACCGTCGGCCAGCTAGCAGTCCCTCGACGCTGATGTCTTCGTCCAGATCTTCCCAGTGAATGCCCTGCCCGCGCCCGATCAGCCGCCAATGAGTCCGCTCGGCGGGTGTAGCGTGCATTAGGCGCGGAAACCACGCCAGCGGTGCCGTGAGGACCCGACCGTCGCTCAACTCGACGGTCAGCGCGTCATCGCTGACCGAGATGCGCTCAGCATTGGGCACCTCCATCTCAACCGTCGAAATAGTCATGCCAGGCCTCCAGCAACGCTGCCTGCTGCTCTGCGACCAGACGCTGTATTTGGCGCAGTTCGGCCGCCCGGAACCCTGCGGCGTGCTGCAAGCGCACTGGATCGAGCCAGAGTTTTGCCAAGGCATCGTCGCGCTCAACGTGGACGTGAGGCGGCTCGTCCCGGTCGCCTGCGTAGAAGAAGAGCCGGTATGGCCCGACCCGCGCTATGGTAGGCACGTAGTTCTCGCCGTCAAAGTTGATTGCTCGCGGTGGCGCCTCCGCCCGTTGCAAGACCATGGCCTTGCTCCCTCCCGAGCTGCGGCAGGATGGTACCAACTTTACTGGCATTGTTGCGCATCCGCAGCAGGGAGTGCTCGACGAGCGGTTCTGCTGCGAGCTGGTCCGACCGGAAGCCTAGGGGCGCGGCGAGGGCGCCGGCGCGGTCATTGCCAGCGGGCGAAGGCCATCGCGCAGCCGGTGCCCGCCTCGGTGCGGTAGCACGGCACGTAGTCCACCAGCTCCATCTCGAGGTCGCTGTCCGCCATCACGCCGGCCAGCACGATCCAGTTCTTGATCTCGGAGTTGCCCGACATCAGGCGGTTCTCGGGCAGGCTGCTCAGCGCCGCGTGGTCGCGGTCCTGCATGGCGCGCAGGATCGCGCGGTCGAAGTCCTCCTCGATCACGAAGTGGGTCAGGCCGCCCGAGGTCACGACCATCACGCGCTGGTCGGACTCCCACGAGTCGATGGCGCGGCGCAGCGCGCGGCCGAACTCGTAGCAGCGGCGGGCCGGCGGCTGGTTCGGCGGGTAGTAGGTGTTGACGAAGACGGGGACGGTCGGCACCACCTGATCACCCATGATGCGGCGCATGACGAACCCGAACGCGTGCCCGACCGCGCCGGTGCCGTGGCGGCCCGCGGGCAGGCGGCGCGAGTAGGCGGGGTCGAAGCCGTCGCCGATCAGCGTCTGGACGATGTGCTCGCCCAGCGGCGACACGCACGGGTAGGTGATTCGGGCCGGCGGCATGTGCCCCCAGTCGGCCTCGGACAGGCCCAGCTCGTCCCGCTTCGGATCGACGTACGGCGCATTGTCGACCGTCTCGCCCGTGTGGACGTTGAAGGCGGGCACCATGCCGGACTCGACCTCGAACACCTCGTTCTGGTCGTCGCCAATCATGACGACCAGGTCGGGCTTGACGCGCTCGAAGGTTTCCGCCAGGCTAGCGATGTCTTTCTGGCAGGCGGCGAAGCGGGCCCGCGCCTTCTCCAGGGTCAGCTCCTCTGCCAGGTGCGCGTCGGCGCGCGCCTCGCACAGCTCCTCGAAGCGGTACGGCCGCCCCTGGTACCAAAGCTGCAGATAGCGGCGGTCGGCGTTGCCGCGGCGCGGCCAGCTCTCGGGCGGGATGCTGAGCTGCGGCGCGTGCGAGGTTCCCAGGCCGAGCACGATCTTAGCCATGATTTCAGCCTCTCCTATGTCGCGTCGGCGGCGAGAAAATCGCGGACGAGCGCGTTGAAGCGCGCGGCATGGTCCCACTGGGGCCAGTGGGCGCACTGGTCGAAGACGTGCAGCTCCGCGCCCGGGATGGTGCGGAACAGGAGCAGCGCCTTCTCCAGCGTGCCGCCGCGGTCGTTGGCGCCCCACACCAGCAGCGTCTTTACCGGCAGGGTGCGCAGCTCCTCGTACACCGGGCGCGCGGCCGGCATCCCCGCCCGCTCCCGCGCCGCCTCCAGGTTCTTGCCGATGCTCATCTCGTACCGCTCGCGCACGAACTCCTCGGTCACCAGCGCCTGGTTGAACAGCGTCCCCTGCGTCAGCCGCCGCATGTTCTCCAGGCTCGGCTCATACGCGCGCAGCTCGCGCGCGTGCTCCTGAAAGCGCGCCTGCGTCTCGCTGCCGCCCGGCGGCGCGAGCGTCGCGCTGGCGACGATCACCAGGCGATGCACCCGCTCGGGCGCGGCCAGCGCCAGCCGGGCCACGAGGTAGCCGCCCACCGAGTTGCCGATCAGGCTGTAGCGCTCGACGCCCGTCGCGGCGATGAACGCCTGCGCGTGCGCGACGCGGAACTCCACCGAGTAGTCGGTGGGGTTGTCGGTGCGCCCGAACCCCGGCTGGTCGAAGGCGTAGACGGTAAAGCCGGCCGCCGCGAGCCCCGCGATGGTCGGGCCCCAGTTGATCAGCGCCGTGGCGCCCGGCGAGGCCCCGTGGACCAGAAACACCGCGGGGCCGGTGCCCTGCTTGACGTAGAAGGTGCGCAGCCCGGCGGCATCCAGGTAAGCGCCGCCCGCGGGCGCAGTCGCTGCCATTCGTCTCACCTCCGTGCGGCGTTGCCAGGGGGGGGCCTGGGCCGGCGTCTACCGCGAAACCACGCGCCGCGCCCGGCCTGCCACGGCGGTCGCCGGCGGCGCCCTCCCGCGTGCGCAGCCATGATACGCGAAAACGCCCGCCCCCTGCCCGCCCGCCGCCCTGAGAACAACGAAGCCGATCCGCCCGCGCGCCCCGGGCCGCGCGGCGATGGGCCCGGCGCTGGCCGGGCCTACCGTCGCGCGGTATAGTGGGAACGGCGCCTGGCACCCGCGAGCGCGCAACCGCCGGGCCGGCGAGGAGGCATGCGATGGCGGAGATCCTCGGCATTGGGACGCACCACACGCCGGCGTTCCGCTACCCGGTCGAGGTGACGACCGGGCTGCTCAAGCGCCTGCTAACCCGCGACTACGTGCCGGCCGAGATGCGCGACCCGCGCAACTGGCCGGCGCCCATGCAGGCCGAATGGGGCGACGACGAGGGGCTGCGCGCCGCGACGGAGCAGCGGGCGATCCACGACGCGGCCTTCCGCCGCCTGCGTGAGGCGCTCGACGCCTTCAACCCCGACGTCGTCGTCATCTTCGGGGACGACCAGTACGAGAACTTCCGCGAAGAGATCATGCCGCCGTTCTGCCTGCACGTCTACGACGAGGTGGAGTGCCTGCCGTTCCACGACGAGCCGGCCAGCATGGGCCGCCCGACGATCTGGGGCCGCCCCGCCGACGAGCGGGTGACTTTCCGCGGGCACCGCGCGGCCGGGCTGCACCTCGCGCGCGAGCTAATCCGCCGCGACGTGGACATGCCCTACGCCTTCCGCCCGCGCCACCACACGGGACTGGCGCACGCGCACCTGAACACGGTCATGTTCCTGGACCCCGATCTGGTCGGCTTCCCGTACCCGCTCGTGCCCATCAGCGTGAACTGTCTGGGGAGCGACGTGTTCGAGCGGCTGGGCGTGCGCCGCGAGGGGACCGAGGACGATGCGCCCCCGCCCGCCCCGACGCCGCGGCGCGCGTTCGACCTGGGCGCGGCGGTGCGCGAGATCCTGGAGGCGAGCCCCTGGCGCGCGGCCATCATCGGCTCGGCGGCCTGGTCGCACAGCTTCCTCACGCGCAAGACCTACGGGCTCTACCCGGACGTCGCCGCCGACCGCGCGCGCTTCGCCGAGCTGCAGGCCGGCCGCCACGCCCGCTGGCGGCAGCTCACAACCGCCGACCTCGTGGACGCGGGCCAGCACGAGTTCCTGAACTGGGTCTGCCTGGCCGGGGCGATGGCCGACCGCACGCCCGAGATCGTCGCCTGGACCGACACCTACGTCTGCGGCGCGGGCAAGTGCGCCGCCATCTTCGCGCCCTAGTGGTCGCTCACCCGTGTCTTGTTCGGCCCGGGCGCCGACCTGTGACGCGTGATGAATTACGGTGGCCGTGCGGCCACGTAGGGGTGCTGCTTGCTGCGCCCGCGCGCCCGCCCGGCGCGCCCTCGGCTGGGAGCGGGCTGTTCTCCGTCAAGCCAGCCCACCGGTTCCCAGCTTCTGGCCCGCCGTTCACGGCGGCGCGGGTAGGCCAACGCTCAGGGGCGACGAACTACCAACTGCTCCCGTCACTGCGCCACCCTGCCCCCGCACGCCCATACCGACTGCACGGCCAAGGAGGACTCTGTGCCACGGCACGTCAACCGGGGAGTTTGCCTGCTCGCGCTAGCCGTCCTGATCGCGGCCGGCTGCGCGCCGGGGTCCAGCGCCGGTCCGGCCGCCCCGCCCACCAGCTCAGCCGTGAGCCCCACGGCCGGCGCCGCCCCGTCCGCGGCCGCGGCCGCCCCCGCCGCGACGAGCACGGCGCCGCCGGCCGCCACCCACCTGCGCGTGGCGAGCCAGAACATCGCCGGCGACGTCATGATCTACTGGGCCGCCGAGCGGGGCTACTACCAGCAGGAAGGGCTCGACGTCGAGATCGTGCCGATCCTCGACGCGTCCCAGATGACGCCCGCCCTGGCAACCGAGCAGGTGGACGTCGCGGGCATCGGCGGCACGGCCCCCATGTGGAACGCCGTCGCCCGCGGCGTGCCGCTCAAGCTCGTGCTGGACAAGGGCACCTTTCGGCCAGGCGCCGACTTCGGCGCGCTCGTCGTGCGCAAAGACCTGTACGACGCCGGCCGCGCCCGACGCCTCGACGACTTCAAGGGCCTCACCCTGGGCCTCATCCCGCCCGGCAAGGCCTCCGGCAACGGCGCGATCATGGCGCACGCCCTCCGCGGCGTGGGCCTGACGCTGGACGACCTGAACGTGCAGTCGATGCCGTTCCCCGACATGGTCCCGGCGCTCGCCAACGGCGCTCTCGACGCCGCGGTCCTGGGCGAGCCGTTCTTGCTGCGCGCCGAGCGCGGCGGTGCGGCGGTCAAGCTGGCCGGCAATTCCGAGCTGTATCCCGACTACACCGTGAGCGCGCTCTGCTTCACGCCCACGCTCTACAACAACCAGCCGGCGGCCCGCGCCTACGCCAGGGCCTACGTCCGCGCGGTGCGCGAGTACCTGACGGCGCTGGCCGCGGGGCCGGGGGATGCCACCCGCGCGCAGGTGGACGAGGTCATGGCCCGCTACACCGGCATCGACCAGGCGGTCGTGCGCGACATGGTCCCGGTGGGCTTCAGCCCCAACGCGCTGCCCAACCGCGACTCGCTGCTCTACACCTACCAGTTCTTCCGCGAGCTAGGGCTGGTGAGCGAGCCGATCCCCGATCCCGCGCTGACCGCCCTGTGGGGCACCGATCTGATGGACAACGTGCTGGCCGAGCTGGGCCGGCTGCCCGAAGGCTAGAGCCGCTTGCAGGCGGTGAGCCGCCAGCACCTCGTAGCCAGCACCTCGTAGGGGCGGGTCTCGTGCCCGCCCGCGGCCGCAGGCCGCAGCCCCGGCGCCGGCGCCGGCCGACCGCTCGTCTGGCTGCAAACGCGGTAGGGTTATTCTCGGACCAGCAGGGTCATCTCGATCTCGACCGGCGCGTTGCCGCCCAGCGAGTACACGCCGATCGACGCGCGGGTGTGCTGCCCCCGCTCGCCCCAGAGCTGCACCAGCAGGTCCGACTCGCCGTTCGTGACCTTCGCCATGTCCACGAAGCCCGGCGCCACGTTGACGTAGCTGAGCAGCTTGATGATCCGCTCCACGCGGTCCAGGTCGCCCAGCGCCGCCTTGATCACGGCCAGATGATTCAGCCCACAGTCGCGCGCCACCTCGTAGGCCTGCTCGACGGTCACGGTGTCCCCGACCTTGCCCGAGTACTTGCGCACGCCGTTGATGCGGCCCGTGTTGCCGCCGACGTACAGCACGTTGCCCGCCTGCACGTAGCCGACGTAGGTGCCCACGGGGTTGGGCGGGCTCGGCAGCTCGTAGCCGAGGCGCCGCAGCTTGTTCTCGATCTCCATGCCGTCAGCCTTTCACGCCTGTACTGACCCGCGCCCTGGCTCGTACCCGGCTCTACCTCAGCAGCCGAGGCTGGTCAGACTTAGAGCAGCTTATATGCAAGGCGAGCAGCCAGCGTCTCGTAGGGGCGGGTTTCACGCCCGCCCGCGGCCTGTGGCGCGGAATACTGCAAGCGCCACTGGCCGCCTCCCCGGCGTCAGCCGATCGCTCAGTCTGGCTCCAAACTGCTGTAGTTCAAAGCCCGGGACGTCATACGCGATCAAAGCCGAAACAGCGGACGAATCCGCGGGGCGATCGCGTAGTTGAGCTGCACGAGGATGATGACCGCGATGCTCAGGTAGGTGTTGACGGCGCAGAGCAGTGCGCCGAAGGCATAGAGCGCCTGTGCAACGACAATGCGGCGCTCCATCGCGGCGCTCATCTCGGGAGGTGCGTCATCCCTGATGAGATCCGCACGGGCAGCGTAACGGCCGCTCACGAAAAGGGCGGCGCCGAGCAGCAGGATGTTGAGCCAGTAGGCGACCAGGGCAAGGCGGTGGCTGGTGAACTCAGCCAGCAGTCCCGTCGAGAACGGCATGATCGTCACCGCGAGCAAGAACGTGAGCTGGAGCCACGTCAGGTTGCGATCGCTGCGCTCCAGCAGGTCGAGCTGCGTTTGCTGGCCGACCCAGAAGATGCCGAGCGTTAGGAAGCTCATCAGATACGGGATCAGGCGCGGCGACAGCGCAACCAGGGCCTGCCATAGGTCTGCCTCGCCGACGATCGCCCTACTGTCAGGCACGTGCAGGTCGAGCACCAGTAACGTCATCGCGATCGCAAAGACCCCGTCGCTCAAGGCGGCGAGCCGGCCCAGGCTCTGGCCTGCGAACAGGTTGTAGGTCCGGCTCGTGGGCTTGCCGGGGCTGTCGGTGGCGGTTTTGGTCGGCGCGCTCATCGCCAGCGCCTTTCCCTGACCAGGAGCTTAGAGCCCGTACAGCGCGCGAGCGTTGGCGTCCGTGATCTTGGCATAGGCGCGCGCGTCCAGGCCGCCGCTCTCGCGCAAGTTCCGCAGCGCCTCGATCTCGGTCGACTGGTCGTTGTGGCCGTAGTCGGTCCCGATCACCAGGTTGTCCTCGCCCGCGTAGCCCAGTAGATACGGCACGTCGTCGTCCGTCTGGCAGGAGACGTACAGCCGGTACGCTTTCAGCGGGTTGTCCGGCAGCGTGCGGCCCTGGCTCGGCAGCCGCCGCTTGAGGTCCTTCAGCACGTAGGGCAGCCACTGCGCCGACGCTTCGAGGAACCCCATCCGCAGCCTGGGGAATCGCTCCATCAGCCCGCTCATGACGACGGAGTGGAACGCCCCCACCGAGGCCAGGCGGAACTTCCAGAACGCGCCGCCCCCGTTGCGCTGCCCCAGCAGGTCGATCAGCCACGGGTTGCCGTTGGCGATGTGTACGCCGATCGCCATGTCGAGGTCCTGCGCCCGCGCATAGATCGGGTCGAAGTACGGGTCGTGGAGCAGCCGCGTGCCCTCGATGCTCCGCATGTACACCGCGCAGGCGCCGTTGCGGCGGGCGAACTCGATCTGTGCCAACGCCTCGTCGATGGCCAGGACCGGCACGACGCACGCCCAGCGCAGGCGGTTGTCGCTCTGGCTCCAGATGTCCGCCAGCCAGCGATTGTACGCCTTGCAGAGCGCAACCTCGATCTCCGCCTTGTCGGCGACCTGCTCGATGAACATCGTCGGGTAGAGCACCTGCACGTCGATGCCCAGCTCGTCCATGTGGTGCAGGCGCGCGGGCACGTTCTCGGCCACCCGCGTCTCCTCCGGCGTGTCCATGCGCCGCCCCGCCCGCTCCGACAGCGCGGCGAACTGCGTGGCCGTTAGCACCGACCGCGCCAGCCCGCGCGTCTTGCCGTCGATGAACCAGTACGCTTGCGTGCTGTCCTCCGGACGCACGATGCGCGGACGGTACTGGCGGTCGGCGGGGTCCATGTAGTCCCAGGTGCGGTCCGACTCGACGACGTGGGCATCGGCATCGATAGTCGCCATGGCTCTCCATCCTCTCGGGCGCGTGCGCGCGGCTGCGCCAACGACTCCAGGCCACAGAACCAAGGGTACCGGGACTGCTACCATTAGTCCAGTCGTCCCGTCACTGGCCGTACCACGGGCGCTGAACACGGCTCGGCCGATGGCGCGGACAGGCCGCCGCCCGCGCCGGCTACACCGCCGGCCCTGGCGGCGACGGCAAGCGGAGAACCGAGAGCCAGAGGCGTGCGCGACAGGAGGACCACGATGGCGACCACGGCGAGCGCCACAACCGCCACCAAGGTGATCGACGGGGACGGCCACGTTATCGAGCGGGACGCCGAGCTGTTCGAATACTTGCAGCCGCCCTATCAAGGCAACAACGCGCTGCTGAGCTTCCCGTTCTTTCCCACCCTCGATGGCTACCAGCGCGGCGCCATCCTGGCCCGCACCGGCATCTTCAAGGACCACTCCATCGACGCGGCCGCCTGGGTGGATTTCCTCGACGAGGTCGGCATCGAGAGCACGGTCCTCTACCCGACCGCCGGGCTGGCGTTCGGCTGCATCCAGGACCCTGAGTGGGCCGTCATCCTAGCCCGCGCCTACAACGACTGGTTCTACGACCGCTACTACCGCCACGACAGCCGCCTGCGCGGCGTGGCTCTGGTCCCCCTGCAAGACGTGGGCGAGGCGATCGCCGAGATGCGCCGCGCCGTGAACCACCTGAACATGGTCGGCGTCGTCCTCACCGGCAACAGCGCCGACATGGGTGTCCGCAAGCCGCTGGGCGATCCCGATTTCTGGCCGTTCTACCAGGAGGCCGAGCGCCTGAGCTGCGCGGTGGCCGTCCACGGCGCGGTCTCGATGAACATCGGCCTGGAGGGCTTCCGCGGCTTCGCCGCCGTGCAGGCGCTCGAGCATCCCGTGGCGCAGATGATCCAGCTCACCAGCATGCTCCTCGAGGGCATCTTCGAGCGCTTCCCGCGCCTGCGCGTGGCCTACCTGGAGGCGGGCACGAGCTGGGTGCCGTTCATGATGGACCGGCTGGACCGCTCCTACGGCGCCTGGTCCGGCCGCGAGCAGCGCGAGTACAGCGCGCTGGTGCGGAAGCCGCCGAGCGAGTACATCAAGGGCGGCAACATCTTCTTCAGCTGCGAGGGCGGCGAGGAGAGCATGCGCCACGCCATCGAGCGGCTGGGCGGCAGCGAGTGCCTGCTGTTCGCCAGCGACTTCCCCCATGAGACGAACGTCGCCCGCGCCAAGCACGAGATCGCCGAGCTGCGCGAGCGCACGGACATTAGCGAGCAGGACAAGGCCAACATCCTCGGTGGCGTCGGCGTCCGCCGCTTCTACCAGCGCTAGCGCGGGGTTGCGCGCAACCCCGGCGCTGGCGTCTGGTAGGGGCGCGATTGATCGCGCCCGCGGCCGGCATCTCGTAGGGGCGGCCTAGCAGGCCGGAGGGCGGCCACCCTCCCCTCCGATTGATCGCGCCCGCGGCCGGCGTCTCGTAGGGGCGGCTCTCGTGGCCGCCCGCGGCCTGTGGCGCGGAATACTGCGAGCGCCACTGCCGCCGCTCCGATGTCAGCTGACCGCTCGCCGAAGCTGCAAACCGCGTAAGTGTTCAGCTCCCCCTATCCGAAGGCCGGCCCGCGAGCTTGCCAAGTCGCCGGCGACGCGCTACAACCGCGGCATGATCGAGACGACGTTCCCGGCGGCACCCGAGCAGCGTCACCCCTATGCGAACTCGCCTGACCCTTTTGTGCATCGCGACATCATCCCGCCCGTCGGCCTGGTTGGTGTTCACAGCGCCGTCTCCCTTATGCCGTCATGCCTGACTGGCTCACGGGACGAGTCTAGCCCACCAGTGAGTTCAACACTGTGGCGCAGGTCACAGTGCGATGAAGAACCACCTCACAGCGCTCCCAGCCAGCAGCGCGCTCCATTAGGGAAGTCCGCCGCTGCCTCTCCTGCCGGGGCGTGTCTACGCTTCCCAAACCGCTATAAGCATCCAGTCCGGGCCGGTGTGGATGTCGGGAAGTGCCCCACACGTCCAGACCGGCCCGGACTGCCAGCTCACGCGTGGCTGCCTGCGGCTAGCTCTCGGCGAGGCGCACGCCCTGCTCGCGCAGGGCGTCGGCCACCGGCCGCTCGTGGTGGCACTTAGGGCAGACGGTCGGGAAGTCGCGGAGGACGGCCAGGCTGTTGTCCACGTAGTAGCGCCAGCGACAGGCGGGGCAGACCACGTAGTACAGGTTCTCCATCGCTACATCCGCTCCGGGGGGATCGCCTGCAGCGTCTCGGCGCCGAGCACCGCGGCCAGGTCCACACCGTCCAGCACGTCCGCCCGCACCTGCAAGCGCTCGGCGAACACCTTGCCCACCGGCTTGGTGCAGTCGATGCCCGCCTTCGTCGTGACACGGCCGCTGATGCTGGGGTCCAGCGGCACGCCGCGCACGCCCGGAAAGATCATCACGTCGTCGTTCCACTGGCTGCGCGTGGCGATGGCGAATAGCGCCTCGCGGTCGTCGAAGATGTCCACGTCGTCGTCGAAGACGAAGACGTGCTTCAGGCGCCGGTCGACGGGCAGCGCCGTCATGATCGCCTCGCGCGCGTCGCCCTCGGCGGGGTCTTCGAGCTGTAGGTAGGCGTGGAAGCGGCAGCGGCCGGAGAGCGGCAGGTAGACGTTCTTCAGCGACGGCACACGCGACTTGACGACCTCGTACAGCGTGCCCTCCATGCCGAAAGCGCCCATCACCGCCGTGTCGGCCCAGCCCACCATGATGTCGTGCCAGTAGGCGCCGGCGCGGTGGGTGACCGCCGTGACGGTGAGCTGCGGGTTCGGCACCTGCGGCCCGAGATACCCCGTGTACTCGCCGAACGGCCCCTCCGGGTAGCGCTTGCCCGGCTCGATGAACCCCTCGATCACCACCTCGGCGTCGGCCGGCACCAGGAAATTGTCGCCCAGCGTCTCCGAGGGCACCACCCGCAGCGGCGCACCGAGCAGCCCGCCGGCCGCCTCCAGGTGGCTGCCCGGATACGCCACGCGCACCTGCGCGCCCAGCCCCGCGACCGGATGGTGACCGATCCAGTAGGCCGCCGGCATCGGCTCGCCGCGCGCCTCGTATTTCTTCAGGTTGCGCTCGGCGTCGCTGTTCGCGGCCGGGTAGACGCGCAGCGCCCGCTCCTGCACGATCCAGCCGCGATGGAGCGAGCTGTTGTCGATCCCGCTGTCGGGGTCGTAATGGGTGAAGAAGCCGCCCGTCAGGTACGGGCCCGGGTCGCCCTCGTGGTGAACGAGTGCGGGCAGATCAAACAGGTTCACGTCGGCGCCGCGCAGCACGATGTCCTTCACCGGCGCCTCGTCGCGCCCGACGACGACCGGCGGCCGCCGCTCCAGGCGAGCCTTACGGTAGAAGTCGCGCCCTACGTCGCGGAAGGTCGAGCCCATCGCCTCGGCGCAGCGCTGGCGGCTGGCGTACAGGTTGACGACCAGGGGAAAGCGGCTGATCCCGCCGTGGGCGAGCCGCGGCCGCTGGAAGACCAGGATCGGATAGCGGTCCTCTGCCGCCAGCTTCTGGACGATCGCCGTCACCACCTGGACGCAGCTCACCTCGCGCTCGACGTGGACGACCTGCTCCGGGTGCGCGCGCTCATAGGCCGCGAGGAAGCCCGGCAGGCTGAGCGCGGGGACGGGCGCCGGCGGGCGGGGCGCTCCGGGCGCCCCGCCCCGGCCGGCGGTCGCGGACGTGACGGTCGACTCGGCGGTCATCTCCCTGGCCCCCTGGCCGCGCATGCCGCGGCAGTCTTCGCCTATGGCCGCGGCGCTTCCAGGCCGCCGAGGTACGGCAGCACCTCGTCGAGGAACATCACGTCGGCATACTTCGAGTTCAGGTCGAACAGGTTCACCTTGTGGCTCAGCCAGTTGCGGTCGAAGACGCACTCCTCGACGACCGCCACCGCGTAACCGGCGTTGTAGCCGTCCACGGCGCTGGCGCGCACGCAGCCGCTGGTCGAGTTGCCGCAGAAGATGAGCGTGTTTACGCCGAGCTGGGTCAGGTAGGCGTTGATCGGCGTGCCGTAGAAGGCCGTCGCCCGCAGCTTCTCGATGACGATCTCGCCCGGCAGCGGCGCGAGCTGGGCGAAGTGCGCGTACTCCCAGGCCCGGTCCTGGCTCGCGGAGGTGCGCTTGGTCGTCTGCGCCTGCTGCACGGCCGCTGGCAGCTGGGCCATCCCCTTGGTGTGGATGACGGGAATGCCGGCGGCGCGCGCCGCGGCCATCAGCCGCTGCGTCGGCTCGATCGCGTTCCACGCCGCCAGGCCGCAGCTACTCGGGAAGCGCTTCATCGCCTCCAGCACCGGCTCGGGCTTGTCGCCGAAGACGGCGTTGTAGTTGTCGATGCATAGCAGCGCGGGCCGGTCGCGTAGCCCCATGCGCGCCGCGTAGTTCCCGGCAATCGCGCGAATCTCGTCGTCGATGACGTCTTCCCAGGCGTGCTGGCGGGTCATGACGCTGCCTCCTCGTAGTCCGCGACGCGGTGCGGCTCCCAGTCGCCTGCGACTATGCCCCCTGCGCCCGCGTGTGTCAACCGCCAGTTGCCAGCGCCCGCCGCAGCTCCTCGGTCAGCGCCTGGCTCAGCTCGGGCCGGCCGTGAAAGGCGGCCGGCGTGTTCTGGAATAGCTCCACCTGCCAGCGACCGTCGCGCCGCGCGGCGACGAGCGTCTGCACCGCGTTGGCTGCCGGATTGAGGTCCGACTGCCCGGGCGGGACCATCCCCGCCACGCCCCGCAGAATCGCCACCTCCGGGGTCACGAAGCGGACCTCGCGGACCTTCGCCACGAAGGCGGCCGTGGGATGGTCCCGAAAGATCGGCGCCAGATGCCCCTCGATCTCCGCTCGGCCGTTGACCGGGCTGCCGTCGAAGCCCACCATGTTGCCGTCGGCGCTGAACCGCGACGCCATGTCGCCCGCGCTGCGCCGGTTCCAGTCGTCGAGAAGCTGTCGATAGAGCGCGCGCACCGCCGCCTCGTCCCCGGACTGCCGGCCTTGCGCGCCGTCGCTGTTCGCCATGCCGCTCTCCTGTAGCAGAATACGAGAACCATACCACGAGGGCAGCTGTAGGGGCGGTGCTGGCTGCGCCTGGCCGGGGCGCCACCCGGCCGGGTGTCGTGCCGAATCCGGCGACGCCGTTCCCTCACTCCCTCTCCCTCTGAGAGAGGGCCGGGGTGAGGGGCCATCCCTCCCCCTCTCCCCCTGGGAGAGGGCCGGGGTGAGGCCCGTCCCGGTCGGCCAACCGCCGGGCCGCATCGAGTATCACCCGCCTGCGCCGGACGCGAGCCCCCCGCCAATAGCTTCCTCTTTAGAGAGAGGCCGCGAGGCGCACCGGAGAGCGCCCGCCGTCCGGCGGGACGTGGTCGCCGTCACTCGCCGTACACGCATCCCACCCCGCCCGCGCTACCGTCCGGCCAGGGTCGACGCGTCCCCTCGCCAGGCCGCCGCGGGTCGCTCGGAGGATTATCGTACGGCGTAAACGATGCGACCTTCCGCGCCCGACCAGCGCTCGGGATCCCGCGCCCGGCCTACGAATTCGCCAGACAGGAGGGAGCATCGTTTGACCGTTCCTCGGATAACTTCATACGCTGGCGGACCGGCCCGGTGGCGCGATCGAGGGCGCCGCTACCGCGCACCGCAAGAGCGGGTAACACACCCGCCGACGCCGCCAGCCATTGACGCTCTGCCAGCGCGGGAGTACACTCCGCCTAGCCGCGTTCGCTTCCCGCTCGGTCCGTGGTTCGTGCCGGGGCCTGGCGCTCCCGCCCCGGTGACGGTGAGGTAGTGGAGGCGTCATGCAGGCCACTCGCACTGCCGTTAAGCTTCTCGGATGCACGCTGATCGTCGTGCTGGGCGGCTGCGCGCCCGCGAGCCCGGCGTCCAGCCCGCCCCCCGTCGCCAACGCCCAGCCCGCACCCGCGGCCGCCCCGTCGGCCGCGCCCGCCGCGGCGCCCACCGCGCCGCTGACCGTCCAGGTGGGCGGCGTGCTCTCGGTGCCCGGCGCGGGAGTCTTTCTGGGCATCAATCACGGCTATTTCGCTGAGGAGGGTCTCGACATCTCCCTCGTCCCGTTCGACTCGGGCGAGCAGGCGTTGCCCGCCCTGGCGACCGGCCAGATCGACGTGGCCGCCGCCGGCCTCAGCGCCGGCCTCTTCAGCGCCGTCGCACGCGGCCTCGACGTCAAGATCGTCGCCGGGATGTCGGCCAACGAGCCGGGCTTCAGTTCGACGGCGCTCGTCGTACGCAAGGACCTGATGGCTAGCGGGGCGGTCCGGACGCTCGCGGACCTGCGTGGGCGCCAGGTGGCGCTAGTCACGGAGACCGGCGGCCTGGCGATCGATCTGTCGCGGGGACTGGAGAGCGTGGGACTGACCGATGCCGACGTCAACCGGGAGATCCTGCCCTTCCCCGACGAGGTGGTGGCGCTGGCGAACGGCGCGATCGACGCTGCCATGCCCACCGAGCCATTCGTCGCGCGGGCCGTGTCCACCGGCGTCGGCGTCCGCTGGAAGGGCGCCGACGAGCTATACCCCCACCACCAGCTCACGGTCATCGCCTACTCGGCCGGCTTCGTCCGCGACCAGCCCGATGCGGCGCACCGCTTCCTGCGCGCCTACCTGCGCGGCGCCCGCGACTTCGTGGACGCGTTCAAGCAAGGGCGCGACCGCGCCGGCGTGATCAGCGTGCTGGCCGAGTACACGCCGATCAAGGACTTGAGTCTCTACGACCAGATGGTGCCCTCGGGCATCGGTCCGGATGGCGACCTCTACGAGGACGGCATGCTATACGACCTGGACTGGTACGTGGCGCGCGGATACCTCCAGGAGAAGATCGACCTCAGCCGGGTCGTCGACCTCCAGTACCGCGACGCGGCCTTGCAGCAGCTCGGCCGCTACAGCCCGCGCTCCCAGTAACATCCGCGCCGCGGCGCTCCGCCGCCGCGAGCGCCGCGCGGAGGGCTGCATGGATCGACCGCGCCGCCTCGGGCCCTTGCTCCTGGGGCTGCTCGTCACGCTCGCCGGCTGCCAGGGGCCTGCCGCCCCGGCGGCGCCAACAGCGCCGGCGGCCTCGCCCGCGCCCGGGACGCCGGCCGCCGCCGGCGCGACCCAGGTGCCCGCCCGCGTCACCGTCAACCTGGGCATCGTCGCGCCGTCGGCCTTGCTCTGGCCCCTCTACGTCACCGAGGATGCGGGGTTCGCCGACCGCGCGGGCGTCGATATCGAGACGACGATCACCAACAGCGCGTCCGACGGGATGAACGCGATGCTGGGAGGCTCTCTCGACGTCAACGCGCTCGGCGCCGATGCCGTCATCCTGGCTCAGGCGCACGGCGCCGACGTGATCGGCGTCGCCGGCCTGACCAACCGCCCACCGTACAGCCTCCTGGTCCAGCCCGAGATCACACAGGTGGAAGACCTCCGCGGCAAGACGCTCGGCGCCTCGTCGCTCAAGACCGGCGAGGTCGTGTTCTTGCGCGCGCTCCTACAGCGGTATGGCCTCGGCGAGGGCGACTACGATGTGGTCGTGGCGGGCGGCTCGCGCACGCGCGTGTCCGCCATGCTGACGCACCAGGTCGACGGCACCCTCATGCCGCCGCCCGACAGTTACCGCCTTGAAGACGCGGGCATGAGACGGCTGGCCGAGACGACCGAGGCGCTGCCCGACTACCAGTTCCAGCTACTCGTCACCACGCGGCAGTGGGCGCAGGCCCACGCGCCCACGCTCGAGCGCTTCCTGGGCGCCTACACCCAGGCGATCGCCTGGCTCTACGACCCCGCGAACCGCGACCAGGCGACCAGCATCCTGCAGAACCGCATGCAGTTGAGCGAGGACTATGCTCAGCGCACCTATGCACAGTGGATCGAGCAGGAGCAGCCCTTCGCGCGCGGCGGCGAGCCGACGATGCCCGGCCTCAAGGCGACCGAAGACCTCCTGCTGTCCAGTGGCGAGGCGACCGCGCCCTTGCCCGCCCAGGACCGCTACCTGGACCTGCACTACCTGGAGGCCGCGACTCGGCAGTAATACCGAGTCCGGCGCTGGCGTTGCCCTACTCCCTCTCCCGCTGGGAGCGGGTTGGGGGTGAGGGCGCGCCCCGATAAACGAGCCGCCGGGCCGGATAGAGTGTAAGGCGTAGCCCGGCGACCATGCGTGGCGGATCGCTAGCGCCCGCGTGACTCCAGACCGGCCGCCGATGGCATGGGCGTCGGCAGCCCGTCCGCGGGCGCCGTATCGGCGGCCTCGCGGCGCTGCGCCTCGATCAGGAGTCGCTCGCGCGCCGTGTCGGGGATCAGGCACGTCAGCGGCACGTTGATGAGCAGCACGCCCGACAGCGCGAGGAAGATCACGGTCAGCCCCTGCGCCTTGTCCGGGAAGAAGGACAGCGCCAGCACGACGGCCGCGGTGCCGACCGCCCCCCCGGTCTGACGGAACATCCCCCGCAGCCCGGTCAGTGCCGCGGTCTCGCGGGGCGCCAGGTCGAGGCTCGCGTTGTTGGCGGCCGGCCCGCCCAGGCCGACCCCGACGCCGCTGATGGTGATGATCGCCGCCAGCAGCCAGAAGCCGCTCAAAGTAAACGCGCCTAGCGTCACCGTCGTCCAGCCCTGGCCCAGCAGCGCCAGGCTGATCGAGATAAGCACCACGCCGCCGATCATCGGCAGCCGGTAGCCGAGTCGGATGATATACAGGCTGGCCAGCACGGTGGCCACGATGTTCGCGATGGCGCGCGGCGTGAGCACCGTGCCGCTCTCGAACGTGCTCATGCCGTACTGCACCACCGCGTAGTATGGCACGAACGCCGAGAACCCGAAGGCGACCGCCCCGTAGAAGAAGTTGTACAGATTGGCCGCCAGGTATGGATTGCGCGCCACTAGCTCATAGCGCACCAGCGGCTCGGGCGCCGTGCGGATGTGCCGCAGGAACAGCACGCCGAGCGCGCCGCTCACCCCAAACAGCGCCCACAGCCCCGGACTCTCCAGCAGCGTGGCGTCGTTACCAACCTCCGTCATGCCGTACATCAGCACTGCGACGGCCCCGGCGAACAGGCCGATTCCCCAGAAATCCACGCGCAGCGGCCGCCGGGCCGTCGGCGAGTCGTGGAGCAGGCAGTACACGCCGACCAGGACCACGACGCCGAGGGGGACGTTCACGAAGAACAGCTCGCGCCAGCTCCAGTTGTGCAGGATGAAGCCGCCCAGGTTCGGTCCGATGATGCCGCCGATCGGGAAGATGCTGCTGAACAGCCCGCGCGCCTGGGCGCGACGGTTGCCGAACTGGTCGCTGATGATCCCGATCGCCGACGGCATCAGGCCACCGCCGCCCACTGCCTGGAGGGCCCGACAGCCGATCAAGACCCCGATCGATGGCGCCAGGCCGCAGAGCAGCGACCCGAGGGTGAACGCCCCGGCGCAGAACAAAAAGACCCGCTTGCGCCCCAGCGTGTCGCTGAGCCTACCGGCCAGGGGCAACATCACGACCTGGACGAGCTGGTATGCGGTAAGCGTCCAGCCGACCCAGGTGAGGGGCGCCCCGAAGCTGCTGGTGAGCTGGGGAATAGCGACCGCGACGATCGTCGAATCGATCGCGCTCATCAGGACGGCGAGGCTGGAAAGCGTGAAGAAGACGTAGCTAGTTACCCGCTCGCTCATGCGCACGCCCCCTCGCCCGTCGCCCGAGCCGCGCACGGCTCGCCGCCAAATGGCCCCTTAGCATACCACCCGGCGCCCCCCGACCTTATGCGCCGCGGGGCACGTAAACGGCGTAGTGGGAAGAAGAGGGACACGGGGAGCGGGCCGGGGATTGACTGCGCGGCGCCCGCGCCAGAGGCTGGCATGCTATCAGCCTTGCCCCGCGGCGCGTCCCGCGTAGCGCTGCCGCAGGCACAGCACGAGCCGCAGCGCGATGAGGCTGGCGAAGATCGCCGCGTAGGTCAACGGCTGGCTCACGTCGAGCTTCACGCGCCAGATGAAGTGAATGGCCGCGAGCGCGCCCGCCAGGTAGACCGCCTGGTGGATGCGCTGCCAGCGACGGTACCCCAGGCGCCGCACCCAGTCGTTCGTGGACGTGACGGCCAGCGGGACCATCAACAGCAGCGCCAGCACCCCAACCGTGATGAACGGCCGCTGCGCCACGTCCGCCACGATGGCGCCCCAGTCGAAGAACTCGTCCAGCACCAGATAGGTCAGGCCGTGCAGCGCGGCGTAGAAGAAGGCGAACAGCCCCAGCTCGCGGCGGATGCGCATCGGCCACGTCCACCCGAGGAGCCGCCGGGCGGGGCTGCAGGCGAGGGCGGCTAGCAGGAAGACGAGCGCCGTCAGCCCCAGCTCGTTCTCGGCCTCGGCAATGGGGTTGGCGCTTAGCGCGCCGGTGCTCGCCCGCAGCCCGAGCCACACGAGCGGCACCAGCCCGCCGAGGAAGATGCCCGGCTTGAGCCAGGGCCAGGGCTCGCGGCGGCGCGGCCCAGACCGGCCGAGCCCCGGCAACCGCTGCGCCGCCGACTGCTGGCCGGTACGCGCCATTGGCAGATGCTCCCATAGCTGACGATTGTCAGCTGACGATTGTCGCGGCCCAACGGGACGGAAATCTGCCGCGGCGAAGGGCAAGCGACTCGTCCCCTGCTGCTCGGTAGTCGGGCGGGCTTGGGCGCTCGGACAAACGCGCTAGAAATACTTCCGAAGGTCCATGCCGCTGTAGAGCCCCTCGACCGCGTCGGCGTAGCCGTTGAAGGGGAGCGTCTTGCGCCGCGCGAACTCGCCGATGCGCCGCTCGGTGGCCTGGCTCCAGCGCGGATGGTCCACCGCCGGGTTCACGTTCGCGTAGAAGCCGTACTCGTGCGGCGCCGCGAGCGCCCACGTCGTCTCCGGCTGCGTGTCCGTGAAGCGCAGCTTCACGATCGATTTGATGCCCTTGAAGCCGTACTTCCAGGGCACTACCAGCCGCAGCGGGGCGCCGTTCTGGTTGGGCAGCACCTTGCCGTATAGCCCCGTCGCCAGGAACGCGAGCGGGTGCAGCGCTTCGTCGAGCCGTAGCCCCTCGACGTACGGCCAGCGGAGGATGCGATAGCGCTGCCCGGGCATCTGCTCGGGCTTCAGGAGCGTCGTGAACTCAACGAACTTCGCGTTGCCCGTGGGCTCCAGCCGCCGGATCAGGTCGGCCAGCGGAAACCCCAGCCACGGGATTACCATCGACCAGGCCTCGACGCAGCGCATCCGATACACCCGCTGCTCCAGCGGGAACCACCCGAGCAGCGTGTCGATATCGATCGTCTGCGGCCGGGCCACCTCGCCCTCGACGCTGATCGTCCACGGCCGCGTCTCCAACGCGTGCGCGTTGCGGGCCGGGTCGTCCTTGTCCAGCCCGAACTCGTAGAAGTTGTTGTAGGTGGTCACGCTGCGCTCTGGTGTTAGCGGCTCGTCGGTGTCGAACGCCCCGCCCGCGGTAAAGGCGATATTCTCGGCGGCCACCGGCGCGGCGGGTGGCTCGTCGGGCGGTGGCCCCTTCCCCGCCAGCCAGATCAGGCTGCCGCCCACCAGGCCCGCCGTCCCAAGGGTGAACGCCCCGTTCTTGAGGAATTCGCGGCGGGTCTGGTAGAGCGGCTCGGGGGTGATCTCGCTACTCGGTGGCTCCGGCGGCAAGTCTCGCATGGCTCGCTCCAAGTGGCAGCGCGCGCCGCGCTGCCGGCCTCGACGGCTCTCGCGGGTGGCCGCGTGGGCGCCTTCCCCCGTCTAGCGCGATGAGGGCGCGGTCGTTCCTTATCATAGCATCGTCTAGGAACACTGGGCCGGGTGTTACAATGCAGCGCCGCGCAGGTTCAGGAGAGTACGGTGAAACGCAGCACGGAGCGCATCCTCACCACGCACACCGGCAGCTTGCCCCGCCCCAACGACCTGGCCGAGCTGATGCTCGCGAAGGAGGCTGGGCAGGACGTGGACCCGGCCCGGCTGGAGCACGCGATCCAGGCGGCCACCACTGAGGTCGTCCGCCAGCAGGTCGCGTGCGGCGTGGACGTCGTCGGCGACGGCGAGATGAGCAAGCCGGGCTACTCAAACTACGTGAAAGACCGCCTGACTGGCTTGAGCGGCCAGAGCGGGATGAAGCACCGCCCCGAGTGGGAGGACTTCCCCGAGTATTACCAGCTCAACCGCCAGGATGCCGCCCGCGCCAACCTCAGGACGCCCGCCTGCACCGGCCCGGTGCGGCTCCGGGACCCCGAGGCGGTCCAGCGCGACATCGCGCGCCTGCGGGCCGCGCTCGACGCGCTCGGCGACGCGCGGCCCGTCGACGTGTTCATGACGGCGGCCTCGCCGGGCGTCATCGCCCACTTCCTGGAGAACCAGTACTACGGCAGCGACGAGGCGTACCTGGCCGCGCTGGCCGACGCCATGCGGCCCGAGTACGAGGCGATCGCGGCCGCGGGGTTCGTGCTCCAGCTCGATTGCCCGGACCTCGCCATGAGCCGGCACATGGGCACCAACGCCGACCTGTCCACGGAGCAGTTCCGCACGAAGATCAACCTCCAGGTCGAGGCGCTCAACCACACCGTGGCGCGCATCCCCGCCGAGCAGCTTCGCCTGCACCTGTGCTGGGGCAACTACGAGGGCCCGCACCACCGCGACATCCCCCTCCGCGACATCCTGGACGTGGTGCTGCGCGCGCGTCCCAGCGCGATCTCGTTCGAGGGCGCCAATCCCCGCCACGGCCACGAGTGGGCGCTGTTCGAGGAGGTCAAGCTGCCCGAGGGGAAGATGCTCATCCCCGGCGTGCTCGACTCGACGACCAACTACGTCGAGCACCCGGAGCTGGTGGCCCAGCGGATCGTGCGCTACGCGCGGCTGGTGGGCCGCGAGAACGTGATCGCGGGCTCGGACTGCGGCTTCGGCACCTTCGTGGGCCGCGCGCGAGTGGACCGCCGCATCACGTGGGCGAAGCTCGAGGCGATGGCCGACGGCGCACGCCTCGCCTCCCAGCAGCTCTGGGGATAGGGCTCGCACGGTTCGGAGTGGCGGGCGGGCGCTCGCCGTCTACAGCGGTGTGCAGCCAGATTGAGCGATCGGGTGACCGAGGGCGGCGGCCAGTGGCGCTGGCCGGATGCCGCGCCACAGGCCGCGGACGGGCATGAAACCCGCCCCTACGAGACGCTGGCTGCTCACCATACGCAAGCTGGTCTACGCGTGACCGGCTGTCGGCGCCGGCTCTGGCGCCGCGCCGCGCGCTAGCGTCAGGGCCAAGTCGCCCTTCTGGACCTGGATGAAGTGGCGATCGCTCCGCTGGGTGAGCTGCGCCACCAGCTCGACGAGCGGCGACGCGGCGTCGAGGTGCTCGTAGTCACGCGGCGGGCCGGCGGCGCGCATGGCGGCCAGCTCGGCATCGCTGCACTCCATGCGCAGCAGCAGCTCCTCTTCGCTCACGCCCGGCCCGCCGTAGCGCGCGCGCAAGTCGGCCTCGGTCGGCTCGGGCGGCGGGGCGGCGGCGATCTCCTTCGCGCGGGGCCGCGCCAGGATGCGGTCGCGCACGTCCGTGTCCATGCCGTCGATCGCCTCCTGGCCGCCCCAGTAGCCGAGGGCGTAGAGGATGGTCTGGTCGGTGACCTCTTTGTAACGCTCGCCGGTGATGACGTTGATCGCCGCCTGGCTGCCCACGAACTGGCTGAGCGGCGTCACCATGATCGGCCAGCCCCACTCCTCCCGCACCCGCGCGCACTCCGC
>JAJPHF010000124.1 GCA_021325365.1 Pseudomonadota bacterium
GCGGAGTGCGCGCGGGTGCGGGAGGAGTGGGGCTGGCCGATCATGGTGACGCCGCTCAGCCAGTTCGTGGGCAGCCAGGCGGCGATCAACGTCATCACCGGCGAGCGCTACAAAGAGGTCACCGACCAGACTATCCTCTACGCCCTCGGCTACTGGGGCGGTGACGAAGCCGTCGAGGCGATGCGGCCGGAGATCCGCGACAAGATCCTGGCGCGGCCGCGCGCCCGCGAGATCATGGCCGACCCGCCGCGCGAGCCGAGCTACGAGGAGCTACGCGCGCGCTACGCCGCCCCCGGCGTGAGCGACGAGGAGATGCTGCTGCGCATGGAGTGCAGCGACGCCGAGCTAGTGGCGCTGCGCGCCGCCGGTCCGCCGCGCCGCTACGACCACCTCGACGCCGCCTCGCCCCTGGTCACGCTCGTCGAGCAGCTCACCAAGCGCGCCGACCGGCGCTACGTCCACGTCCAGAAAGGCGACCTCACCCTCACCCTCGCCCGGCACGGCGGCGGGCTAACGGCGGGCTAGACCTGGCGGGCGACAACCTGCGCCTGCCCACGGCTGGACGCACCGCCGGCCCGGTGGGCAGCCTGGCCGGCGCGGTGACGCACGCGCCCGCGCCGGCCAGGCAACGTCGGCGGGAAGCCGGGACCCGGGCGGAGCGGGCCTAGCGCCCGCTCAGAAAACGCTGTGCGGCCATGGCCACGATGCCAGCCGCGGCCGCTTTGACGACCGGATTGTCCAGCGCGGTTCCGCTGTGGCCCCCGAGCAGCTGGTCGAGCAGATCGGGCTGCTGCTGGCGCACTTGCGTGGTCATTTGCGCCAGCGCGCCCGGGTTCTGAGCGTAGTTCGTGCCGCCCTGGTTGAACGCCGGCACGTTGACGCCCTGCTGCTGCGCGTGGGTCTGCAGCCACTCGGCAAACTGCTGGCGCTGTTCGGGCGTCATCCGCTCGAACGCCTGCTCCGCGGACTGCTGGTACATATCCGCCGGAAGCTGGGGCGCGACCTGCTGGTAGCGTTGGGCCACCTCCGTATTCGAATAGCCCTGGTCGGGAGCGCCCTGCTGGTAGCGGTTCACGAACCCCTGGTACTCTTCCTGGTGTTGGCCGCCTAGCAAGTTCTGGAGAAAGCTCATCGCCACGTCGTTACCCTCCTGAACGCGCGGCACGCGCGCCCGCGCTTGGAGACGCGAGCCGTCGCGTCCGCGCTGCGCCGCCCTGTCGGGGCGCCCCGACAGGGAATCTGACAAGCACCCGCAAGGAGTCGCCTGCTACGGCTCGACCTTGCCCGGCGCTGGCACCGCTCCTTCCGCTATCCCGTGTGGGGAGCAGGCGGCGCACCAGCTACTGGGGCGGGACGCACGAATCATGCCAGTTGGTGAACGGACGGCGAGGAGGGTAGCGCCTGGTGGGGACCATGCGGGCCAGCAAGCGGAGGGCTCGTTGAGCCCTCCGCTTGCTGGCCCGCACCTGGCTCCAAAGCTGCCGCGGGGAGAGCGGCCGACCGGCTGATGCCTCACGCCTGGTGCGCGACCGCCTGCCGCTCGACGTCGCACAGCTCCTGATAGCTGATGTCGCCGAGGAGGCCCCAGCTGCGCATCCACTCGGCGGTGCGCCGCGCCTCCTCCTCGGGGATGGGGGCCGGGTCCGTGACCACCAGGCGGCTGGGGCGCAGGTCGTCTACGGTGAGGGCGGCGACTTCCGGCTCGTCCCGGTGGTAGTCGAGGAAGTACTGGAGGTACTTGCGCTTGTCGGCGTTGATGCGGCGCACGGCTTCGCGGATGGCGCGATTGAACGCCCGGTACGTCTCCGCGTCCACGTCCGCCGTGGCGACCTCGGTGCCGTGAAACCCGGCCTCGAGGATCACGCGGCAACCCGCGCGCTCGGCCACGGTGATGTGCGGCTCGGTGAGCACCGTGGCGTCCAGCTCGCGGTTCATGAGCGCCCGGAAGCGCAGGCCGGCGCCGTTCGGGGCGAGACAGGTGACGATCGCGTCGCGGGGCAGGAAGCCCTCCAGCATCAGGAGCGCCAGGTAGTGCGGCCCTGCATAGTAGGACACGCCGACCGGCACGTTCGCCAGCTGCTGGGGCGTGTAGATCTCCGACCAGGGAGGCACGACAATGGCGCCGTAGGCGATGATCGCGCGCCGCCCGAGCTGGCGGCCACCCGTGGCGGACGTTTCCACGCGGTGGTAGTTGCCCCACTCGCAGGCGTTGAACATCGCCGCCTTGCCCGTCTCCAGGCTGCTGCCGTGGCTGCCGAAGGGGTTCAGCAGCGTCGGGTCGGTGATGCTGCGATCCGCCTGCTTGGGCGCGTTCTCGCCACGGCGGACGAACTCGACCTCCAGCCCCTCGGCGGCGAACAGGCCCTCATCGCGGGCGACCAGCTCAGGGAGCCCTTGGAACGGCGCCGTGCTCTCTAGCTCCAGTCGCTTGACCATCACTCCTTCTCCTGCTCGTGGTCTGCCCCTATGTTAGCCCCGGCACGAGCGGGCCGCCAGGCAGGCGTGGGCGCACGCCCAGACGTCCAGCCGGGGTGCCTTGACGGTGCCGCGGCGCTCGGCTATACAGAGTGACGCGCGGGGGCGTGAGGCGTGGGCGCGATTAACGGAGCGGAGGGCGCCAGATGCTGTCGAAGGAAGAGCAGGAGCTGTTGACGCGCGTGGGCCCCGGGACGCCGATGGGCGAGCTGCTGCGGCGCTACTGGCACCCGGTTGGCTGCTCGGAGCTGCTCACCCACAAGCCGCAGCGCGTGAAGCTGCTGGGCGAGGAGCTGGTGCTCTACCGCACGGCCGACGGCCCGCCCGCGGTGATGGAGCTGCGCTGCGCCCACCGCAACGTGGCGCTGGATTACGGCCGCGTGGAGGGCGACTGCATCCGCTGCCCGTACCACGGCTGGCTGTACGATCGGACTGGCCAGTGCGTCGAGCAGCCGGCCGAGCCCGAGGAGAGCACGTTCAAGGACCGCATCCGGCTGCGGGCCTATCCCACACAGGAGTTCAGCGGGCTGATCTACGCCTACCTGGGCCCTGAGCCGGCGCCGCTCCTGCCGCTGTACGACGTGCTGCGCATGGAGGCCGGCGTCAAGACGGTGCAGGTGCAGACGGTCCACGCCAACTGGCTGAACCACGTCGAGAACATCGTGGACATCAGCCACCTGGCCTGGCTGCACGGCTACACGTTCCCGGCCTACGGCGGCCGCAAGGTGACTTATCGCTGGGAGCGCACCGAGTACGGCGCCAACAACGTGATGCTCGTGGACGGCATCGACGACACGCACATCTCGTGCTACGGCTTCCCGCTCGTGAACCGCTTCGCCCTGCCCCCAGTCGAGCCGGGCGGCGAGCTGGTGCGCTCGATGATCTACCGCGCGCCGGTGGACGACACCTCGACGCTGCTCTACTTCGTGCGCTTCTACCCGAGCGATCAGCCGGCCTTCCGGACGCAGGTGCGCGCCTCCGAGTTCGGCGTGTACACGCCGCTGGAAAGCGACTGGTGGGGCATCGACGTGAACGACCAGGACCGCATGGTGGTCGAGCAGCAGGGCTGCATCACCGATCGCGGCCGGGAGCGGCTCGGCGCGTCGGACGGCGGCATCATCCTGATGCGGCAGATGATGCGCGAGGCGCTGGCGGCGGTGGCCGCGGGCGTGGACCCGCCGGCCATCATCCGCGATCCCGCGCGGCAGCAGGTGGACTTCCCGCAGAAGTCCGACCACATGTACCAGCGCCAGGCCGACGTGTCGTACGCCGTCCGCTGAGGGGCCAGGCTGGCCTGTCGGCGCGAGCTACCGGCGCGACGCTTGGTACCACGGCTCGCCAGCCGCGTTGGGCCCACGGACTCTGCAGGCCGCCGTGATCGTGTGGGACACGAGGGCGATCGAGCCGAGCATTAGGACGATGCTGGCCACCGTGAGCGGCGCGGCGAGATCGCTGACGGCCGCGTTGAAGCGGACCAGCGCGGTGCCGGAGAAGCCCACGAAGCTTAGCAGCGCGGGGATGAGGAGCGGCGCGCAGCACGACACGCTCAGGATCCCGGCGACTGTCCCGGCGAGGCCGCCGGCCGTGCCGATCGCGCTGCGCGCCCTGGTCACCGCCGCGAGCTGGAGGGGCACCAGCAGCCCGAAGAGGGCCGCGAGGACGCCCATCGTCGCCAGCTCCGAGCGGCTCGCCAGCAGCTCCCAGCCCGTCCGGTAGTGGACGAGCAGCCCGGAGCTCCACAGCAGCAGCACCGCCATCCCCGCCGCTGAGGCGAGCGCCACGCCGAAGGCCCACGGGCGCGCGAAGGCGATGGCCAGCGCCAGGGGCACGCTCCTCATCCGTGCCGTCCTCTCCCCCGACTCCGTGCGTCTACCTTGGAAACCTTCACCCCTAAGCGGCCGGCCCCGGTTGGTGTGTCAGTTTGGCTTCGCCAAACATACCCACGCTCCCTGGCCGAGTGTTTAGGGTGAAGGTTTCCAACGCGCATCCACGGCTTTGGGGCTCCCGAGCCACGTTGCGCTCCGAGCTACTGCTGGCACGCGGACGCCGGCTGACCGCCGGTGCTATGGCAGATGTACTTGGTGATGAGGTCGGCCTCGGCGCGGATGGCATCGGTAGCCTCGGTGTGCACCCCGGCGGTGAGCTGCTCGTGCAGCGTATCAAAGTCCATCTGATCGATGAGCCCCGGCGAGTACCCGGAGGCCCCGACTTGCGCGTACTGGCCGTTGATGAAGAGGAAGGGGAAGCGGCCGCGGGGATCGTAGGCGTTCACGATCCCTTCCTCCTCGGCGTCGAACCGATCCAGCTCCGAGCCGTCGTGCGCCTTGATCTCCTTCGAGGTGAAGTACAGGTAGTCGCTGGTATACGTGGCGGGTCGCAGGTCGTAGGTAGGCACCAGGTTGAAGCCGAAGGTCCCGGCGTTGTGCGTCTCCTTGCCCCAGCCCGTGAGGGTTCCGAACCGTTCGAGGGCGCTGACCAGCGCCCACCGCTCCGCGGCGCAGTACGGTCAGCCCTGCACCCCGAAGAAGAATACCCGGACCTTCTGGCCCGGCCAGGGGGCATCCGCGATCACGTCGAACTTGCCCTCGGCCGGCAGGGGCGCCACGTCGGCAGGGCGCTGCCAGCTGACGGGGACCGCCACGCCCGCCGCGGGCGATGACGGCTGGGACACCGTCGCGGCGCTGCCGCTGGCAGCCGCCGGCGCGGGCGCCTCCGACACCGCGCCGGCGTTGCCGCTGGCCGCCTGTGACGGCGCCTGCGAGGCGGCGCTCGAGTTCCCGCGAGTAGAAGCTGCTGGCCCGGCGGCCGGCTGCGCGCAGGCGGCCGCGCCCAGCGACAGGGCCAGCACTACGACCGAGGTGAACCATCTCATGCCGAGCGGCTCCTCCCTCTGCACGAGCATCCGTGCAGGTAAGGTCCCGGAGAGGGACCGAGGCCCTTCCACCGTTTTCGCCTCCGACCTGCGCCTCCCCTCCGCGTGTGGATCGGAACGGGTCCGCCGATCGCTCGCACCTTAGCATACGCACTCGGGGTACACGACGGTTTGCGGTCCCGGTGGGCGGACATGGTGCTACACTACACGTCGAGCCGGCTAAGGGAGCGGGCGAGCGATGGGCGGACGCAGCCAAGGGGCCAACCGGTGGCGCGCGATGGTCTGGGGCGTGATCCTCACGACCCTCGGCGCCTGCGCGGCGCCCGCGGCGCCCGCGCCCGTCGCGCCCGCCGCGAGCACGCCGACGGCGTCCGCGGCGCGGGCCGCCCCAACGGCCGCCCCCACGTCCCCGGAGGAGCTGACCAAGATTCGGCTCGCCGCGCTGAACGGGTCGTCGAACGTGCCGTTCCGGCTGGGCGACGAGCGCGGCTACTTCGCGCAGGAAGGCATCGACCTCGATATGGTCGCCTTTGCCTCGAACTCCGAGATGATCCCGGCCCTCGCCACCGGCCAGCTGGACATGGTGCCGATGCCCAGCAATCCCGCCACGTGGAACGCGATCGCGCGGAACACGCCCGTGAAGCTGGTGCTGGACGTGATCACCTACCGGCCGGGCGGGCTCAGCGACCAGATGCTGTCGATCCGCAAGGCGGTGCTCGACGCGGGGCGCTGGCACGGGCTGGCAGACCTACGGGGCCTGTCGCTGGCCATCACGCCACCGGGGAAGGGCACGGCCAGCGCCTGTGCGCTGTCGGTCGCGCTGCAGCAGGTCGGGATGACGCTCGACGACCTCGACATCGAGCCGCTGCCGTTCCCCGAGATGACGGCGGCGATCACGAACGGCGCGATCGACGCGGGGGTGATGGCCGAGCCGTTCGCCACCCGCGCCGAGCAGCAAGGCTCGGCCCAGCGCGTGCTCGGCCTGGGCGACATGTATCCCAACTTCACGATCTCGACGGTGGGGTTCGCCGACGCCCTGTACGCCAACCATCCCGTCGCCAAGGGCTTCGTGCGCGCCTACCTGCGCGCCGTGCGCGAGTATCGCGCCGCGGTGAACGGCCAGAGCGGGGACGCGGCGCGCGAGCAGATGTACGACCTGATCGCGCGCGGCACCGGGATGGACATCGCGACGGTGCGGGCGATTACGCTGCCCTACATGAACCCGAACGGGCTGCCGAACCGCGAGTCGGTGCTGTACTGCTACCAGTTCTTCCGCGACCAGGGCCTCGTGCCGCAGCCGGTCCCTGAGGCGACGATGCGGAACCTGTGGGGCGCCGACCTGGTGAATGAGGTGCTGGACGAGATCGGCCGCGTCCCCGAGAACTGAGCTGATGCATCGGCCGGGCGCTAGAAGCCCGGGAAGAGCTGGTTCAGGCGCAGGGCGATGGCCCGGTCCCCGCCGATGTCGACCTCGCCGTCGCGCTCGGCTTGCTCCAGCGGCAGGCGGCCGACGCACAGGCGGCAGAACGCCTCGTCGGACGTGCGGAGCGAGGCGGCCGGGGTGCCGGGCGGCTCGTCGACCGCCTCGACGTTGCCGTTGCGCACGACGACCGCGAACTGGCGCTCCACCGGGCCCCAAAGGGCGACGTTCCAAGCCGTGCCGTCGAGCGCCTGCTTGGCGTCCTTGTTGGCGCGGCGGTTCATCGTGCCGAGCGCCTGGGGCAGGTAGGGGCCGATCGTGCTGGCGAGCAGGCGCGCCGTGGGGTCGAGCCCGACGCGGACGTCCCAGGAGTGCATGGTGAACTCGCCCAACCGGTAGAGCAGGTAGCCCGGCAGCGGCAGCTCGCCGGCGAAGAACTTGACGCGGTGCTCGCGCTCGCCGGCCGGGAGCTTGTCGAGGTAGGCGAAGAACTGCTGATTGCGGTCGCGGAACTCGTCGTGCAGCGGCTGGGGCGCGGCGAGGCTGTCGAAGTGGCTCCAGACGCGCTGGCGGGCCTCCTGGTCGGCCGGCGGGCCGCCGCCGACCTGCTCCTGGAGCGTCTGCAAGGTGATCTCGGCGCCCGAGCCCAGGTGGGACACCACCTTGTACACGGGCCACTCGCTACAGGCGGTGGGACCCTGCCAGGCTTGCGCGTGGAGCGCCGTGAGCCAGCGGTCCAGCACCTCGTACTCGCGGCGAATCGCCTCGAGCACGGTGGCGAAGTCGGGCGCCTGCGCGGTCGGCGTCTGCATCGTGCTACCTCCCGGGCGGCTAGGTGGAAACCTATTCGGATGCTAGCATCCGGCAGACGGCCCGACAACGCCGTTGACGCGGCAAGAGCGCGCCTCTACCATCTCAGCCGAGCAGGCCCTTCTCGTCGGGCGCTCGGCCGGCCGTCACCCACGACGCAGCAAGCGAACGCACCGCCGGGCCGTGGGGGCCCGGCGAGAGGAGAACGCAATGCAGGAGCGCGACGCGCGAGCGTGGGGCTGGGTCCCCCTCCGGCGCGGTCTACGGAGCGCCGTGCTGGCGGCCGCCGGGCTGGTGGCGACCTGCGCCCCGGCCGCCCCGCCAGCGGCTCCGGCCGCCCAGGCGCCAGTGCCCGCGGCGAGCGCGAGCGCGCTGCCGGCCGCGGCCCCGAGCACGGCCGCCGCCGCGACGACCACGCCGCCGCTGGAGACGGTCGTCCTCCACACGCCCGGGGAGTCATTGGCCGGATTCGCGATCTCCATCGCCATGGACCACGGGTTCTTCCAGGAAGCAGGCCTCGACGTGAGCAAGCAGCAGATGCAGACGAACACGGCGCTCGCGGCGATGCTGACGGGCGAGGTGGACTACAGCGAGACGATCGGCTCGGTGTCGCGCGCGATCGTCGCGCAGCAGGCCCCGCTGCGGATCATCACGGTGGCCGCGAACGGCATCGGCTTCAGCCTGATGGGCGGCCCGCAGGTGCGCGAGGTGGCCGATCTCAAGGGGAAGCCGGTCGGCACCTATGCGCCGCGCGACACGAGCGTGATCGGCCTGGAGGTGGCGCTGCGGCACTACAACGTGGACCTCCAGCGCGACGACATCACGGTGGTGCCGCTGAACACCGACCTGGGCCTGTTCGCCGGGCTGGCGTCGGGGACGGTTGGCGCCGCGGTGATCGCGCCGCCGTATAACTTCAAGGCCGAGAAGGACCTGGGCGCGACGCACCTCTTCGACGTGAACGACTACCTGGCCGGCGCCTGGACTGGGCTCTCCACGAGCAGCCGCAAGCTGGCCGAGAACCCGCAGCAGGTGCGCCGGATGCTGCGCGCGAACCTACGCGGCCTGGACTACATCTTCGCCAACCGACCCGCGGTGGTGCAGTGGGTGGCGGGCCACTTCGACGTGGACGAGGACGTCGCGGGGCGCGCGGTGGACCAGATGATGCGCCTGCTCGGTCGCGACGGCGAGGCGCCGCCGGAGGCGCTGGACGGGCTGATCGACCTGGCGAAGCAGCAGGCCGAGGTGACCGACGCGGTGAGCCGCGACCAGGTCTTCGACTTCACGCCCCTGCGCGAGGTGCGTCGCGAGCTGGGGCGCTGAGGGCGCCGCGCGGCGGACGGTCTAGCCGTCCAAGCCGGCGCGGGCGTAGTGGGCCTGGGCGGCCTCGGGGCCGGCGCGCGGGGCGATAGGGTGGCCGTGGGCGCCGAGAACCTGTTCCAGCGCGGCGAGAAGCGTTAGGACGTTCTCCAGGCGCGCGTTGTAGCCCAGCGTGCCGATGCGCCAGACGCGCCCGTACAGCGCGCCCTGGCCGGCGCCGATCTCGACGCCGTAGTCGGCCGCCAGCTGCTGGCGCACGCGGGCCTCGACCACGCCGGACGGCACCTCGACCACGACGAGCATCGGCATCTGGTGGTCGGGATCGCCGAAGCGCCGCAGGCCCAGCGCCACCAGCCCCGCGGCCAGCGCCCCGCCGACGCGCCGGTGCCGCATCCAGCGGCGCTCCAGCCCCTCGGCGTGCAGCAGGCGCAGCGCCTCGCGCAGCGCGTAGAGCAGGCCGCTCGGCGGCGCGTGGTGCGGGCGACGATCGGGGCTCCAGTAATCTTGCAGGGCGGCGAGGTCGAGGTAGCTCGTATGCGGCGGGCTGGTGCGACTGAGCAGTGCGGCCTCGACGGCGTCGCCGTAGGCGAGCGGCGCGAGGCCGACCGGGCCGGCGAGGCAGCCGCCGAGGCCGCCGACGCAGACGTCGATACCCCAGGCATCCACGCTCACCTCGCAGCCGCCCAGGCTGGCCGCCGCGTCCACGACGAGCAGCGCGCCGTGCTCGCGGCAGGCGGCGGCCAGCGGTGGGAGCGGCTGCACGATGCCCGTCGAGGGGTCGGCATGGACGGCGGCTACGAGCTTCGCGGGCGAGCGGCGCAGGGCGCGGGCCAGCGCGTCCGGCTCGGGCACGCGGCCCCACGGCACCTCGACGGTGTCCACCACCGCCCCGTAGCGCCGCGCCGTCTCCGCCAGGCGCGCGCCGTAGTGGCCGTGGACGACCACGACCACGCGGTCGCCGTCCTCGATCAAGCTGGCCAGCGCGGCCTCTAGCCCCGCGCGCGCCGTGCCCAGTACGGGAAAGGTACGCAGGTTGCGCGTGCGGAAGGCGTAGCGGGCAAGCGCCTGCACCTCGTCGAGGATCGGCGTAAACAGGGGATCGAGCGGGCCGAGCGGCGGCAGGGCGAGCGCGCGCAGCACGCGGGGGTCTGGATTGCTAGGGCCGGCGCCGAGCAGCAGCCGGGGCGGGAGCGCTAGCTCGTCGTACTGCCGCCGCATGCCACCTCCAGCGTCTCACCGGGATGATACGCGGGCGCCGGGACCGTGGCCCCGTTTGCGGCAGGCGACGGGGGGCATACCGGATCCGGCCCGGGGGTTCGCCTGCCGAGACGCGCCCTCACCCCAACCCTCTCCCAGGGGGAGAGGGAGTAAGGGAACTCCACCGGCGGATTCGATATCAGTGGGGCGCGGCGCTGGCGGCCGCGTCGCGGGCGATGTAGAA
>JAJPHF010000104.1 GCA_021325365.1 Pseudomonadota bacterium
CCGCCGAAGCCGCCGCCCATGTCGGGCGCGATGACGCGGATGCGGCTGTCGGGCATGCCGAGCGCGAGGGTCAGGATGAGGCGGGCGCGCTGGGGGCTCTGGCTGGTCGCCCAGACGGTCAGCTCCTCGGTGAGAGGGTCGTAGCTGGCGAGCACGGCGCGCGGCTCCAGCGGCGCGGGCGCGAGCCGCGGGAACTCGATGCGCAGGCGGCTGGTGTGGGCCGCGCCGGCGAAGGCGGCATCCACGTCGCCCTGGGCGATGCGCTGCTGGTAGCAGACGTTGGAGCCGAACTCGGGGTAGACGAGCGGCGCGCCTTGCTCCAGGGCCGCGACAGGATCGGCGACGGACGGCAGCGGCTCGTAGTCGACCTCGACGAGCTGGGCGGCGTCGACGGCCTCGGCGCGGCTCTCGGCGATGACGACCGCGACGGGCATGCCCACGGAGCGCACGACGGACGCGGCGAGCGGCTCCCAGGCGGGCACCTTCTGGTCAGGCGCGAGCATCTGGGTGGGCAGGCGGCCGAGCGGCGGGATGTCGCCGCCGACGAGCACCAGCCGCACGCCGGGCGCCTGGCGCGCCGCCGTGGCATCCACGCCGGCGATGCGGGCATGGGGGTAGGGGCTGCGCACGAACGCCATGTAGAGCGTGCCGGGCGGCGTGATGTCCTCGACGTAGCGTCCGCGGCCGGTAACCAGTCGGCGATCCTCCACGCGCGTGCGGGCGCGGCCGATCTCGCCGCTCGGAGCCGGGTGCTCGACAGCCGTCACGATCGGGCCTCCAATCCATCCCTCGGGGACCGCCAGCGCGCCCGGGCGCTCCCGCGCCGCGGCCCGCCAGCCGGGTTTACATACGTGACGCTCGATTGTAGCATCCGCCTCCTGGCGGCGGCGCTAGCCCATCCTTCACGGCGTTCGTGAACTCCAGCTCGCCCAGCACCCTGAGAGACGTAGGGCAAGGGCTCGTCCCTTGCCGCCCGGCGACTCGCAACCGCAGCTCGGGTAAGCTGTAGATGTGAACCGACGATGCTAGACGGTTCAGACTACAGGCTGGGCAAATCTATCGAGGTGCGACAGTGGCGACGGAAAACAACCGTCCTGTGGTGCGCCGGCCAGGCGAGGGGACACTGTACTCGGCGGTCGGGGTCGACATCCTCTTCAAGGTGATGAGCGGCGACACGGGCGGCCGCTACGCCTTCTGCGAGTACCTGGCGCCGCCGGGGTTCGCGGGGCCGCCGCCGCACACGCACGCGGGCTTCGACGAGGCGTGGTACGTGCTGGACGGCGAGCTGCAGATGCGGGTGGGCGACGAGCGCGTGGCGGCGCCGGCGGGGACGTTCCTGCACGTGCCGGGCACCACGGTGCACGCCTTCGCGAATCCGGGCCAGGCGGCGGCGCGGTTCCTGGGCCTGCTCATCCCCGGCGGCTTCGAGCGCTCCTTTGCCGAGCTGCCGGCGATCGTCGCGCAGCACGGCTACCCGCCGCCGCCCGCCGTGATGGCCGAGCTATCGCGCAAATACGGGATCGTGAACGCGCCGCCGGCCAGGCGTTAATAGCTTATTCACTGCCCCTCACTTCCAAGGTGTTGCCGTGCGCGAACTGCTGCAGAGCTTCGAGCAAGTCCGCGGCGGCGTAAACTGATCACAACTTGGGGTCTGTACAATTGTGCGCTATACTGTACAAAAAGTACGTGGCCAGGAGGGATCAAGATGCCCGAGCACGAGCCCAGTACACAGACTATAAATGCCTCTCAGGCACGGCAAGAGTTCAGCCAACTCCTTAATCGAGTGTTCCGCAGGGAGACTCGGGTAGTTGTAGAGAAGCATGGTATCCCGGTCGCAGCCATTATCTCGGCCCGGGATCTCGAACGCTTTGCCGAACTGGAGGCGGAGCGGCAAGCACGGTTCCACGTGCTCGACCAGATCCATGCCCGCAACCGGGACAAGGACCCGGACGAGGTCGCCCGCGACGTGGCGGAGGAAATCGACGCAATGAGAGCCGAGCGACGTGGGCGACCATCGCCTGACTCCGAAGGGTGATCGTTGCCGTTCTCGACACCAACACGATCGTCTCTGAGACAATCGCCCCGCAGGGCATTCCGAGTCAGATTCTACAGGCCGGGCGGGCCCATCAGTTCCGGTGGATCACCAGTATCGTTATCATCGACGAGGTGACACGGGCACTGAGCAGACCTCGACTTCAGCGCAAGTACCGGGTAGGTCCCGCAGACGTAGACCGAGTTCGCGAACTGCTTGAGCAGCACCCTATCGTCTCGCCAATCACCGTTCAAGTCCAGGGTATAGCTACCCATCCCGAGGATGACCTCATTCTGGCGACGGCCGCTTCGGTTCAGGCCGAGTATCTGGTCACCGGCGATCAGCAACTGCAACGCCTGGGGAGCTACCAGGGCGTACAGATTGTCAGCCCGCGGCAGTTTCTCGACGTTCTGTCACCACCCTAAGCTACTTGCCTCAGAGGACCGCGAGGAGCGGGCGCAGTAGTGCTTCGATAAGATGCGGCCAGAAGTCGAGGCCGAGGAGGTAGAGGACGGCGATGCCGCTGGCGAGGACGACGGCGTCGATGCTCTCGCGGCCCTGCGGCTGCCAGTAGACGTCGGCCAGGCGCAGCCAGAGGGCGAACTCGTCGAGCACCAGCGCCGCGCCGATGCCGAACAGGATGGCGAGCAGGTCGGTGGGGCGGCGGGCGGTGAGCACCAGGCCAAGGTAGCCGCTAGCGAGCACGAGCAGCATGCCGGGCACCATGTGGTGGATGTGCAGGCCGCTCTTGGTGGTCACGTTGTGGAAGATCGGCAGCCGCTCGTGGCGGATGCTGTAGGTGATCAGACGCACGATGCCAAAGGTCGACAGGAAGGCCAGGGTGAGCAGGAAGGCCGGCTCCTTGCCGGTCGCCACGATGGCGCGCGCGTAGGCGGCGCGCACGTCGGCGAGGAGCGCGCCGACGACCAGCGCGCCGCTGCCCATGAGCAGCACCGGCGCGAGGAGCACGACGACGAGCCTTCGTGCTCGTCGTCGGCGGTCTTCTTGCTTCATGCGTCCAAGTCGCTCCGCCGCGCGTCTCGCCGCCCCGCTGCTGGGACGGACGAGTAGGCCACCGGGGACAACCCGCGCGCCTCGCCCGGCTGGGGCGCTACCGCGTCTGGATGCGGTCGCCGGCGGGCGCGACGACGGGGCCAGGCAGGGCCGCGACGTAGTCCACCAGCGCGTCGAGGTCCTGCGGGCCGCCGGCGCGGTCCGTGCCATCGCGCAGCACCGTGAAGTTGTCGCCGCCCTCGGCCAGATAGCTGTTCACGACCACGCCGTAGGCGGCGTCGAGAGCGAGCGGCTGGCCGCCCACGCGCACGTCGGCGGGATCGATGCGCGCGCCCACCGGCCCCTCGGGCTGCCAAGCGTAGGTCAGGCCGGCGATCTGCAGCACGCGCGGCTGGGGCTGGTCCTGCCACTGCTGCTCCAGCAGGCGGACGATCTGCGCGCCGGTGAGCGTCATCTGCACGAGGCTGTTGCCGAACGGCTGGACGGCGAACAGGTCGGCGTAGGTCACGGGGCCGGCGCGCAGGTCGGTACGGATGCCGCCGGGGTTGGTGAAGGCGATCTCGGCCGGCACGGCAGCGCGCTGGGCATCGGCGATCAGGTCGCCGAGGGCCGACTCGCCAGCGGCGTTCGGCGCGCGGAGGAGAGCCGCGGGGGCGGTGCCGAGCACGCGGTCCGCGAGGGGCGCCGTCTGCGCCTGCGCCGCCGCGACCACGGCGCCCACGGCCGCGTCCGGCGCGTCGCCGGGCGGCGCGTCGGCGAACGTGTCCACGATCTCGGCTCGCTTGTCCCCGATGGCGCCGGTGGCTGGGTCGAGCGTGAGGCGGATGTCGGCGAAGCCCTGGCTGTACGAGCCCGCCTGGGTCACCAGCTTGTCCGCGATGGTGCCCTCGTAGAACTGGTGCGTGTGCCCGCTGACGACGACGGCGACGGCCGGGTCGAGCGCCTGGGCGATGGGCACCACGGCGCCCTCGATCGCCCCGCCGTCGCGCGTGCCGGTGCCGCCCTGGTGCAGGAGCGCGACGACGGCATGCACGCCTTGCGCCTGCAGCTCGGCGGCGTAGCGGTTGATCGTGGCGGCCTCGTCGAGGAAGCGCACGCCGGCGACGCCCGAGGGGGTGACGATGCTGGGCGTCTCCTTCAGGACCGCGCCGACGAAGCCGATGGGGACGCCGCGCACGCGCGTGATGGCGTAGGGCGGGAACAGTGGCTCGCCCGTAGCCTCGTCGATGACGTTGGCAGCGAGGTACTGGAACTGGGCGCCGCGGAAGCAGCCGGTGGCGGGGTCGAGCAGGCTCGGGTCGGTGCTGGACATGAGGAGGCTACTGCTCTTGGCGGGGGCGCAGCCGCCGTACTGCAGGCGGCGCAGCTCGGCCACGCCCTTGTCGAACTCGTGGTTGCCGACGGCCGAGTAGCGCAAGCGCATCAGGCTGAGCGCTTCGATAGTCGGCTCGTCGCGCAGCAGGCCCGAGACGAGGGGACTGGCGCCGACGAGGTCGCCCGCGCCGACGCGCAGGCTGGTGGCGCCGGCCGCCGTGGCCTCGGCCTCGCGGGCGTCGAGATAGGCAGCCATGACGGCGGCGCCGCCAAGGGGCCGCCCGTCGCTCGGGCGCGGCATGGTTTCGAGCTGGCCGTGGAAGTCGTTGATCGCGAGGAGCTGGACCTGGACCGGGCCCGCTTGAGCGCCGCTCGCCGCCGGCAGGGCGCCGAACCGGAGCGCGCACGCGACGAGGAGCGCGGCGACGGCCCACCGCGCCGCGCGCGCTGGCTGCCGAGGTCCGGGCGCGGGGCGCGGCGGCGGTCGTCCGATCATGGTCCCTCGCGCTCCAGGGCAGGCAAGCCGCGTGAACACTTACGGGGGGCATTATAGCCTGCGCACGACTCGAACCTGGCGCCGGTCTGCGCTATCGTTTTGGCGGCGTGGGGACGCACGCCAGCCGGATAGGTCGCGCGGACGCCGGGTTCGGATGCAACCGATGGCTGAGGACTCAGCGCGCGCGGAGCTACGGGCGCAGGTCGACGCCGCGGCTAGCCAGCGGCCACCCGCGTTCAATCTCCGCGGCCTGCTGCCCAGCTTGCTCGTCAACGTGGCGGCGCCAGTCCTCGTTTATCGGTTCCTCGAGGGGCGCGGCGTCGCGGTACTGCCCGCCCTCATGGCTACCGCCGTGTGCCCTGTCGTGGGCATTCTCCTCGGGTGGGCGCGCACGCGGCGGCTGGACGTGATCGGCGTGATCTCGCTGGTGTTCATCGCGCTCGGCCTGGCCACGAGCTTCCTGTCTGCCGACCCGCTGTTCTTCCTGATCAAAGAGTCGTTCATCACCGGCCTGTTCGGCCTGGTCTGCCTCGCCTCGCTGGCGGCGCTGCCGCGACCGCTGATGTTCTACATCGGCCGGCAGTTCGTCAGCGGGGACAACCCGGCGCTCGCGGCGCGCTTCGACACGTTCTGGCAGTACGCTCTCTTCCGCGCGGCCCAGCGCCGCATCACGCTGGTCTGGGGGGTGGCCTACGTGGCCGAGGCGCTCGTGCGCGTCGCCCTCGCGCTGGCCGTGCCGATCCCCGTGTTCCTCGTCGTCTCGCCGCTCATGGCCATGGCCGTCACGGTGGCGCTCATCGCCTGGACGTTCGCCTATAGCCGGCGCACCGCGCGCACCGCCGTTGCGCGCCTCGACGCGCCCCCTGAGGGCGCCGCGCCGTGATGGCCGGCGTGGATAGGGATGCTTGGGAGCCAACTCCCGGCCCGACCGCAGGAAGGGCGCTAGGCGGGCTGGATCTGGCGGCGAATGCTGGGGTCTTTGATGGCGGCGTCGGCGGCGAGCAGGAAGGCTTTGCTGAGGATGAGGAGAGGACGGCGTCGCCCTCGAAGGGCAGGTAGAGGTGGTCCGGCTCGCCGGGGAGGGCGGGGCCGCGCGTGGGCAGGATGCAGAGGTACTGGTCGTTCGGCGCCATCAGAACGTGCGCGCTGCCGAGGTGGATCTTGTAGGTGCGCAGGTCGCCGCGCACGACGAGGAAGCGGTCCTCAAGGGTGCAGCGCGGGCCGATCGCGAGCTGGGGGAGCAGCGTCTCCAGCGCGGCGCGGCGAGTCGCGGCGGCAGCTGAGCCCGACAGGTCGCCGAACGCGAAACTGGACCAATAGTCGGCGTAGCGCGGGGGCGCGTGGTCTAGCCAGGCGGGATCGGCGCCCACGCTGCACACCCCGACGAAGAGGTCCACGTCGCGCATGACCTCCGAGAAGACGACGGGCGGCACGTCGGCGAGGGCCACGGGCGCCGCGAGGGACGCCCGGCGGACTGCGGCGCGCTCGGCCACCAGCGCGGCCCGGTCACCGCTGAGCAGCGCCCGGACAACGGCGCGCCGGCGCGCCGCCGGCGACTGGCGCGGGACGCCGGGCGGCGCCGCGGCCACGCGCAGGAAGCGCACGGACTCGGTATGAACGTAGAGGAAGATGCCGTGTGCCGACTGCATGGCGACGTCCTCGACGGGCGCGACGGCAAGCTCGGCGCGCAGGCCCCAGCGCGGCAGGTCGAGCGTCGGGATGGCCGCGGCGGCATTGTCGAAGGGGCCTTGCAGGCCGTAGCGCCAGCCGCGCTCGCGGCAGAGCGCCTGGAACTGGTGCTGGCGCAGGAGGTGCGCGGCGAAGCGCCGCGACGCGGTGCCCGCCGCGCGCTCGGCGTCGGTGAGCAGGTACACCTCGCGGTGGGCCTGCTTGAAGGGCTGCGTCACGGCGTGGCGCGCGAGCCACTCACGCCAGGCCAGCACCGTGGCGGCGGGGGCGGCGATCGGGTGCCAGAGGCGCACTTCGGTCGCGTCGGTCAGCCCGTCCAGCGGCCGATCCTGAACGTCCACCAGGCGGCCATCGTGCCAGGCGCCGGGGGCGGTGCCGGCGCCGTCCGTGAAGGCCCAGACCAGCCGGCGGGCGAGCACGGCCAGCAGCGGATGGTCGAGATACAAGCGGCGCCAGTCGGCCAGCCGCCAGACGCGCTCGGCGAGCAGCGCGCGCTCCAGGCGGTCGCGCTGGGCGAGCAGCGTCTGGCGCACCGCGTCGGCCACGCGCATGGCCTGGCGATAGGCGACGGCGTGGGCTCGGCGCGCGTCGGCCGGCTCGGCGGCGAGCGGGGCGTCGTCGGGGCCGTGCCACTCCACGTCGACCTGCCGCGCGCCCCGCACGACGATCGCCGCGGTGTACGGGCCGACGGGCAGGCGCACGGTCCCGTCCTCCAGGCCGTGCGTCGGCACCGCCTGGTCCTCCAGGTCGTCGCGGCTGACGCCGGCCTGGGCGGCCGCGCTATCGAGCGTGGCGTCGAGGCGGCCGCGCGCGGAAGGCTGCTTAAGCTGGCGCTGGAGCCGCACGAGGTAGTGCGCTCCGTGGGGGCCGGGCATGGCGCCGAGCGTGTACAGACAGGCGTTGCCCACGCGAGTGGAGCGCGCGCCGATCATCGGGATCTTCTTGAACGCGCCCTCGGCGGCCTCGGCCACGGCGGCGGCGAGCGCCTCGTCGTCGACCTGGGCGCAGCACCACACGAGCCCCTTGAGCAGCGTGGCATTGCCGTCCGTGAACAGGCTGCTTGGCACGGGGATCATACTGCCCGGCTGGCGGCGCGTCGCGCCCCGCGGGGGCGCCTTGAGCAGCGCCAGCCAGGTCGTGGCCAGCGCGATGAAGCGCTCCTCCCCGAGCGCGTGGATGCGCCGCCGCGCCTCCCGCTGCCAGACGCCCGAGGGCTTCGCGGCCGTGGCGGTGGCGGCGTGCAACAGCAGCGCGTCCCAGGCCGGCCGGTCGGCGGGAGCGATGGCGGCCAGCGCCTCGCGCGCCGCGACGCCCCATTCGTCGTGGGGATCGATCTCGACCGTGGCCGGCTGGTCGGCGGCGAGCAGAGTGTCGAGCCGGGCCGCCACCTGGCGCGTCTCGGCGTGGGCCAGGCGGTGCCGCGCGGCGGTCGCGCGCGCCCGCCCGGCGGCCGCGCGCACCTCCGGCGCCAGCCCAATCTCGGCCACGCGCCGCTCGACGCTGCCGACGATGCCGCGGGCCGGCAGCCCGTCCCAGGTGTCGAGCGCGGCCAGCGCGTCGAGGATGCGCACCATCTCGGCGGCGCTGTAGGGCAAACGGCGCCGTGCGAGCGCGCTGAGCAGCCCGCCGAGACGCCAGCAGTCGTGCCAACGCTCAGGAAACGTGACGGCAAGCGGCGCCCAGGGCTCGGCGGGCGTGTCTTCGGTGGGCGGGTCAGCACCCGCCCGGGCGCCCTGCTCCGCCTTGTCTTCGGCTGGCGGGGCGGAATCCGCCTGGGCGTCCTGGTCCGCCGCGGCGCGGGCTTGCGCGCCGACCTCGCCCAGCCACGCGAGCCCCGTCGAGGCGCCGGGCAGAGCGACAATGCGCCGGGCGGCCTCGGTGCGCCCCCGCGCCAGCGTGGCGAGCGCCGCCTGCAGGACGACGATCCGCGCAGCAGGCTCGGCCGCCAGGATCGCCTGGCCGGCGGGGTAGTCCTCGGGATGGACGCCCAGGTAGAGGTGCGGCGCCCGCTCCGTCTCGGCCAGATAGCGTTCGAGCAAGCGCCGCGCCGCCCAGGGGTCCGTGGCCGCTTCCGTCTGCGAGGTCGTCGTCATCCGATCAGCCTCCTGAACGGCGCGACCCGCGTGTCCCAACCTGCGCTGGCCCAGAGTATTCGGCACGATCGCGGGGCAGCGCCGCGTACCGGGCGTCCGAGCTGTTGCCTCCCGGGTGCCGGGCGGCAGGGGACGAGCCCCGGCCCTACGACATCGCGGGGTATGCTGTGGCAGATAGCTGCGGCGGCCGGGCGGCCGGGAGCCAGGCCCTGCGCTATCGTGTGGACATTGGCCTGGGCCATGGCCGGGCTAGCCGCCGGCCAGCGGCACCAGCCGCAGGAACGTCACGTGGGAATCGGCGCGCAGGTCGATCTCGGCGTCGAGGTCGGCGTACTGCTGGCCGTCCACGAATAGCAGAAAGCCGTTGCGCTGGAACGCTGCCAGCGCCCGCTCGAATTCGTGCTCCCAGTCCAGGCGCCGAGGAGCGCGCGCCGTCGTGCCGTTCAACAGGCGCTCGACGGCACTCGGCTCGACCGTCTGGCGCGCGGCGGGCGCCAGGGCGCGGGCGGCGTTGTGCTCGGTCACCGCCTGGTAGACGCGGGCGCGGATCAGCTCGCGCACCGTGACGCGCTCGGTCAGAAGCTCAAGCGTCCGCTCGGCCGCGCCGCCGGGGAACGTCTCGTCGCGCACGGTGATCGCCGCCATTCGCCCCTCCTCGCCCGAGCAGCATCTCCGCTGCTCGCTAGGTTCATTCTAGTTTGCAGAACGTTTGTTCTCTAGGCCGTCGGCGGTCCAGATCCACCACGTTAACCGGCTGCGAACCGACGCGGCGGGGGAGCAGGGTCAGGGGTGGCCGCGCTGGCGGACGGCGATGTCGGCGGCGAGGGCCCGCACCTGGCGGCGCA
>JAJPHF010000001.1 GCA_021325365.1 Pseudomonadota bacterium
TGGGACCGATCCCGAAGTCAGAGCCACTTTTGATCGTGAAGGCGGAGCCACCCGAGGCGTTCTCGTAAGGTTCCAGAAGACCAGCGCATGCCGCCACGCCGCTCGGCACGCGGTCAAGTGCGCGGAGTGAGGTCGGACCCAATCTGTGTCGTGACGTCGCAGGGCGCGGACGTGCCGGCCAGGCGTTCGGGCTCCCTGAGCCGGGCGTTGAGGACGGGACCACCGCCAATTCGCTCGCCGCGGACCGCCGCGAGCCACGACAGGTTGACCAGGTCGCTCAGACGAAGCCCCACACGGGGAGTTGCTGGCGGGTCCTGGACCAGGGCCTGGGGCCAACGCGAGTCTGCTCTGCAAGGAACCGGCCGCTTGAACAAAACAGCCCGGCAGGGTCGCCGGGCTGGCTCAAGGGTGGGCTGGACATTCCGGCCACACACGCCAACGCAGGCTCACTTCACGGCGAACACCCGCTCCGGACGGGGACGCGCCACGCTGATTCACGCGCTGGTCGAGTCGGAACCTTTGTCTTTCATTCGGTAGCTGTCTCCTTGAATCACCAGTGCCTCCCCGTGATGCATCAGCCGGTCGATCAAGGCCGTGGCCAGGGTGTTGTCCACGTCGAACAGGGCGCCCCATTCCCGGAAGGGTCGATTCGTCGAGAGCACGATCGATCCGGATTCATACCGGGCCGCGACCACCTGGAACAACAGATCGGCCCCGCGCTTGTCGATGGGCAGATAGCCCAGCTCATCGAGCAGGAGCAGACTGGGACGGATGTAGGTCTTGAGGATCTTGCCCAGCAGACCGTTGATCTGGGCCGTGGTCAGGTGATTGATCATGTCCACGACCCGTGTATGGCGGACCGAGTAGCCGCGCTCGGCCGCCGTGTAGCCCAATGCCGTGAGAATATGCGACTTTCCTGTTCCAGTCGGCCCGATCAGCACGGCACAGCCATGCCGGGGGATGAAGTCGCAGTCGAACAACCGCACGATCGCCGCCTTGGGGACCCGCTTGGGGAAGGTGAAGTCATATTCGGCCAGGGTCTTCAGCTTGGGGAGCCGGGACTCGCGCAACCGCCGTTCGAGGGCGCGTTGCTGGCGGGCGGTTTGTTCCAGGCCGATCAGGATCGCCAGGACCTCCAGCATCGAGCTCCCCTTGCGCGCCGCGTCATCCAACACTTCGCGGTAGTCTTTGGCGATCTCGGGCAACTTCAATTCGGCCAGGTCGCGGTCCAATCGGGCCTGGAGATTGTCCTCACGTCGTGCCATGAGCGTCCTCCTCGGCGTGGTGGCAGAAGCGGTCGTAGATGCCGGGATCGGCCGGCTCCAGTTCGATCTCATCGATCAGTTCCCGCCGCCTGGGAGTGGGCCGCGTTGGGGTCGGGAGTTGCCGCCGTCGCCGCTGGGCCAACAGGAGGTTCTCGACGGCCGCGGCATCGTAGACCGCCAGTTCCAGGGCCTCCGCGATGGCCGAGAGCAGTTCGGTGGCCCCGTAGAGTCGGGCCAGGCCGAGCAGGCGCCGCAGGTGAACTCCGGTCTGGATCGGCTGGCGTCGCAGGCCGAGGCGGTACAGCCGCGCCTCGGGTCCCAGCGCATCAAACGCTCGTTCCAGCGCGGTGCTCCGAGCCCGACGGCCCTGTGCCAGCGCGGCGGCACGATGGTCCGGCAGGACGATGAACTGTCTTCGTTGGTAGCAGCGGACATGCTGCACCAGCACTTGGCCTTCGTGGAGCAGGCGGATCGTGTCGCGATCGCCGCGGATCGTGACCGTCCGGCGCGCCAGCTCCGGCGGGGTCGAATAGCGGTTGCCATCGAACTCGACCCGCGCATGGGGACTGACGACCGCCGGCACGATCTCGTCGGTGTCGAACGGGATCGCCGGCAAGGGGCGCAACAGCGACCGCTCGCGCCCGAAGCGGTCGACCGGCCGCTCCCTGGTCGTCTCGTGGAGCCGCACATTGGCCACCTGGTCGCGCCATCGGGGTGCCAGAGCCAGGTAATCCTCGAAGCACGTCAATTCGTCCCCGCGGCCCGCCAGGGCGTTGTGCTTGATGTAGCGCACGCCCCCTTCGACGATCCCCTTGGATTCCGGGTCCCGACGTTCGCAAGCGATCGGCTGCAGGCAGAAGTGCCCGCACAGCGCCAGGAACTCGGGATGGAAACAGGCACTGCGGCCCGAGCCGTTCTGGACCGCCGCCTTCAGGTTGTCGACGATCAGGGCGCGAGGGCTGCCCCCAAAGAACTCCAGGGCGTGCACCACCCCGCGATAGAACTCGGCCTTGCGCTGCGACAGCGTGAACTCGATGAACATCAAGCGGCTGTAGCAGAGTACGGCCACGAAGACCGAGACCTTGCGGGTCGTGGTCCCGAATGGGACGTGGCCGCACTCGCCCCAATCCACCTGCATGGCCTGGGCTGGCTCGTAGTGGACTTCCTGGTAGATCCGCCCGCGGCGGGCGAATGGATCGGAGATAGCGACGCAGGAGGATCGTGCTGCCTTGATAACCGTCAGGCCCGCGGGCGATCTCCTCGCGGATGCGCACTGCCGAGAGTTCCGGACACTTCTCCACCAAGGCGTTGATCCGGGCCTTGTACGGGTCCAGGAGACTGGCGCGAGGTGCGCGGGGACGTGCCGCGGGATGGTCCAACTCCAGCGCCGCGGTGACGGTCCGCCGCGCGCAGTGGAGCCGTCGCGCGATGGCCCGGATGGAGAGCTTATCGATCTCGGCCAGGCGGCGGATCTCCGCCCACAAACCGATGTTCATGGCGAGCTCCTTTCGTCGTGGGTCTGAGGGAGTTCGATGGCCCTGCGCAAGATCTCGCTCAGTTGCATCAACCCGGCGCCGGGCTCACGACGACGGTGCGGGCCGTCTGGCGGCAGAGAGAGCACCTGGGTGAAGCGCGTCTGATGGGCGATGAGATCGCGGGCGAGCAATTCGTCACGGGCGGCCGTCAAGGCCGGCAAGTTCATTCGCACCATGGCGGCCATGGTGGCGTCACCGTAAAACGACAGGCCGTGCCTGTCGGCCACGGCACAGAGGGTGAAGTACAGCAGCACGGCGTCGCGGGAGAGGTGCGCGGCGTGCTCGCGCACGAAGCGACGGTCGACCCAGGACCAACCGGTCTGGGGAGGCCGCCGCAATCGCGCGGGGACGAGGATCGGTGTCGCAGGCATGCTGGAGCTCCTGAAGGGAAACAACCAGCTCCAGCAAACCCGCGCGGAGGATGGTCAGGCGATAATTGACGACCGGCGCCGCTTGAGGAGGACCGTCCTTGGGGAGGTAGTCGCGACGGTGCTGGGTTAGCGAGCTGGTCTGGTCGCCAGGTGCGGCGCCTTCGTGCGGCCTGGTACTCGATGGCTCGCTTCTTCTGCCCATCCAAGGTGCCGCGGGAGATCCACTTGCGTTCTCGGTCGTGGACATTGCGAACGGCCTGCCGGCAGGCGGGGCCGCAGTAGCGGGCGGGGTTGCGAGGCGAGCTCACGGGGTGCGCATGGCAGCCCGGTCGATCGCATAACGGCGGGGAAAAAAACTTTCTGCTGCGTGACCACGCGCCGGCGTAACTTCTGGGCTCTCAACAGCCTGGGGCGCGGACTTGGCACGCTGCCGGCGCGTTTTTTCGGCCTGGGCATGGCGGGCTTTGGCGTCGGCGTGCTGGCGATGTCGGGCTTGCCGCCGCGCCGCCTGCCAACGGCGGACCTCCCGCTGGCATTGAGAATCCTGGCAGTAACGTTGGTTCCAGCGCCGCGGGCGGTACTTGCGCCCACACCCCTTGCGGAGACAGATCCGCGGGCGCGGTCGGCGCCCCCTGGTCGAAGTGCGGTGCTTTGGCGTAGCCTGACCGTTGCCCATGGGAGGTACTGCTCCCAAGGGGACAGCTCGGGGAGGATGTCTGATCATCCTCCTCGGGCGCTCTCAAAAAGCGAAGGAGACGCTGCCGCACCAGTCTATCGCCGTCCAGGGAACAAGACAAAGGATGAAACGGTTTTAGAAGCGCGCTTCAGAACAAGACGCCAGGATCGACGACCGGCCGGGTGGCCCCCTCCAAACGATCGAATTTGGCTCTGATTTCCCGATCGGTCCCA
>JAJPHF010000040.1 GCA_021325365.1 Pseudomonadota bacterium
CCGAGCGCTGCCAGCGCGCCCACCACCCGCGCGAGCGACACGGTGGCTTGGTCCCACACCACGGAGGGCAGGGCCGCCTCCCGCGGGATCGGGGGCAGCCGTTTGAGACCGCGCTTCGCCAGTTCAGCCACGACCACTTGCATCGCGTGGCTGATCGAGTCCGCTGTGCCGCATTCCAAGAAGTGATGAAACAGCCGTAAGAGTCTGGTATCGAGCGCGCGGGTGTCGTCATCGGCGCGGCGACTGGGCAGCTCCCACCACCCCAGCGCGCACGCCGGGCAGGTGAAGGGCGCTGCCCGGTGGAACGGGCGCAGGCGGGCGCCGCAGCGGCAGCGCGACTCCAGCCAGGCGCCGTGCTCCTGGCAGCTCGCCACGAGCGGCAGCACGTGGCTGCGGGCGATCAAGCGCTGCGCGGCGATGCACGCCGGGCAGACCCGGAAGGGCCGCGCGACAGCCATCCGGCGCGGTGTCGGCTGACCGGGCGCCCGGAGTCGCGTCAGCCCCGCCGCGAAGGTCGTGTGGTGCAGGGAGCTGAGGGGCACCGCGAGGAGTGCGGCAAGCCCGGCCAGGTTGAGGGTCCGCGCGGTCGCGCAGGCACCGAGGGTCTTATCCAAGATGTTCAGCGACGTGGGCGAGCGGCGCAGGCGTCGCCCCGTGGTCCCTGCCGACCAGCCGTTGGCCAGGTCACACCGCAGCAGCAGTCCGACGAGCCACTCGTCCGCCAGTGGGGTCACCAGGTGCGGGAGCGTGGTGAGCCAGCGGGGGGCGTCCACGCCAATCACGTCGCCTCAGCCCACCCTGGCCGGCCGGCAGGCCACGTCCGGCTCGCCGTCGACGAGGGTGACCTCCTCCACGCGGAGCGTCATCAGGCTGGCCACCTCGTGGAGCAGGTCGCCCGTCACGTCGTCCAGCCCCGCGGCGGCGGCCCGGCCCAGCCCCAGTCGGACCAGATTGGCGAGGTGGGACATCGTCACCCGCCCGCTGCGCTCCGGATCGAGCACTGGATGGGTCAGCCAGCCGTACATCGACCGCGCCCACCGCACCAGCCGGAGCCTGGGAAACTGCTCGCGGTACACCTCCTCGTAGCCGGCGCAGATCTCCCGCACTTCGTCTTCGGTGTGCCCCAGCACCAGGCAATAGGGTCGCCCCGCATCCAGCCGGCGCCGGAACTGCCGCCAGATCAACTCTCGGCGCGCCCGGAACGTCTCCTGCAGCGGGATCACCCCCTGCGCGCTGGCCGACACCAGACAGAGCCCCAGCCGGCGCTGGTACGGCGGGGCTGCCAGGTTGTCGGTCAGCTCCTTGAGGTATGCCAGGTGGTCCAGCGTCAGGTCGTGCGCGTCGTCGATGATGAGCAGCTCCGCCGCCGCGCGCACCAGCTCGCCCACGAGCCATGCCCGCCGCGCGTCTCCCGTCATCTTCGGCACGATCCCGAACGCCATGGTGAGCGCGATGCCCAGGGCGCCCGGGGACGCCTTGCCCTTCGGCGCGCAGACCGCCAGCACCGGCAGCTGCGTGCGCCCGTCCGGGTGCTTGGCGGCCCCGCTACTCGCGACGAGATCGGCTATCCCGTATGATTTGCCGCTGCCGGGCACGGCGGCCACCACGTGCCAGGTGCGATCCCGCTGCGCCGACCGCAAGAGCCCCTGGAAGCGCCGCTCGAACGCGTTCTCGATGAAGTCCGCGCAGGGCATGAAGCGGTTTTCAGCGGTCATCCGCACCCCTCCGGCGGATCGCCGGCCGCCGCACCGGCCGCTCCGCCGCGTCGAGCACGGGCGGGGGGAGCGGTAGCAACGCGGGGCTGGGCTCCCCGCCGTGCTGACCGGCCTCCAGCGCCGCCAGCACGGCGGCCACCTGCTCGGTGTGGATCTCGGGGCGCTGCCGGTCGAGCTGCCGCTGCCGCTCAAGGCGCAACGTCTCGCGGTACTGCGCCCGCCGCCCACGCCGCGCATCCCCCTGGATAGCGGTCAGGTTGCGGCGGGCCTCGGCATTGGCGTCCCGCGCGGCTGCACTCCGCTGCCGCTCGATGGCCCGCGCCTCCCACTCGCTCACCCGCCGGCCCGCGAGCGCCGCGCAGTATGCCTCGCCCACATGCACCCCGTCCACGAACAGGTAGATCACCGCGATGTCCCGCCGGTCATAGTAGATATCAACCTCCTGGCCGCGCAGCCGGTCGAGCAGGCCCGGGCTCACGTACCAGCGCCCTTGGAACGAGATCCCGTGGCCGGTATGCACCCGGTAGCGGCCGGTCGGGCGGTTGCGCGCGTTGTGCGCCTTGAGCAGTAGCAGGGTCAGGTCGTCGCGTGAGCCCAGCCACGGCGGCACCCCGTGCTCGGCCACGGCCTCCTCCCACAGCACAATGCGCCGCTGGCCCCGCAACCGGTCCCACTCCTGCAGGTACCCATCCACGATCGCCCGGTAGAAGAGCGCCTCCAGCACGTCCAGCGTGATGCCCGCCGACCGGGCACCCGCCGCGCTGTCGTAAGCGCCCCGCGCGGCCGGGTCGGACTTGGTGGTGCCGGGCAGCCGGTGGGCGAACTTGCGGCCGATCCAGGTGAACAACGCCTCCACGGTGCCCTTGGCGGTTGGCGCGTAGGGAGGCGCCTGCTCGCTGACGATGCCGAGGCGGTTGACCAACACCTGTGTGGCCCGCTCGGCGGTGAAGACCTTGCCGCGGTCGTGGAAGATGACCGCCGGCTTGCCATGGCAGGGCCAGGCGTGCGTGCAGCCGGCGAGCTCCACCAGCCGGTCCTTGGGCTCGAGTGCCTGTCGGACCAGCCGCAGGTAGTCCTCCTCGCGGAGCACATCGAGCGAGAGCACACCGGCGAGGATCGCCGCCGTCTTGACGCACACGAGCACCGCCGCGTGCACCCGGCCGGTCAGCGGCGTGCCGTCGAGCGCCACGACGTTGATGTCCAGATAGTGTTCGTCCACCTGGCAGACCTGCGCCGGAGCGGGGATGGAGAGCACGTACGAGGCGGTCGAGGTGCGCGGGCGGGGCGGGTGCGCGGCGCCGGAGCGGGCGTCGGCCACGGCCGGTTCGTGCGCGATGGACGCGACGAAGCGGTAAACCTGCAGATAGCTGGGCACGGACACGGCCGGGCCTTCCTGCGCGGTCAACTCGTCCGCCAGCCGCTTCAGGCGCGGGTGTTCGTGGATGGCGGTGATGGACGGACGCTTGGCGTGCGTGTAGAGCGTGCGGATGAGCTGCTGGAACTCCGGGCGGAGCCGGCGGGGACGGGCGTAGGAGCGGTACGGGACCAGCGCCTCCTCGCCGCGTTCCAGCGCCCGGCGCACCAACCGGCAGGCCGTGCTGGCGCCGAGCCCGCGACGAGCAGCCGCCTCACGCACCGGCGCTCCAGCGAGGATATCCGTCACGACCGCCAGGTTGCGCAGAAAGGCCGCCCGACGGGCGGGCGGCTCAATGCCCTCGCTGTCCACCGCCGGCCCAGGGATCCGCCGCGGGTGCTCGCCCAGGGGCGCATCCTCTAGCTCCTCGTCGGACGCACGGGCGGCGACCGGGCCCGGGGTCGGCGGGAGCGGGAGGTGATCAGGCAGCGCTTCGGGGACCAGGGGCGGCGCCTCGGGACCCAGCAGCCGGATGGGGGTCGCGCGAGTCAGCAGGACGCTCGCCAGGTCGACGGCCAGTCCGCCCCGGGCGGCGGCGTCCGCGACCAGCTTCCACGCCGCCGCCTCGACCTCCGCCGGCGACCAGTGCCGTCCCAGCCGAGCCATGATCTCGGCGACAGGCAGGTCCTCCGACTGCCACAGCTCGGCGATGCCGCTGGTGATCTCCGCACAGGCCGGGAACTCCAACCTGCGGGCGTGGAGAAAGACCAGGTTATGCTGCCGGCGCCGCGACAGGTTCTCGTCCGTGCCGATCCAGAGCGCCCCGCCCTTCAACGCCGCCAGGTGCCGCGCCGCCTCGAGCTTGGCCCGCGCCCGCGCCCGGCTCTTGTCATCGACCCGCCCGGCCTCGGCGATGAGCAGACCGCCGCCGACCAGTGTGCCCACGTAGTCGGGCAGATACTCGTGGCGCTTGCCATCGAAGGCGTAGGCAATAGCATAGGGGGTTCCCAGCGGGGCCGCGACCTGGTGGGCGCGGGCGAAGGTGGGGCTGAGGTCGCCGCGTTGGTAGGAGACGACGAGCGGGTGGAACTCCACATACAGCCCCAGAGCGAACTCGAGCTGCGAGGTGAAAGGCTGTCTGCCGTCAGGCGTCTTGGTGCTGGGATACCAGCCGGAGATGGAGGCACCGGCGATCTTGAACGGGTCGAGGCCGCGGGTCGTGGCTGAGGCCGTGCCAGTCACCGTGAGGTCCTTCCTGCAGCCGGCGACCACGATTCTGCACGGAGCAGGCCGCATGGGGGACGCCGCTGTGTTCAAACCTTCGCGCAAGATCTGTGCGAACCTTCGCGCTAATTACCAGCCGGACCGCGCGTTACCATCGGGGCGTCGGCTGGCTCGCTCCGCCGCCGGCCGTGAGGACCGCCCATGCAGTGTCCGCAGTGCCAGGCGGAGAACCCCGCGCGGGCCCGGTTCTGTGAGGACTGCGGCGCCCGGCTAGAGCTCCGGTGTCCGCACTGCGGCGCGGCCGCGACGCCGGGCAAGAGGTTCTGCGCCTCGTGTGGCGGCTCGCTCTACACTGCAGCAGCTACCCCTCGCCCTGCACCGTCCCCGCAAGACTACACGCCGCAGCACCTGGCCGAGCGCATCATCCGCTCGCGCGGTGCGCTGGAAGGCGAGCGCAAACAGGTAACGGTACTCTTCGCGGACCTGAAGGGCTCGCTGGAGCTACTCGCCGACCGTGACCCTGAAGAGGCGCGGGCTATCCTTGACCCGGTCCTTGAACGCATGATGGAGGCGGTGCACTGCTACGAGGGCACCGTGAACCAGGTCATGGGCGACGGGATCATGGCCCTCTTCGGGGCGCCATTGGCGCATGAGGATCATGCCGTGAGAGCGTGCTACGCCGCGCTCCGGATGCAGGAGCGCGTCCAGCAGTACGCCGACGAGGTCTGGCGCTCGCAGAATGTGCGGATACAAATCCGTGTCGGGCTCAATTCTGGCCCGGTGGTGGTCCGCTCCATCGGGTCCGACTTACGGATGGATTACACGGCCGTAGGGCAGACGACGCATCTGGCCGCTCAGATGGAGCAGCTTGCTAGCCCAGGCGCGATCCTGCTCGCTCCCGACACCCTTGTATTCGCTGAGGGGTACGTACAGGTTAAGGGGCTCGGTCCCGTCCAGGTAAAGGGCCTGCACGAACCGATCGAGGTATACGAGCTACTCGGCGCAGAGACAGCCCACTCTAGACTCCAGGCTGCTGCGGCGCGCGGCCTCACGAAGTTCGTCGGCCGTGACGCTGAGCTAGAGACGCTGCGCCGTACGTTGGACCAAGCTGCCGCGGGCCACGGTCAGATCGTGGCGCTGGTTGGCGAGGCCGGCGTGGGGAAGTCGCGGCTGGTGTGGGAGTTCAGCCACTCGCATCGGACCGAAGGCTGGCTAGTGCTGGCGAGCGGCTCGGTGTCCTACGGCAAGGCGACCAGCTACCTGCCAGCGATCGATCTACTCAAGAGCTATTGCGGCATCGAGCACCGAGATGATGTGCAGCGGATATACGAGAAGCTGACCGGGAAGCTGCTCACCCTCGATCCGGCGCTCGGGCCGACGCTGCCGGCCTTGTTGTCCCTCCTGGATATGCCGGTGGATGACCCTAGCTGGCAGGCACTCGATCCACCCCAGCGACGCCAGCGGACCCTCGACGCCCTCAAGCGCCTGCTGTTGCGGGAGAGTCAGCGGCAGCCGCTGCTCCTTGTCTTCGAGGATCTGCACTGGATCGATGCCGAAACCCAAGCCCTGCTCGATAGCCTCGTAGACAGCCTACCTGCCACCCGCATCTTATTGCTGGTGAACTACCGGCCAGAGTACGAGCACACATGGCATCGCAAGACCTACTATCAGCAACTCCGGCTCGATCCCTTACCACCCGAAAGCGCGGAAGAGCTGATGGCCGCGCTGCTGGGCGAGGCCGCTCAGCTAGATCCGCTCAAGCACCTGCTGATCGTACGCACCGAGGGCAACCCCTTCTTCGTCGAGGAGAGCGTACGCACGCTGGTGGAGAGCGGCGTGCTAGCAGGGGAGCGTGGCAGCTACCGACTCGTGCGGCCATTCGAGAACACACAGGTGCCGGCGACGGTGCAGGCAGTGCTGGCGGCACGCATCGATCGGCTGGCGCCCGAGGATAAGCGGCTGCTGCAGGCTGCCTCGGTCATCGGAAAGGATGTGCCGTACCCGCTGCTCCAAGCAGTCACCGAATTATCCGAGAACGCGCTCCAGCTAGGTTTGACTCAACTGCAAACGGCGGAGTTCCTGTACGAGGCCAGCCTCTTTCCGGACCCGGAGTACACGTTCAAGCACGCCCTCACGCACGAAGTGGCCTACGGCAGCCTGCTGCAGGAGCGGCGCCGGGCGCTGCACGCGCGCATCGTCGAGGCCATCGAGGGACAGTACCCCGATCGCCTGGCGGAGCACGTGGAGCGTCTCGCCCATCACGCGTTGCGAGGCGAGAGGTGGGAGAAGGCAGTTGGATACCTGCGACAGGCGGGGCAGAAGGCGCAAGCACGATCAGCCTACCATGAAGCGGTCTCCTACGTGGAGGAGGCGCTAACCGCATTGGACCACCTTCCAAAGACGCGCAAAACGTCCGAGCAGGCGATCGATCTGCGACTCGAGATCCGCAACGCGCTCCACCCGCTCGCGGATTTCGAGCCGCTCGTGGACCACCTCCGGGAAGCCGAAACGCTCGCCGAAGCGCTGGACGATCAAGGTCGGCTGGGCTGGGTGTCCGTCCACCGCACCACGCTCCTCTGGGTGATGGCCGAGCAGGGGCGTGCGCTGGAGGCTGGCCGGCGCGCCCTGGCCATCGCCAATACGCGAGAGGATTTCGCCCTCCAGGTCGAGGCGCATCTTCGCCTCGGTCCGGTTTACTGGGCCTGCGGCGACTATGCGCAGGCGATCGACCTCTTCACCTGGAATATCACTGCCCTCGAAGGCCAATGGGTCCACGAGCGCTTCGGCTTGCCCGTGCTTCCCGCCGTGCTCACGCGGCAATTCCTGGTCTTGTGTCTTGCCGAGCGGGGGGCGTTCGCCGAGGCGCTCATGCGAGCAGGAGAAGCCGTGCAGATCGCGGAGGCGGTCGACCATCCATTGAGCGTGGTCGTCGCGAGCTACACCGTCGGTATACCGCACGTCTGGCGGGGGGACTTCGAAAGAGGCATCCTCCTGATGGAGCGCTGCCTCGAAGTTCTCCCGGTCTCGCAAATGGCGCTGCCGTTCTTTTACATCGCCCCAATTCTCGCGTACGCATACGCCCGGTGCGGGCGGCTCGCCGAGGCGGTGCCGCTGCTGGAGCAGGCGATGGAAGCCATCGCCAAGCGATTCGTGACCAACTATTCGGTTGGGGCTCGCTACCTGAGTGAGGCCTATCTGCTGGCCGGGCGCGAGAGGGAGGCACGAGACTGGGCCGACCGTGCCCGCGCGTTCGCTCAGGACCACCGGCAACGAGTCGACGAGGCGTGGGCCTTCTGGCTGCTGGGCGAGATCGCCAAACAGATTGATGCTCCCGAGGTCCGGCAGGCCGAAAGCTACTACCGCCAGGCATTCGCTCTCAGCAATGAGCTCGGCATGCGCCCGCTCGCAGCCCACTGCCACCTCGGCCTCGGGACTCTCTACCAAAAGATTGGCTGCAACGAGCAGGCCAGTGCGGAGTTGACCGCCGCCGCCGGGCTGTACCGCGCGATGGAGATGACGTTCTGGCTGGAGAAGGCAGAGGCAGCGCTGGCACAACTGGCTAGCTGACTGCCCAGTTCACACCGGTCTTGACGCTACACTGCGTAGGCGGGCAACTGCTCCGGCCAGATGCGCGCTGCAGCGCCCTGAGCCAGGAAGTCGTTGACGACTTGCGCAGCGCGTAGCCCTCGGCGCGCAGCAGGGCGCCGAAGCCGGCCTGCCCGCCGAACAGGAGCTTGCCGACGACGTAGGTGGCGAGCCCCCAGACGACCCAGCCCACGAGCGTCCCGACGAAGCCGAACATGAAGGCGCCCATCGCCAGCGCCGACGGGCGCCTCAGCATCAGCGCCCCGATCATGCCGCCAGCGCCCGAGGCCACGGCCACCAGGAGCACGACCTGCAGCACCTCCATCGTGCCGGCTTCGTCGGCGGCGACCTCGCGGTAGACCGCCGAGTCCAGCACCGCGGCCCGCTGCGCCTCGCCGAACATGACGCCTCCTTTCCCCTCCCGTGTTGGCGGCCAGTGTAGCACGGCCCGGCGCGCGGCGCGTTGCTGCCCGCGGCGCGCGTCGTCTATAAGCTGGGAGCGGCCCCGCCGCGCGCACCAGGAGGAGCCTGATGGCCGAGACGCCCTCGCCCAACGGCGCCGCCGAGCCGGCGCATCCGGCCGACGCCGTGTTCGCCCACATCGAGCGACCGCCGCGCGTGCCCCCCTACCTGGCCGTCGGCCTCTCGACCACCGTGCGCGGCATCAGTCGCCGCGCCGACTGCTGGGTGAACCTGCGCCACCTGGCGAACATGATCCGCAGCGCTTTCTACACCTGCAGCATCAACCACCCGATCAAGCTCGTCGCGCTGCCGGAAGGCGCGATCACCGGGTTCACCGACGAGGCGTTCGACGTCGACCACGTCGTCGCCGCGCGCGAGCTGTTCATCGACATCCCCGGCGAGGAGACCGCCTTCCTCGGCGAGCTGGCGCGGCAGTTCGACACCTACATCATCGCCCAGTGCAAAGCGCGCTGGCCGGAGGTGATGGCGGACCGCTTCTTCAACACCGCCTTCATCGTCTCGCCGCGGGGCGAGGTCGTCCACAAGTACGCCAAGAACCAGGTCTTCCCCCGCGAGCGCTCCTGCACGCCGCACGACGTCTACGACCGCTGGGTCGAGGTATTCGGCGACGGGCTGGAGGCATTCTACCCTGTCTACCGCAGCCCCGAGATCGGCAACATCGGCACGATCGTCTGCAACGACGGGCACTATCCGGAGGCGGTGCGCGCGCTGGCGATGAACGGCGCCGAGGTCGTCTACCGGCCGTCGATGTCGCAGCCGATGACCGGCAACGGCACCTGGGAGATCCAGAACCGCGCCCACGCCGTGTTCAACAACGTCTACGTCATCGCGCCGAACATCGGGCCCTACTACCTGACACCTGGCGTGGAGCACCCCTACGACGTGGCCGGCGGCATGGGCCACATCGTCGACTACATGGGCAACGTAGTCTGCCGCAGCGCGAGCGGCGCGGACACGGTAGTGGCGGCGCTGATCGACGTCGAGCAGCTCCGGCTGTTCCGCGAGCGCACGCTGCGCGGCAACTGGCTGAAGGACCTGCGCTGCGAGGTGTTCCAGCCGATGTACGCGCGGCCGATCCATCCGAAGAACATGTGGCTCGAGCAGGCCCCGCTAGGCCACGAGGCGATGGACAAGGTGTTCCGGGCGAACATCCGCCGCCTGCAGGAGCGCGGCACGTACACGCCGCCGTCGGCCTACTTCCCCGGCGCGCGGTTCCAGCACCCGATCGCCAATCCCGCCGACCGCCCCTACGAGCGGCTGCGCGAGCAGCTCTGGGAGCCCTGGGGCGCCGAGCTGCGCCCGCACCTGCACACGGCGGACGCCCTCGTGCCGGCGCCGCCGCCGGCCGCGCCGCCGGCCGATGAGGAGGCCAACGGCGCGACGGCGAGCGAGCCCGAGGGGAAGGAGACGCCGTCGGCCTAGCGATCCCGCTGTGGTTCCGCCTGGCGTCAACCTGCGGCGTCAACCTGTAAGGAAGGGAGCGCAGATGATCAAGCCCTACACCGCCGTCGGTCTGGTGACCACGATCTACGGCTGCCGCACCCGCGACGACGTGAAGCACAACCTGGAGGAGATCAGCCACCTGATCGTGGCCGCCACCTGGCTGTCCAGCCTCGACCTGCCGGTGCGCCTGGTGGCGATCCCGGAGGGCTCGCTGCAGGGCTTCAACGACGAGGTGCTCGACCTCGACCACGTCGAGTTCGCCCGCAACATCGCCCTCGACATCCCCGGTCCCGAGACGCGCGTGCTGAGCGACCTGGCGCGCCAGTGGAACGTGTTCATCATGGCCCAGGCCAAGGCGCGCCACGAGGCGTTCGAGGACCGCTTCTTCAACTGCGGCTTCATCATCGACCCACAGGGCGAGATCATCCTCAAGCACTACAAGCTGGCCACGCTCTATCCCGTCGAGCACTCGGTCACGCCCCACGACGTCTGGGACAAGTGGATCGAGCTGTACGGCCGCAGCCTAGACGCCTTCTACCCGGTCGCCGACACGGAGATCGGGCGGCTCGGGATCATGATGGCCAACGAGGGCTCCTACCCCGAGAACGCGCGCGGGCTGGCGATGAACGGTGCCGAGGTGGTCTACCGCGCCGCCTACCCGCACCCGCACACCGGCAACGAGATCTTCGAGATCAGCAACCGCGCGCGGGCGCTCGACAACAACATGTACATCGTGGCGCCGAACACCGGCACCTACTACCTGTTCCCGGACTCGAAGACGCCGATCGACTGCTTCGGCGGCCGCTCGATGATCGTCAACTACAAGGGGCAGGTCGTCGGCCAGCACCTGTACAGCGGCGGGTCATCCTACGTGGCCGGCACGATCGACATCGAGGCGCTGCGCGACCACCGCGCGCGGGCGCTCTGGTCGAACTTCATGAAGGACCTGCGCACCGAGATCTACCAGCTCATCTACGAGCAGCCGATCTACCCGAAGAACCTCTACCTCGACCGCGCGCCCTACAAGCACGCCGAGTACAAGCGCGAGGTGATCGACAAGCAAGTGCGCAAGATGCAGGACGCCGGCATCTGGGCGCCCCCGAGCGACAACACGCCGCGAGAGTAGGGAGGCTGTCCGTGTACGACGCGATCGTCGTGGGCGCGCGCTGTGCCGGAGCGCCGACCGCAATGCTGCTCGCCCGCCGGGGCTACCGCGTGCTGCTGGTGGACCGGGCGACGTTCCCGAGCGACATCATGTCGACCCACTTCATCCACCTGTACGGGATGGCGCGGCTCGAGCGCTGGGGGCTGCTGGAGAAGCTCGCGGCGACGAGCTGCCCGCCGATCACGCGGGTGCGGTTCGACGTCGGGCCGTTTGCCCTCAGCGGCATGGCCCCGCCGGTGGACGGCGCGGGCGAGGCCTACTGCCCGCGGCGCACGGTGCTCGACCAAATCCTGGTCGAGGCCGCCGTGGCGGCCGGCGCGGAGCTGCGCGAGGGCTTCTCGGTGCGGGAGCTGAGCTGGGATGGGGAGCGGGTCAGCGGCATCCGCGGCTCCGAGCAGGGCGGCCCGGCGGTCGCGGAGGAGGCGCGGATCGTCGTCGGCGCCGATGGCATGCGGTCAATCGTCGCCCGAAGCGTAGAGACGCCGACCTACCACGACCGGCCGTCGTTGACCTGCGGCTACTACAGCTACTGGAGCAGCGTGCCCCTCGAGGGCGCCGAGCTGTACCCGCGAGAGGGCTGGTTTGCCTTCGCCTTTCCGACCAACGACGGCCTCGCCTGCATCGCGGCCCAGTGGCCCCACGGTGAGTTCGCCGCGATCCGCGCGGACGTCGAGGGCCACTTCCTCCGAACGCTCGAGCAGCAAGCGCCCCGGCTCGCCGAGCGAGTGCGGGCCGGCCGCCGCGAGGAGCGGTTCGTCGGCACGGGCGACTTGCCGAACTTCTTCCGCCGGCCCTACGGCCCGGGGTGGGCGCTGGTGGGCGACGCCGGCTACCACAAGGACCCGAACACCGGGCTGGGGATCAGCGACGCGTTCCGGGATGCCGAGCTGCTCGCCGAGGCGATCGACGAGGGGCTGCGGGGGGCCAGGCCGCTCGACGCGGCGTTGGCCGACTACGAGCGGCGCCGCAACGAGGCGGCGATGCCGCTGTACGCCTTCACCTGCCAGCTCGCCAGCCTGGAGCCGGCCCCGCCCGAGATGCAGCGGCTGCTGGGGGCGCTGCGCGGCAACCAGGCCGACACGGACCGCTTCTTCGGGGTGCTGGCCGGCTCGGTGCCGGTGGCCGAGTTCTATGGCGAGGAGAACGTGCGGCGGATCATCGCGGCGGCCGACGCGGCCCCGGCGTAGAGTGGATTGCCCAAGCCTGAAACCGCCGCCCTGGGGGGCGGACCCAGGCAGCGACCTTCAGGGTGGCTCATTGCGAGCGTAAGCTGCTCTAGCAGCGTGAGTTACAAACTACACGTAAGTGTGAGTGATGACCTCCAGGACGTGGCCGTTGGGGTCGCGGAAGTAGAACCCGCGGCCGCCGTAGAGGTGATTGATCTGGCCGTCCTCCAGCGAGCGCGGGCCGCTGCCGAAGGGGATGCCCTCGTCCTTCACCCGCTGGAGGATGGCGTCGAACTCGTCGTCAGAGGCGAGGAACGCGTAGTGCAGCGGGTCGAACGGCTCGCGGCCCTCGTCGAAGTCCATGGACAGGGTGTCGTTGACCTTCACCGGGGCGAAGTGGGCCCAGGGGCCGCGGTACTCCAGTCCGAAGATGCGGGCGAAGAAGCGCGCGGACGCCTCCTTGTCATGGGCCGGGACGATCGTGTGGTCGAGATACAGCACCATGTCTGTTCTCCCTACGCTGGCACCTTCGGCAGGTGCTTGAGCGCCTCTTCGACCTTCTCGCGCGGGTAGGCGTAGTCCTCAAGCTGGCCGGCGAAGTAGGCATCGTAGGCGGCCATGTCGAAATGGCCGTGGCCGCTGAGGTTGAACAGGATCACCCGCCGCTCGCTGGCCTCGCGCGCAGCCAGCGCCGACTCGACCACGGCGCGGATGGCGTGCGACGACTCGGGCGCGGGGACGATGCCCTCGTGGCGCGCGAACTGGACCGCCGACTCGAAGCAGGCGAGCTGGTGGAAGGCGCGCGCCTCGATCAACTTCTCGTCTAGGAGCTGCGAGATCAGCGGCGCGGCGCCGTGGTAGCGGAGGCCGCCGGCGTGGATGCCGGCGGGGACGAAGGTGTGGCCGAGGGTGTGCATCCGCACCAGCGGCGTCAGGCCCACCGTGTCGCCGAAGTCGTAGGTGTACTCGCCGCGGGTCAGGCTGGGGCAGGACTCCGGCTCGGCGGCCAGGATGCGCGTCTTGCGGCCGTCGCGGATCTTGTCGCGGACGAAGGGTAGGGCCAGGCCGGCGAAGTTCGAGCCGCCGCCGAAGCAGGCGATCACCTCGTCGGGATACTCGCCGGCCATCTCCATCTGCTTCAGCGCCTCCAGGCCGATCACGGTCTGGTGCAGGCAGACGTGGTTCAGCACCGAACCGAGGGAGTAGTGGGTGTCCTCGTGGGTGGCAGCGTCCTCCACCGCCTCGGAGATGGCGATGCCGAGCGAGCCGGGCGACTCGGGGTCCTCGCTCAGGATCTGGCGGCCGGCGTTGGTCCGGTCGCTTGGGCTGGCGATCACCTCGGCGCCGTAGGTCTGGATCATCGAGCGGCGATAGGGCTTCTGCTGGAAGGACACTTTCACCATGTAAACGGTGCACTCGAGGCCGAACAGGGCGCAGGCGAAGGCGAGCGACGAGCCCCACTGGCCGGCGCCGGTCTCCGTGCTGAGGCGGCGGGTGCCCTCCTCCTTGTTGTAGTACGCCTGGGCGACGGCGGTGTTCGGCTTGTGCGAGCCGGCCGGGCTGACGCCCTCGTACTTGTAGTAGATGTGGGCGGGCGTATCGAGCGCGCGCTCCAGGCGCCGCGCGCGGTAGAGCGGCGACGGGCGCCAGAGACGGTAGACGTCGCGAATCGGCTCGGGGATGTCGACGTAGCGCTCGGTGCTCACCTCCTGGGCGATGAGCGCCATCGGGAACAGGGGGGCGAGGTCGGCCGGCCCGAGTGGCTGGCCGGTGCCTGGGTGGAGGGGCGGCGACGGCGGGGACGGCAGGTCGGCGATGATGTTGTACCAGGCCGTCGGGATGTCGTTCTCTCCGAGCAGGTACTTCGTCGTCTCGGCCATCGGTCCCCTCCCATCAGTGCGGATGATAGCCGAGTATAGCCCTTCGGGCCGCGCGGCTGCCTACCCGGGCCCTGGCCACCTGCCTATAATCGGCCCAGCGACGAGCGCAGGAGGAGTTATCAATGCGTGGTGTGGGCTTGCAGCCCACACCACGCATTCCCGGCTCGTCAGGAGCGGCGAAGGAGGCGGAAGATGACGGTGCTGGTGACCGGCGGGCTGGGCGCGATCGGTTCGTGGGTGCTGCGCGAGCTGGTGGCGCGGGGCGAGCGACCGTTGGTCTACGACTACCGCCCGGACCTGAGCCTGATCCCGGACGTGGCGGAGGCAATTGACCTGCGGATCGGCGACATCCTCGACCTGCCGCATATCTTGCGGCTGGGCCAGGAGTTCGGCGTCGATCGGATCCTGCACCTGGCGGCGCTGATGCCGCCGCCCTGCCAGGCGAATCCGTACCAGGGGTTCCGCGTGAACGCGGACGGGGCAGTGCTGATGCTGGAGGCGGCCCGCCTGCTGGGGGCGCGGCGCATCGTCTGCATGAGCAGCAAGGCGGCCTACGGGCCGATCGGCGGCGAGTATGGCTACCCGACCTACCGCCCGCTGGACGAGGAGTTCCCGCGGAACCCGACCAACGTGTACGGGGCGACCAAGCTCGCCGTGGAGCACATGGGGCTCGAGTACTACCGCACCTACGGAGTGGACTTCGTGGCGCTGCGCCTGTCGAGCACGTACGGGCCGGGGAAGCAGGAGCGCCACGGCGCGGTTGGCATCCCGAGCATGGTGATCGAGAACGCCTACTACGGCCGGCCGACGCGCCTGCCCCAGGGCGCCGACGAGCGTAATGACCTGATCTACAACCGCGACGTGGCGCGAGCAATCGTCCTCGCCGGCTTCGCCGAGGGCCTGGAGCACCGCATCTTCAACATCAGCAGCGGCGAGCTGACGACTCTGCCCGAGCTAGTGGCGATCCTGCGCGAGCGGATTCCCAGCGTGGACGCCGAGATCGGCCCGGGCCTCGATTACATGCAGACCGGCAAGCCGAGCTACTGTCTGTTCGACATCAGCCGGGCGCGGGGGGAGCTGGGCTACGAGCCCCAATACGACCTGCGGCGCGGCGTCGACGACTATCTGGCGCTCCTCGACCGCCTGAGCGCGGGGGCTGCCGTCTAAAGCGTCTGCCAACCGCTGGTGTGAGCGGGCAGGTCACACCAGCGAGCCCGGCTGCGTGCGAGCGCTCAGTTGCGGCGGCGTCCCGGGCGGTCGACGACCGAGCCCTCGAGCGACTTGACCATTACCGTGACCGCCTGGCCGGCAGCATCCTCGGTGGCGATGCGGTAGAACACGCGGTTGCGGTCGCGGCGGGTGCGGACTAGCTCCTGGTCGCGCAGCACGCGCAGGTGCTTGCTGACGCTCGGCTGGCTGCGCGCCAGCAGGTGGGTCAACTCCGTTACCGACCGCTCGCCGGGGAGCAGCGCCGCGAGCAGTTGCAGGCGCACCGGCTCGCGGAGGCCGGTGGCGATGCGGGTCAGCAGCGGCATTGCGTCCGCTTCCAGGAGCGGCAGCGACTCGGGCGAGCCGGCTGCACGGTGCCCGTTGCTGTGGTGGCGCGTGGCAGCCTGGACCATTGCAATCCTCCTCCGCGCTCGGCGCGTACTTCCGGCCCACCGATGATAGACGCAGCAGCAAACATGCCACTGCCTGGATGGACTGGCTTTATGACCGGTTTCTGTATGCGCCCTAGTATATTCACACCTCGATGTTTCGTTCAAGTAACTCCAGTGCAACCGCGCCGGCCGCCGCCGACGGCGGTAGGCCGGCGCGAGCGGGCCGGGACGGCCTGGTAAGCCCCGCGCCGCCATCTCCTATACTGGGGCGTTCACGCCTAAGAACGCCTTACGGAACTCGGCACATCTGGTGTGAGCAGCATGCTCACACCGGTTATTGAAAGCACCTCTGATGGCGGGGGAGCAACGATGATCGACTGGGGGCGGGAGACCTTCCTATTCGTGGCCTCGATCGTCTACGCGGCGCTGGGAGTCGTCCTGCTCCTGGTGGCCTACCGGCTCGTCGACGCCTTTACGCCACACAACCTGAGCGAGCTGATCTTCGAGCGCGGAAACGTCGCCGCGGCGATCGTCGTCGGTGGGTTCCTGATCGGCCTCTCGATCATCATCGCGGCTGCGATTCATTAACACCGAGTGGACCGGCCTTGTAACAGCGAGCAGCTAGATCGAGTCGGGTTCCGGCCTCCCACCGTTACGTCGCTAGCCGGCCGGGGGCGCGCTGGGGAACACCTCCGGTCCGGCGGACGTCGTGCTCGACCACCGCTGCCACGTACTGGGCCCGGTTGGTGGTGATGCGTTCGCCGAGGCGCACGTAGAGCCCTCCCCAGCGGCCGTCCGCCAGGTAGCTGCCGACACACGGGACGCGCTGCACCCGCTGCAGGACGTCACCCCGCGAGATGACGTCCTCGACCTCCTGGCTGACCACGGCGCGCTGGACCACGAACGTGCGCCACTCGCGGCAGCGGGCCCAATCGTCGTCGCTGACACCGGCGCCGAAGTAGACCTCCTCGCCCTCGCGGCCGAAGAACTCCTTGACGACGAAGGCCGCGCGGTCCAGGTCCGCCGGTGCGCGCGTGACGAGGTAGGTCTCGGGCAGGTGCCGCGCGATCGCCTGTCGCTCGGCTGGCGGGAACAGCGCGGTCTCCCGATGGGCCCAGATCCAGGCCAGCAGCGCCTTGTCCTGGGCCAGCAGCGCCGCCAGCGGGTTGAGCAGCAGCAGGCGGCCGGCGAGGGCGGCCTCGACCAGGCCGGGGAACACCGCCTGGCCGTACAGCCGCTCCACCGGATACAGGCGGTACAGCGCCTGGACCTCGTGGCCCAGCAGCAGCACGCGGCCGCGGCGCACCGCCAGGTTGTCCACGTCGCCGACGACGATCTCGGGGCCTACCCCGCGCAGCAGCTCCCGCAGAAACAGGATCTGGGCCAGGTCCTCGGCGTAGCCGGCGTCCGTCACCAGGCCGAGGCGGCGGACCGGCCGCGGCGCGGCGGCGATCAGCCGGGCGAAGGCCCGCCGCAGCCGGGTGGCCAGCCCGGCGCCGAGGCGGCGGTAGCGCGCCCGGTCCGGCAGGCGCGCGTGCAGCAACCGCTCGGCGCCGATCGTTTCCCGCACGCCGGACGGCGTGTCGCTGTTGTACTCGAGCAGGCGCCACTCGCCCGCCGCGTCGAGCAGGAAGTCGAACCGCCCGACGGGCGAGAGCAGCGGGAGGGTGGGCTCGTTGGCCAGCATCTCCGCGACCGACCAGGGGAAGCCTAGCTCCTCCAGCGTGGCGCGGTCGCGCTGGACCGCCCGCGCGGCGCGGACGAAGACGCGCCCGAGCGCCTCCGTCGCCACCATCAGGCGGTCCAGCAGCGGCCGGTCGAGGACGAGCGCGTTCAGCCCCAGGTAGCGCTCGCCGGCGACGGTGTTGTCGTACAGCAAGCACTGGATGGCCGCCTCGCGGAGGTAGGCGTCCCAGGCGGCGCGGTAGGCTGCTTCGTCGGCCGCCAGCCAGTCGCCGGCCAGCGTGCGCAGTACCGGTGCGCCGCAGGGGCCAGGCGCCAGCCCATGCCCGCTCGGGGCAATCTGAGCGGATTTCACGGTCGCCCGGCTGCGGCCCTGAGGGGGGCGGCCGGGACCGGTCTCCTGGTCCGGCCTGCCGGGCGGCCCCGTGCAACTTGCTGTAGAGTGTCGTCGCGCACACCCGCTCCCTCAGCTAGGGCCCGCCGGCCCGACCGAGGGCCAGCCCCCGCAGGGGCACGCCAGCCGCCGCCAGGTCGGCCAGGTACTGCCCGAGATCGGCGGCCAGGGGCAGGGCGGCATCGTGGCCGGCGACGACCCCGCGCACCCCGCCGGCCGTCAGGCGCGCTGCCGACGGCAGGTCCATCTCGCCGAGAGGGTAGCGGTTGTCGAAGTGCGTGGCGAGGTCAGCGGCGCTGGCCGGCCGATCGCGCTCGCGACCGAGGAGAAAGGCGTACTGGGCCGGGCCGCGCCGCGCCGCGGCCGGCGCCAGCGTCAGCAGCGCGTCGGCGAGCGCCGCGGCCGGCACCAGCGCCGCGGGCTCCGGCCAGAGCAGCGAGAGGAGGACCGGCCGCACCCCGGCCGGCCGCAGCGCGGCCGCCATGGCGACGCCGAGCGGCCCGGGCAGATCGAGCATCAGCAGCACGTCCGGCCGGCCGAGCCAGTCCTCCCGCCGCCCGAGGTCGGCCAGGGCCGCCGCGAGCGCCGCCGCCTCGGCGCGCGCTGCCCGCTCAGCGGGGCCAGCGTGCGGCGCCAGCACGCCGCGGGCCACGGCGACGAGGGGAACGGCACGGAAGAAGCCAGCCCACGGTCCCGCCGCGGCGTACCAGCGGCGGTAGGCGCCGCGCGGACTGAGGGCGCGCGGCGCGGCGGCCGGGAGGCTGAGCGATCGGCCGGTTGCCATCGCCGCGCCCCTCGGTCAGGTCCGCGTTGCAGGACCACCGGGCGCCTCGCCGGCGAGGAGGGCCGCAAGCTCGCCGCGCTGCTCGGCAGTCAGGTAGGGCAGCACGCGCAGCCAGTGGCCGCGCAGCTCGGGCGTCACCAGCGGGGACGCGCGCAGCAGCTCGCGCAGGCGCTTCTGGCTCGGCGGGCGGGACGCCGCGCCGGGTTCGCTCGCCCGCGGCGAAGCCGGCCTGGCAGCGGCGGGAGCGCGGCCGCCTGGCTCGCCGGGCGCGGCGGCGGCGCGCGACCGTCGGGCGCTCACCGGCCGCCCCTCAGCCACCCGAGCCTCCGGCGGAGCCGCCGCCGCGCCCGCTGCTGAAGCCGCCCGAGGACGGCGCGCCGACCGAGCCGCCCCGCCCGCTCGCCGCGGAGCCGCTGCCGCTGCCGCTGCCGCCAGCCTGGCCCGAGGCGGCGCCGCCGCGCCCGCTGGCGGCGCTCCCGGCCCCCGTGCCGCCTGACTGGCCGCTAGCAGCGCCGCCTCGCCCGCTCGCTGCCGAGCCGCTGCCGGCGCCGCCGCCCTGCCCGCTCGCTCCCGTGCCCGCGCCGGACGCGGCCCCGCCCGAGCCGGCGCCGCCGGCCTGGCCGCTCGTCCCGTTCGACGTGCCGCTACTGCCGCTGCCCGCTGGTGCCCGGTAGTCCCCCGGCGCGGGCCCACTGCGGTAGTCCGGCCCGCTGTAGCCGCCGCCACCCCAGGGGAACGGGATCGGCAGCGGGATGAACAGGGGCCAGGACCAGCCGCCGCCGCGCGGCCGCGGCGTGGGCTCGGGCGTCGGCGTGGCGGGGGTGAGGCTCGCTTCGGGCCCGAGCGCGAGCGGCGCCGCCGTGGGCGTGGGGGGCGGCGCCGCGGGCGTGCAGGCGACGGCCGCGGCCATCAGGAACGCCGCCGACAGGCGGACGGCGGCCGAGCGGTGCGACTTCAGCGACTCGGCGACCTCGCAGGCGAAGGCGGCGAGGCGCGCCTGCGCCGCCGCGCTGTCGCCTGGCGGCGACTCGCATGCTGGCGGGACGTCGGCGCCGAGGAGCGTGGCCGCGCCGTCGCGCGGACGCGACGCCAGCGCTGGTGGCGCCGCCGCCTCGCCGGCGACTGGCGGGCTGCTGGCTATCGGTGGCTCGCTGCGGGGCGGGCGGACGCGTCGACGGGCTGTGGTGCGCCGCACCGGCGGCGAGCCGCTGGTGCCGGCGACGATCGTGTCGCTGGTCGCGTCAGAGCGCGCGGGGGCGCGGCGCACCGGCGACGAGTCGCCCGAGCGCGCGGAGCGGAGGGGACAGGGCGGACGCGCGCCTGCTGCCATCGGGCCTTGCCGCCTGGACTCGTTCACACGAAGATTGGAAGAGACTATAGAGGGCGCGGATTGACGGATCAAGTGGCGCATCGATGCGCGCCACGACGCTGCGGTCGCCCTTGGCCCGAGCTACCGCCGGCCGCGGCGGACGGCCGGCCGCGCGCGTCGATGCCCGTCGCCCATCCCGTAGAATTGATTGTCGAGACGCTTCCTCGGCAAGTCGAGGCGGGGAGACGATCGTGCTGCGAGTCGGACTGGTGGGGCTGCCTGGCGCGGGCAAGAGCACGGTGTTCGATGCACTGGTGCGGGCGAGCGGTGCCCACGAGCAGGCCGGGCGCACTTTCGCCGGCCTCACGCCGCGCGTGGCGATAGTGAAGGTGCCCGACCATCGGCTGGCCGTGCTGGCCGAGATGTACCGGCCGCGTAAGGTGACGCCGGCGGAGGTGGAATACAATGACGTGCCCCGCTTGGCGGCCGCCGACCGCGGCGACGGCGGCGCGGGCGCCGGCGGTCGGCAGGCTCCCGCTTATCTGGCGCAGCTCCGCAACATGGACGCGCTCCTGCACGTGGTGGCCGGCTTTGGCGCGGGCGATCCGGCTGCCCTGCCGGCGACGATGGTCGCGCGGCTGCAGGAAGGCGCCACCGAGCTCGCGCTGGCCGACCTGCTCGTCGTCGAGGGGCGGCTCGCTCGCCTCGACGGTGAGATCCGCAAGCTGCCCGGCGCCGAGCGCGCCGTCCGCGAGCGGGAGCAGGCCGCGCTGCGGCAGGTCCAGGCCCAGCTCGACGCCGGCGGCGTCGTCCGCGACCTGGCGCTGAGCGCCGAGGACGAGCGGCTGCTGCGTGGCTTCGGCCTGCTCACGGCCAAGCCGACGCTGATCGTCGCCAACCTGGACGAGCCGAGCTGGCCTCAGCGGGCCGAGATCGAGCAGGCCCTCGCCGCGGCGCACGCCCATGCCGCGACCGGCGTAGTGTCGCTGCTCGCCCAGTGGGAGGCCGAGCTGGCCGACCTCGACCCGGAGGAGGCCGACGCCTTCCGCGACTCCCTCGGGCTGGCCGAGCCGGCCGCCCAGCGCGTGCTCACAGAGATGTACGCCGTCTCCCACCTGATCTCCTTCCTCACCGCCGGCGAGGACGAAGTGCGGGCCTGGCCCGTGCCGCGCGGCACGCTGGCGCCGGAGGCCGCGGGCACGATCCACAGCGACTTCCAGAAGGCATTCATCCGCGCCGAGATCGTCGCCTACGACGACCTGGTGCGCTTGAAGTCCTGGTCGGCCGCCCGCGCGGCCGGCGCTCTGCGCCAGGCGGGCAAGGACTACGCAATGCAGGATGGGGACGTCACCCACTTCCTCGCCGGACGGTAGCCGATCGTCCAGCGCCGGCCGGCACTCGGGGACGAGCCAGGAGGGTGGGCATGGTCGCTTGCACGCTGCTGGGCACCGCGGCCGCGCTCCCGACCGCGACCCGCGACAACACGGCCCTGGTCTTCGTCGGCGCCAGCAGCGCCCTGCTGGTGGACTGCCCGGGCGGCGCCTACGCCAAGCTCCGCCGGGCCGGCGTCGGGCCGGAGCAGCTCAGCTCCCTGCTGCTGACCCACCGCCACACCGACCACACCCACGGCCTGCCGGGCCTGCTCCAGAGCCTCTGGCTCGGCGGGCGCACGGTGGACCTGCCGATCGTCGGCTTGCCCGAGGTGCAGGGGCTCGTCGACCGCGCCATCGCCGCCTTCGAGCCGTTCGGCCAGCGCGCCCCATTCGCGCTGCCGCGCCAGGCCCTCTCGGACGCGCCGGGCGAGATGCTGGCGCTCGAGACGCCCGACTTCCGCGTCTGGACGGCGCCCACGCGGCACTCGGTGGCCTCGGTCGCCGTGCGCGTCGAGGCGCGGGCGAGTGGGGCGGCGGTGGTCTACTCCAGCGACACGGGGCCCTGCGCCGCCGTGGAGCGGCTGGCCAGCGGCGCCAATCTCCTGATCCACGAGGCGACCTACGCCGCGGCCGAGGCCGCCGACGCGGCGCGCTTCGCCCACAGCACGAGCGCCGAGGCGGCCCAGGTTGGCCGGGCGGCGGGAGCGCGGGCGCTCTGGCTGGTGCACTACACGCCGCAGGCCGAGGGCGACCTCGCCGCCCGCCAACAAGAGGCGGCAGCCGTCTTCGGCCCCGCCGTCGACGTGCCCGACGACTTCGCCAGCTACACGTTCTAGCCGCTTGGCTCGCATGCTGCCCACCAGATGCATCCCGCAGTTTAGAATCAGGCTGTGGTACGCGTCGTTAGTCGCGGGCGATCCCCTGCCCCGTGAGGCCCGGCGGCTGCTCCGCGACCATCTCGTGGAGATCATGGCTGCCTGGAACGCTCTGAACCCGGGGAGGCCAATCGGATGAGTGATATCAAGTTACCGTGAGTGCTTCGGCTACGGCGGAGTCCCGCGGCCACCAGTGGAAGGCGGTGTAGCCGCGGACGAGCTCGGGATGGTCGGCGAGGTAGACGC
>JAJPHF010000029.1 GCA_021325365.1 Pseudomonadota bacterium
CCTGAACGTCGGCTTCCTCGTCGGCCACTGCGCCGTGCGCCAGGCCGTGATGGGCGAGGACGCCGTCGAGCGCGCCGCCACGCCCGACGAGATCGCCCGCATGCAGGACCTCGTCCGCGAGGCGCTGGACGCGGGCGCGCTCGGCTTCTCCACCAACCAGAACAACCGCCACTTCCGCGACGACGGCAAGCCGGTGGCGCCGCGCCTGGCCACGCCCGAGGAGATCGCCGCGCTGGCGGGCGTGCTGACCGAGCGCAACGCGGGCCTGTTCCAGACGACGCAGGGCGGCGTGAACAAGCCCGAGGACGTGCGGCGGACGGCCGACCTGGCCTTGCAGCTCGGCCGCCCGATCCTCTGGCAGAGCATCCTGCACCGCTGGTCGCACCCCGACGCCTGGCGCGCGCTGCTCGACGCCGCGGCCGAGGCGGCCGCCCGCGGCGCGCGGTCCTACGCCATGACGAACGCGCGGCCGTTCAACAACCGCTACACGCTGCGCAACGCCCAGGAGTTCGACGAGTTCCCCACCTGGCGGGCGCTGATGTTCGCGCCCGTCGAGGCGCGCTTCGCCGCCTTCCGCGATCCCGAGGTGCGCGCCAAGCTGCGCTGGGAGGCGGTGGACGACCCGACGCCGCGCAACTTCCACAAGCGCTGGGACCTGGTGCGCATCGTGAAGGTGGCACGTCCCGAGCACCAGGCGTACGAGGGGCTGAGCGTGGCGGCGCTGGCTGAGCGCCAGGGCAAGAACGTCATGGACGCCTTCCTCGACCTGGCGCTGGCCGAGGACCTCGACACCCTGTTCCAGCACCCGCTCACGAATGGCGACGACGAGGCGGTGGGCGAGATCCTGCGCAGCCCGTACACGGTGGCGGGCCAGTCCGACGCCGGCGCGCACGTGAACATCGACGCCGGCTTCGGCTACTGCACGCTGCTGCTCGGCCACTACGTGCGCGAGCGCGGCGCGCTGACGCTGGAGGAGGCGGTCCGCAAGCTGACGTTCATGGTCGCGTCGATCTTCGAGATCCCCGGCCGCGGTCTGCTGCGCCCCGGGTACGCCGCCGATCTGGTAGTGTTCGATCCGGCGACGGTGGGGCCGTGCGAGCCGGAGATGGTGAACGACCTGCCCGCCGGCGAGCCGCGGCTGGTGCAGCGCGCCACCGGCATCGCGTACACGGTGGTGAACGGCACGGTGCTGCTAGAGCGCGGCGAGCACACGGGCGCCTATCCGGGCCGCGTGCTGCGCCGCGCCGGCTGGCAAGAGTAGCGCCCAACCGTTGGGTGTAGGGGGCGATTGATCGCGCGCCCCGGTGGGGTGCAGCCGGGAATGGGGTGGGGACGACATCGCCAGCGGCCCCGGCCGGGGCGCGCCGGCGCAATCAATCAATAATGAAGGTTAGCAAACAATTGGGTGCTGGTAGCGGAGCCACGCCGCCGTAAACGGCGGGCCACCGGGGCTCGCTGGAGTCCGGCCGGCCGGCGGCTCTACCCCACTAATTCGTCAACCTTCATAATTGCGCCCCTACAGCCGCGATCAGAACGGCCGGGGCGCGCCTAGCCGGCGGGAGGGATGAGCTAGGGAGGCAGCCATGTTGTCCATCACCACTCGCGCTGCCGTTGTCACATTGTTCGTACTGGCGCTTGCCGCTTGCCAGCCGGCGCCGGCGCCGAGCGCCGCCGCGCCCCCCCAGGCCCCCAATGCTGGGGGGAGCCCTGCCGGCGCGGCGGATTCCCCTGCGGCAGCGGCGGGCGGAGAGGCCGCGTCCGCAGCGGCCACCGCGCCCGTGAGCCTGGAGATCGGGCAGCTGCCGCCGGCGGCGTTCCAGTGGCCCTCCTACGTGGCGATGGACAAGGGTTTCTACGCGGCGCAGGCGCTCGAGCCGGAGGTGGTCCAGATCGGCACGCCAAACGACGCCGCGCGGGCTGCCGTCTCGGGCTCGGTGCCCATCGCCCACTTCTCGGTGGACGCGGCGGTGCGGGCCATCGAGGGCGGTGGCGACCTGGTGGTCGTCGGCTCGGAGATCGCCAATCCGGCGTTCAGCCTGATCGTGCAGCCGGAAGTGCGCGACTACGCTGACCTGCGCGGCAAAGCGCTGGCCGTGAGCACGCCGAAGGACGGCGCGGCGGTGGTGCTGCGGCTGATGCTGCGCGCGAAGGGCCTGACGGACGGCGACTACGACTTCGCGTCCGTGGGTACCACGCCCAACCGCTACACTGCCCTCAAGACGCGCGCCGCCGAGGGCGCCATCATGACCCAGCCGCTCGATTTCGTGGCTATCGACGACGGCTACAAGCTGCTCGGCCGCTCCACCGACGTACTGCAGCACTTCATGTTCATGTCGGTCTCGGCCAACCGCTCGTGGGCGCGCGACCACCGCGACGTGCTAGTGCGGTACATGCGCGGGCTGGGCGCGGCAGTGGACTGGCTGTACGACCCGGCCAACAAGGACGAGGCGATCGATATCCTGGCGCGGCACACGAACACCGAGCGCTCGGCGGTGGCGCGCACCTACGAGGTGTACATCGAGCAGGGCAAGGTGGTGCCGCAGCACGCCGCGGTGCCGGTCGAGGGGTTGCAGGAGTACCTGAACGCGATGATCGAGCTAGGCGACTTGCCCGGCCCGACCGCCGACCCGGCGCGCTACATCGACCTGAGCTACGTCCAGGCCGCGGAGGGGACCTAACCCCCCCGGCCCCCCTTCCCTAGGAAGGAAGGGGGGAGCCGGTGGCTGGCTGCGCCGGCCCTTCGCCCCTTCCCGCAGCGGGAGGGGGGCCGCGGGGGTAGGTCAGGAGGAGGCAGTATGTTTGCCTGGCGGGGCCGTCTGGGGCTGATCAACCCGACGCAGCGCGGCAAGGCGTTCCACTACTGGTACAAGCTGGTGCCCGACGGCGTGGAGATCGTGCCGGCGTTCATCGGCTTCCGCCAGGGGGTGCGCGACCAGTTCACCGCGGGGCTCGACCGCGCGGTCGAGCTGGCCGAGGGCCTGCGCGAGATGGGGTGCGACCTCGTGGTCGTGAGCGGCACGCCGCCCTTCCTGCTGGCCGGGCTCGACTTCGAGCGCCGCTGGGGCCAGGAGCTGGCGGCGAAGATCCGCGTGCCGGTCATCACCTCGATGGAGCCCGGCGCCATCGCGCTGCGGACGATCGGCGCGCGCCGCGTGGCCGTCGCCACCTACTACGGCGACGAGCTGAACCAGGCGATTGCCGGCGTGTTCGGCGCCTTCGGCATGGAGTCGGCCATCCTGGGCGGCTTCAG
>JAJPHF010000074.1 GCA_021325365.1 Pseudomonadota bacterium
CCCCGCTCGGAAGGGCTGGCGACGTCGGGCAACACGGTGGTCCACGGCGAGTTCGGCCTGAAGGCGCTGGAGCCGGGCTGGATCACGGCGCGGCAGATCGAGGCCGCCCGCCGCGCGATCACGCACCACCTCAAGCGCGGGGGCAAGGTGTGGATCCGCATCTTCCCCGACCACGCGGTCACCGCGAAGCCGGCCGAGACGCGCATGGGAAGCGGCAAGGGCGCGCCCGATCACTGGATCGCGGTGGTCAAGCCCGGCCGCGTGATGTTCGAGGTCGCGGGCGTCCGCGAGGAGCTGGCGGCGGAGGCGCTCCGCCTGGCGGCGCACAAGCTGCCGGTGGCCGCCAAGATGGTCATCAGGCAGGAGACGTTGGGTTATGAAGAAGCAGGAACTGCGAGCGCTCACCGAGGATGACATCGCGCGCCACGTCGAGGAGCTGCGCCAGGAGCTGTTCAACCTCCGCTTCCAGTACGCGACGCGGCGGCTGACGAACACGGCGCGCATCCGCGAGGTGCGGCGCGACATCGCCCGCTTGCTAACGCGGCAGCGGGAGCTAGAGCTGCTCGCCGAGCACGCGGGGTAAAGAACGATGGCAGTAGACGCGCCTCAGAGGACCACGCAGCGCCGCACGAAGGTCGGCCTCGTCGTCAGCGACAAGATGCAGAAGACGGTGGTGGTGGCGGTCGAGAACTTCCGCCGCCACCCGCTGTACGGGCGCACGATTCGCCGCACGCGGCGCTTCAAGGCACACGACGAGAACAACGAGTGCAAGGTGGGCGACCAGGTGGAGATCGCCGAGTCGCGGCCCCTCAGCAAGGAGAAGCACTGGGTGGTGACCCAGATCCTGCGGCGGGGCAGCGGCGTTTAACGCGAGAGCCAGGGGCCACCGGGAGAGCAGGACATGATTCAGCAACAAACCCGGCTGCGCGTAGCGGACAACACGGGTGCCCGCGAGCTGATGTGCATCCGCGTCATGGCCGGTGGCCGCAAGCAGTACGCGGGCGTGGGCGACGTGATCGTCGCCTCGGTCAAGCAGGCCGTGCCGGGCGGCTCGGTGAAGAAGGGCGACGTGGTCAAGGCGGTCATCGTGCGCACCGCTAAGGAGTTCGGCCGCCCCGACGGCTCATACATCAAGTTCGACGACAACGCGGCAGTGATCCTGACGGACCGCCTGAACCCGAAGGGCACCCGTATCTTCGGTCCCGTGGCCCGCGAGCTTCGCGAGAAGAACTACATGAAGATCGTCTCGCTGGCGCCCGAGGTCCTATAGGCAGTGCGGAGCGCCCAGCCCGGTGGCTGCTGGCGTGGCGGCGGCGTCCCCGCGGCGAACTGCGCACACGCTGGCCCGCGGCATGGGGGGAGCAATCGATGAAGATCAAGAAAGACGACACGGTCCTGGTGACGGCCGGGCGCGAGCGTGGCAAGCGGGCGAAGGTGCGCACAGCGCTGCCCAAAGAGGACCGCGTGATCCTGGTCGAGACGAATATCGTCAAGCGGCACAGTAAGCCGGGGCAGCGCGGGGCGCGGCAGGCGGGCATCATCGACGTGGAGGCACCCATCCACGTGTCTAACGTGATGCTGGTCTGCCCGCACTGCAACCACCCGACGCGGGTGGGGCACCGGGTGCTGCCGACCGGCGGCAAGGTGCGCGCCTGCAAGAAGTGCGGCAGCGACATCGACCGCGAGCCGCGGGCGCGCGCGTAAACGGGAGAGGGACGATGGCTAGCCGGCTGCGCGAGTACTATGACGAGACGGTCGTGCCGGCGCTCGTCAAGGAGTTTGAGTACAAGAACCCGATGCAGGTGCCGCGCCTGCACAAGGTAACGCTGAACATCGGCATTGGCGAGGCGATCGCGAACGCGAAGGCGCTCGACGCGGCGGTAGCCGACCTGACGACGATCGCGGGGCAGAAGCCGATCGTCACGCGAGCGAAGAAGTCGATTGCGGCCTTCCGCGTGCGCACCGGCATGCCCGTCGGCGTGACGGTGACGCTGCGCGGCGAGCGGATGTACGAGTTCCTGGACCGTCTGATGAACGCCGCGCTGCCGCGGCTGCGCGACTTCCATGGCGTGTCCACGCGCTCGTTCGACGGGCGCGGCAACTACACGCTGGGCTTGCGGGAGCAGCTGTTGTTCCCGGAGATCGATTATGACAAGATCGATAAGGTGCGGGGCCTCGAGGTGACCATCGTCACATCGGCGCGCACCGACGAGGAGGCGCGGCGCCTGCTGGAGCTGCTGGGCATGCCGTTCCAGCGGGCGGCGGCGTAAGCCGGGGCTCAGGGACGGTTGTGAGCTAGAGCGCCTCGAGCTTACAACGGTCGCGGAGCCGCCGCGGAGTAGCGAGGGAAGCGGAGAAGACTGGTGGCGAAGAAGTCGATGATCGCGAAGGCGCTGCGCCCGCCGAAGTTCAAGGTGCAGCAGCACAACCGCTGCCGCCTGTGCGGTCGGCCGCGCGCCTACATGCGCCGCTTTGCAATGTGCCGCATCTGCTTCCGGGAGCGGGCGCTGCGCGGCGAGGTGCCGGGCGTGACGAAATCGAGCTGGTAATTCGGAGCGTACAACCATGATGACAGACCCCGTCGCCGACATGCTGACCCGCGTGCGGAACGCGCTGCAGGCCGGGCACACGAGCGTGGTCATGCCGGCGTCCAAGCTGAAGACAGAGATTGCTCGCGTCCTGCGCGAGGAGGGCTACATCCGCGCCTACGACGTGCAGGAGGACAAGGGCAAGCGGAACCTGCGCATACAGCTACGCTATGCGGGCCGCAAGCAGCCCGTACTGCTGGGGCTGAAGCGGGTGAGCCGGCCGGGGCTGCGAGTGTATACCAAGCGCGCGGACATCCCGCGAGTGTACGGCGGGGTGGGTACGGCGATTCTGTCGACGCCGCGCGGCGTGATGACGGGCGAGGCGGCCCGCCGACTGGGCGTCGGCGGCGAGATCCTCTGCCAGGTGTGGTAACCTAACCCCCCCGGCCCCCCCTTCCTTACGCAGGAAGGGGGGAGCTGGGCGAAGGGAGCGAAAATTATGTCGCGCATCGGACGCATGCCCATCACGGTGCCGACCGGCGTGCAGGTCGAGATCGCCGACGAGGTCGTGCGCGTGCGCGGGCCGAAGGGCGAGCTGTCGCGGCCCGTGCCGCCGGGTATCGAGATCACGCGGGAGAACGGGACGCTGAACGTCACGCGGCAGAGCGACGCGCCGCAGCAACGGGCGCTCCACGGGTTGACCCGCACGCTGGTCGCCAACATGGTGACCGGCGTGAGCGAGGGCTTCACCAAGCGGCTGGAGATTCAGGGCGTCGGCTACCGCGCCCAGCCGGGGCCGAACGGCAGCGTCGTCATCCAGGTCGGGTTCTCGCACCCGGTCGAGTTTCCGCCGCCGGCGGGCATCCAGTTTGCCGTCGAGGCGGGTAACCGCGTGGCCGTGAGCGGCGCCGACAAGGAGCTGGTGGGCGAGACGGCGGCGCGCATCCGGCGGATCCGTCCGCCCGAGCCGTACAAGGGCAAGGGCATCCGCTACGCCGGCGAGGTGGTCCGCCGCAAGGCGGGCAAGGCCGCGGGCAAGAAGCGGTAAGGTTGGTCTGCCCGGTGCTGGCGTGCGCCAGCACCTGACAACGGCTTGCTGAGGCAACGCTGAGGCCGTGCGTACCAGGCGCGCGGCGAGAAGAGCGAGGGTAGGATGTACACGCCGTTCGATTCCCGCGCGGCGCGGGCCAGGCGCCACCGCCGTATCCGGAAGCGCGTCTCGGGCACGCCGGCCCGGCCGCGGTTGAGCGTGTTTCGTAGTCTCAAGCACATCTACGCGCAGGTCATCGACGATACCCGCGGCATGACGCTGGCCAGCGCCTCGTCGAACGAGGCGAAGCTGCGCGGCAACGGCGGGGCGAAGACCAGCCGTGCGCAGGCAGTGGGCGCGCTAATCGCGGAGCGCGCCCGCGAGGCGGGTATCGACAAGGTGGTGTTCGACCGCGGGGGGTACATCTACCACGGGCGCGTGAAGGCGCTCGCCGACGCCGCCCGCGAGGCGGGGCTGAGCTTCTAAGGCGACACGTCGCCGCTGCGGCGACCGTGTGACGCCCTCGGCGGATGCTGACGGTAATGCTCGGGCACAAAGGAGAATCGTATGCCGAAGGTTGACCCCACGGGACTGACGCTCGAAGAGAAGGTCGTCCGCGTCAATCGTGTGGCCAAGGTAGTGAAGGGCGGCCGGCGCTTCAGCTTCAGCGCCGTGGTCGTCGTGGGCGACGGCCACGGGGTGGTCGGGGTCGGCCTCGGCAAGGCGAACGAGGTGCCAGACGCCATCCGCAAGGGGGCCGACGCGGCGAAGAAGAACCTGATCCGCGTGACGATGCGCGGTCAGACGATTCCGCACGAGGTGCTGAGCGACTTCGGCGCCGCGCGCGTGCTGATGAAGCCGGCCAGCCCGGGCACCGGCGTGATCGCCGGCGGCGCCGTGCGCGCGGTCATCGAAGCGGCGGGCATCCGCGACATCCTGACGAAGTCGCTCGGGAGCGCGAACCCGGTGAACGTAGTCCAGGCGACCGTCGAGGGCCTGGCCACGCTGCGCGATCCCGACGAGGTACGCCGCCTGCGCCGCGGCGGCCAGCCTGCCGCCGCGGCCGAAGCGGCTGGATAGAGAACGCCATGAGTAGTCAACGCTTGCGTATCACGCTGGTCCGTAGCCCGATCGGCTATCGCGCGACGCAGCGCGCGACGGTGAAGAGCCTCGGGCTGCGCCGCATGCACCAGACGGTCGAGCTGCCGGACACGCCTATCGTGCGGGGCCAGGTCTTCAAGGTCCAGCACTTGCTCAAGGTGGAAGAGGTATGAGACTCCACGATCTGCGCGCCCCCGCCGGGGCGCGCCGCGAGAAGCGCCGGATCGGGCGCGGCCACGGCTCCGGCCAGGGCACGACCGCCGGCAAGGGGACGAAGGGCCAGAAGGCGCGGACCGGTGGGGGCGTGCCGCCGTACTTCGAGGGCGGCCAGCTGCCCCTGGTGCGGCGCCTGCCCTACCGGCGCGGTTTCAAGAACCCCTTCCGCGTGGAGTACGCGGTCGTCAACGTGGCGCAGCTCGCCGGCCTGCCGGCGGGCTCGACGGTGACGGCTGACACTCTGGTTGGCGCCGGCCTGCTGAACCGTGGCGAAGGCCCCGTGAAGGTGCTGGGCGACGGCGTGCTCAGCGTGGCGCTACACGTGCAGGCCGACCGCGTGTCGCGGCAGGCGCGCGAGAAGATCGAGGCGGCGGGCGGCTCGGTGACCGAGCTGATGCCGCGCAAGGCCAAAGGCGAAGGCAAGAAGGCCGCGGCAAACGGGGCCGCGGCCAGGGGACGCCAGGGCGGTAGCGGCCGCGCGGCCTCGGCCGCGCCGGCGGCCGCGAGCGCCCCTGCTGAAGCGGCGCGCGGTGAGCGCGGGGCGCCGCCGGCCGAAGCGGCGGCCGCGCCGCGCGAAGGCGCCGCGGCGGCTGAGGAGTAGCCGGAATGATTGAGGCAGCCGTCAACTCGTTCCGCATCCCGGACTTGCGGCAGAAGCTGCTGTTCACGGGCGCGATGCTGATCATCTTCCGCTTCATCGCCAACATCCCCGTGCCCGGGGTGAACGTCGACGCGCTGCGCTCGCTCTTCGACAACAACCAGCTCATCGGCATGCTGGACCTGTTCTCGGGCGGCGCGCTGTCGTCGTTCTCCGTGGCCGCGATGGGCGTCTATCCCTACATCACGGCGCAGATCATCGTGCAGCTCATGATCCCCGTCGTTCCGCGGCTGCAGGAGGTCGTGAACGAGGGCGAGTCGGGCCGCGCGAAGATGAACCAGTGGACCTACTGGCTCACGGTGCCGCTGGCGTTCCTCCAGGCGTTCGGCACGGTCCAGTTCATCAACGCGACGACGGGGCAGCCGATCATCACGAACTTCGGCTTCGACAAGGACCCGCTGGCGACGTTCGCGCTGCTCGTCTCGATGACGGCGGGCACGCTGCTGCTGATCTGGATCGGCGAGCTGATCTCGCAGCAGGGCATCGGCAACGGCATCTCGATCATCATTTTCGGCGGCATCGTGTCGGGCATCCCGCGGAACGTCTACCGCAGCGTGGTCAGCGCGACGGCGGGGGGCGGCGGCATTCCGTGGGGGCTCATCGCGTTCGTCGTAATTGGCGCGCTGACGACGTACGCCATCGTCTTCGTCTACGAGGGCCAGCGCCGCATCCCTGTCCAGTACGCGAAGCGGCTGCGGGGCAACCGCTGGTATGGCGGCGGCACCACGCACATCCCGCTGCGCGTGAACTCGGCGGGCATGATCCCGCTGATCTTCGCGTCGTCGATCATGATCTTCCCGGGCACGGTGTCCAGCTACTTCATGCACACCGGCAACGACTTCGTCGACACCCTGGCCAGCACGGTCTACAACCTGTTCTATCTAGGCAGTAGCTGGCTGTACTGGGTGCTGTACTTCATGATGGTCGTGGGCTTCACGTTCTTCTACGCGCTGGTGCTGTTCGAGCAGCAGAAGATCGCGGAGACGCTGCAGAAGCACGGCGGCTTCGTCCCGGGCATCCGCCCTGGCCGGCCCACGCAGGAGTACCTGTACAAGGTGCTGACGCGGATCACCTGGGGCGGCGCCATCTTCCTGGGCGCCGTGGCAGTGCTGCCGTTCATCGCGCGCAACATCACCCAGATTCAGGCCCTGACGCTGAGCAGCACCGCGCTCCTGATCGTCGTCGGCGTGCTGCTCGACACGATCAAGCAGCTCGAGGCCCAGCTGCTCATGCGGCACTACCAAGGCTTCATTCGGTAACCGTCAGCAGGCGGGAGCGCCGGGGACAGCCCTCGTCACAAAGGAGTGAGGAGAGGATGGACGCGATCATTATGGGCCCGCCGGGCGTGGGCAAGGGCACGCAGGCTACCGACCTGGCCGCGCACATGGGAGTGCCGCACATCGCGACCGGCGATCTGTTCCGCGACGCCGCGCAGCGTGGTACGCCGCTCGGCCGCGAGGCGCAAGGCTACATGGAGCGTGGCGAGCTGGTGCCCGACGCGCTGACGATCGCGCTGCTGCTCGACCGCCTGAACGAGAGCGACGCGGCTACCGGCGCCCTGCTGGACGGCTTTCCGCGGACCCTGGCACAAGCCGAGGCGCTCGACCAGGCGCTGGCCGAGCGCGGGCGCTTCGTGGGCCGCGCGCTGTACCTCACGGCGCCCCGCGCGGTGCTCGTCGAGCGGCTGGCCGGGCGCTGGCTGTGCCGCGTGTGTCAGACGCCGTATCACGAGACGTTCAGCCCGCCGCGGACGCCCGGGGAGTGCGACCGCTGCGGCGGCGAGCTTTACCAGCGCGCCGACGACCGGCGCGAGACGATCGAGCGGCGCCTGGACGTGTACCTGGAGCAGACCTTACCCGTCGTGGAGTACTACCGTGCTAGAGGCGTGCTGGTCGAGGTGAACGGCGACCAGGACATCGCGGCGGTGCAGCAGGCGCTGCGTCTCGCCGTCGACGGCGACGCGGTCGCCCGCGCGTAAGGGGGCCGAGCGCCAGGCGGCACGCGGCTCGTCGGAGCGCCCTTGTAGCAAGCGGCGTGCCGGCGCTGTTGCGACGCCCCCCGGATTTGATAGAATGAAGGTTGTGGCACCATGTGGTAGTGCGCCCCGCTGCGGCGGCGCTGGCGCACGCGCCGGCGCGGGCCGGGCGGTGCGCGGTGGCGGCCGCGCCACCCCGGTGCCCGATTACGTTGCACCCGGTCGGGGAACTGGGTGGGGCCTGAAACATTAGGTAGGTATGCCAAAGAAGGACACGATTGAGGTCGAGGGCACCGTCAGCGAGGCGCTGCCCAACGCCATGTTTCGCGTTGAGCTGAACACCGGGCACAAAGTGCTGGCCCACGTTTCGGGCAAGATCCGGCTGCACTTCATCCGCATCTTGCCCGGCGACAAGGTGAAGGTAGAGCTATCGCCCTACGACCTGACCCGCGGCCGCATCACGTATCGCGTGCGGTAGCGGGCCAGCCAGGGCAAGCCGTTCGAGCACGCCGCGGCGGTACCCCAGGTCGATCGGTTTCGGCGTCCGGGTCCAATGCCGTGTAGGGAGGGCGCCATGAAAGTGCGAGCATCGGTCCGGCCACGCTGCGAGAAGTGCATCGTCATTCGTCGGCGCGGCGTGGTGCGGGTACTGTGTGACAACCCCAAGCACAAGCAGAAGCAGGGCTAAGGCTCGGGAGCAGCCGGGACGAGCCCCTCGGTGCGCGGCCGCCCAACTGGCGGCCGCGCGTCATCGGAAGGGATGAGCGGATGGCACGTATCGCGGGCGTCGACATACCGCGCGACAAGCCGGTCTTCATCGCGCTGACGTACATCTACGGCATCGGACGCACGCGCGCACAGCAGATCGTCGCGCGGACGAATATCGAGCCCACGAAGCGCGTCCGCGAGCTGACCGAGGACGAGGTGGGCCGCATCCGCGAGCTGATCGACCACGAGTACACGGTCGAGGGCGACCTGCGCCGCGAGGTGAACCTGAACATCAAGCGGCTGATGGAGATCGGCTGCTACCGGGGCCTGCGGCACCGCCGCGGGCTGCCCGTGCGCGGCCAGCGCACGCGCACGAACGCGCGCACCCGCCGGGGGCCGCGCCGCACGGTGGCCGGCCGCAAGAAGGCCGGCAAGAAGTAAGTAGGTCGCTAAGCACTCGGCCAGGGATCGTGTATAGGTTTGGCGAAGCCAAACGTACATACCAACCTGGGCCGGCAGCTTAAGCGCGGGTGTGGTCCCGCACTCGCGCCGGCAACCGGCAGGATGAGCAAGCGCGGCGCGGTGGGCCGGGTGGCCAGCGCCGGCGGCGAGGAGAAGAGCAGTGGCGGATCGGCGGCGGACGGCACGGCCGCGGCGGCGCGAGCGCAAGGTGGTGCCGCGCGGCAACGCGTACGTCCAGTCCAGCTTCAACAACACGATCGTGACGATCACGGACCCGGATGGCAACGTCATCACCTGGGCTAGCTCGGGGTCGGTCGGCTTCAAGGGCTCGCGCAAGAGCACGCCGTACGCCGCGGGCCTGGCCGCCGAGAACGCGGCGCGCAAGGCGCAAGAGCACGGCATGCGTCAGATCGACGTGTTCATCAAGGGGCCTGGCTCGGGCCGCGAGGCGGCGATTCGGTCGCTGCAGGCGGCGGGGCTGGGCATCAACGCGATCGTCGACGTCACTCCGATCCCGCACAATGGCTGTCGGCCGCCGAAGAAGCGTCGCGTCTAGCGCGCTGGTCCGGCGCCCGCGCACCGGCCCGGCGCTGGCTGGCCGATGGGCGGTCACGTGCCCGCCGGCGCTACCGCGTCGGCCGCTCGCCCGAGGGGCAAGATACCGAACGATTGGGTCGGCCGCCGGCCCAATGAGCGACCAATCTGGAGGCTGAATGGCCCGATACACTGGCCCCGTTTGCCGCATTTGTCGGCGGGCGGGTATGAAACTGTTCCTCAAGGGCGAGCGCTGCTTCGGGCCGAAGTGTGCTGTCGAGCGGCGCACCTACCCGCCGGGCTCGAGCGCGACGGCGCGGCGGCGCAAGCAGTCCGAGTACGGGCTGCAGCTCCGCGAGAAGCAGAAGGCGCGCTCGATCTACGGCGTGCTGGAAACGCAGTTTCGCAAGCACTTCGCCGAGGCCGAGCGCCAGCCCGGCGTCACCGGCGAGAACTTGCTGCGGATTCTGGAGAGTCGGCTGGACAACGTCGTGTACCGGCTGGGCTTCGGCGACTCGCGCGCCCAGGCGCGTCAGCTCGTGCGTCACGGGCATTTCCTGCTGAACGGGCGGCGGACGGATATCCCCTCGGCGCTGGTCAAGCCCGGCGACGTGGTGGAGGTCGCGCCGGGCAGCCGCGAGAACGAGTACTTCAAGCTGGCGCGCGGTGGGCTGCAGAAGAAGAGCGTGCCGCGCTGGCTGGAGCTGGATGCGGCGGGGCTGCGCGGCCGGGTGCTCAGCGCGCCGAGCCGCGACGACATCGACACCTCGATCAACGAGCAGCTGGTGGTGGAGTTCTACTCGCGGTAGCACGGGTGACTCGCGCCCCGGCCGGTGCTCGGGCGCGTGTCGGCAGGCCCGGGCACGCCGGATGGCTGGCCTAGAAGGAGATAAGTACGTTGGTAGACGAGCTGACGCCGAGAGTAGAAACCATTCATATGTCCCACGATTTCGGGCGCTTCCACATCGAGCCCCTGCCGAGTGGTTTTGGGCTCACGCTGGGGAACGCCCTCCGCCGCGTGTTGTTGTCGTCGCTACCGGGGGCGGCCATTACCTCCATGAAGTTCGACGGCATCTACCACGAGTTCGCCACCATCCCGGGCGTGCGCGAGGACACCACTGAGCTGATCCTGAACGTGAAGCAGATCCGCCTGAAGTCGTACAGCGCGGAGCCCGTGCGCCTCCAGCTCCAGGCGAGCGGGCCGGGCGTCATCACGGCCGGCGACATTAGCTGCCCGGCCGACGTGGAGATCGCGAACCCCGAGCTGTACATGGCGACGCTGGACGGCCCCGACTCGCACCTCGACGTCGAGTTCACCGTCGAGCGCGGCGAGGGGTACATCACCGGCGAGGGCCGTGAGCCGCCGGCGATCGGCGTGATCCCGATCGACGCGATCTTCACGCCGATCCGGCGGGTGAACTTTCAGGTGGAGAACACGCGCGTGGGCGGCCGCACGGACCTCGACCGCCTGGTCATCGAGGTCCAGACCGACGGCACAATCGCGCCGAACGACGCGCTGGCGCAGGCGGCGACCATCCTGATCCAGCAGTTCGCTATCTTCACGGACCTGAGTCAGACGGCGCGGCGGCCCGAGAAGGCGACGCTCGGCGCGGGCGCCATCTCCCCGCGCATCTATGACATGCCGATCGAGCAGCTGGAGCTGTCGTCGCGCACGTACAACTGCCTGAAGCGCTCGCAGATCACGAAGGTCGGCCAGATCCTCGAGATGAGCGAGGATGAGCTGCTGGCGCTCCGCAACTTCGGCCACAAGTCGCTGTCCGAGCTGCGCGAGAAGCTGCAGGAGCTGGGCGTGTCGCTCGAGAGCGGCGAGGCTCACGAGGGCGAGGAGCCGGACGAGTACACGGCCGAGCCGGACGACGAGGACCTGGACGACATCCGCGGCTTCGAGGACGAGGCGCCGCGGGCGCGCGACCGCTACGCCTACGCGCGCGTGAACGACGAAGACGAAGAGGAGCAGTAACCGTGCGACACCGATGGGGCGGGCGCAAGCTCGGCCGGCCCACCAGCCACCGCCGGGCGCTACTGCGCAACCAGTCCACGGACCTGCTGCGC
>JAJPHF010000203.1 GCA_021325365.1 Pseudomonadota bacterium
GTGATTACGAGCGCTTGGCGGAGACCGTCGAAGGCTTGACCTTCGTTGCCTTTGCCTGCTTGATGCTTCACCGCCTGATCCACATCCTTGGTTCATAACAGGCTCTAGGCCGGTAGCCGGTAGCCTTTAAGGGGGCCTCGCCAGTGGAGCGTGAGCCGCGTGATCCGCTCGGCCGCGTCCACTTGGGCGATGAGCCACCAGTGGTACGGCCTGCCGCTCGCGGGCTCGCGGCCGAACAGGTCGGCCTGCACCCACTGCGCGCCAGTGGGATCGGGCGGTCCCATGCACTGCGCATGGATGGGGGGTGCCGGGGGACGCTGGGCCGCCGCGAACAGCGCCATAAACGTGCGGTACGGCTCTAGACCCCGCACACGCTGCGCGGCGTTCATGGCGAGCTGTCCTCTAGCGAAGTGCACACGCGGTCGCGCCGAGGTTAGGTACACCGCGGGCGCGATGTAAGCGAGGTGCTGGTCGAGGTCGCCTGCGAGCAGTGCCCGGCAGGCGGCCTCGACCACAGCGGTGGCGACTGTCATGAGTCGAGCATAGCGTAGCGGCTACAAGGTTAGCAAGCTGCTGTCGGTGTCGTCGGACGCGCACCCGTAGGCGTTACAGGCGCTCCCTACGAGAAGGTCAGCAAGCTACTGTCGGTGTAGTCGCCCGCACACCCGTAGGCGTTACAGGCGGTCCCGTTGAGGCGCACGAAAAACGTGCCGGCCCACGGCACCCCGAAGTAGCCTGAAGCCCAACAGCTCCCGTCCCACGTGCATTCGGAGTTGGCAAAGGTGGTGATCTACCCGGACTAGCCGCAGACGCCGAACACGCTCCAGTAGCATTGCATTAGCTCTAGGTCAACCGTCTGGATGGTTGCCCCCGAGCAGTTCTGTAGGCCCTGACCGTAGCCTAGCCGATAGCCTGCCACCTGGCCGTAGGCGCCGATGCCACAAGAGCCGCTGAACTGGTCAAGAGGAGCGTTCTCCGTGAGCGCTTGCAGGCGTAGGCCGCCGGCCGGCGGGTGGGGATTACCGGGGTGCGCGGCATCAGGCAACTGGAAACGGCGCAAGGTTGGCTGGCTGGGGAGCGTCGGGTCCTGGGCGCGCGCGCGGTTGTGGGCTTCTTGGACGCGCTGGCGGTCCTGCGCGGTGAGGCCGGGCACTTGATCGAGCGACACGCGGTTCCCGTCCGTCGGGCCGTGGTACGGGCGCGGGTCGAGCGTGACGCCGGGGGGCGGGGTCGGCGCCGGGCCGGGCGGCGCTTGGCCCTGGCCGAAGGCCGGGAACGGCGCGAAGGCGACGAGGGCCAGCATTAGCGCGACGAGCACCCGAGCGCGAGACATGGGATCCTCCTGTGCGAGTGTCGCCTTGTGGCGCGCTCCCAGTAGAGCACACCACAAACTGCCTGCCCATCCGAAAATGTTCTGGTTTCTGGGCGAGGCAGCCCGGAATTTCTTCGGAGTCTCCGCAAGGCTCGAGTGGCAAAAGCGCAGCGGGGTCGCTAGCCAGCGCAATAGGACGCGGGACCGGACGGCTTGAGGAAGACGATGCCGGCCGGCTGTGACTTAGCGGAGGTAGTCACACCGCAGATGTGCCGCTGATACTTTCAGTCGGTAGCGGAATCAGACCATCTCGGACGGCGTGAAGCACTACGCCGGTGCGTGAATGCACCTGGAATTTCTCTATGAGATTACTGAGGTGCTGGGCCACGGTCTTGGCTGACAAGCCAAGGGCCGTAGCGATTTCCTCGTTGCTGCAGTCGTAGACGAGCAACTGGAGGATCTCACGCTCTCGCGGCGTGAGTCGCGCTGCTGGGTTGGACGCCAGCGGCCGGACTGGCTGGACTGCTGGGAGCGTGAGGCCCAGACTCCCTGCTCTGGTCTCCACGAGTTCGACACGCTCGCCCTGCGCCACGAGGCGGACCGCCTTGGCCAGCTCCGCGGCTCCCACCGTCTTGGGTAGATACCCCAGGGCGCCCATCTGCCGAAGCGTCCGCTCGTCACCGCTGTTGGGATCGCCCGTAATGGCCAGGACGGCAACCTGGGGCGCGCTTCGGCGTACCTGGCGGGCCACCTCGATGCCGCTCAGGTCCGGAAGCCGCATATCCAGCAGCAGGACATCAGGGCGATGCTCCTCGACGAGCGGCAGCGCCTCGCCGCCCAGTATGGCTGTGCCCACCACCCGGATCCCCGGGGCGCTCTCCAGCCACGTCTCCATCCCCGCGAGGACCAAGGGATGGTCGTCCACGATCACCACGCGGATCGCGTCTGGGCAATGCCCCCGCGCCCTCGCGCGTTCCCGAGTTGGCCCAGCGGCCTGGCTCCCATACGTCCTCACGGATGCGCCCCCCGCGCCATGTTGTCTTGACCCAGCCCAGCGGCCGAGCGCAGCAGCCGGCGGCCGGTGTATCGATCAAACGATTGGTGACGCAAAATGTTACACCAGTCGCGGGTGCCGTGGGCAACCGATCAGGCCGACCGGCCGGAGAGGGTGGCACAGGGAACCGACACCAGCGCCGCTCAGCGCTCACCGCCGTGGCGCCAGTCGGACGCTGGCTGGCCGGCTTGCTGCGCTACTGGCGGGATCGGTCGAGGTCGAGGACGGGCCCTACCACGGTGTCTTTCATGGCGACGCGCACGACCCGCCCGAGTTTCGCAACGCCCCCCTGCGCCGTGTGCAGGCTTTCCCGCGCGCCCTGCAACAGCGCCGCCAACTCTGGCGGGACCTCCAATTCGTGGGGGATCAACGCAACGATAGTGAGGGCCGCCACGAAACGCGTCGCTGCAACCGGCGGCCCGTCGCCAACCCTGCCGGGTCTCTACCGCTCACCGGCCGCCTGGCCGCGGTGTCCCCCACAGTACTGCGTACTCGGTCTCCCGGCCCCGCTGGTAGCGCCGGACGACCGCCCCTCCCCAATGCTGTATTGATAGAGAGGCCGCGAGGCGCGCAGGAGAGCGCCCGCCCACGGCGCGACGTGGTCGCTAATCTTACGCCGTACACGCCTCCCCCGCGCCCGCCGCCCGCGCCCATGCCCGGGGCACGCCCCCGCCGGCCCGGCCCGCCGCAGGCCCCGGGCGAGTATCGTACGGGGTAAACGATGCGACCTTCCGCGCCCGACCAGCACGCGCAGACCCGCGCCCGGCCTAGCAGTTAACCAACCAGTAAAGGAGCATCGTTTGACCGTTCCTCGGTTAAATTGCCCCGCACGTTCGTGTGGGGCATCCCGCGACCGCGCCGTGATTGACAGGCGCGGCGCGGTCCGGTAGAGTCGGCAGCCGAGGACAGCGGCAGCAGAGGACGACGGCGCCGCTCCGGCTACAGCAGTTTTCGCAGCGATTGAGCCGCTGGCCGCCGGCCGTCTCGTCGGGCAGGGCCTCCTCCCCCGGCCGCCCGGGCGCGGGGCCGGCTGGAGCGTCCTGAAAACCGCTCCAATCCGCGGCGCAGCAGCTAGACCGAGCCGCGTTCCGAAGGAGGCAATATGAGGTGGCGCTACCGACGGGCGCTGACGATCCTGGGCCTGGCGGTTGGAGTGATCAGTCTGGCCTGCGCGCCGGCCGCCGCCCCGGCGCCGAGCCCGGCACCGCCCGTTCCCGCTGCGGCAGAGCCGGCCGCCGCCCCGACGGTCGCGAGCGCGCCGCCCGTGTCGGGGGCGCCCTCCGCCCCGCCGGCCGCCGCCCCGGCGAAGAGGCCGCTTGCCGAGCTATTGCCGCCGCTCAACCCGCCCGTCGACTTCAAAGTGCGGGTCGGCAACTCGCTCACCACGGCGCCGTGGTTCTACGCGCTCGACAAGGGCTACTTCCGCGACCTCGGCATCAACTTTGTCGAGGTCACGGTCCAAAGCTCTGGCGACGTAGCTGCCCCGCTGGCCACCGGCGAGCTCGACGCCGCCGGTACGTCGTTTGGCCCCGGCATCTACAACGCCGTGAAGCGCAACATTCCCATCGTCGCGGTTGCCGACAACGGCCAGCTTAACCGCGGCCTCGCGTCGTCAGCCGCCCTCGTGAAGAAGGGCGAGGCCAGCAGCTACCAGACGTGGTGCGACCTGCGCGGCAAGCGCGTGGCCGTCGCGGCGAAGAGCACGGGCCTCTACATCACGCTCGCCAAGGCGCTGCGTGACCAGTGCAACCTCGGACCGGATGTCGTCGACTGGGTCGAGATTCCCTTCGGCGACACGAACGCGGCCATCTTCAACGGCTCGGTGGACGTGGGCCTGCAGGTCGAGCCATTCGTCAGCCGCGGCGTGAGCGACGGCACGCTCGAGATTTTCAAGACCATGGACGACGCCTACCCCGACCAGCAGATGAACATGGTCATCTTCTCGCCGCGCACCGCCGAGCGGCGCGATGTCGGGCTGCGGGTGCTCGTGGCCTACCTGCAGGGCAACCGCGACTACAACGCCGCTATCCGCCAGGGCGTCGGCCGCGACGAGTACAAGCAGATCATGGCCCGTCACCTCGCGATCAAAGACCCCGACGCCTACGACACGATGATCCCGATGGGCATCGACCTGAACGGCCGCATCAACGTGCCAAGCGTACGCGAGAGCCTGGAGATGTACCGCGACGCGGGCATGATCCCGGGCGGCGGCGAGATCGACCTGCACTGGATCGACCAATCGCTGCTCGAGGAGGCTATCCGGATCCTCGACCAGGCATCGTAAGTATCTGGCCGGGGAATAGTGCGGGGGTGCAACTAGCCACATCTCCACGCCACCCCCGGAAACCAGCTCAGGAGGAGCCAACATGGCAGTCGTCAGCGAGGCCGCGACCAGCAAGTTCGCCCAGGTGGGCGACGTCCGCATCCACTACAACGAGGTCGGCACCGGCGAGCCTCTCATCTGCCTGCACGGCGCCGGGCCGGGCGCGAGTAGCTGGAGCAATTTCCGCACGAACCTCGACGCGTTCTCTGGCCAATACCGCACCATCCTCTGGGATATGCCGCAGTACGGCAAGTCCAGCAAGATCGTCATCCCAGGGCCGCGGCTCACCTACGTCTCGGGCATCTTGCGCCAGTTCATGGACCAGCTTGGCATCGAGCGCGCCCGCTTCGTGGGCAACTCCATGGGCGGCCAGGTGGCCATCAAGCTCGCCATCGACTCGCCTGAGCGCGTGGAGAAGCTGGTGGTCATCGGCAGCACGCCGGTCGGCCAGAGCCTCTTCTGCCCGATGCCCCTCGAAGGCATCAAGATGATCGGCAATTACTACAAGGGCGACGGACCAAGCCTGGAGAAGATGCGCACGCTGATCCAGACGCTCCTCTTCGACAGTAGCTTCCTGACCGAGGAAGTGCTGCAGGAGCGCTACCAGGCCACCCTGGACCCTGAAGTGATCCGCATCATGCGCGACCAGCCACCCGGCCGCGAGGATCTGGCCGACCAGTTGCACAAGGTCGCCTGCCCGACGCTCATCGTCTGGGGCATGGACGACCGCTTCGGCGCGCTCGACATCGGTCTGCTGATGCTGCGCCGTTTCCAGAACGCGCGCATGCACATCTTCTCGAAGTGTGGCCACTGGGCCCAGGTCGAGCACGCCGACGAGTTCAACAGCCTCGTCCTCGACTTCCTGGCCCGCCAGCTGTGAGCCATAGGGACGCGGACAGCGCGCATTAGCGGCCCAGCATCTCGGTGATCTTCGCGATGGCGGGCGCGCGCTTGGCGAAGAAGTAGTCGGGGTTGTAATCGTCGATGGTGTAGCTGACGCCCGCTTTCGGGATCACGTAGTCGGGCACCTGGTGGGCCACGTCGGTGCGCAGGCTCGTCTCCATCATTTCCCGCTCCCACATGTCCTGCGCGTCTTTCGAGGCAAACCAGTTCATGAAGACGGCAGCCGCGTTCGGGTCGGGGCCGTTCTTGATCTTGTGGACAGTCCCGAAGCCGCCGGTGAGCGCGCCCGGGCCGTCGGCCGGGAACACGCGCTGGATCGGCAGGCCCTCGGCGCGAAGCGGCTCGACGTTCGCCTGCACCAGCGCGATGCCGATCGGATAGCTGCCGCGCGCCACCGCCTCGGCGAGCTGCCGATAATCGGCCGTGACCTGCACGTTCTGACCGACGTACAGGTCGCGCACGTAGTCCTCGCCGAACAGCGTGTAGAGGTAGGCGACGGTCGTCTGTGCCGAGCCGGCGCGTCGCGGGTCGAACGAGATGATCTTCCCCTTGTACTCGGGCTTCAGCAGGTCCTTCCAGGACTTGATGCTGTCCGGCGGCACGAGCTGGGGATTCACGAACAGGTCGGTCATGACCCATTCCTCGCCTTGTAGGCCGCAGAGAAAGTCCTTGGGCTCATTAGGCGAGGGGAGAATCGGCTTCATGTGGCCGCCGCGCCAGCTCGCGGCATTGAACAAGCTCGGGTCCACGAGCAGCGGCGTTGCGTCGTCGATCTGGCCGCGATCGGCCATCGCCCAGCACGACGAGGTCCCGCCAATGTTCACGTCGATGGTGACGTTGCCCGCCTGGCTCTCGCGGTCCACGCGAGGGATCACCTCGCCCGCGCCGAGCCCGAGGTATTCGACGGTAATGCCGTATGCCTTCTGGAAGCCCTCCGTGATGCCCTGGCGCAGGCCAGGGAAGCCGGGGCCCGACACGACGACCTTCCCCTCGCGGCGGGCGCCATCTTGATAGCGCTGCCAGGCGGCAGCATCCGCCTTGAGCCGCGCGGCGCCGGCCGCGGATTGGGCCTCGGCCTCGGCCACCGCCGCCGGCTGGGCCGCAGCGCCGGCGGGCGCGGGAGCGGCCGCCGCGCTGCCAGAAGTACCCGCCTGGGGCGCGGCCGGCGCGCTGGCGGGGTTGGCCGGCGCGGCGCCGGTGGGCGCACCCGCGCTCGGCGCGCATGCGAGCGCCAGGAGCAGGAGGCTGGCGGGGATACCCCACCAAGAGACTCGCCTGGTCGCCTGCATCACGACCTCCCTGGTCGGCGCCCTCTCTCGGAGAGCGCGGGGGTGAAAGTGCGACGGTTACTGTCCGCGCGGTGGGCCGTGCTGGATGCCGCGATTATGACGGCTTGCCAGCATGCGCCACTGAATGATGTACAGGTCGGGCTGGAACAGGCGCTCGCGGTACCAGAAGTCCTCTTCACCGTACGGCAGGTCCATCTGTTCGCGGGCGAACACGTCGCTGTCGTTGAACCCCTTGGTTAGCGACAGGGTGTACCACACGTCGTCCACTTCCTCATAGAAGCGGCGCTCCTCCTCGGCGCTCTCGACGGGCCGGCCCAGCACTTCCCAGTAGGTGTGGCGGCGGTCGTCGAGCGCGACGTACCACTCGAACTGGATCGTGCCCGGGGCGGGGAAGTTGTCGACCGCCAGCACGCCGGGCAGCCAGATGGAGGTGATGACGGTCCGCGGAGGCAGCGGCTCGTCGTGCAGCGGGGCGCGGGGGCTGCGGATCGTCTGCCCCTCGATCTGGACCTCGAAGATTGGCGGCTCGTTCGTGGAGTGGACGTACAGACCCTTCGGGCCGTCCTCTGCCTCGACTAGCTCCAGGGTGTTGCGGCCGTCGGCGGTGAACTGCGTGGCGAATGGCTGGAGGCGGCCACGCGCCTTGATCAGCGCGTCGTTGCGGTGAATGTAGATGTGCGTGAAGTCGAAGCCGTTCTCGGCGCCCAGCCGCCAGCTACAGTGGACGGTGCGGCGCACCCCGCGCGTCACCAGGCCGTCCTTCAGGAAACCGGGCGGCAGATCGCGCTCCAGCGGCGGCGGCGCGCCGTCGCCGATATAGACGAAGATCAGCCCGCCGCGCTCGGCGACAGGGTAGGTTTGCAGGGTGACTCTCATCGGGGAGGTGGGCTGCGTGATGATCGTCTCGAGCTGGCCGTTGGTCACGTTGTAGGTGAAGCCGTGATACCAGCAGGTGAGCGTGTTCTTGGTGTAGCACTCGGGCCGTACCGACATGCGGACGCCGCGGTGCGCGCAGCGGTCCTCTAGCGCGTACACTTGGCCGTCGACGCGCTTGAAGACGATGCGCTCACTCAGGACGACCTCGCCCTTGACCGCACCCTCGCCGAGCTCGTGGCTGAAGAGCGCGGGATACCAGTGGTTGCGGAAGCCGAGCGGCGCGTCGAGGTAGGGCTGCCAGGGCTTCTTGCGGACGAGCCGGCTCACGGTCTGCTCGACGTCGCCGCGGCTCTCCTCCAGCTCGGCGCTGATCTCGGCCTTGACGGTCCCCTCTGCCATGTGGCCCTGTGCCTCCGTGTCTCGTGCTGGGTGGAGCGCGCTATGGGCGAGCGCCAGGCGTCCGTCCCGCGCGGCGGCGCTGGATACCACGGTTGTGGGCGCTCGCGAGCTTGCGCCACTCGGTGATAATGAGATCCGGCCGGTAGAGGCGCTCGCGGTGCCAACCACCTTCCTCCGCGTAGAACCGCTCGATCTGCTCCCGCGCCAACACGTCGTCGTGGTTGAACTGCCGCGTGACGAGGTCTTTCCAGTAGGCGTCGACGTCGGCGTGGAAGCGCGCGGCCCGGTCGGGCGACTGCACGTACTGGCCCCAGGTAACGGTGTACATATGTGACCGCTCGTCGATGGGCACGTACCACTCGAACTGGATCATGCCGACGGTCGGGAACGGATCGACTTTCAGACCGCAGGGCAGCCACATCGACGTGTCGGGCGACGTGCGGCCCGGGCCGCCGTCCTCGCCAGGCAGGAAGCGCGACCGTACCTTGATGCCCTCGATCTCGGTCTCCCACACCGGGACGCGCTTGCCGCTACCCTTGACCACGCCCTTCGGCGCGCCGTCGGCCGCAACGACCATCCCCTCGCGCGAGCAGAGGAGCGTGGCGAGCGGCAGCGGCCGACGCTGGCCGACGATGAGCGGCGAGTTGCGGTGGATGTAGATGTGCGACGCGTCGAAGCCGTTCTCGGCGGCCAGGCGCCAGTTGCTAGCAACGGGCGCGCGCTCGCCACGGGGGTAGACGGCGAGGTCGGCGTCGAGGAAGCCGGGCTGCACGTCGAGCGCGAGCGGCGGCGGTGGGTCCAGGTCGCCAACGAAGACGAACACCAGTCCCTGCGCTTCCTGGACGGGGTAACGTTGCAGGCCCACCTTGCCGATGAGGGCGCTGTCGGGGTCGGTGACGATGGCCGCCAGCCGGCCGTCACGCACGTCGTAGGTGAAGCCGTGGTACCAGCAGGTGACCGTGTTCGGGCTGTAGCACTCGGGGCGCGCGGAGAACGGCGCGCCGCGGTGCAGGCAGCGGTCCTCAACGGCGTAGACCTGACCGCCCACGCGCTTGAAGAATAGCGGCTCGCCCAGCAGCCGCTCGGCGCGCACGCCGCCCTCCGCTAGCTCGTGGCTGAAGAAGGCGGGGTACCAGTGGTTGCGGAAGCCGAGCGCGGCGTCGAGATAGGGCTGCCAGGGTTTGGTGCGCGCCGCCTCGGCGACCTCACGCTCGGCCCGCGCCTCGTCGTCGAGCGGCTCCGTGTCCTGCATCATCGGCGTTGCTACCCCTGTATGTTGGCTTGCCGGGGGGACCTCACCCCCCTTCCCCCCTCTCCCGCGAGGAGAGGGGGAGGACGCCCTCACCCCCGCCCTCTCCCAGGGGGAGAGGGGGAGGGACGAGTAAGATGCCCTCACCCCGGCCCTCTCCCAGGGGGAGAGGGAGTAAGACGGCCCTACCCTGCACGGCGGAATGTTGCGAACCCCGCTCCTCTCCTGGGGTGAGTAAGGAGTTAGCTAGCTCTCCAGTAGGCCCAGCCCAGGCCGGTGATGGCGTGGTGGGCGGGCAGGTAGTCGACGACGGTGGCGCGGGCGCCGGCGAAGGCGCCGGCGACGACGATCCAGCTCCGGATCTCGCCGCTGCCGCCGTGCAGCGTGTCCGAGTCGAACGTGAACAGGTGCGTGAGCTGCTCGCTCTCGCCATGAGCGAGCCGGTCGAGCAGCCAGCGGTCGAGTGGTTCGTCGATCCAGCCGGAGCGCGGGCCGCGCGGGTCGTGCGAGAGCCCGCCCGAGCCGAGGATAGCGATGCGCTCGGGACGCGCGTCGGCGATGGCCCGCAGCGCCTGGCCGAGCGCGTAGCAGCGCGCGGCGGTCGGGCAAGGCGGAAAGTAGGCGTTCACCCAGAGCGGAATGACGGGCACGCCCAACTCGTGCAGGCCGAGGCCACCGCCTAGGTGCAGGAAGGCGTGGCCGAGGCCGGCGGCCGGGCGGCTGAGGGGCCGTAGCTCCTCGACGTAGGCCAGGTCGAACTGGCGCGCGACCAGCTCGCGGAGCAGGTGGCGGGCGAGCGCGGCGTGGCAGGGCAGCGTGACGTGGTTCTCGTCGTAGCTCTGGCCGGCGAGGCCGATGCTGCGGCTGCCCTCGACGCTGTCGCCCAGGTAGATGGCGATGGACGGCGAGAAGGCGGGGCCGAACACCTCGCGCTGGTCGTCGCCGACGATGACGATGGCGTCGGGCTGGTAGGCCTCCAGCTGCTCGCGCAGGGTGCGGAGGTTCTTGCGGATGCGCTGGGCGTAGGCGGCGATGACCTCGGGCGTCTCGGCAGCGGCCTGTGGCGGCTGCGGGACGCCGCGGGTCAATGTCTCGTAGATGCGAGGCCAGTCCTCGGGCGCCGCGAACATCGACGGCGCGTGCGACGAGGCGAGCCCCAGGCCGAGCGGCATGGCGTCCTCTCTCGGGTCGTCGGCGGGCGGACGAGTCTCGCCTGCCGACGACCGCCGGGAATGCGTCGGGCGACCGCGCGGTTTAGCGGGCGGCGGCGGCCGTCAGCGCCACGTAGTGGCCGCCCTTCGAGATGGGCGCGAGGCCGCCGGCGATGTGCGTCCAGGTGTCGCCCGCGTCCTCGCTGGCGAACACGTCGCCGTCGGTGGTGCCGGCGAACAGGGCGTAGCCGCCCGGCCACGCGCTCAGGACCAGCGACTCGACGTTGCCGCGCATGTGCTCGGGCAGGCCGTTGGTCAGGATCTCCCAGGTGCGGCCGCCGTCGCGGCTGCGGCCGATCGTGGCGTCGGCGTCATGGGTCTGGCGCCACTCGCCCGGGTTGTAGCGCGCGCCGGCCATGAACATGACCTGGTCGTCGTCGGGCGCGAACTGGATGCCGTCCGGGTAGCCGATGCGCGCGTGGTGGTCCGAGAGGTGCTCCCAGTGCTCGCCGCCGTCGGCGCTGTAGTAGAGGCCGGCGCCGCCGGTGAAGTACATCTGGTCGGGATTCGACGGGCGCAGGACGAGGCGGTGGAGGTCGCGGTAGACGGGGTCGTCCGGCCGCGAATACTCCTTTAGCTCGCGGAAGGTCTGGCCGGCGTCGGTGCTCTTGAGCAGGGCGCCCTGCTCGACGGAGACGTACATCGTGCGGGGATCGCGCGGATCGAAGGTGACGTCCTTGACGTGGGCGAGGTGGGGCGGCCCGGGGAAGACCCAGGCTTCGGTTTCGGGCACCTCGCGCAGGGCGGGTAGCTCGCGCCAGGTGGCGCCGTAGTCGGCGCTCTCGAAGAGGCGGGCCGGCTCGGTGCCGACGTAGAGGATGGTCTGGCCGTCGCGCTCGGTGGCGGCGAGCGAGAAGACGTGCTCCTCGGCGATGCCGGTCATCTGGCGGACCCAGGTGGCGCCGCCGTCGAGGCTGCGGTAGAGGCCGCCGTTGTGGACGCCCGCGAACAAGCCGCCGCGCCGCGGCTCGAACAACAGGGTGCTGATGTGGCGGCCCTCTAGCAGGCGGCCCGCGGGCTGCCAGGGGGCGGCGGCGTCCGCGCGCTCGAGGCAGACGATGCCGTCGGCGGTGCCGACGAGCAGCCGTGTGGGCGGCGCGTCGCCGCGATAGACCATAGGCCCGTTCGGAGCAAGACAGGTCGTCATGGCACACCTCTCTGTTTGGTCGGCCACCTACCCGATCGCCCGGCCCGGCCGGCGTGCCGCCGGCTCCGGCTCAGTCATACCCCACCGCGCGCTCGGCGGCAACCCGGGCGCACAGTCGATCGGGGAGAGCAAGGAGCGTCCGGTCATCGGACTGCTGCGGGGCCGCTCCGTCGTGAGAACTAGCCGAGGAACGGTGAAACGATGCTCCTTCGTGGGCCAGTTTTCGGGTTGTGGGTAAGCGAAGCCGGCGCGCGCTCCGGTGGGGCGCGCGAGCGGGACGGTGGCGGCTCCCGGCCCGGCGGGTCGGGCGGGCCGGGCGCGCGCCTGGGCGCGGGCACGGGAGTCGTGCTCGATCCGGCTCGGCGGTGCGCTTACCGGGGCGCGCCCTCACCCCGACCCTCTCCCAGAGGGAGAGGGAGTAAGGGAACTCCAGCGCCGGATTCA
>JAJPHF010000096.1 GCA_021325365.1 Pseudomonadota bacterium
CGCTAACACACTCTGCGGATGGACCGGCTCGCCCCACTCCATCGCGCGCCACCTCCCTTCGGTGACGCTTGTTCTACCATCTCACTAGAGCAGTGAAAAGCCCTAGGGCCGGTACCCGGTCCCTTGACCAAGGCCCTGAAATCAGCTCCAGTCGCTGGGCCTGCTGCGGCAATCGTGCCGTGGCAGTTAGCGCGATGAGCGGCGCAGGGATACGGTAGCGGCGCCGGTGGCGCGGCGCCTCGTCGCGGAGGGAGGCAGGATGCAGGCGGTAGCAGCACGGACGAACCAAGTGTATTACCGGGACCTGCGGGAGTGGCTGGCGATAGTCGAGGGCTTTGGCGAGCTGGCGGTGGTCGATGGCGCCGACTGGAACCTCGAGATCGGCGCGCTGTCCGAGCTGAACTATCGCCGCAAGCCGTTCCCAGCGCTCCTGTTCGACCGGATCAAGGACTACGCGCCGGGCTTCCGCGTGCTGACGGGCGCCACGGGCAGCTCGCGGCGCTTCGGCACGTGCCTGCGCTTCTCCACGGACATGACCGACCTGGAGCTGGTGGAGGCGCTGCGCGGCCGGCCGCTGTACTGGGAGACGAACGCCTCGCGCTTCCCGGCCCAGGTCGTGCCGGACGGACCCGTGAACGAGAACGTCCTGGAGGGCGCGGCGGTGGACCTCAGCCGCTTCCCGGTGCCGTTCTGGCACGAGCACGACGGGGGGCGCTACATCGGCACGGGCAGCTCCGTCATCACCAGCGACCCCGACACGGGCGTGACGAACGTGGGCGCCTACCGCTGCATGCTGCTGGACGACAAGCGCGTCACGCTGCAGATCATCCCCGGCAAGCATGGCTACGTGCACTACCAGAAGTGGTGGGCGAAGGAGGGGCGCGCGCCGGTGGTGATCTCGCTGGGCCACGACCCGCTGCTGTTCTGCCTGTCGGGCGTCGAGGTCCCCACGGGTGTGAGCGAGATCGAGTATTACGGCGCGATCGTGGGCGAGCCGCTGGAGGTGCTGCAGAGCGACCTGACGCCGCTGCCGGTCCCCGCGCGCGCTGAGATCGTGCTGGAGGGCTGGCTCTACCCCGACAAGAAGGGGCGCGAGGGGCCGTTCGGGGAGTGGACCGGCTACTACTCGGGCAGCCTGCTGCCATCGCCAGTGCTGGAGGTGCAGCGGCTGCGCTACCGGGACAATCCGATCCTCCTCGGCTCGCCGCCGTCGAAGCCGCCGCACGACTACTCGTACATGCGCACCGCCATGAAGTCGGCGATGATCTACGATGCGCTCGTGAAGGCGGGCGTACCCGACGTGCGCGGGGTGTGGGCCGACGAGTGCGGTGGCGGGCGGCTGCTGATCGTGGTGAGCATCACGCAGCGGTTCTGCGGCCACTCGCGGCAGGCGGGCGCCATCGCCGCGCAGTGCCGCGAGGCGGCGTACATGAACCGCTTCGTCGTGGTGGTGGACGACGACATCGACCCGACGAACCTGGAAGAGGTCGTCTGGGCGTTGTGTACGCGCTGCGACCCGGCGGAGGACATCGATATCCTGCGCAAGGCGTGGGGCAGCCGGGCGGACCCGATGTTGCAGGACGGCCAGCCGCCGTATAACTCGCGGGCGATCATCGACGCCTGCCGGCCGTACGAGTGGATCAAGGACTTCCCGCGCGTGGCCGAGGGGTCGCCGGAGTTGCTGCGGCGGGTGGAGACGAAGTGGGCGGACCTGTTCGCCAAGCGGCCGGGCCAGGCTCCCGGCGTGGGCGGCGTGGAGCGCGCAGCCAGGTGGTTCGCGAACGGCGCCAATGGCACGGGCGCGGTGGACGACGCGATGGCGCGGGCGGGCGAGCCGTTGCCGACCGACATGGGCGCCGGGGACCAGAACAGCTACTAACGAAGTCGTCGTCCACCGCCTGCGGGAAGCGAGTCGGCGCCGCCTGCGGCGGGACGTGCAGCCGCCGGCCGCGATGATCGATAGCCAGACGGTCAAGACCGCCGAAGCGACTATGGCCGTGGGCTGGGATGGCGGGAAGTGACTGCGACTAAGCAGAGGAGTGGGGCGGAGACGGTGACGACGCTGGACCCCCAGGAGGGGATTTTTCAGAGCGAGTTCGCCATGGTCATGGTGCAACGGGACGAGTCGGCGAATGGCGTCCGACTCTTCATCAAGGACATGGCTACCGGCAACCACATATACCTCGATCCGCTCGAACTGGAAGCGCTGACCAGGCTGGATCACGAGCACTTCGTACCCCTGGTTGCGCCCCGAACGCGAGAGGAGCCTGTGCCGCTGCGCGACGTGGAATTCTGGCAGCGATAGGTGACAACGGATGGTCACCTGCACCCGCTCACTATTGCCGTCGGCGGCGACTACGACGGCCTCGACGATTTGGCGGAGCAGTTCCTGGCGGTCGGCGGCAGTGGTCGTCGACGCTCTCCACCGCGCCGGGATGTCGGCGGCCAAGCGCCGGATGGCGGCCCGCTCCGTTTCCGACAGCGTGCGGGGCTGCTCCTGCAGAAAGCGATGGTAGGCCTCTTCGAGCTGTTGCTGCGCCACGCGCTTCGCTTCCCACTGGCGCTCCAGCGTGCGCGCGACCAGGCGGTTCTCGGGCTCGACCGCGTCGTACTGGCGGTGGGCCCGCTCGGCTTCGTACGCGGCGCGCTCACGTCGCTGCTCCCACAGCGTGAGGAGTTCGGCGCGCTCGTGCTCCAGCCGCTCCGTAGCCGCGAGCGACAGCTCCAGGGCGGCCGGCTCCAGCGCCGCGAGCACGTGCCGGCTCACGAACGCCTCCAGGGCCCCGGCGGGCACCTGCTGGCAGTGCGGCGCGCCGTAGTCGCTGGCGTGGCGCGCGCACACGTAGGCGGGCGGCGCGCGGGCGCTCTCGTACCGCACGAGCATGCGGGGGCCGCAGCGGCCGCAGCGGACCAGGCCCGCGAGCAGCGCGCGGCCCGTCCGCACGGCGCCCGGGCTCTCCGTCCGGGCCCGGTTCGCCGCCAACTGCGCCTGGTTCCGCTCGTACTGTTCCCAGGAGCTATAGGCCGGCGCCTGGGCGGGCACGAAGGCCAGCCAGTCCTCACGCGCCATGACGACCCGCCCGCTGCGCCGCTGCCCCGCGCGGCGGCGTCGGGGATCCTCTGCCGGCGCCCGTAGGCGTAGGCTCCCGCGTACAGCGGGTGTTTGAGCATGGTCTGCAGCGTCATGCGGTTCGGCCGGCGCCACACCAGCTCCCCCTTGCCCGGCCCCTCGCGCACGCGGATGCCGAGCTGGATCTGGTGGTCGGCCAGGTAGCGCAGCACGCCGTGCAGCGTGCCCAGCTCCGCGAACTTCCGGAAGACCAGCCGCACGACCGCCGGCACCTGCTCATCCGGGTCGAAGCCGATCGTGCCTTCGGGGCCCCAGACGTAGCCGATTGGCAGGGCGAAGCGCAGCTCGCCACGCCGCGCCTTGTTCCGCCGGCCCTCGTGCATCCGTTGCTTGAGCACGTGCAGCTCCGCCTCGGAGAGCGTCCCGTTGAGCCCCAGCAAGAGCCGGTCGTTGTACTGGGCCGGATCGTACACCCCATCGAGATCGGCGATCAGCGTGCGGAACAGCGCGCACAGCTCTAGCAGCTGGTACCAGTCCCGATCGGAGCGCGCCAGCCGGCTCATCTCCAGGCCGAGGATCAGCCCGACATGGTCCAGGCTCACTTCCGACACCAGGCGCTGGAAGCCGGCCCGCTCGTCAGCGCGGGTGCCCGACCGGCCCAGGTCCTCGTCGATGACCAACACGCGGTCGGCGGCCCAGCCCAGTGCCTGTGCGCGGTCCACCAGGCCATACTGCAGCCGCGTCGACTCCTGGTGAGCGAGCACCTGCTGGACGGTGGACTGGCGCACATAGACGACGGCCAGCCGATCGCGATGCCAGGGTCCCCCCTTCTCGGAGTGGAGCGCTCCGCCCCGCGGGCTAGTGACGGCCAAGAGCGGCGTCATGGCCGGCCTCCTCGCCGCGCTCCCGCGATGGCGGCAGTTGCCGCTCCAGGAGGTGGCTCAGGAGCCCCAGCAGCCGCTGGCGGTGGGCTAGCGGCAGGTGCTCCCAGCGACTGCTCCCCGCGCTCGGACTGGGCGGGAGGGAACGAAGCGGATGGCTGGACCAGACATGGCTCGGCCCCTTCTGCGTGTCGCGAACCTTGCGCTGCTCGCACCCGCTCGGCGGCCTCGACCAGGCGCAGCAACCCCGTGAGTCCGATCAGCGCAGCCCGCGGGCCGGCGATCGATTCGTGGGCTTCTCGGGTAGTGTGGCTGGGTTCTCTCGCCGACCCAGCGTATCTGATCGAGATCGAAGCGGTAGCCGTGTTGACCTAGCGGGGCAGCCACCGCCATCAGGCGGTACGGCACCCGCGGGTCATGTGCGAGATACCCGCGGTCCAGGTCACCATCTCGACTCCGCTGCGAGGTCAGCGGTGACGGTTTACGGCGTGAGAGAGAGGGACACCGGGAATGCCGAAGCAGCCATTCTAGGTGTTCGGGCCCGGCGAGGGGCAGCGCCATGAGGCCCTCGGTAGCGTGATGCGATTTACCGCCACGGCGCAGACCACGCGCGGGCGGCTGTCCCTGATGGAGCGGACGCTGCCACCGGGCGGGCGCATGCCACCAGCACACGTCCACATCGCTTGCGACGAGCTGTTCAACATTCTGGAGAGACCGATTAGCTTCCTCCTGGATGGCTCGGAGCTGGTGCGCGGACCGGACAGCCCGATCCTCGTGTCAGGCGGTACGGCGCACACGTTCGGCAATCGATCCGCCAGCCCGGCGCGTCTGCTCGTGCTGCATGCGCCGGCCATGGATGCCTATTTTGCCGAGCTGGAGCAGCTCTGGCAAGGCCCTGTGCCCCCGTCGGTCGGGCAGGAGCGCGCGCTCATGAGTCGGCACGGCATGCGCCCGGCATGAGTCCAGGGATTGAGTGCGACGCGACTAGCAGGACGCGGCGTCTGCTTGATTCCCTGGTGGGACAGGGAAAGCCGCGCTCCGGGGAAGCGCCGCACCATCGCTGGTCCCTACACGATCAGGGTAGGTGAACGCGTATGTGTTTTCGACGCCAGGAGTCTCCTAGCGGTCGGTCTGACGGCTACTGCCAGCCGGTGCAACCTCCGGCTCGCTGCCCACGGAATAGAACCGAGCGCAGTTGTCCCACAAGATCCGCCGTTTGGTCTCGTCGGCGATGGGCAGCTGCAAGAAGGCATCGACGGCCTCCGGATAGCGCGAATCAATGTGCGGGTAGTCGGTCGAGAAGACGAGGTGGCCCCCGAGCTCGTCCATCAGGTGGAGCGCCGTGACTTCGTCTGGCTCCACGGAGACGACACACTGCCGCCTGAAGTATGCGCTGGGCTCCATCTTCAAGTCTGGCATGAAGATGTCGCCCTGCCGCTCGTAACTCTCGTCCATGCGCCAGAGCAGCCAGGGCACCCAGGAGCAGTTGGCCTCCAGAATCGCGACCTTGAGCTTCGGATGGCGTTCGAGGACGCCCCCGCAGATGAAGGCTCCCAGGCCCAGCATCTGCTCGAAGGGTTGGGAGTAGATGATCCGGATCGCGAAGTTCGGGGCGAACCAGTCGCCCGTCTGGCGCGACCGCGAGCCAGTGGCCTCGTGGAACCCGAGTGGCAGGTCCAGTGCTTCCAGCGTGTCCCAGAGCGGCTCGTAGGCCGGGTCGTACCAGTTCTTGCCATTCACGATGTTGGACCGCAGGAACACGGCTCGGAACCCCAGCTCTTCCTTCACGCGGCGCGCCTCGGCTATCGCGTCCTGGATGTCGTGCACGGACAGCATGCCGGCCCCGAGGAGCCGGTGGGGGTCCAGCTGGCAGAAATCGAACAGCCAATCGTTGTAGCCACGGGCGATGGCGGCCGCGAACCGGGGCTCCATGTTCGGGTGCGTCAGGACGCTCAGCCCGCGAGTGGGGAAGAGCACCGCCACGTCGATGCCCTCGGTGTCCATCGCCTCCAGCTGGCAATCCGCTGTCCAGCCGCGCTCCCCATGGTCGCGATAGACCTCCTGGAGGCGCTCGAAATGGTGCCCCGAATCCTGGATGCGGTTGGGCTGGTCGGGAACGGGCTCGCGGCCCGGGAGGACCGTCCGCAGCTCGCGGAAGTTGACGGAGGTGAGCCCGACGGGAGCTTGATCCCGAAACTCGGGATCGATGTAGCGTTGCCAGAGGTCGGGAGGCTCCATGATGTGCATGTCGCTGTCCATGACCTTGAAGCCTTGCTTAGCCATTGGCTCGCCTCCTCGCTGCCGCTAGGAATGGCTCAGGCGACGCCCGCGTAGACGCGCTCCGGCCGCTCCGCCCACCGTAGGATGGTAACGAAAACCGTGTTCTGCAACACCTCATAGCTACGCTCGGCACGCACTCTGGTCTGTGCCCTAGCGGCGGCCGAGGAGCTCGCGCACCTTCTGCTCGGTAGGCGGGCGATTGTCCAGCACCCAGTCCCAGGCCGCCGCGTCGAAGTAATCGACGCCGGGGCGCTGGAAGATGGTCGGGCGCATCTTGGAAGGATCGACGTCGTTGCGGGTCGAGGGGTAGCCCTCGGCGTCCTGGTAGATCTGGAGCGCCTCGCGCGAGGCCATCCAGTTCACGAAGAGCTTCGCGGCGTTCGGGTGCGGGGCGCGATTCAGGAGCCCTAGGAAGCCGTAGCCGGCGGTGCTGTAGCCGGGCACGTTCTCCGCCTCGGCGACCGGGAAGCCGTCGTCGAGCAGGCGCACGTACTCGAAAGTCTGCAGCGAGTAGACGATAGGATAGCTGCCGCTGGCAAGGTGGTCGGCGAGCACGCGGAAGTTGGTGTTCATGAAGGGCTGTTGGCCGAAATAGAAGTCGCGGAGAAACTGCTCACCCTGGGTCACGTAGAGGAAACTGGCGGTGGGCAGCCCCGGGCCGCCGCCCGTGGCGGTGGGGTCGGCGCCCGCGATCTTGCCCCGGTACTCGGGCTTCAGCAGATCGTTCCAGCCCTGGAGCTCGGCGGCTCCTACATAGTTGGTGTTGACGAAGACGGGCGTGTAGACGAAGTTCGCGATACGTAAGAGGTAGCGATCCTCCGGGTCGACGAACCAGAGCTTGCCGTTGCGATACTTCGTGGGATCGGTGACTTCCGGCAGGATCAAGACGGGGCGGAGCGGCGCGAACACGCCCATCACGTCGTTCTCGACGTGGCCGCTCGCGGCGAGGGTCCGGAACGCCGAGTCGGACCCGGCGAGCATCGCGTCGGCGGCGTAGACCCCGGCGCCCTGCTCGCTTATCACCCGGGCCGCGGCGTCCCCGCCGCCGACCGCCAGGTACTCCAGCACGATGCCGAAGCGCTTTTCGAAGGCGGCGGTGAGCCGGTCGCGGGTCTCAGGCGTGGGCGGCCCGTAGACGACGACCCTCCCCTCCACTTTCGCGCCGGCCACGAGCTGGTCCCACTGCTGCTCCCACTCGGCATCGCTGGCGGGCGCGCCGGCCCTGGCGGCCGGGCTCGGGGCGCTCGCGCCCCCGGCCGGCGACTGACTCGCGCCGGGCGCGGCCGGTGGGCTACACGCTGCGGCGAGAAGCACGGACAACAGGACGCCGAGGCAGAGGCCCTCGGAGGGCGCGGCCGGGATCAGTCGCTTGGTGGACATGCGTGCCAACTCCCCGCGAGGTCCACGTGCAGGGCGCCCGAAGAGCAGCAACATCTCCGGTCGAGGGCTCGTCCAAGCGTCTGGTCCGCTTGAGATCATCGGCACTATAGCGCCCGACCCCGGAGGGGGCAAGCTGTCCGCCTCGCCCAGCAGACAACTGGGGCACGCACCATTCGTGTCACCTCCGCAGCCGATGTGCTTACGGCCCGCCCCTCGCCTGCTTTACTTGCCCAGCAGCTCCCGGAGTCGCTGCTGCGCCGCGGGCTGCTCCTTCGTCTTGAACTCCCAGGTGTAGGACGCCAAGTAGTTCAACCCAGGCTCGGGGATCATGAAGTCCGGCGCCCACTCGTGGTAGTCTATGTCCTTGCGCGTCCCCACCTCGCTCAGCGACCGCGCGAATACCGCCAGTCCCTCGCGGGACGCGACCCAGTTGGCGAATAGCCGCGACGCGTTCGGATGGGGCGCGCCCTCGATGATCCCGAGCATCCCGAAGCCCCCGCCGGTGTAGCCCGGCGCGTCCGCGAGTCGGACCAGCTCGATCGGGAAGCCCTCGTCGACGAGCCTCTGCACGTCGGTGCCGGCAATAGCCAGCCCAAGCGGGCACTGGCCGCGCGCCAGCAGGTCGGTTTCCTGGCGCGGGTCGCGCGAGCTGACGACCTGCTCGCCATAGAGCCTGCGAAGGAACTCCTCGCCGAAGAGCTTGAGGAAGTAGGCGGGCGGCACGGAACCGGGCCCCGCCGTGAGGGGATCGTCGGTAACAATCTTCTCGCGGAACTCGGGGCGGAGCAGGTCCTGCGCCACTCGGATCGTGGATGGGTCCACGTAGTCCCGGTTCGCAACTAGCATGGGCGGTGAACTGTTAAACAGGCGCATGACCTTCGACTGCTCGGGGTCGACGAACAGCGGCGGGTCGGTGATCCACAGCGACTCGTCGGTCACCTCCGGCAGGATGAGCTGCGACTTGAGGTCGGCGACGAGGCCCGCCGGATAGAGCACGTCGCCAAACGAGTTGATGCCCGTGACCATGGCGTCGATGGTCACGAGCCCCGCCTGCTTCTCCGCCACCAACCGGGGCGCCAGCTCGCTAGTGCGCGCGCCGATGTACTCCACGGGGATGCTGAATCGCTGGGTGAACGCGGCAGGCACCTGCTGGCGCGTCTCTGGCACGGGCGGACCGTGTAGGATGAGCGTGCCCTCCTGTTTCGCGCCCGCCACCAGGGCATCCCAGGCCGCCTGCCAGCCCGGCGGGCCGGCGCCCGCGCCCGCGGCCGACGGCGCCGGGGCCGCCGCCGGTGGTGTCTGGGGCTGGCAGGCCGCGAGGAGCAGGCCGCCGGCTGCCACCGCAGCCCGCTGGAGGAAAGCCCGGCGATTCATGACGCGCGGGGGGACATCTCGTTTCTCGCGCATGCCTCTGCCTCACTCCTGGCCGCGGCGAGCCCGCGGGCGGCTAGACGGCCCTGTGACTTCCCGGATCGCGGCCCGTGCCCGAACAGGCCTCACGGACCGTCTGCGCGCTGCACCTCGCGCCGCATCTCGCGGCACATGATACTGCCTGGAGCCGCCATTGTAGCGCACGCACGGCCGCCGCGTCCCCGGTGGCCCGGGCGCCCCCCCGCGCCGCTCGCACAGGGGGCACAGCTTGCAGCGAACCGTGCGGGGGAGCATACTGCAGCAGGCAGTTTGGCTGCGAAATCGTCGCCGAGGAGGCGTGTGCGATGGATGCGACTCTTTCCCCGAATGGCGCCACGAGGTACATCGGCCAGGAGCGCTGCGGGCGGCTGCACGTGGCCACCATTCAGGGCGTCGTGACGCTGGAGCGCGCGGAGGCGGCCTGGCGGGTCGCGGGGCGCTCGCTCGAGGGCTGCCACATCAGCTCGCTGCTGTTCGAGCCGCGGCGGGGTGCGCTCTTCGCCGGTGTGAACAAGGGCGGCCTCCACGTGAGCCTGGACGGCGGCAAGACGTGGGAGCGGCGCATGCGCGGGCTCACCGAGGAGTACGTCTTCAGCCTGGCGGCGACCGAGCGGGACGGCCAGGTCGTGCTCTACGCGGGCACCGAACCGGCAGCCCTGTTCCAGAGCACGGACTACGGCGAGACCTGGGAGGAGCTGCCGGCGCTGCGGAACGTCCCCGGGACGGAGACCTGGTGGTTCCCGTCCCCGCCTCACGTCGCCCATGTGAAGGACATCACGTTCGATCCGCGGGACACGCGCACGATGTACGTCAGCGTCGAGCAGGGCGCGCTGCTGAAAAGCACCGACGGCGGGCAGACCTGGCGCGAGCTAGCGGGATACTCGCGGGCCGACGACCATGCCTACAAGGACGTGCACCGCGTGGCGCTGCGACCCTCCAACCCCGACGAGGTGTACTTCACCAGCGGGGCCGGGCTGTACTACAGCGCCGATGGCGGCGAGACGTGGGACCATTTCACGGACGACAACGGGCGCATCGGCTACCCGGACGGCCTGCTGTTCTCACCCCAGGACGACAACGTGCTGATCATGTCGGGCGCGAACCGCAACCCCGGGACCTGGCGCGAGACGCACGATGCGAACGCGGCCGTGGCCCGCAGCCGCGACGGCGGGCGGACCTGGGAGCTAGTGATGCGCGGGCTGCCCGACCACATGCGGTGCAACATCGAGGCGCTCAGCCTGGCGGCGTGGCCCGGCGGCTTCGACGTGTTCGCGGGCACGACCGACGGCGACGTCTACACCGCCGAGAACCAGGGCGAGAACTGGTCGCGCATCGTCGGTGGGCTCGCGCCGGTCTCCAAGGGCCGCCACTACATGCCCCTGGTCGCCGCGGCCGGCAGCCGCCATTAAGCAGGTAGCCTCGGCTGGGCTTGAAATCGCCGCCGTGAACGGTAGACGTGAGTGGCGTCCTCAGGCCCGCCGTTCACGGCGGCGACCGGAGTGCAAAGCAACTACGGCCCTAAGAGCCGTCGCTGCAGTGGCTGCGTATCGGAGGAGTGACCCGTGTTCAACGGCGTGAAAGTCCTCGACGTCCACAGCCATATCCACGACATTGGGATGACCGACCGGAGTCAGGCACCGCGCCTCGCGTACCAGTTCTGGCACGACCTCTTCTTCATCCAGGGCCTGGGAGCGTCCAAGTCCGTGCCTAGCCCCATCGCTCCAGGCAAGCACTCGGACCGGCCCGGCAACCGGGATGAGGACTTCCAGGCGGTCGCGAACGCCCTCGCGAGGTATCTCGAAGCCCGCAAGATCGACGCGCAGATTCTCAGTCCGCACCCCCTCCAATTCCATGGCTGGATGGAGGATGAAATCCTCTTCAAGAGCTGGATTGGCTACCAGAACGACCTCGCCTTCAAGATCGTCCAGGCCCGTCCTGACGTCTTCGTAGGGTCCTGCCAGCTTCCCCAACGCGCCGACGCGAAGGACACCGAGCATTGCCTCGAGGAGCTGGAGCGCTGCGTCACGGAGATGGGATTCGTGGCGGCTTATGTGTCCCCCGACCCCAACGGCAAAGGCAACACCCCGCCCATGCACACGGCGTACTGGTATCCGCTCTATGCGAAGTGCCAGGAGCTGGGTGTCCCGATCCTGGTGCATGGCACGGACGTGCTGAACCCGCAGTTCCACGCCTGGGAGATGAACCGATACTTCGAGTTCAACTTCATGGTCCCGCAGTCGATTGCCACGGCGACGCTGCGGCAGCATCCCGAGGTTTTCGAGCGGTTCCCAGGGCTTCGGATCATCATCTGCCACTGTGGCGGGTTCATCGACCGCCTGGGCGAGAACGCGCCGTTCCGGGCCAAGGAGAACACGGATCGCTTGTCCGGGGGCCTCTTCTACGACACCGCCGCGTATGATCTGGACTTCATGGCGTTGGCGATCAAGCAGCGGGGCGTCGCGCAGTTTACCTTCGGCACCGAGGCCCCGGGCTCGGGCCTCGACCTACGGCCGGGCACGCAGCGCACCGCGGACGACCTCGTCCCGATGTTCGAAGAACACGCCGCGCTCAGCTTCCTGAGCGACGAGGATAAGACGGACATCCTGCACCGCACGCCCGCCAAGCTGGCTCCAGGGCTGGCCGATGCCGCCGCCCAGAACGCCAAGGCCCGTGTGAAGGCGTACTAGCAGTCCGTCGCTGAAGTCGCGCGCTGGTCCACACGGCAGCGACAGGAGCAGGAGGCAACAGAGTGGCCCGCCCGGATTCGGCGATGCGGCACCTGGTCGACCTGGAGCACGGCGTCATCAGCCGTGAGGTCTTCGTGAGCGAGGAGGTCTACCAGCGCGAGCAAGAGCATATCTTCGCGCGCGCCTGGCTGTTCGTTGGGCACGAGAGCCAGATCCCCCATCCTGGTGACTACTTCGTCTCCTGCATGGGCGAGGAGTCCGTCATCCTTACCCGCGACCTGCAGGGCGGGATTCACGTCCTGCTCAATACCTGCCGGCACCGCGGCATGAAGGTGTGCCGCTACGACGAGGGCAACACGCAGACGTTCACCTGCCCGTACCACGGCTGGACGTACTCCGTCGACGGCCGTGTAGTGCAGGTGCCGGGCGACTTGCTGGGCGTACCGCGCTTTGAGGATGCCTACCACGGGGAGCTCGACAAGGACGCGTGGGGGCTCGTACACGTCGCGCAGCAGGTGAATTACAAGGGCACCATCTGGGCCACGTGGGACCCCGCCGCCCCGCCCTTCCTCGAGTACCTGGGGGGCATGCGGCTCTGGCTCGACGCCTTGCTGGACTGCAGGGACGGCCGCGAGGGCGGCTCCCAGGCGATCGTCGGGGTGCAGAAGTACCGGCTGCGCAGCAACTGGAAGTTCGCCGTGGAGAACAACATCGGCGACTTCTACCATGGCGCCACGACGCATAAGTCGGTGGAGGCGGTGAACATCTTCGGCGATGGTGGCGCCCGGCAGACGCGCTCGGGGCGGCCCCAGAACAAGAGCCGTGGCGGCCGCCGCCGGGACGGCGCCGTATCGTTTCCAGCGCTCGGCCACGGGGCCCGCGACGGTGTGCCGGACCTGCGCGACGACGACGCGCCGGTGTTCGAGGACCCGGTCGTCCGCGAGTACTACGAGCAGGTCTACGCCGAGCGCGAGCGGCGCCTGGCGGGCCAGCCGCGACCCTACGGGGGCGGCGCCATCTTCCCGAACATGTCGTTCCATAGCCCGTTCCCGCGGACCATCCTGGTGTCGCAGCCGCGCGGCCCCCTGCTGTCCGAGTCGTGGCGCTGGTACCTGGTGGACGCGGATGCCCCGCGTGAGGTGCAGGACATGCTGCGCCACTACTTCATGCGCTACTACGGGCCGGCCGGCATGGTCGAGCAGGACGACGCCGAAAACTGGCGCTACGCATCGGAAGCCAGCCGCGGCGTCATCGCGCGGCGCTACCCGTACAACTACCAGATGGGGCTCGGCCACGCCCGCCCCGTGGAGAGCATGCCGGGCGCCGTGGATGGCGGGGGCTTCTTCAGCGAGGAGAATGCGCGGAGTTTCTTCGGCCGCTGGGCCCAGCTCATGGACGCGACGAGCTGGGCTGAGCTGCGGGCCGCGGGCGAGGGGAGAGCCAATGGCCGTCGTCGCGAGTGAGTCGCAGATCGCACGCGCGCTGCTGACGCTCGAGGTGCAGGAGTTCCTGTACCAGGAGGCCGACCTGCTCGACGCGCGGCGGTTCGCGGAGTGGCTGGACCTGTTCGCCGAGGACCTGCGCTACTTCATGCCGATGCGGCGCAACGTGGGCTCCGCGCACCCCGAGCTGGAGATGACCCGCGAGCAGCAAGACGTGTGCTGGATGGACGAGAGCAAGCCGACCCTGGCCAAGCGGGTGGCGCAGCTCCTCACGGGCGTGCACTGGGCCGAGGAGCCATACTCGCGGGTCTGCCACATGGTGTCGAACGTGCGCGTGCTGGAAGCGACGGAGGCGCAGGTCACGGTGGGCTGCCGCTTTCTGGTCTACCGTAATCGCCAGACCGAGGACACGGAGCTGTTCGTCGGGCGGCGCACCGATGTGCTCCGGCGAGAGGGGGACCAGTGGCGCATCGCCCGGCGGGAGATTCTTCTCGATCAGAACGTCCTGCTGGCGAATAACCTGACCGTCTTCTTCTGAGCGGCGCGGCGCGCAACGGCCCCTGGCCACTTGGGCGCGGCCCGCTCGCTCACGGCGACTCCCTCGGGTGCGCGTCCCGGCGTGGACCGTACCGTTCCGCCGGCGTGCCGAGGGCGGCCGGCTGCGCCGGCGCCGCGCTCAACGGCTCGGCGGCGGGCTGGCTCGCGTGGCCGTTTTCGCCAGCCTTGCGGCGCACGGCGTCGCGCGACCCCTCCACGATGAACTTGCGCAGCGCGACGAGGTGCGTGTCCGTGGGGGAGAGGTACTCCGGTGTGAACCAGCGGCACGGGGACGCCACGTTATCGTCCTGGGCGCTGAAGTTGTAGTTCTGGCTCCAGTTATGGAACAGGAAGAAGCGTGTGCGCTCGCAGAGGCGTCCCAGGGCGCTGGGACGGCGGGCATGGTGGAAGTAGAGGATGCGCGACAGGTTTGGCTTCACGGGCACCGCGTAGCGCGTGTACATGTACCTGCCGTAGTTCACGCGGACCGCACAGGGCAGGTGGTGCGCGCTGCTCCACTCCTCATTGGTCTCGTAATCTTTCCTGCGCTCGTTGAACAGCATGAAGAACCACCGCCAGAGCAGGCGATAGCGGTGCAGCGGCCATACGCCATCCACCCCCGGGTAATACATCTGGTAGGGCGCGGGCTTGCCGTCCTTCGCGTAGTAGCTCCGATTCGTGCCCACCGCGGTGAGCGCGCGGCCGTTCACGACCTTCGAGCGCGGCCCGAGCGGGGTTCGGGGGCGGCCCAGGTGAATGCCGGTGAGCTGTTTGACGCAGTTACGGTGGACGAAGAAGCAGTTGTGCGCGTCCATCTGGTTCTCGATGGCGACCAGCCAGTTCGTGTACCAGTACGAATAGCTACTGAGTAGCACCGACGTCTCGGGCTCGAAGAACTCCGGCGGCACGTCCTCTTCGATCGGCGCTGGCGCGCCATCGCCCATCCAGACGAACACCCAGCCGCGGAGGGTGCGCGTCGGGTACGTTCGGGCGCGTAGATCCCCAACCATCCGGGAGTCCGGCCCCTCGGTCAGGAAGGCCGCGCACTCGCCGCGGCCGTCGAAGCAGGCGCCGTGGTATGGACAGGTGACGAACCCCTTGTAGAAGCAGTCGCCCTCCGAGAGGCTGGCGCCACGGTGCGGGCACACATCGGTCAGGGCGACCACCTCGCCCTGCGCGTCGCGGAAGAAGACCATATCGTCGCCGAGCATGAGCCAGAACAGCGGCTTGCGCCCCACTTTGCTGGCCGGCAGGGCGGGATACCAGTACTCGCGCAGCCCGAGCGGCGGGATGGATGCACGCACGTCGCCGGGGACCCACTGCGTAGGTGGCACGAGGTAACCGTTGTCGCAGGCAGCGGGCGCCTCGAGGATGCCCTTGGTCTTCTGTGCCGCTAGCTCTTTCTCGATCTGGTTCTCGAACCGTCGGTCCCAGGCCCCCATCGCACACTCCTGCTCTGCCAGCTTCCGCCCGGGCGGTCTTCGGTACGGCGAACTATACGAGAACGGGCCGCGCTGCGCCATGCGGCTCCCCAGTGCACCAGACCTTCATCTGGGCTGGGCGATGGGACGAACCGACAGGGCGATTGCATCTTAATGGCCGGCCGCGAGTCCGCCGAGGAGCAGGTGCAGGTAGGCGTCGTCGAGAGCAGCGCGGAAGCGTTTGGAGGCGAGGCTGCCCGATGAGTCCGTTCCTGGCGCAAGAGATTGAGCGCGAGCTGGCGGAGGATGGCCAGGTTGTGCGCGCCGTCGCCCACGCGCACGGAGCAGGCATCTTCATGGAACAGCACGTCGAGCACCCAGTGCAGGTTGTTTTCGACCTGCCAGTGTTGCCGGATCGCCTGGCCGAGGATCGCCGCGTCGGGAGGCAGGCTGGTCAGGTAGTAGCGCGTGTCGCTGCTCCGCTGTGCCCCGCCCCGCCGCTCGGCCTGGACCTGGACGACCGAGCGTAGGCCCGGCCAGGCCCCACCGGGGTCCAGACAGGCCAGCAAGTCCGGATCGCTCAGCGCGTGGTAGCGCCGCCGCTCCACGCGGCCATGCCCCTTGTCGAGCGTGTGGATGGTATCCTCCGCCGCGGGCTCCCACCGCTCCATAGCGACCGGATCCCGGTCGGCAAACGCCGTCTGGACCGTACGCTTCAGGGGGGGCTGATTGCCCTTGAGGGCGAGCAGGTAGTCCGCCCCCTGCTCCTGCACCTGGGCGGCGATGGCCGTCTGGCAGCCCATCGCGTCGATGGTGACTACACAGCCCTCCAGGTGGAGCAGCCGCAGCAAGCGGGGATTCGCCGTGATCTCGTTCGACTTCGCCGCGGTCGCTTCCTGCCCCAGCACGAGCTGGCTGGCAGTCGCCCAGGCCCTGACCAGGTGCACCGCCGCGCGGCCATGGTCTCGATCCGCCGAGCGCCGCAACGTCTTGCCATCCACGGCGATCACCTGGCCGTCCGCGTCGCGGAGCAGGGCCTGCACCCAGCCGATGAAGCACTGCTGGAACTCCGCGGGATCCAGCCGGGCAAACACCCGGCCCAACGTGTCATGCGACGGGATGCCGCCCGGCAACGTGAGAAACGTGCGCAGCCACGCCTCCTTGGCACGCCCGAACGTCTCCACCGCCACCCAATCGTCGGCGCCACACAGGACTGCGCAGAGCGCAATCGTCACCAGCTCGCCTAAGCGGTGAATACGGGTCCGCTCTACGCGCGGGTCCGTCAGGCCCGCCAACTGCGCCTCAATCCCCGTCCACGGCGTGGGCTCCATCCGCGACCTCCTCCTGGGCTCTGGCCCAGCTCCGGTCGCTAGTATGCTCCGACCGCCCCCGGCCCGCATCCTTGACGCAATAAGATGCAATCGCCCTGGTGTCCCGTGCAGTGCGTTGACGGAGCGTCGGGGCGCTGCTATGATCGCGCCACGAGCCGATCTGGTCACATGTGCCGGCGATACGTAGCGCGCTGACTGGAGCAGGAGGCGCCGGATACGGGTGCGGGCGACCGTCACGGCAAGAGGAGTGTGTGCGCTTGTGACAGTCTCGCCTCGGCTCTGCGACGGCCGGCTGTCTTGACGGGCACTTGGGAGGCGAGATGACCACGATCTGGCAGCGCGAGACAATCTCACAGGACATTATGGAGCAGGTCGGGCCGCGCGGTCAGCGCGTGCACCTCATTAAGCCCGTGCCGTCGGCGAGCGTGCGATCGTGGGCGGGCGATGTGCCGTTCTGGCGCACGGACCTGCACGCGGTCGCCGCGCCCGACGCGACTGATCCCGCATCCGAGCCATTGCTGCTCGTGGAATGCGAGGGTTGGCGGCTCAAGCTGACCAAGCGCGGCGTGGCGAGCCCGTACGCCTGGCGCCACATCGACGCCGACGAGGCGTTCTTCGTGCATCGCGGCGCCGCGCTCATCCAGACGGAGCTTGGCCAGCTCGACGCGCCGGCCGGGCGGTTCGTGGTGATAGGGCGGGGTATTGCTTACCGAGTGCTCCCTACCTCGGCCGACTTCCTCGCGCTGATCATCGAGACCGACAAGCCGCTAGGGCTGCACGAGTCGGTGTATGCGGGTGAGGTACCGCTCATCGCGCCGACGTTTCCTTGCATGCTGCCGGAGCCGAATAGGCAGGATATCTGGGAGGAGCGGCTAGTCACGCACCACTGGTCGGCCAGCGCGCAGCGGCCCTACGACCCGCTGCGCGTGAAGAAGATCGTCGGCAAGGCGCGGCTCGTCTATGGGATCGACGTCGAAGCGATTCCGGCGCACTCGCCGACGGCCCCCCTACCGGGCCTCCCCTTCGAGCTGTTCGAGTGCCCCACCATGGAGCTGCAGATTTCGAAGCGCGCCGATCCCCTGCCGTTCTACGACCGCAACGTGAATCGCAGCGAGGTCGAGTTCTGCCATCTGGGCAACGCCGACCAGGACACCGAGTTGGGCTACGTCGAAGCCGGCCCGGGCATCTTCTACAACCTGCCCTCTGGCATCGAACACGCGCCGGCCAATCGTCGCGCGCCGCTCGTGAACCTGATCTGGGAGAGCGAAGGGCGGGTCGCGGTCAACCCGGCTATCCTGCCAGCCTAGCGCCCCGCGAGTCGGGAGCACGGAACGGTCCGTCAGCCATCCGCGTGCCAGGGCCAGGCGCAGGTCGCCGAGCCCCGAGGGCTCGTCTGATTCCTGCGCTACCTGGGGACGTAAGGAGAGCCAGTGCCGATCATCAAGGCCTGTACCCTCAGCGAGCTGGGGGACCCCGACGCCCGGCCGGTCGAGGTGGGCGATCTCGAAGTGCTCGTCGTCCGGTCGGGTGGGCAGCTCTACGCCTGTCAGCGCTACTGCACGCACGAGGAGTTCCCCCTGGAGTTCGGCCAGGTGCACGACAACGTGCTGCGCTGCACGTACCACGGCGCCGAGTTCGACCTGAACAGCGGCGCCGTGCTGCGACTGCCGGCGACGGAGGGCCTGCGCCTATTTCCGGTGCGCGTCGTAGGCGACGAGGTGCTCGTCGAACTGCCAGACGCCTGACCGAGGGGAGCGCGATGACCGAGACGCGTGTCATCCCCCTGTCGCTCGCCGAGCGCGACCGCCGTTGGCAAGCCATCCGGGCCCGGATGGCCGAGCGCCGGCTGGACTGCCTGGTCATCCGCGGCATCTCGTCGAAGTGGGACTCGGGCACCGCCAACGTGCGCTACATTTCGCAGATCGGCGGCAACGGCGAAGAGGCGATGGCGGTGTTTCCGCTAGACCGGGACCCGGTGGTCTTCATCTGGGCGCCGTCGCAGCTCGAATGGTGGCCTATCGCCCAGGACTGGGTGCACGACGTACGTCAGGGCAGCCCCACCTGGGCCGGGCGAACGGCGGACTGTCTCCGAGAGCTGGGCTACGTGCGGGGACGCATCGGCGTTGTGGGCATCGGCGGCCGCAACGAGGCCGGGAAGATCATGTCCTATGATATCTACCGCGCGCTGCTCGACGTGCTGCCCGACGCGCAGTTCGAGGCGGCCAGCGACATCCTGGAGGACGTGCGGGTCGTCAAGAGCCCGGAGGAGATCGAGTTCCTGGCGCGCTCGGCCCACCTCTGCGACGTGGCCGTGCAGGCGATGCTGCAGGCTGCGCGGCCGGGCGTGCGGGCCTACGAGGTCTACGGCGAGATCCTGGGCGCCGTCTTCCGGGCGGGCGGCGAGTCGCCGATGTTCCTGATGTACGAGGCTGACCCCGAACCGCGCCACGCGCTGCGATTCCCTTCGGACCGCGTGCTCCAGGCGGGCTACATGCTCATTCAAGAGATCAGCCCGAAATACGCTGGCTACTGGACGCAGGTCATGGTGCCGGTCGTGCTGGGTGAGCCGATCCCGCTCTATCGGCAGATCGCCGAAGTGGCCGAGCGCGCCTATCGAGAAGGTCTGAAGGCCATCCGTCCGGGAGCGACGACCAACGACGTGGCCGAGGCCATCAACCGGCCGATCGCCGAGGCCGGCTACACCTGGTATCGACCGCAGTTCCAGGGCCTCGGGCTGGAGCAATCGGAGGAGCCGCACGACCGCAACTTCCGTGGCGCGCTCGTCGAGACCGAGCCGGTGCCGCTGGAAGAGGGGATGGTACTCGGCCTCCAGCCGCTCGTGGCCACGGCCGACCGCAGGTACGGGCTGCAGTTGGGCGACACTGTGACCGTCACGCGCGACGGTGTGCGGGTGCTCGGTGAGACGAACATGGCGCTGTACTGCGTGTAGGACGGTGCAGCCAGCCGCCAACGAGGGATACCGCCCGTGAAGGCAGACCCGCCAGGTGTTGCGTCACCCACCGCGCTCATTGAAGTCCACGAACTGGGAATGGAGTTTCCCGCCCGGGCCGGCTCGGTGCGGGCGCTCGATGGCGTGTCGTTCAGCATTGCGCCCGGGGAGTTCTTCTCCGTCGTCGGGCCGTCGGGGTGCGGCAAGAGTACCTTGCTGCTGATTCTCGCGGGCATCGTTCCGCCAACCGCGGGCACCATCCACTGCGACGGGCGCGAGCTCACGGGCAGCTATGCCAAATGCTCGCTCGTCTTTCAGCAAGATAACCTGCTAGAGTGGCGCTCGGTGTTGGACAACGTGCTGCTGCCCGTCGAGATCAAGCACCTCGATCGCGCAGCGGGGCGCGCCCGGGCAATGGAGCTTCTGGGGCTCGTCGGCCTGCGCGGTTTTGAGCGCCACTACCCGTACCAGCTCTCGGGGGGCATGCGACAGCGGGCGGCGATCTGCCGGGCGCTGGTCTACGACGCGCGGGTACTGCTCATGGACGAGCCGTTCGGCGCTCTCGACGCGCTCACCCGTGAGGAGCATCAGGTGCTGCTGCAGCAGATCTGGCTGCACGAGCGCAAGACGGTGGTGTTCGTGACGCACGACATCCGTGAAGCCGTGCTGCTGGCCGACCGCGTGGCCGTAATGTCGGCCCGGCCGGGCCGGATCCGCGAGATCTTGCCCGTCGACCTGCCGCGGCCACGGCCACGCGAGATGACGGAGACGATCGAGTTCAACCAGCTCGTGGCGCACCTTCGGCGCACGCTGGAGGACGGCTACGCCGCGGCGGGAGCAGAGCGATAGCGATGGACGAAGTAGTGACCACGGAAGCCCGGCCGCGAACGTGGGCACGCACGCGGCGCGCGCGCTCACTCGCCACGTTTCGGCTGCGCTGGCTGCCCCCGCTCGTGCTTGGGATTGGGCTGCTCCTGCTGTGGGAGATCGGCGTCGCGCTGTCCGGCATCTCGCCGCTCGTGTTGCCGCGGCCGTCGCAGATCTTCGCCGTGATGATCGTCAAGGCCCCGGAGCTGCTGCGCGCCAGTACGGTTACGGGCAGCGAGGTCGCGCTCGGCTTCCTGCTGGCCATCGTCTTGGGCAGCCTCTTCGGCGTGCTCATCGCGCTATCGCCCCTGGTCGGCAGCGCGCTCTACCCGGCCCTCGTCTCGGCGCAGGTGATGCCCAAGGTTGCCATCGCGCCGCTGCTGGTCATCTGGCTCGGCTTCGGCCTGGGCTCGAAGTTCGCCATGACCGCGCTCATCGCCTTCTTCCCGATCGTCATCAACACGATCATTGGCCTCAATATGACACGCCGTGAGGGCATCTACCTCTTCCGTTCGCTCGGCGCCACGCCGCTCCAGACGTTTCTCAAGCTCCGGCTGCCGAATGCGCTGCCCGTGTTCTTCGGCGGCCTGAAGGTGGCGAGCACCCTAGCGGTCATCGGGGCTGTCGTCGGCGAGTTCACCGGGGCCAAGAGCGGCCTGGGCTACCTGCTGGTGCTCATGGTGGGCAACTTGGATACGGCCGGCGCGTTCGCCTGCGTGCTCTACCTGACCATTCTGGGCCTGCTGGTCTTCTTCGCGGTGGCGCTTGTCGAGCGGCTGGTGGTGCCGAGCCACATGCTCAAGCGGTTCGACGAGATGGGAAACCAGCTCTAGCGTGGCTGCTCGGCGCCGTGGCTGCCAGGAGAGGACCACATGACCGGTCGCATGACTACCCGGTGTGGCGAGCGTACCCGGATCTGGCCCGCGCTCCTCGGGGGCTTCATGGTGTGGCTCGCTATCGCCTGCGGGCCGGCCGCGTCCCCGCCGGCGGCGCCTAGCTCCCGCTCACCGGCAGGCGCCGCGGAGCCGGCGCCATCGGCCGTGGCCGCCGCGGCGGCTCCGCAGGCTGTTACGATGACGCTCGACTGGGTCGGTTACCAGCCGCACCACATGGCGTTCTGGCTCGCCAAGGAGCGGGGCTGGTACCGCGACAATGGCCTCGACGTGACGATTCAAGACGCCCGCGGCTCCGGCCAGGTGGTGCAACTGCTCACCGCGGGGCAGACCGATTTCGGCCTCGTCACCGCAATCGTCCACACGCAGTCGGTGGCTAAGGGCGCACCTCTGCAGATGGTCGGCGTCTTCACCCAGAAGGACAACACCGCGCTCAAGTATTTCCTCTCGTCGGGTATCCGCACGCCGAAGGACCTGGAGGGACGCACGGTCGGCCTCGTCGCCGGCTCGGTACAGGCGCTGGTGTGGCCTGCCTTCGCCGAGGCCGCGGGCTTCGACCGCAACCGGGTCAGCCTGGTGAATGTGGACATCCAGACCTACAACCGGGCCTTCGCCGCCCACCAGTTCGATGCCACGAACGCGCTCGTCGGCTCGACCGACGACCTGACGTACGACGCGGAAGGCACGCCCATCGGGCGCTTCGTGTTCTCGGACTACATGCCGATGATCGGGCACGGCATCGACGTTACGACGAAGACGCTCGCCGACCGGCCCGCCGTAGTCGAGGCGTTCGCGCGGGGCACGCAGCAAGCGTGGGACTACATGCTGAAGAACCCGCGTGAGGCGGTGCAGCAGGCGACAGACGTGATCACGAAGAACGTCGAGGGCGCTCCGCCGGCCAACCTGATCGCCGAGGGCGCGATGCAGGTTATCCCCGACATGATGCGGACGAAGAGCACCGAGGGCAAGCCCGTTGGCTGGTCGAGCCCTGACGACTGGCGTAGCATGGCGGCGGCGCTTCAGCAGAGCGCCGACCTCCCGCGCACCCCCACAGTCGAGGAGCTAGTCACCAATCGCTTCATGGAATAATGAGCCCTGCTCACGCTCCCGTGCTTGACCCCGCCGGGGGTGAGGAGTATATTGGGCGCGCCTAGAACGGGATAGAGCGGGCGGCATGCGTCGGCCACGGTCGGCGTAGGAAAGCGGAGGCGGAACCGTGGCCCAGGTAACTCAGACGGGCAAGCAGGATGACGTCGCGGGCATGATGCGGCAGTTCCGCGAGGCGCCACAGGCGGCCGCGGGCTACCAGCGGTGCTTCTATACGCTCTGGGGCCGCGAGGAGGAGCGGCTCTGGGAGACGCAGCCCAACGAGGACCTCGTGGACTGCATCGTGGAGGGCACCGGCCGCCAGGACTGGCGCCGGCTGCGCCCCTTCGACCTCTTGCCCGAGATTGACCCAGTTACGGGCGGCATCGCGCAGGAGCTCCTCTACGTCGGCGAGCACCTACGCGTCGGGTGCGCCCACATCGTCGGCGCTCAGCCGGTGTTCGAGCGCGCCGGCGACTACGACACGATCCTCTTCCAGTTCGCTGGCACCGCCCGCGTGCAGACCAGCTTCGGCGACTACGCTCTGTACCCTGGCGAGGCGCTGCACATCCCCGCGATGGTCGTGCACCGGACCATCGGCAGCCTGAGCTGCCGCCGCCTGGAGTTCTACCCGCGCGAGCTAGCCACACCACGACTCGACCCGCGGGCGGCGCTGACGGAGACGCGCTTCATCGTGGTCCCCGATGGCCAGCCGTTCGTGGAGGAGCCGCTGCTGGACGCTGCGCCGCCCCCGGACGGCAAGATCCGCGAGCATCTGACCCACTGGGACGACCGCCCTGGCGAGGATTACCTGTTCGTGCGTACCTATGAATACCTGTTCGGGAAGGCGGAGACCGGGCGCCGGCCGACCAAGCTGCGCCCCTTCGACTACTTCACCACGCCCGCTACCAGCTCGGACCAGGGACCTGCGGCAGTACGCACCGCGCTGCTCTGGGACAATCCCTCGTTCCGCCAGCGCGTCTACGCGAACCCCGGCCGCCAGCCGGCGCCGCACCGCGGCTACGACGAAGACGAGTTCTGGTTCCAGTTCAGCGGGGTGGTCATGCAGGAGACCGAGCACGGCCTCTATCCGATGCCGGCCGGCAGCACGTCCATGGCCGAGGCGGGCATCTCGCATACGAGCACGTCGCACCCGGGGGCGGACCGGCTCACGACCTACACGCCGAAGCCGCTGCGCATGGTCGTGAACCCCGACGCCCACCTGCGCGAGACCCGCTGGCAGGTGAAGGAGATCGTGCTGCGGGGTCTCCCCGAGGCGCAGGGCAGCTCTGGGGCTGGTGCCGGGGGCCGTCGCTGACGGCCCTCTCGCCGTCAGGCCGCAGGGGCGCTGCGGGCCTTGCCCCGGCGGGTGGGCCGGCTACTGCTTCTGCAGCTCACGCAGGAGCGCTTGCCGGATACGCGCCACGTCCTGGGCGTCCTGGCGCTGCATGAACTGCACGTCGATTTCGGCGAAGCGTACCCCTTTCGCCTGCAGCTCTGCGATCTCGCCGGCCGTCTTCGAGCCGGGCACCAGGTGATGATCTACCGTCTCGTACTCGTATTGCAGGTCCTGCGCCTCGCGGCTGAGCAGGAAGTTGATCCATAGCCGTGCCGCGTTGGGGTGCGCCGTCGTGCGCGGCATGCCCATGTACAAGTAGTTGACGGTGGCTGCGTCGCTGGGGATGACGTGGCCCACGGGCGCGCCTTTCTGCTGCCAGGCGTGGGCCTCGTAACTTCCGCAATCGAGGGCGAACAGGTCGAACTCGCCGGTGACGACGCGCTCCATCGCGCCGCTCAGTCCTTGCAAACCAGCGGTGCCTTGTGCCCCCTGGTCGGCCGGCATGCCGGCCGGTGCCGCGGGCGCGGGCGCCGCGGTTGGCGGCTGGGTCGGGGGCGCCGCAGGCCTGGCGGGCGCGCACGCGACCAACGCTAACACGATCAGCGCCAGGCCGAGCTTCTTGCTCGGAGCACTCGTCTCGGTCTTCCTGCCAGCCGGCACCGAGTTGTCGGAGCGCACTACTGCCGCCCCGCCGGAGCGACATGGCTGGCGGCGCACTGGCGCCGTGCGGCGCCGCTCCCCTTCGGCCGGTTACTCTTCGGGCTCATGCTCGCTGAGCTGCAGCCGATTGAAGAAAGGATCGTAGAAGTACACCGTTGGCTGGGTCGGCTCGTGCCACGGCGTGCGGTCGCTGATCGGCCCCTGGTAGCGCTCGGGGTTGTCGATGCGCGCGAAGGCGGCGGCGTAGGCGCCAACGGGCACTTTCACGTCCACGTGCACGCCCCGCGTGAACAGGCTGCGCCCGGTCATCTCCGGCACCTCCCGTAGGACGAACAGTTGTCCGCTGTCCGCCACGGCCAGGGTGATCTGGCGCTCCCCGGGCACCGGCGCCGCCGGCTCGAGGCCGAGCGCCGTGGTGTACCACTGGCGCGCGCGCTCCAGGTCGGTCACCTCGAGGCGCACGTGGCTGATTCGCCGCAGCCCTACCTCGCCCTGCCCGGGGTCGGGGTTACGCATCGGGTCACGCCGCATCGATAGCGCATAGACGTAGTGGTAAGGATCCTGCACGAAGATCGAGGCGGCGATGGGGCTGGGCGCCGGATACTCGACAGGGCCTTCGAAGGCCACTCCGCGCCGCTGCAGCACGTCGATCGCTCCCGCCATGCCTCGCTCGTCGATCTCGAAGCCGCAGACCGGCCCCTCTAGCGGGCGCACAGGGGCTGGAATGGGCTGGCTCTGGAGCGCCACGCCGAACCCTGCGTGGTTGGCCAGCGTAAAGAACACGAGCATGGGCACCTCGCGTTCCAGACCGCGCCGATTGACGCCGATAATCCGTGGCGTATGCGCGTCCAGCACGCGCTGAAACCAGAGCAATGACTGGCCCAGGTCGTTGCTCGGCATCACGACGTGGTCGATTCGTACCACTGCCGTCCCGCGCTCGGTAGCCAGCATGGTCGTCCCCCAATGCCCCGCGCGCCGCCCTTACGACTCGACGAACTGGTTGGTCATCAGCTCGTCGACGGAGGGGACGCGGGGAAATTCATCGTACTGCCGCAGCAGCTCGATCATCTGCCGCCAGTCGTCAGGACTCGACCAGCCGGCCGGCTTGCCCTCGGTGCTTTTCGAGACCATAAGGGACGGCACGGCCTCGAACGCCGCCTCGGCCACCAGGTCCCCCTCTGGGGCGCCCTGCACATTGCGGGCAACTACCTCGCTTGCCTCCAGGACCGCCTCGCGCGGTGAGGTGATCATATACTCCAGCGCGCGCTGCGTAGCCTTCGTGAAGCCCTGCACGAGAGCCGGCCGCTCGGCGAGCGTTTTGTTCGTGACCGCGATGCCAGGCCCGAGCAGCGGCAGGTAGTCCGCATACACGAACTGGCCGGTCGGAGTGCCCTTGCGCTCGTAAATCGTCGTGTCCGCGCTGCCGACTGCCGCGTTGGTGAGGTCGAACTGCCCAGCCGCGAAGGCACGGCCGGATGTCTGGATGTCGACGTGGATCACCTCGACCTTGCTCGCGTCGAAGCCCGCCGCGCGCCCGAAGGCCGGCAGCAGCAGCTCCTGAATCGAGCCGCCGACCAGCCCGGCCGAGCGCCCTTCCAGGTCCTTGGGCGTACGGATGCCCGACGATAAGAAGTAGCGCAGTGAGTTGTTCTCCTTCTGTTGCACTAGTGCCACCATCTTAATAGGCACGTTCTGCTTCGCCGCGGCCTGCGCCAACGACGATGCCCCCACGAGACCGAACTCGGTCTTGTCGGCGGCCAGGAACTGCATCACCTGGCTATAGCCGCGCGAGTCCTCGATAGTCACGTCGAGGCCCTGCTCGGAATACCAGCCGCGCTCGCGGGCGAGCCAGAACGGCATGTGATGCGGCTGATACCCTACCCAGCTCAGGACCATCGTCACCTTCTGTGGCGCGGCGGGCGCTGGGACGGCGGGCCGGGAGGCCGCGGTGGAGGCAGCCTCGCCGGCGGCCGACGGGCTGGCTGCCGGGGCGCTCGGGCTAGCCGCCCCGGGGCCGCACGCTACCATGCCGCTCAGCGTCACCGCCGCGCAAATCGCGGCAACCACCTGCGCCAGTCGCGGCCTGTCGCGCCGCGTGCGGCAACTCCGATGATTCACACGACCTCCCCTGCGCCCTGCTCTCGCGCGTCCTTTCGCGGACCGCTGCGCGCCGGCGGGCGACTACTCGCCCGCGATGATCGGCGCGCTATCGCGCTTGCCGAGGCGGCGCGCCCCATCCTCGGTGACGACGATCGTGTCCCCCCAGGCCAGGATCTTGCTGCCATCGAGCGTCTGGAAGCGCGGCCCGAGGATGAACACCTGCCCAGCCTGGATTGCCGTCTGCATTACGGGCGCATCCGGCCGGCTCATGTGCAGCACCGGCAGGTCCTCACCCAAGCCTCGCCCGTGGAGCGGTACGGCTTGCGCCTTGTAGCCCCGCCCGTTGACGAGATCAACGTAGCGCTTCACGGCCTCGCCGTACGTCACCCCCGGCCGGATAGACTCGAACATGCGGTCGAAGCAATCCACGGCCAGCGCGTGCAGGCGCGCGTACTCGTCGGACGGTGGGCCGATGAACACCGGCCGCCGCACCTGCGCGATGTACCCCGCGTAGCGGACCTCGGTCTCCGTGATGATGACGTCCCCGCGCTGCAGCGGCCGCACCGGCGGCACGCGGCTCATGCGGACGGGCGAGACGCCCGCCCCCCAGAGCACCAGGGTCGGTAGCTCTGCACCACTCCGCACCATGTGGGCGACGATCTCGGCGTAGGCGACATGCTCACTCACGCCCGGCCGCGCCGCGGCCGCCATCTGCAGCACGCTCTCCTCAGCGATCTCTGTGGCTCGCTCTAGGGCCGCGATCTCTTCGGCGCTCTTGATCAGCCGCACCTCGACCATCGACTCGGTCGCACTCTCGAAGCGGGCGTTCGGGAAGGCTTCCCGTAAGCGCTGCATGGTGACGTAGAGGATCATGCCGTCCGGCGAACGCGGCGTGCCTCCAATCCCCACGACGCCGATCGTACCGCCCTCAAGGCTATGCTCCCGAATCGAGGCGATGAAGTTGTCGCTCCAGGTGCAGTCGGAGCCGCGCACATCGGCGACCCAGCCCTGCATATCGCGCCACCATTCGGGCGGCTGGGAGTCGGCACGCACCCACGCGGTCGGCTCACCTCGGGCGGGGAAGAAGACGCAGGCCTCGTTCGCGAAACCGCCGATCTGCGTTAGATAGCGGACATCCGCCTGAAAGGCCTCGTTGTGGCCGGTATTGCACGGGGCGATGATCGCGTCAAACCCGCGCTGCGCCATCATCGAGCGCACACGTGCGTAGCGGCGGTCCCGCTCGGCGAGCGAGAAGGTGAAGGGCAGACGGCCGATCCGGGCGCGGCGAGCCGGCTCTAGGATTGAGGGGGATTCCTGTTCCATGCGCCACCTCATCGCCATGGCTATCGCGACACTAGCATCTCGGGCGATGGAATGAGTCGTTGTGCGGGCGCTAGTCTAGCAGATAGGCTAACCGCTGTCGACGTGCAGATATTCGCTGCCGGGCGGGGTAGAGTAGGGGGCTGACGACTATGGGTCACACACGCAAGCAGTATAGTCCTGGCTCCCCTGCCGCGGTGAAGCTTGCGTAGCAGGTCGCGAGGCGTTCCGTGCAGGGCCTGGCCGGCGACTATTCCTGCCCGCGGGCGCGGTGTGGGCGGGGATCAAGCTGGGGGCAGAGGAGGAGGTGCGCCGCTGCCCCCCGGCCTTGCCCGGGCTACCGTCGCACGTTAGAACAACGAGGAGCCCCCGTCCTGGCACGGAGGCGCGCCCCGAGCCGCACGCTGGAGCACCGTCTTTCGCGAGGAGGTCGCCGCATGGCCGCGAACGGTGGCAGCTACGAGACGATTCTGTACCGCGTCGAGGACGGCATCGCCTTCCTGACGCTCAACCGGCCGGAGGCGCTCAACGCGCTAAACCGCCAGATGACGCGGGAGATCATCGCGGCGTGCCAGGCGATGAACGAGGACCCCGAGGTGCGGGTGGCCATCGTCAGCGGGGCGGGCGACCGCGCGTTCTCGGCCGGGGCCGACCTCAAGGAGCGCGCGGCAACGACCGGCGGGCCGATCGAGGCGCGCGCCGTGCGCGTGCGGCCGGGGATCGCCCAGCACCACCGCGCGATCGCGGCCGTGGACCGCCCGACGATCGCCGCGATCCAGGGCTACGCGGTCGGCGGTGGTCTGGAGATCGCGCTGGCGTGCGACCTGCGGATCGCGGCCGAGGACGCCAAGCTGGGCCTGATGGAGGTGCGGCGCGGCATCATCCCGGGCGCGGGCGGCACGCAGCGACTGACGCGGCTGGTGGGCAAGGGCCACGCGCTCCAGCTCGCGCTCACGGGCGAGCCGATCGACGCGCAGCAAGCGTACCGCATCGGCCTGGTTAACGCGGTGGTGTCCCGCGCCGAGCTGATGGATGCTGCGCTGGCGCTCGCGCAAAAGATCGCGCGCAACGCGCCGATCGCCACGCGCTTCGTCAAGGAGGCGATCAACAAGGGGCTGGACCTGCCGCTGGACGATGGCCTGCGACTGGAAGCCGACCTGTCGGCGCTCATCAGCACCACCGAAGACGCGAGGGAAGGCCCCCGGGCCTTCGCCGAGAAGCGCGAGCCGGTCTGGCAGGGGCGATAACCATCCGAGAGCGTGGGAGGTGAGGCGTGCCGGGCGCGATTGACATCGTGATCAACTTGCACACACCCGAGGTGCTGGCGTTTCGACCGAAGTGGTACGAGACGTTCCTGGGCGGCCAGATCGGCGCCGAGCGCGACCGCATCGAGGGGTTGACCATCGAGCAGTACCTGGAGAAGATGGACCGCGCCGGCATCGACGTCGCGTTCATCGCGGCCGCCAAGTCGGGCCCCATCCCCCACAACGTGAACTGGCACCTGCCGTACGAGATGGTGCACGCGGTAGTGCAGGCGCACCCCACGCGCTTCCGCGGGCTGGCAGGGATCGACCCGACGGAGGGCATGGCGGGGGTCCGGCGCCTGGAATACGCCATCAAGGAGCTGGGCTTCGTCGGCGCACACCTGTACCCGCACTGGTTCGAGCTGCCGCCCGACCACCGCAAGTACTACCCGTTCTACGCCAAGTGCGTCGAGCTGGACGTGCCGATCCAGATGCAGGTGGGCCACTGCCTCGTCTACTCGCGCGAGCGCCCGCTGCCGAGCGTCGGGCGCCCGATCCTCCTGGACACGATCGCCTGCGACTTCCCCGAGTTGAAGCTGATCGGCATCCATACCGGTTGGCCGTGGGTCGAGGAGATGATCTCGGTCGCCTGGAAGCACCCCAACGTGTACATCGGCTCCGACGCCTACGCGCCGCGCTACTGGAAGCCGGAGTTCATCCACTTCATCAATAGCTGGGGCCAGAACAAGGTGCTGTTCGGCACCGACTTCCCGATCATCGACTTCGAGCGCGCCACCCGGGAGATCGGCGAGCTGGGCCTACGGCCGGAATGCCAGGAGAAGCTGCTCTGGCGCAACGCCGCGCGGATCTACAAGCTGGACGCCAATGGTGGCGGGGCTACCGGTTGAGTGGCGCGGCTTGGGGAGGGCGCGGGCGCCGCGCGAAGCCCAGCCCGCCGGCCTGTAGCGTCGCCTCCATACGGTCCCACGGGCAGATGCCCTCTTCCCAGATCTCCACCTCCCACCAGTTGGTGTCCTGGTCCTCCAGATAGAACGAGTACGAGCCGTGTGCCGCGCACGGCGCCTGGAGCTTCTGAATCCCAAAGGTGTCCTTGACCCCCGCGGTCGCCGCGTGCAGGCGGTCGATGGTCGACTCGTCTCCCCGGAGCATGAGGCCGTGATGGTTGGAGCGGCGCTGCGGCAGGAGGCGGTCCCCGACCTCCACCACGATCACGTTGACGCCGCCATACCCGCCGCAGTGGGCGTACGTGGGACCGACGCGCCTGATCTCTAACCCCAGATAGTCACGGTAGAAGCTCACCGTCGGCGCCAGGCGACGACACTCCAGCGTGACGTAGCCGATCGGGCCAGCAGGAACGATAGAGTCGCGTGGCTCGGCATCCCGGGGGATGAGCAGCGTCCCGAAGGGACTATCATTCTCCTCGATCCGCCACCAGTTGCCGTCGCCATCCTTCAGATAGAAGCCGTAGGTGTCCACGCCGAATCTCGTTGGGTCCTCGCGGGCCGGAATGGTGATCTCCTGTATTCCCCAGGCGTCGGGGGCGCTGGCGATTCGGGCGTGCACCGCGTCCACCGCGGCGGCATCAGGGACTGGGCGGGCGTAGAAGTTGAAAAACGGCTGCGGCCCGGGGTTGTGCCGTTCGTGCATCGCCGCGTATTGACCGTTCGTGGCGCGCAGGTGCCCGGTCGTTGCCGACGCCGCGTGGGTCTGCAGGCCGAGCACTTCGCGGTAGAAGCGCAGCGCACGTGGGAGATTCATCACCTCGAGCGTCGTATGCGAGGCTGTCGCGGGCTGGACGACTGGCATCACGCCCCCTCTACGCCACGGCCGGGCGCGTGCCGGCCGCTAAACTCCGTAATTATAGGGCTGCCCGCACGCTGCTACTGCAGGGCGCCGTCGGCGGCGAGGCGGGCGACGGCGCCGGGGGAGAGGCCGAGCCATTCCTGGAGTACCTCGGCGGTGTGCTCGCCGAGCAGCGGGGGTGGCCGCCGGACCGCCCCGGGCGTGTCGGAGAGCCGCACCGGGATGCCGCCCGCCGGGATCGGGTCGGGAACCAGGGCGTCGAGTGTCACGATGAACTCGTGCGCCGCGAGCTGCGGATCGACCAGGAGATCCGCCATCGTCTGCACCGCGCCGGCCGGCACGCCCACCGCCTGGAGCGTCTCCATCACCGCGTGGGGCGTGCGCTCGCGGGTCCACATCTGCACGTGGGCGTCCAGCGCCTCGCGGTGATGCACGCGCGCGGGCAGATCGGCGAAGCGAGGATCGCGCGTCCAGGGCGGGTCGCCGATGGCACGGCCGAAGGCGGCCCACTCGGCCTCGGTACGCACGACGACTACGCACCAGGCGTCGTCGCCGGCGCAGCGGTAGCAGCCGACGGGCGCACCAGGGTAGGCGTGGTTGCCACGCGGCTCGGTCACGCGGCCGTTGATGGTCCAGTCCAGATAGTAGGGCCCGACCAGCGAGGCGGCCACCTCTGCCTGCGACACGTCCAGGTAGTGGCCCTGGCCCGTGCGCCGGCGGTGGTCGAGCGCCGCCAGCACGAGACACGCGCCTTGCACGCCGCCGAAGTAATCGGGGTGGAAGAGGTGCGTGCCGATGGGCTGCTCGGCGCCCGGGTGGTTCCACAGGTGGGTGAGGCCGATGAGCGGCGGCAGGTTCTGGCCGAGCGTGAGCGAGTGCGTCGCAGTCGCGCCGAGCCCCTGCGAGCTGAGCATGATGAGGTCGGGCCGCACCACGCGGAGCGCCTCGTAGTCGAGCCCGAGGCGGCGCAGCACCCCGGCGCCGAAGTTTTCCACGACCACGTCGGCCCGCTCCACCAGTCGCAGGACCAGAGCCTTGCCCGCCGGGCTGGCGGCGTCGATCGTCACGCCGCGCTTGTTGCGGTTCACGTCGTAGAAGCTGGGGGAAAGGTCCGTGCTGCGGGGCGCGGGCCCACGCATGAAGTCGATGGCACGCCCGGTCTCGACCTTGACCACGTCGGCGCCGAAGTCGCCCAGGCGCATGCCGATGACAGGGCCGACGTAGCCGGTGCCGAACTCCAGCACGCGCACGCCCGCCAGGGGCCGCGCCGCGGCCGCCATCGTCGGTCCTCGCTGCGTCGCAGCTACGGTCGGCGGCTGCGCCGTCGGTCCTCGCTGCGCTGTGCGTCCGCGGGCTTGTCCCGTCAGGGACAAGCCCGCCGCCTTCGGCGCGGTCGGCGCCTTCGGCGTCACACTACCCCCAGCGGCGGCCAGCGCCGCCAGCTCGTCCGTCGTCAGCCCCAGCTCGCCGCGGTAGATGGGTGTGTTGTCCTGGCCCAGCAGCGGCGCGGGTCCCGCCACGGGCACCGGCGCACCGTCGAGGTGGAAGCCGGCGCCCGGCGCGCGGTAGGTGCCCACCAGCGGGTGCGTGAGCGGGTTAAAGTACCTGCGCTCGGCGACGAAGCTGCTCTCCACGAACTCGGCCGGCGTGTTCACCGGCGTGACCGGAACGCCGGCCGCCTGCCCCTGCGCGAACAGCTCCGCGCGCGTGTAGCGCCGGGTGAACTCCGCGACCGCGCGGTCCACTTCCTCGCGCTGGCGGTTGCGCTGCTCGCGGTCCTCCCACGCGGGGTCGCTGAACGGCTCGGGGCTACCCATCCAGCGCACCAGCGCGCGCCAGTGGCGGAGCTGCCCGCCCACGATGCGCACGTAGCCATCCTTGCACGGATACAAGCCGCCGGGCGTGATCGAGCGATAGGTCTGGCCCTCGCGGCCCGGCACGGCGCCGGTGCGGGCGTACTTCGGGATGCCGGAGTCGGTGGCCAGTGCGACGCACTCCTGCGCTGCGACGTCGACGTGCTGGCCGCGGCCGGTGGCGGCGCGCGCAAACAGGGCGACGAGCGTGCCGAGCGCGGCGAAGCTCGACGCGACGCCGTAGCCGAAGTGGCCCGGCGGTGCGCACGGCTCCTCCTCGGGCTCGCCGCACTGGTAGAGGACGCCACCCATGGCGACGAGCACGGGCTCGGGGCACAGCCAGTTGCGGCGCGGCCCCGTCTGGCCGAAGCCGGTGAGCGACGTGTACACCAACCCCGGGTTGATCTCGGCCAGGGCGGGGTAGTCGAGTCCGCGACGGGCCATGACGCCGGGCGGCATCGTCTCGACCACGGCGTCGGCCGTCACGGCAAGGCGGCGGAAGAGCGCCTGGCCGCTGGGGTTATCTATGTCCAGCGTGATCGAGCGCTTGCCGGCGTGGTAGTAGAGATGAAAGAGGCTGGACTCGGGACCTGGCTGGTCGTGGGCGTAGGGCGGGAGCCGCCGCGACGAGCAGCCCTCGGGTGGCTCGACCTTGATCACCTCGGCGCCCAGACTGGCGAGCGTCAGGGTACAGTAGGCGCCCGCCTCGTCGGCTAGGTCGAGGACACGATAGCCTGCGAGTAGGCGCTCCGGAGACGGGCTCTCATCGGTCATGGTGAGCAGGTCTCTCCGGGTGGAGATCAGTCCGCAGTATCCCACACGCGCGGGGACCATTCAAGGCAAGTGTTCTGTGCCCGCTGCGGCGCTGCGTGGCCGGCTCACGCCCCGAGTGCTAGAATCCCCGCACTTCGCGGCGTCCGTCCGTCGCTCTCACGGCGAGTGCCGCGGCGGATTGGCCACCCCGGGCGCGGGCCTGCGGGATCGCGACGCATCTGGCGAGGGAGGTTGCCATGCCCACGGTGCACCTGGCTACAGGCATCGACATGTACTATGAGTCGCACGGCGACGGCGAGCCGCTGGTCCTGCTACCATCGACGGCCTTCCCCGCCGACGTATGGCTGCCCGATCAAGTGCCCGCGCTCTCCAAAGACATGCGGCTCATCATCCTCGACGTGCGCGGGGTGGGGCGCTCCACGCACTATCAGGGCGCCTATACGATCGAACAGATGGCGTGCGACGTTATCGCCCTGCTCGACCAGCTCGACGTTCCGGCTGCCCACCTGCTCGGCCACTCTATGGGCGGTCGCATCGCGCTGGAAGCGGCGCTCGATTGGCCCGACCGAGTCAAGAGCCTCATTCTCGCTGCCACCGGCTCCGGCCCCGCCGGGCGACCAGGGCCCGAATGCCTGCCGGGGTTGTCCTACCGCGTCTCGAGCGGGCTTGCTCGCCTGGGGTTCGACGAGTACGTGCGGGAGGAGATCGTGGACTCCCCCGTCTACTTCACCGACCGCTATCGAGCGAGCCACCCCGACAAGGTGAAGACCTTCTTCGAGCAGTACGTGTGGCCGCACCACGCGCGGCTCCCCGAGTACGTTCGCCTGGTTATGGCGCGCCAGTATTGGGAAGCCACGCACCGCCTGGGCGACGTCACCGTTCCCAGCCTGATCGTCGTCGGCACGGAGGACGTCGGGGGCAGCAACCACGTCGCGCAGGGCAAGCTGATGGCCGAGCGGATTCCGGGCGCGCAGTACCAGGAGCTGCGCGGCCAGTCGCATGGCTACTTCTGGGAGGCCCCCGAGGAGACGAACGCCTTGATCCGCGACTGGGTGCTCGGCCACCGCGATGCGTAGTGTCGCGTACCTGCTGGTCGCGCTTACGCTAGCCTGTACAACCGTGCAGGCCCCGGCCCGGCCCGCACCCGGCGCCCCGCCGGGTCTGCCGGAAGCGTCGGACGCGACGGCCGTCCCGACCGCGCCGCCGACTAGCGCGCCCACGCCCGTTCCGCTGCGCATCGCTTACGCGTCGGCCTCGGCGAGCAATATTCCCGTCTTGCTGGCCTATGAACAGGGACTGTTCCAGCAGCAGGGGCTGGACGTCGAGATCGTGCTGCTGCAAGCCTCCCGCACGGATCAAGCCGTTGCCAGCGGCGAAACCCCGGTCGGTTTCGGCGCGAACGTACTGACCTCCCGGCTGGCGGGTGCGGACCTGGTGGCGATCGCCGCCCTGGTCAACGGCATGCCCTACACGCTCTTCGTGCGTCCTGACGGAGGCATTCAGGACCCCCAGGACCTACGCGGCAAGACGGTCGTTAGCAGCGTCCCGGGCGGGACCATTCACTCGGCGTGGCTGATGCTCCTGAATCACTACAGCCTGACGCCCAACCAGGACGTCCGTATCCAGTCCGCCTCGCAGGGGCCTCCCGAGCAGCTCGCGATCATGGTCCAGGGCCTCGCCGACGCGACGCTGCTCTCGCCACCGGTCACCCAGATGGCCATCCAGGCGGGACTGGTGCCGCTGGTCAACGCCGCCGACCTACACCTCCCCTTTCTCCAGGGCACGGTGGGCGCCAACGTGCCCTACACACATGAGCATCCCGATGTAATCCGTCGCGTGCTGCGCACCTACATCTCGGCCGTCGCCCTCGCCCGCGCCGACGCCGCCGCGGCCAAAGCGGCCCTGGGCAAGTACACGCAGACGGACGATCCTGCGGTCCTGGACGAGTCCTATCGCTACTACCGCGACCTGTGGGGACGGCCTGACTTCCGTGTGTCGCCCGAGGCCGTCCGCGCCATGCTGGCGGTAATCGACGCGCCGGGGGCCTCGGCTGCCCGCGGCGAGGACTTTGTGGACAATCACTTCGTCGACGAGCTACATGCTTCCGGGTTCGTGCGCGAGTCGGGCGCGCTGGACTAGCCCGCGGTAGACTGCTCGCCCGGCGGCGGACCCAAAGACCTTGCTCCTTACCCGACGACCGGCGATGAGTAACCCATAGCAAGGAGGACGACGATGGCCGAGCACATCAACGGGCCGCTCAATTTCGAGCGACTGGGCTAGCAGGGCCGCCCCATGGTCTTCGTGCATCCCAACCCCATGGACTACTAAGCCGTGATCAGAACTCCGGCTGCGCTGATCGGAAGTTTGCGGGCGGCCGAGTCCGGGATCAGTACGAATTGGCCCACACTGCCGACAAGATCCACTGGCGACCGGCTGGTGCGGCAGCACCCAATACACCGCGCTCGACCTGGTGGCGTGACGTGGGAACGGAGGCACCCGGCTTTTCGGCTACCTGCCCGCAATGAGCCCTCCGCGGCGAGTAGGACGGCAGTGTATGTCGGCCATGGTGTTGCGCCGGATACTACAGAGCGACCAATGGCGCAGCGCCGGGCCGACTTGACTGCCGAGCGAGGCCTTACCGCCCACGTGCCGCGCATACGTCAGCAAGGGCCGGAAACCAGGTGCAAGTTGCCAAAACCTTGCCAAGAGGACGACGAGGAACATAGTGTCAGGCGAAGCCCGGCGGACGTCCCGCCAAGCTGGCCGAAGAAATCGCGACACGGCACCGGGCACCCGCGTACCAGACGCGCGGTTCGTTGAACCGCGGCAATCGAGACAGCCACCATCTCGATTTTTGGCGCAATTACATGGAATTGGAGGCCCCGGGGAGACTCGAACTCCCGGCCGGCGGTTTAGGAAGCACTATATCGCTGGATCAAGCGATACTGGCCAATATCAAGCATCAGAGTTTTGCTGATCCCGGAGCCGATTCCGTGAGATACGCGTCCACCTGGTGCATGCGCGTCCGCCCCGTTCTTGGCAAGTTTTCCACGTCCAGGTTGCCAAAAACTTGCCAAAAAGACCGTGCGGTCGGCCGCTGCCGCCTCAGCGCGACGAGCGCACCCTCCTGTTTGCACGACCTGCTACCCAGTAGGGCAGAACGATCACTCCTACGAATCCAGCGGTTATGCAACCCCCGAGAGGCTATCGAGATTCCGCGAACGCTCACGTGTTTGAACGGCGCGCAGCGCATCGACTGAATCACGCGCCTCCCCGTGCGTCGCGGGGTCCGTCCAGGCGGTCAGTAAGCTCGCGGAGCAAGCGAATCTCCCAGTCCGGCTGCTGGCCCAGCACGTCGAACGGCACGCCGGCGCGGTTGAGCCAGGCCACCCGGAGGCCAAAGCTGGCGGCTCCTGCGGCATCCCAGGAGTTGCCCGACACGAATAGGATGCGCTCCGGCGCCACGCCCAGACAGCGCGGCGCCTCCTCGTACACACGCGGGGCGGGCTTGTAGATTCCGAGCGGATCTACGCTGAACACGTGCGGCCGGTATGGGCGCAGGCCCGCGTGCTCCAGGGCGGTCTCCAGCATACGCGGGCTCCCATTCGAGAGGACCGCCAGCGGCCGGCTGGCCAGCCGTCGCAATGTCGCCTCAGCGTCGGGGTATGGCTCGAGGGCGAGCCACGCCTCCAGCAGGCGCTCGCGCGCGGCCGGCGCCACGGCCAAGCGTAAGTGGGCCACAGTGTAGTCGAGCGCGTCAGCGGTCACCCGCCAGAAGTCCACATAGCGGCCCATGGGCGAGCGTAGGAACGTGTATTCGAGTTGTTTGGCGCGCCAGAGCGTCACGCACGCGCTCGGATCAGCCGTCACGGCGGCGCAGGCTGCCGTGAGCGAGCCGACGTCCAAGAGCGTGCCGTAGGCGTCGAAGACTACGGCCTTGATCTCTGTCCCCCGGAGCATCATGGGGCCGTCTCCCACACGCAGACCCGGCGGATCGGTCGGACTGTGCCCGGCCGCGGAGCCGCCCGCGAACGGCATGAGCGATCGCCCGGCGCGGCCGGTCAGGAATAACCCGACCGCATGCCGAGCCGCTCCAGGTCCTCGTCAAACTTCAGCGCGTCCGCGAAGGTGTTAGTCACGGCGGCCATCATGCACACCGACGTCGCGGCGAACGTGTCGGGACGGGAAGCAAGTTCACAAGGCGCCGTGTGATCGGTTGCGCGTCGATCGGCGCGGCGCCATGAGACCCGCGCGCGTCAGCCGCGGTCGCTCAAATCCACGGAGCCCGGCTTGCCGTTTATGACGTAGGTGCTGGTAATGGGCACCGGGTGCTCGATAAGCTGCTCCGCGTAGCAGCCGCGTTTCGCGGCGCGCACGATGCGCAGCACGACCTCGTCGGGCTCGGGCGACTCGATTTCCAGGTGCGTGCGGAAGCCCTTGACGACCGCCCGGTTCGTGTCTTGGATGACCGAGCCGGTCAGCATGAAGTCGAACTCGCAGCGACACTTGGCGCTCGTGATGGTCTTCTTGAGCATGGACGCGTACCGCGCCACCTGTGTCAGAAGTCAGAACGCAACGCCGGCCACGAGGTAGGTGAGCGGCTGCGGGTACTCGTCCTCTCCGCCGAGCCGCGGCGGTTCATCGCACAGGATCTCGAAATGGCGGTAGCGCCCTACCTTCTTTTGCTTGCCCAGCGATTCCACCTCGATGGACATCGTGCGGAGGCTAGGCGGCGGGATGTCGGGCAGCTCTGCCACGTTGATGGTTGCATCGCTCGGGTCCTGCATTAGTCGCCCTCCCGATCGAGAATCACCGATTATAGGGCGCCGCGTCCCGGGGGTCGCCAGACAGCGGAGAGCTACTTGACGCGGCTCGTGCATCCAGAAGCCCGGATTCCCCAATGGCCAGTGTATGCGGGGACACCGATACGATCCACAACGGCGGCCTCTGCAGGCGACGCTCGCAGCCACCCGCCTGGATACCAGGCGGGTGGCTGCCCTTGGTCGGACGATCACGAGCCGAACGGATGATCGAACGGCCCGTTGGGGAACGCGTCTCCCGGCATCGCCGGATTGTCGATCTTACTCACACGGGCATCCAGGCCCAACGATACGGTGCTGCCGATAGCGTCACTCAGCACAGTCGCGCGCTCGTCGAGTGTCAGGTCGTATCCTCTCAGTGCGCTGACCGGGTCGCTCGCGAGCCGCCCACGGAAGGCCGCGTCGACACTCGCCCGCTCGATCACCTGGTGTAGTACATCCAACATGGCCGTTCCTCCTCCGCTGATAGTCCCGCGGGTGCAGCCGTTTAGCGCTTCGTTCGCGCTGGTTATCTGAAATGTAGTCTCGCCAGTGGCGAGGCCGTTACACATGGAGGTAGCGTGGTTTTCAGCGCCCCACTACCTGCAAGGCATGGCCATCCGGATCGCGGATCAGGCCGGCGACCCGGAATTCTTTGCCGGCATCTGGGAACGCCACCAAGTTTCCCGAAACGGGCGACGGCGCCTGTGCGCGCACCGTTTCAAAGGTCTGACGGGCGTCGGCGCTGACTACAGTCGTCTGCCAGTGGAACAGATCGTTGGGGCGGGCCCTCGCTGGATAAACACGGCCATCGCGCGGTGCCAGGTACTCTAAGAGCTCCACTCCCGGCCCCGAGGCGGCGTGGAGCGTCGTGATGCGGAGATGGGCGCCGTACACGTTATTGAGGTGCGCCTGCTCATCGCCATAGTTCTCGCTCGTCCCGACGATCTGTAGGCCCAGCAGGTCGCCGTAGAACCGCACGCTCGCCTCGGTATCGGCGACGACGATTGCCGTGTGATCGATGCCCAGGAACAGTCCACGATCTCGGTGCCACTTCAAATCGCCCTTCCCATCCGGGAACTGCAATACCTCAAGCACGTGCCAGTCGGGATCGAAGAAGTAGAACGCCTCGATGCCGCCGGCGCTCGGGTTCCAATCGGGCAGGCGCTGCGGTCCCGTGGACGCGTGACGCACGTTGTTCGTCCGCAGCCGGTCGTACGCTGCCACCATGTCGCTGGTGATGATGGCGACGTGCTGGAACCAGCGGTCATTGCTGCGCGAGTCGCGGGGGATCTCGCGGCCCCGCGGCGTCAGGTACTCGGTCAGATCCAGCGTCTCGTCGCCGAGTTGCAGGTCGACGATACGGGCGCGCAGGCCGAACACGCCTGTCAGCGCCTCGTACTCGGCCCCGGCCACCTCGACGTCGGAGAGCTTCTCGAAGTCGAGTACGCTCGTGTAGAAGGCTACCGACCGGTCCATGTCCTCGACCGTCATGCCCATTTTGGCGACGGCCGTGATCGGGGCCGGGGGCAGGACTTGCGCCCGTGGCGCTCCCATTCGGATGCTGGTCGGCGCCAGGAGAATCGCGCCGACCAGCAGGGCTCCGACTGTTAGCAGGTACCCTGCGCGCGCTGTGGACACCCGCGTTGGTGGCCAGGATCCACGTTGCGCGTCTCGGCGGCGGCTGGGGACTCGCCACATGGTTGTTCTCCCATGTCCCGCCAACAGGGGGCGGAGTCGTCGGACACCTCGGGGGCTCGCGAGACGGTGAATCTTCGGGGAGTGGGGTGGGGGTCCCTCGACAAGCGGCTCGGGAGACCCCGGCCCCGCGTGCGTCGGCTACTGGCAACCGACGGCGAGCATGAAGCCCGGGCTGGTGCCCGCGACGTACACGAACTGGCGCCCGTCCTTCGCGAACTCGGCGCTGTTGATTAGCTCGGCGCCCGGGCCGCCGGTCTGCGCCTGGCCCGGCATCGTCTGGGCGATGCCCGGGGTGCTGTCGACGTAGCCATCGGCGGCAAGCTGCGCGCGGTAGTAGCCGATCACCTGCTGCACGCTGTCGCCGGTGGCCCAGACGGTGACGCTGTGCGCCATGCCGCTGCGCATGGCGAGCATTTGCGCCGAGGCGGGCTGCGCGCCGGGGTATGTGGGCACCATCGGCACCATGCAGGCGCCCATCATGTCCATCGGCTCCATCTGGGCGTGGGTGGCAGCGACCGCGCTGCCGAGCATCCCCGCGGCGAGCACCGCGGCCAGGGCGAGGGAGCGCATCGAGCGTGTCATGGAATCTCCTCCTGCTGCCTTATGTGTGGCCTCTGCGAGTAGGCGTGTTGCGGCTATAGGCTGGCGGCGATAGCCGCGGGTACCGGCGTGCGCGCACCGTCGAGCCGAACGGCCAGCCGCTCGGCCAGATGGTCGGCGACACGCAGCGCGTTCGCCATGATGGTGAGCGCGGGATTCACGGCGCTGCTGGACGGGAAGAAGCTGCCGTCGACCACGTAGAGGTTGTCCAGGTCGTGTGCCTTGCAGTTGGGATCGAGCACCGACGCGCGCGGGTCGCGGCCGAAGCGCAGGGTGCCATTCTGGTGCGCCACACCCGCCAGCGGGATCCGCTTGCCGATGTACGCCGTCGTCGGCACGAAGTTCTCCCGGCAGACGGCGTGGGCCTCGCAGCCGATGCGGCCGAGCATCTGCTTGAGCTGCGCCTGGAGGCGGCGGTGCCCCTCCTCGTTGTTCTGTGTGTAGCGCAGGTTGATGCGGCCCTGCCGATCGACCGTCACGCGGTTGTCCGGGTCGGGCAAGTCCTCGGACGTAAGCCAGAAGTCGAGCGAGTGCTTCGCCATCTGCTCCAGCGTGAGGCCGGGGGCCAGGCGCGGGGCGCCGGCGGCGAGCCCATTTGCGTCCGTCTTGCCAACGAACGAGATGTGGCCCAGCGGGTACTCCCCGTCGGGCGCGCGGAAATAGAAGTCGTTCAGGCCGAGCGTCTTCTGGAAACGTGTGGTATTGGCGTGGTGCGAGATAGCAAGCACCACCGAGTTCAGGTGGCACATGTAGTGGCGGCCAACCAGGTCGGAGCTGTTCGCCAGGCCGTTCGGGTGCTGCTCGTTCGCCGAGCGCAAGAGCAGCGCGGCCGAGTTGATGGCGCCGCAGGACGCCACCACGACATCCGCCGTGTACCGCTCGACCGTGCCGTCGCGCTCGACGACCACGCCGCTCACGGCTCGGCCCGACGGGCTCGTCTCCAGCCGCGCCACGTAGGCCCGCGTGAGCAGCGTCACGTTCGGGTGCTGGAGCGCCGGATCGACGCAGACGACCTGGGCGTCGGCCTTGGCGTTCACCAGGCAGGGGTGGCCGTCGCAGGTGGCGCAGCGGATACACGCGCTCTGCCGCGGGTTCTGCTCGTTGAGCAGAATGCCCACGGGCAGGTGGAATGGCTGGTGGCCGTGGCTTGCCAGCTTGTCGGCTAGCTCCTGAATGACCGGCTCGTGGCTGACCGCGGGGTACTTGTAGGGAGCGCTCGCGGGCGGCTCCGTGGGGTCTTCTCCGCGCATGCCGTGGACGTGGTAGAGGTGCTCGGCGCGCGTGTAGTAAGGCTCGATCTCGTCGTAGCCGATCGGCCAGGCCGGCGAGATGCCGCCGTGGTGGCGCACCGGCCCGAAGTCGCTCTCGCGCATGCGCAGAAGCGCCGCGCCGTAGAACTTCGTGTTGCCGCCCACGAAGTAGTGCGTGCCGGCCGTGAACTCCCGCCCATCCTCGTCGACCCACGGCTCGGCGTTGTTGTAGCGTCCTTGCAGCTCGACCGCGCGGGTGTCCCAGTTCTCCGGCTCGCGGCGGACGTAGTCGCCCCGCTCTAGGAGCAGGATGCGCTTGCCCGTCGGCGCGAGCGCGTGCGCTAGCGTGCCGCCGCCCGCCCCCGTCCCAATGATGATCACGTCGTAGTTCGTATCTCTCGACATGATTCTCTCCTCCCTGTGGCTGGTCTTCGCCACGGCCACTCCTGTCCCTGCCCACGCCGTTGGGGGTAGGGCCAGGAACCGTCACACTTAGCTCGCGCGCTGGTCGCTCTTGCGCGGCCGGCCGCAACGTGCCGGCGCCAGCGTGACCGGCGGCCGCACGATGACGGGCTCGGGCTCCTCGGCGAACACTGGCCCCTCGCAGTGCGGGCAGCGCAGCCGGGCGCCGAGCGGCACGACCCGGATGGGCGTCCCGCCCGCCGGCCGCAAGACCGCCCGCTTCGCGGGCGCCGCCGCGTCCCACTCCAGCTCGCCCGCCGCGCGCCCACAGTGGCCACAGGTTGCCGCGGCCCGCAGCCAGGTCGTCCGCCCGCTCGCTGCGGTTGGCACGCTGGGCGCCGGCGCCGCCGAAGTGACGGCTGCCGCCGGCGCGGTGAGCGCCTGACGCGGAGCGGCCGTTCCATGCTCCGTCGCGATGCCGTTTGCCCGAGCGAACTCTTCCCAGCTCTGCTCCGTGTTCCGCCGCGTGCGGGAGCTGCTGCCGCCCATCACCGCGATCGCCAGCAGCAGGGCGGCCCCTGTCCAGTGCAGATCACTCATCACCTCATCCTCCCCGTGCGCCCCGCTGAGATCGGCGCCTGCCGTTCGCTCAGGGGCCGTCGTGTTCTCCCCCATTCGCAGGTCAGGTCTCGGCGGCGGGGGGATTCGTTACACTCGGACCGGGGCAATTCAGGATCGGCGGCCGGCCGCAGCGGGGATGCTCGCGTGGGCTATACTGCCAGGCGGGCAGCGGGGCGCCAGCGGGGCTAGCACGCGGACCTTGGGGAATGAGCGCGGATGTAACGCCCGGTGGGCTAGGCGAGACTACCCATCGGCGACGCACGCTCTATCTATTATGAGAGCGCTGGTGGCAGACTCGCCGCGGCGCCTGGGGCCGCGCAAACGCGGACGAAGTGGAGTACACGCCGACCATGCAAGAGCGAGACGACGCGCGCTGTGCGGGGATCCGGGGCCGGGTGCTCGGCTACATCGTCGGCGAGCTGGGCCCGGCCGAGCGGGAATGCTTCTTGGGGCATATCGGGGAGTGCTCGGATTGCCGCGCCTACCTGGCGAAGATGGAGGATGCGGCCGCGCTGAGCTGTCAGGAGCTGGTCGAGCTGGTGACCGACTACCTGGAGGACCGGCTGCCGCCCACCGAGCGCGAGCGCTTCGAGACGCACCTTGCGCTCTGTGAGGGCTGCCAGACCTACGTCGACCAGATCCGTGCCACGATTGCCCTCGCCGGGCGCCTGACCGAGGACGCCATCACGCCCCAGGCGAAGGAGGCTCTCCTCGGCGCCTTCCGCGACTGGAAGCGGCGCTAGCCTTCCGTGCGGCTGCCCGGGCAGCCGCACGAATGAACTGGTAGGCGTTCGCCCCCCTGGACCGCCAGTACAGCAACGCGCCCGCAACACCATGGGGCAATCCCGCCACACGCCTGCTCAGGCCCGCCCGGTACGCTTGGAAGCGGGCCACCGCGCGCGACCACGCCGCCGCCGGCGAGGCTGGCGCAGCGCGCCCCTGGCCCGCTTCCAAGGTTGTGCGAGCGCCGGCGCACGGCGCGGAGTATCGATGACGAGTCAACAGGCGGGAGCCGCCCGGCCGGCCGTCGCGCTCGTGTGCGGCGAGCCGCGCCTGCGCCGCATCCTGCGCCTCGCCCTGGAGCGCGAGGGCTACGCGGTGCTGGATTACGCCGACGGGGCGTGGGCTGGACCCGCGCCCGCGCCCGTTGCTGCGGTCGTGGACCTGGACAGCTTGTGGCTCTGCCCTACCGCGGTGGAGCAGCTTGGCGCCCACGGCGCGCCAGATGGGCTGCCAGCGCTCTTCATCTCGGTCTACCCCGCGGAGCCGGAGCGGCTGGCTCGCAACGCTCCCAGCGACTACCTGCAGCCCCCCTTCCCCGCCGACGACGTGGCGGTGCGCCTGGCGGCCTTGCTGAGCCAGCCCGGCGAGCCGCCCTGTGCCGCGCCTTCTCGTGGCTCGCCCGCGTGATGGGCGCGGCGAGCATCGCATGGGGCACGACCGCGTCGTACAATGGGGCCGCGCACGCCTTGTCGGTGGTTGCCGCGCAGTCCACGGCGGACGGAAGCACCTCCATGATGCTCGCCTTCGTGCGCGTGCTGCCGGTCGGGGTCGGGCTCGTCTTGCTGCTGCTGACGGCCGCCTGCTACTGGCAGATGCGCCGCCGCTACCTGCTGGTCTGGACGGTCGTCTGGGCCCTGGCCACGGTGTACTACTTTGCCCAGCTCCTCGTGGTCGCCTCGTCGCCCGAGATGACCTCCCGCGAGACCTTCGAGCGACTGGGCGTCGTGGCCACCAGCCTTGGCTGGGCGCGTGCCATCGGCATTTGGATCGGCGCGCGGGCCCTCGTCGGGCGCGGGTTCTCGCGGCGCGGCGCCATGGCGGTGCTCGTATTGTCCGTGGTGTGGGTCGTGCTGGCGACGCTAGTGATGGAGACGCGCTCCGCGGCGCTGCTGACTCGCACCAGCTATGGGCTGGCCTATCTCGCCGCGGCCGCCGTGCTGCTGCAGCACCGCCCCCGCACGACCACCGTCCTGTTCACGGCCGGCGCGCTGCTCTGTCTGGGCCTGCTGGGTGTGACAAACACCTGGCTGGTGATGGACGCCACCGGCAACATCGTCATCACCTGGCTGGCGAACACGCTGATGCTCACGGTCGGGCTGGGCGTGCTCGCGCGGGTGCTGGAGGAGGAGCGCGAGCTGGCGACGGCGCGCAGTCAGGAGCTGGCCACCGCCAACGCGCGGCTCGCCGAGCTGGACCGGCTGAAGTCGGACTTCGTGTCGATGGTCAGTCACGAGCTGCGCACGCCGCTGGGGCTCATCAAAGGCTACGTGGGCACGCTGCTGCGCAAGGACGCGCCGCTTGACGACGAGACGCGTGAGGAGTTCCTCCAAGTCATCGACGAGGAGACCGACCGCCTGACCGAGCTGGTGACGAACCTGCTCGACATGTCGCGCATCGAAGCCGGCACGCTGCGCATCGAGCGCCACCCGGTCCAGATGACCCGCCTGTTGGCCGACTGCGCCGAGCGGCAGCGCGCGCGCGAGCCCGGCCGCGCGCTGCAAGTCCAGATGCCCGCGAGCCTGCCCGCGGTGCTCGCCGACGAGCGGCGGGTCGCCCAGGTCGTGGACAATCTGCTGACCAACGCCACGCGCTATTCGCTCGAGCCCACGCCGATCCGGCTCGTCGCGCGCGCTGTGAGCGGCGATGTGGAGGTTCACGTGGTAGACGAGGGCATCGGCATCCCGGCGGACAAGCTCGACCAAGTATTCGAGAAGTTCTTCCGCGTGGACACCAGCGATACACGCCGCTTCGCCGGCACCGGCCTGGGGCTGGCGATTTGTCGCGGCATCGTCCAGGCGCATGGCGGGCGAATCTGGGTACAGAGCACGCCGGGGCAGGGCAGCACGTTCGCTTTCACGATCCCCGCCTATCAGGAGTCTCCCCGTGAGCCAGACTGACTCCCCCGACGCCACAATCCTGGTGGTGGATGATGAGCCGCGCTACGTCCGCTGGATCAGCGTGAACCTGCGCGCCTCTGGCTACCGGGTGCTGGCGGCCGCGGACGGCCAGACGGCGCTGGACCTGGCCGCGGGCGAGCGGCCGGACCTCGTGCTGCTCGACATCGGCCTGCCGGTGCTCAACGGGCTGGAGGTCTGCCGCCGCATCCGCGAGTTCTCTACCGTGCCGATCATCATGCTCACCGCGAAAGCCGCCGAGGCCGACAAGGTGGCGGGCCTCGACGCGGGCGCGGATGATTATCTGCCCAAGCCGTTCGGCCCGCCGGAGCTGATGGCGCGCGTGCGGGCCGTCCTGCGCCGCGCGCGCTACGCCGAGTCGCCCACCGCCGAGCCGATCTTCCAGCACGGCGACCTGGCGATCGACTTCGCCCGCCACGCGGTGAGCCGCGGCGGCGAGCCGGTCGACCTCACGCCCACCGAGTACAAGCTGCTCGTGCAGCTCGCCCGCCACGCGGGGCGCGTGCTCGTGCCCGCGGAGCTGCTCACGGCCGTCTGGGGCCCGGAGTACCGCGACGAGACGCAGCACGTGCGCCTCTACGTCAGCCGCCTGCGCCGCAAGATCGAGCCCGATCCCGAGCAGCCCCGCTACGTGCTGACCAAGGCGGGCATCGGCTACCTGTTCGCCGCCGATTGATCCCTCGGCGGCCGCTAGCTACACCGCTGCAACACGCCGGCCGCCGCTCGCTGCGCCGTGGTTACGAGCCCGGCCCTATGCTAGGCGCGGTAGCTCGATCCACGGTCCCGTCCGCTAGGGCCGTCCGCGGCCGGGGCCCTAGCCGAAAGGGCGCAGATGCCATGATGCCGAGTGCGACTCCGACGATAACCGCGGCCGCCGCAGACGAGCAGGCGCTGGTCGCCGCGCTGCGCCAGGGCGACGAGGCCGCCTTCGAGGCGCTTGTGGACCGCTATCACACCACGCTGGTCGCCGTGGCAATCCACTACGTGCGCGACCGCGCGGTGGCCGAGGAAGTGGCGCAGGAGACCTGGCTGGGCCTGCTCAAGGGGATCGACCGCTTCGAGGGGCGCGCATCGCTGAAGTCCTGGCTCTTCCAAATCCTTGTCAACCGCGCCAAGTCGCGGGGCGTGCGCGAGAGCCGCTCCGTGCCGCTGTCGGCGCTGCAGGACCCCGATGTGGATGGAGCGGATCCCGCCGTCGCGCCCGCTCGCTTCCTGCCCGCCGACCACCCGCGGTGGCCCGGCCACTGGGCCACGCCGCCGCAGCGCTGGGATCTCGAGCCCGAGGCGTCGCTGCTCTCCGGCGAGCTGCGCGGCTGGATCGAGCAGGCGATCGCGGCGTTGCCAGAGAGCCAGCGCCTCATCATCACGCTGCGCGACGTGCAGGGCTGGTCACCCGAGGAAGTGTGCGAGAGCCTTGGGCTCAGCGACGGCAATCAGCGGGTGCTCCTGCACCGCGCACGCTCCCGTGTCCGGACGGCTCTCGAGGCGTACGTGAGCCCACGAGCAGAGCTCGGAATCGCTTAGCTTGCGATTTAACCCCGGCGGGCGGGGCGTGCTGGCACGGTTGTGGCAGCGCGCCTGGTATGATGACGCTCGAACCGCTGGCCACCCTCGCCGTCTTCCGCCGCGAGCTGTACCGTGGTCTCGACCGGCGCGCGGACGCGCTGTTCGAGCTGGCCGCCGCGCTGCTCACGGCCGATCCGATTGCTTCGCCCGCACACCTGAGCCTGGCGCGGGTCCACCGCCGCGGCTGGGGCAGTCTCTACGCCGCACTCGCCCGCGGTCGCATCGACGACGCGGGGCTGCGCGCCCTCCTCGGCCGTCACCCGCTGGCTGATGGACAGCCGATCTACGCGGTGGATGCGAGCGTGTGGCCGCGCTGCGACGCCGAGACGAGCCCCAAGCGCGGCTACTACTAGCATCCCTCGCGCCATTCGGCTGGGCAGCCGATCGTCGCCGGCTGGGCGTACCAGTGGGGCGCTCAGCTCCGCTTCCGCCGGGATAGCTGGACGGCCCCGGTGGACGTGCGCCGGGTCCATCCCACCCATAACATCCATACGCTGGCGGCCGAACAGATCCGCGCAGTGCTCCGCCTGCAGCCACCCGGCGCTCCCGCGCCGCTGTTCGTCTTCGACGCGGGCTCTGATCCCGAGCAGCTCGTCCAAGAACTGGGCGACCTGCCCGTGGCCATCCTGGTGCGGCTGCGCCGCGACCGCTGCTTCTAGGCCGACCCGCCCGCCCAGCCGCCGGGCGGACGGCCGCGCCAGCATGGGGCCAAGTTCGCCTGCCGCGACGCGACGACCTGGCCGGAGCCGACGGCCGAGTACACCGTCGAAGCCGCGCAATACGGGCGGGTGCGTGTCCGCGCGTGGAGGGGGTTGCACGCCAAGCGGCAGAACCATCCCGGCCGCGGCACGCGCCGCACCAAGCCGGTCGTGCGGGGGATACTCGTCCTGGTCGAGGTGAGCCGCCTGCCGGCGAAGACGCGGGAGCCCCAGCAGCTCTGGCTGTGGTGGCACGGGCCGGGCACCCCCGACCTGAGCGTGCTGTGGCGCGCCTACGTCCGCCGCTTCGACCTGGAGCATACGCTGCGGTTCGCCAAGCAGACTCTGAACTGGGTGCTGCCGCGGGTGCGCCACCCCGAGCAGGCCGACCGCTGGACCGCGCTGCTGGTCGCCGCCTACACTGAACTCCGCTTGGCGCGGGCTTGTGTGGCCGACCAACGCCTGCCCTGGGAGCGGCGGCTGTACCCCGACCGCCTCACACCCTATCGGGTCCGTCGCGCCTTTTCCGCCCTCTTGCTCAGCCTGGGCACACCCGCGAGCCCACCAAAACCCTGTGGGCGTTCCCCAGGGCGGCCCAAGGGCCGCCGCTCGGGGCCGGCCAGACGCTATCCGGCCTTGAAGAAGACGGCTTGAGCACCACATCATTGGCTTCCAGCACGAGACGCCGCCACCTGCCCGGCGGCCGGCAACTCGCCTATGGGTTAAATCACAAGCTTAGAGCCTGTTATGAACCAAGGATGTGGATCAGGCGGTGAAGCATCAAGCAGGCAAAGGCAACGAAGGTCAAGCCTTCGACGGTCTCCGCCAAGCGCTCGTAATCAC
>JAJPHF010000070.1 GCA_021325365.1 Pseudomonadota bacterium
ATCACGCGGATGGGCCTCGCGTGGCCGGGCGGGAGGTCGGCGGCGATGGCGACCGGCTGCCAGAAGCGGCGCAGATACCGCCCGGCCAGCGTGCCGGGGCCGGTGTGCGCGAAATCGGTGTAGGCGTCGCGGGACATGCGGCCTCCAGGGCAGCGGATGGGGAGCCGGTTGGGTGGCGCGCTCAGGCCCGGACCACGTCGATCAGCACGCCATCCGGATCGGCGAGGTGGCGCTCGCCGAGATGGCAGCTCTGGAACAGCCGCAGCCGGCTCTCGCCCTCGGGGCCGTAGCCAAGCTGCATCGGGTGCAGCCGCGGGTTCCGCAGCTTGATGTGCTCGACGTCGGCCTCGAACTTCTCCAGGCTCTCCACGGCGAAGCCAATGTGATCGGGGCCGGGCGCCTCGACGTTGCCGCCCGTGTAGTCGCCGATCTGCCAGGGCGTGATGACGAGCGTGATGCGGCCGTCGAACAGGTAGTGGTTCGGGTCGCCGGCCTGCTTCGGCCGCTCCTCCAGGTCGAAGACGTGCCGGTAGAAGCCGCAGAGCAGCTCCGGCTCCATCGCGCGCAGCGTCAGGTGGTGTACGTAGCGCGGGTGCTCGGCGCCCGCCTCGGCGTATACGTCGCGCCGGTTCTCCATCGACGGCACCGACAGGTCGAAGTAGTTGCCGGCTGGATCGTGCATCGTGAAGCCGGCGAAGGGGCGAATGCTCAGGCGCTTCAAGAGCTGCACGCGCGGGTAGGCGTCGCGCAGCCGGTCCTCAAGCTCCTCGATGCTGTCGATCTCGAAGCCGTAGTGGTCGAGGCGGCCCCAGGCGCCCACGCGCCGAATGTTGAAGTTCATCCCCAGGTAGCCGTCGGAGAGCGACACGGCGCCCTCCGGGCGGTTGGTGGGCGACGCCGTCAGCCCGAACGCCGCCTGGTAGAAGCGGGCCAGCGCGGCGTAGTTCTCGCTGCTGATCGCCAGGTGCTTCAGCTTGCCAGCCATGCTCGTCTCCTTCATCACTTCTGCGTCAGGATGCGCACGAAGTTGTTGAGCAGCCGCGTCTGCTCGCGCTCGTCGTTGCGCTCGTAGAACGCCACGTCCGCCTGGATGAACTTTACGCCCGCGGCTTGGAGCTGTTCCATGCGCGCGGCCGTCTTCGAGCCGGGCACGAGGTGCGAGTCCTCGTAGCTGCTCTCGTAGATCATCGCCTGGCCCTCAGGGCTCAGCAGGTAGTCGATCCAGAGCTTGGCCGCGTTGGGGTGGGCGGCGTTCTTCGGGATCGCCATGTACAGCGGCTTCATGATCGGAGCGTCGGCCGGGATCACGTAGGCGATGGGCGCTCCCTGCGCCTGCGCCTTCAGCGCCGGCCCCTGGCTGCACGCGAGCACCAGCGCGTCGAACTCGCCGCTGGTGAGCCGCTCCAGCTCGTTGCAGCGGATGAGCCCCGCCACCTGGCCGGCCAGCCGCTCCACGTACTCGGTCGCGCGCTGCTCGCCCCAGGCCTCGGGTACCGCGATCTGATCGAAGGACGCGGCGTACGGCGTGCTCGCGATGCGCCCCTTGTACGCGGGCTTTAGCATGTCCTCCAGCCCGCGCGGCACCAGATCGCCCGTCAGGCGGCTGGTATTGTAGGCGATCCCCGGCAGGCTCGACTGCACCGCCACCGCCGTGCCGCCCGCCGCGACCATCCGCGGGTCCTGCACGTTCGGCGCCCAGCTTGCCCAGTCGACCGCCTCCAGCGCGTCGGCCTGGAGCGGCGGGATGAGGTTGTTGGCGTAGCCGACGAACACGTCGCTCGCGGCCGTGCGCCCGGCCTGGTACTCCTGCGCCACGCGCCCCATCATCGTGGACATGCTGGGCCCCGGCGTGAACTTTACGTCCAGGTTCAGCCCATAGCGCTGGTTGATCGCTTGGGCCGCGCGCCCGATGCCCTCGGCGCCCTCCAGCGTGCCCTCGCCCCACACCAGCGACAAGCTGCCCTCACGCCGCGCGCCGTCCACGACGGCTTGCAGGGCCGCCGGGCGCGCCTCCGCCCCCCCTAGCCCCCCCGATCCTGGGGGGGAACTGGTCGAGTCTGGGGCGGGGCCGGCCGGACCCTGAGCGGAGCCGGCCCGGCTTTGCGCGGCGCCGGACGCGCTGCCGGCGGCGCCCGACGTGTGGCTCCCTCCAGGATTGGGGGGCTAGGGGGGCGAGGGCGCGGCCGTGGGCGCGCAGGCCGTCACCATGAGCAGGCAACAAGCGCTGACGATGCCAATGCCGAGCTTGCTCCCGTGGGTCATGGCCTTCTCCCGCTCGCTCGCACTTCCCGCCTCAGCGGGGCGGCTGATGCGCTTCGGAGCAAGCGGTAGTCCCGGCGGGCACTACTCCGCCGCCGTGGCGGCCGGCTGCTCCAGCGGCCGCGCGCCCACCCAGTGGCCCACGTCGAGGTACAAGCCCTCGATGCCGCGGTACTTCTTCTCGTAGTAGGCGTGGCCCCCCGGCGCGGGCGCGGGCATCGTCGTCGCACCGAGCGCCTCCAGGCGGCGGTGCGTCTCGTCCTCGTCCTCCACGGAGAAGCCAATGTGCGCGTAGCCGGGCCGAATCTCGCCCGGCCGGTACTGCTGGTTGCCGAGCGTCAGCGGCAGCAGCGTCAGATTGACGTCGCCGTCGGAGAGGTCGATGGGGCCGTTCGGGCGCCGCTGGACCAGCTCCAGGCCGAACGCCGCCTGAAAGAAGTGCGCCACCGCCTCGACATCCTCTACGCGGATCGCGATATGCCGAATCTTCGCCACGCGGCCACTCCTCTTGCCGTCGTCCCGCCCTGCTGCACAGACGACCGCCGGGCGGCAGGGGACGAGTCCGGCCCGGCGTCGCAATTGACGCTATGTCGTGTCGGATGCTAGCATCGGCCGGCGCCGCTGTAAAGGGCCGCTCGTCGCTGCCCGGCTCCGCGCCTACTTCACCTCGATCCGTGAAGCCCGCGCTTGTGCAGGAGGCCGCATCATGGCGCAACCCACGGTGGACGCGAGCGCGCGAAGCCAGCGAGCGCCGGACGCGCCCGGCTACGGGCCGCTACGGTTCTCCGAAGTGGTGCTGCGGACGCTGCACTTCGAGCGGCTGCGCGAGTGGTACCGGACGGTGCTGGGCGTCGATCCGTACTTCGAGCGCACGCCCACGGCCGAGGACCTGGCGAACGCCATCCCCGGCCTCTCCCGCGCCGCCGACCTGCGACTGTGCTTCTTCCGCGTCCACCTCGACTACCCGTACACGCAGGTGCTCGGCATCTTCCAGGTGCCCGACCTGGCCGATGCGCCGTCCACCACGCCCGGCCTGCACCACCTGCAGCTACGCCACGCCGCGCTGGGAGACCTGTTCGACCGCTACGAGCGGCTGAAGGCCGCCGGCATCACGCCCCACCGCACGGCGAATCACGGCCCCGGCACCAGCTTCTACTACCACGATCCCGACGGCAACATGGTCGAGCTATCGGCAGCGAACTTCGCCACCGAGGCCGAGTACCTCGCCTACCTGGCCTCCGACGCCTACCGCGCGAATCCCTCCGGCTTGGAGATCGACGCGGACGAGTACGTGGCGCGCTACCGCCGCGGCGTGCCCCAGGCCGAGCTAGTCCGCATCGGCGGCGGCGCCGCGTGACGCGCGGCGGCGACACCGTGCCTGTCTCCGGGGCTGCCGCGGCCCGCCAGGACGACGCGCCCCGCGTGCCGGTGCTGATCATTGGCGGCGGGCCGGTGGGCCTGATTCTCGCCATCGATCTCGCGCGGCGCGGCGTGCGCAGCATCGTGCTGGACGAGACTGACGGGACGATCACCTTCCCCACCGGCGAGAACCTGAATACCCGCACCATGGAGCACTTCCGGCAGTGGGGGCTGGCCGATCGCATCCGCTACTCGGGTTTTCCCGCCGACTACCGGCGCAACGTGCGCTTCGTGACGCGGGTGTTGGGCTATCAGCTCACCGTCTTCGAGCGCACCAGCAACAGCGAGCCCATGCCGCAGGAGGCTGCCGTCAGCCCAGAGTGGAGCATCTGGTGCCCCAAGTTCTTCCTGGACCCCACCCTGCGCGCCTATGCGGCCACCTTGCCCGAGGCCGACGTGCGCTACGGCTGGCGCTGTGAGGCGGTCTCCCAGAGCGACGCGGGAGTCGTTGCCGACGTGGTAGAGGTGGCCACCGGGCGCCGCCAGCGTCTCGCCGCGCGGTATCTCGTCGGCTGCGACGGCGGGGCCTCGGTGGTGCGTCGAAGCGTTGGCATCGAGCTGGAAGGCACCTTCGCGGAAGGCCAGAACCTCGGCATCTTCTTCCGCGCGCCCACCCTGCTCGCTACCAACCCGTACGGCAGCGCCTCGCAGTACTGGTTGGGCAACCGGGACGGCGTGGGGCCGGTCTCAGCGGTCGACGGCCGCGAGCGCTGGCGCCTCAGCATCGAGTACCCGCGCGACAAGCTGCCGCAGATGGACCCCGCGCAGGTCGTCCGCGCCGCGTTAGGAGCCGATCTGCCGTTCGAGATCCTGCATGTGCGGCCGTGGGCGGGCCATCGGGTGGTGGCAGCGCGGTATCGCGCCGGGCGTGTCTTTCTGGCGGGCGATTCGTGCCACATGATGTGGCCGCGCGGCGGCTTCGGCCTGAATACGGGCGCGGGCGACGCCTTCAACCTGAGCTGGAAGCTGGCCGCGGCGCTGCAGGGCTGGGGCGGCGCCGGCCTGCTCGACAGCTACGATGTCGAGCGGCGCCCCGTGGGGTGGCGCAACGTGAACCGGGCCGCCGAGAACCGGGCCGCCGAGATCGCCGTCCCGATCCCCGAGCAGCTAGAGGCCGACGACGAGCGCGGGGCGCGCGTGCGGGCCCAGGTGGCCGAGCACATCGAGCGCACGCGCCGCAAGGAGTGGAACACGCTTGGCATTCAGCTTGGCTACCGCTACGAGTCGGCGATCTGTGTCCCCGACGGCACCCTGCCGCCGAGCGACGACCCCGCCGTCTACGAACCGACCACCCGGCCCGGCTCGCGCGCACCCCACGCCTGGCTCGCCGACGGGCGCTCGACGCTCGACCTGTTCGGGCGCGGCTTCGTGCTGCTGCGTCTCCGCGCGCGCGACGCCGATACGACGGGGCTGGAGGCGGCCGCCCGGGCGGTCGGCCTGCCGCTCGCCGTGGTCGACCTGGACGACCCGGCCGTAGCCGCGCTGTACGAGCGCCGGCTCGTGCTCGTGCGGCCCGACGGCCACGTCGCCTGGCGGGCCGACGCGCCGCCCGCCGACGCCGCCGCGGTCGTGGCCCGCGTGCGCGGCTGCCTCGTAGAGCCTGCCGTCTGATAGCATAGGATCACGAGGGCGATGGAACCCGCCCGGGCGCGCGTTGCCCGAACCGCAGCGACTACCGCGTTACCTGGGGCTCAGCGAGGGGTTGCGCCTCTCCCCGCCCCGCTCGACGGGTAACCAGCCGCGCCGCTGCTAATGGCTCCTGACCCGGCCGAGGCCGCTGGTCAGGGGCCGTTTTCTTTGCCAGCGGCAGCCAAGCGAGGACCGCGCATGGACTATCTCTGGGTGGGGATCGGCGGCTTCCTGGGCGCCAACGCGCGCTACGTGCTCGGGGCCTGGATCGCCGGCCGCTGGGGCGCCGCGTTCCCCTGGTCCACGCTCTTCATCAACGTCACGGGCAGTCTGGCGATCGGCGTGATCCTGACGGCGCTCACGGAGAAGCTAGCGGTCGATCCCGCCTGGCGGCTGCTGCTGGTCGTCGGGTTCCTGGGTGGCTACACTACGTTCTCCAGCTACACGTTCGAGGCGCTCAGCCTGGCGGCGGAGGGCGAGTGGCTGCGGGCGGTCGGGTACGTGGTCGGGAGCAACGGCGTCGGGCTGCTGGCGGTCTTCCTCGGGATGCTGCTCGCCCACGCCGTCTGGCGCTAACCGTGGAGGCAGCAAGGTGGACGACATCACCGGACGCGGGCTGCGTGTGCGGATCTACTTTGGCGAGCGGGACCACGCGCCCGGCGCGCTGCTCGGCAAGCCCCTCTGGAGCGCGCTGCTGGAGTACCTGCGCCGCGAGGGGGCGGCGGGGGCGACCGTCTGGCGGGGCATCTCGGGGTTCGGGGCGCACAGCCGCATCCACACGGCGTCGCTGGTCGACTTATCGAGCGACCTGCCGCTGGTCCTGGAGTGGGTGGACACGCAAGAGCGCGTCGACGCGCTCCTCCCCGGCCTCGCCGCTATCCTCGAAGGCACCGGCGGCCTCCTGACCACGGACCCGGTGGAGATCCACCGCTACCAGGCGCACCAGGGGCGGCGGTAGCCCGCCCTACTGCGGGTAGAGCGCCTTGAAGAAGCCGGCGTCGTCCAGCTCGCGGACGAAGCGGTTGTCGTAGAACTGCTCGGGGTCGGCGCCGCGGGCGGCCTCGTTGGACCCGGCCAGCTCCTCCAGCGTGAGCCGCATGGCGGCCGACGTGGTGTAGGGGATGCGCTTGATGTACTTGCTGGTGTGCAGCTCCCAGGCGCGGTTCAGCACGTCCTGATCGTCGAGCTGCGCATACTTGCGCGTCACCTGGACCGCGAAGTCGCGGTCGTTCACGAACCGCCCCTGGCCGCGGAACGACGCGCGCAGGAAGCGCCGCACCACGTCCTCGTGCCCGGCGATGTAGCTCTGGCGCGCGCCCAGGCCGGCGTGGATGTACTCGACGCCCAGCGACGCGCCGTTCACCAGCTCGCGGTAGCCCTGGCGCTGCAGCTCCAGCGCGAACAGGTCGGTGGCGGCCACCATGTCGGCAGCGCCGGTGGCGAGCGCGGCGACCATCTCGGGGTTGCCGCCCACCTGGATGATCGGCACGTCGGCCACCGGCTCGAGGCCAAGCTGCTTCAGCCAGTAGCGGGCCACGAAGTCGGAGGTCGAGCCGAGGCGCGTGACGGCCAGCGTGTGGCCGCGCACGCCGTCGGCGGTCGGCGCCAGGTCGGGCTGGCCGATGATGTTGATGACGAACGTGCCGATCATCGTCGCCAGCAGCACCGCGTCGCCGCCGCCGAGCGTCACGCCCGCGGTGGTGGCGCCGCCGGCGATCATGAACTGCAGGTCGCCCGACATCATGCCCTGGATGGCGACGTTGCTGCCGGGGATGTACTCCAGCTCGACGTCCAGCCCCTCGTCGCGGTAGTAGCCCGCGTCCTGGGCGACCCACATGAACGCCTGGGTCATCCCGAGCGACGTGTAGGCGGCCCGCAGGTGCTCGACCGGCGCCGGCGGCGCGGCGTTCCCTGCCCCGCCCGGGGCTGGCGCGGCATTCGGCGCCGCCGCGGGCGGCGCGGCGGCCGGGGCCGCCGCCGGCGCGGCCGGCCCGGCGCACGCGGCCACGAGCGCCAGCAGGCAGGTTCCGATCGCCAGGCCGCGCCAGGCATGTCTCCTCATCGCTGCCCTCCCCTGGTGTCGTGTGCGGCGCCGCGCGGGCGCGGTCGCGCCCCCGTGGCCGGCTATCGGCGCGCGGCGCCCGTATGGCGGCCCGCCGCCGGGCGGCCACTGACCGGCGGGCCGGCGCCCGGGCGCTAGCGCGGCCGCGGGATGCCTAGCTCGTCGTAGGCGGCGAGCAGGTAGCGGAAGTCGTGGGCCGGCGGAATCGGCTGGTCCGCGGGTAGGTCCAGCGGGATGCGGACGTCGTACTCGTAGAAGGCCTGCAGCAGCTTGTCGTCGGCGTAGCCCGGCGCGTCGGCCGAGATGGCGTCGGCGTAGAGCTGGATCGCCCGCCGCGCCGTGGCCTCGTCCATGTCGTGCCCTAGCTCCTGCTCCGCGATGGCTACCACTTCTGTCTGGTTCTGCTTCACGAACAGGAGAGCGCGCACCAGCGCCTTCAAGAATGCCTGGATGCTGCCCGGGCTCTTCTGGGCGTAGTCGTCGGTGGTCACGATGCCCTGCTGGGGATCGGACGCGACCTCGCCCAGCGCCTTCAGCAGCGAGAAGCCCTGGTTCTCGGCCACGGCGGCGCTGCCCGGGTCGAAGACGGCCCCGTCGAGCGCGCCCGCGTGCATCGCGGCGAGGTGCTGGACGGGGTTCGAGCCGAGCGCCACGAACACGATCTGCGCGGGGTCGATGCCCTCCTGCCGGGCATACAGCTCGGTGAAGAATTGGAGCGTGCCGCCGATGCCGTTCACGCCGATGCGCGCGCCGGGCAATTGGGCCGAGCTACGCAGCTCCGGCACCGTCATGAGATAGTACGTCGGCTGCCGCGTCATGAACGAGACGAGCTTGAACGGCGCGCCCTGCACGGCGGCGCGGATGGCCGAGCCGCCCGACCCGGTGAGCTGGAGATCGCCCCGCTGGAGCGCGGCGACGGTGAGGTTCGACGGCATCGGCAGGATCTCGACGCTCAGCCCCGCCTCGTCGAAGTAGCCCTTGGCGGCCGCGGTGAACGGCACGATGTAGTTCAGGCTGTGATCGGGGATGGCGAAGGTGATCGACTCCTTGGACTGGCTCGGGGCGGCGGATGGGCCCGGGGCCGCGGCGCTGCCGCTCGCGCTCGCCGGCGCCGCGGCGGGCGCGTTCCCGCTCGCGCTCGCCGACGCCGCCGCCTCCGCCGGGGCCGGCGCCGCGCCGGTTGGGGCGCGCTCGCAGCCGGCCGCGACCAGCATCGCCGTCAGCGCCAGGACCACCGCCGCACGCTCCAGGCCCTTCATGCCGTAGCCTCCTCGCGAGCCGTACCGTGTGCCCCATCGTAGGACACGCCCCCGCCCCTGTCAATGCGCCCGAGAGGGCCGGGCGGGTGCAACCACTTTCTGTACACGGACCGCTGGCCACGAGTGCGTCCAACTGGGCCGGCGCTTGTGCACGTCCAGACACCTACAAAAACTGGTTGCACCCGAGGGCGCTGTCTCCCGCCAGGATCGGGGGCGGGCGCCGTCCTCTCCGGGGGTGCAGGGGGCCTCCCCTGCCGGGGGGCGTGGGGGTGTCCCCCCACTAGCCCTCCTCTTAAGTCTCCGGGGGGCGTGGGGGGTGTCCCCCCACCTCCCCAGGACTGGGGGGCCGGGGGGCGCCCCCTATTGCGGGCGGGGGATGCCGAGGGCATCGTACGCCTCGAGCAAGTAGCGGAAGTCGTGCAGCGTCGGGATCGGCTCGTCCGGCCCCATCTCCAGCGGCAGCCGCACGTCGTAGTAGTAGAACGACTCCATCTGCTTCGCGTCGGCGTAGCCCGGCGCCTCGGCCGAGATGCCGTCGACGTAGAGCTGCACGGCGCGGATCGAGGTCGCCTCGTCCATGTCCAGCCCTAGCTCCTGCCGCGCCACGGCGGCCGCCTCCGGCACGTGCTCCTTGGTGTAGCGCAGCCCGCGCACGAGTCCCTTCAGGAACGCCCGCAGGGCGTCGGGATCGTTTTGCAGCAGCTCGCCCGTCGCCACGATGTCCTGCTGCGGGTCCTGGATCACGTCGCCCAGCGCCTGGAGGACGGGGAAGCCGGCCGCCTCCGAGACGGCGGCGGAGGCCGGGTCGAACACCGCGCCGTCGAGCGCCCCCGCCTTCAGCGCCGCCAGGTGGACGGCCGGATTCGGCCCCAGCCCCGTGAACGACACGTCGTTCGGGTCCACGCCGTTCTGGCGCAGCCAGATCTCCGTGAACAGGCTCGGCGTGTCGCCCAGGCTGGAGACGCTCACCCGCTTGCCGACAAGGTCCGCCGCCGTGTGCAGCTCTGGCCGCGTGACTACGAAGTAAGTCGGCTTCGCCGTCATCAGCGCCGTCAGCGTGAACCGCTCGCCGCCGCGCACGACGGCGCGGATGGTCGAGCCGCCCGTGCCGGTGAGCTTCACGTCGCCGCGCTGCATGGCAGCGACGGTGAGGTTGGGCGCGATCGCCTCGACGTCCAGGTCCAGCCCCTCCTCGGCGAAGAAGCCTTTCGCGACCGCCGTCAGCGGCACGATGTAGTTCAGGTTGCGCGAGGGGATGCTGAACGTGAGCGGCACCTTCGGCGCGCCGGCGGCCGTCGCGCTCGGCGCCGCCGGCGCGCCGCTGGCTGCGCTGGCGGGGACGCTTGCCGCGGCCGCGCTAGCCGCCCCGCCCGGCGCTTGTGACTGCGCCGGGGCCGTCGGCGCGGCGCAGCCCAGCACCAGGGCCGCTCCTAGGAGGCTGCCGAGCGCCGCGAGTCTCCTCGACGTGATCATCCAGACCCTCCCTCCGCGTGGCGGCGCTGTCGTCCGGCTCCTGCCCGGCGAACGGAGCGCCGACTCGGCCGGAGCTAATAGTGTCGCGCCGCAGCCGGCGCCGTCTGGCGGCTAGTATGGCGCCGCGGGCGGCCGCCGGCAAGCCTTGGCTGCCGCTCGGTCATGCACCAGCTCAGCCCAAGCGCTCGCATGGCCACACGCCAGCCGGTACATTGGGCTTGGCTCGCCGGCCGTCCGGCGGGAGCGAGCGACGGAACGTGAGAGGAGCAGCGCCGTGCGGATTCCCGAGGTAAGTAGTCGAGACGCCGTGCCCGCGGAGCAGCGGCACGTCTGGGACGCGATCGTGGCCAGCCGCGGCTCCGTGCGCGGCCCGTTCGCCGTGCTGATGCACAGCCCGGAGGCGGCCGCCCGCGTCGCCCACCTGGGCACGTTCATCCGCTTCGAGTCGAGCCTGGACCCGGCCTCCCGCGAGCTGGCCGCCCTGGTGACAGCCCACCTGCTCGACTGCGAGTACGAGCGCGCGGCCCACGAGCGCCTGGCGCGCGAGGCGGGCGTGCCCGACGCCGTGCTCGACGCCGTGCGCGCCAAGCAGTTCGCCGCGATCGACCCAGCGTATGGCTGGGTGTGCGAGTTCGCCCGTCAGCTCGTGGTCGAGCACCGCGTCGCGCCGGCCGCCTTCGACGCGGCCCGGGAGCGCCTGGATACGCGCGGCCTGGTGGAGCTAGTCGCCACCATCGGCTACTACGCCAACATCGCCGCGGTCCTCGACGCTTTCACCGAGACGCCATAGCCACGCGGTCGGCGTACCGTCGCTCCCGCCGGGCCTGCCGCGACCGCGTCCCCGCCTGGCGCGGCCTTGTCCCGCACGGGCAGGCGGGCCATACTGGCGGCATGAGACAAGCGATGAGCAAGGAGGGCGGTCATGCCGGTGATCGAGTCCGCGCGGGCCTCGCACACGACGCTGGAGACGACCAGCGTGGAGCAGGGTATCCGCTTCTACCGCGACGTGATGGGCCTGCGGACCCACCGCAACGGGCCGCGGTCGGGCCACCTGATCGACACGCGCGGCTGCTACGCCGCGTTCCTGGAGCGCCGCCGCCGGCTGCCCCAGCCGCTGCTGAACTTCTACGCGCGCCCGGTGGCCGACGCGGCGGCCGTTGACGGGGCGCACGCCCGCATCACCGCCGTCAAGGACGAGTACGGCATCCAGGAGATCACCGCGCCGGGCCGCGAGGACCCGACGAAGTTCGGGGTGGGCACCTACGGCTTTTACGTCAAGGACTTCGACGGCAACTGGTGGCGGGTCGAGGAGAACGCCGGTCCCTTCGGCCCGGTCGCGATCGAGCCCGACGCCGAGCCGCGCGGCTCCATCGTGCCCGCCGGCCCGATCAGCTACGTGACCCTGGAATGCCGCGACCTGCAGGAGACGCTGCGCTTCTACCGCGATTTCCTGGGCGTCGACGTCGAGCAGGCGGGGCCGCATTACTTCTTCACGCGCGGCAACGGCGGCGTGCGCGTGATCGTCGTCGAGCGCGGCGACGCGCTGCTGGAGCAGCCGGTGCAGAACCACCACGGCATCACGCTGCGCGCCGAGCGGGCGAAGATCGACGAGCTGCGCGCCAAGGCGCAAGCCTGCCAGCAGGAGTTCGGCATCCGCAAGATCCATCGCGCGGTCGACCAGCACGGCTCGTACTCCTTCTACATGCAGGACCGCGACACGAACTGGTGGGAGATCGAGGTCTGGGAAGGCCACGTCGATCCCTGGACGCGCTCCGAGCGGCGCCAGGCGATGGGCCTGTCCGCCGCGCACTGAGCCGCGTGAGGGCGGGCCGCCGTCAGCGACCCACCGGGCTGGAAGGGCGCCGCGCCTAGCGGCCGCGGCGGCGCGCGCCCAGCGCGCCGAGCGCGGCGAGTCCGCTCGCCAGCAGGACCAGGGTGCCCGCCTCGGGGATCACCGGCACCTCGGGCTGCCCCGGTCCGCCGAACGGCGGCAGCGGGGCGAGTGGCGATGGCGGCGGCGGCAGCACGACCGGGGGCGCTGGCGGCAGCAGCGGCGGCACGCCCGGCCCCACGACCGTCCCGGTGGCTACCTGGACGCCGCCGGCGAAGACTCTCACCGTGCTGCCCAGGAGCGCATCCCCGGCCAGCCGGCCCGTGCAGCGCGTCGCCACCCCCGCCGCCGCGAGGGCGCACGGCACGTTCTCAACGCCGGCCGTCGTGGCGAAGAACGCGTTGGCGACCGCGCCCGCCGGCACAATCCCGGCCGGGACGGTGAGCGCGACGCTCATCGAGCCGTCCACGGTCGCGCCGCCCGAGGGGCCCGTCGTCCCGTTCGGCACGATCGCGCACTGCTGGCCCGGCACGACAGCGCACGGCACGCCGGCCAGCGCCTCGGACGCCAGGCCGGCGGCGATCTGCGCCACGTTGTTGGCGGGCGCTGGCGTGGTGGGCGTGGTGGTCGCGGTCGGCGTCGCGGCGCCGCCACTGAGCACGACGATGCCGCCCACCTGCGGCGCCAGGCCCGCGCCCGTTACCAGCCCGTTGCAATCCGTGCGCCCCGTCTCGTCGGCCGGCGGGCAGGTGAGGGCGCGCGTGCCAGCGGGGCTGCCAGTACCGTCCACCACCGGGATGGTGAGCGTGGGCACGATGCCGGGCGGCAGGTGCAGCAGGTGGGCCTCGACGGTGAAGCTGCCCGTGACCGTAAACGTGGCGCAGTTCTCGATCGGGCGCGCGCAGGGCCCCGGCTTCACCGGGCCTTGCGCCAGCACGTTGGGCGCGCTCGCGTCCGGGACCAGATAGGCGTGGAACGTCTGGCTGCTCGGCACCGGCGTGGGCGTCAGGGTGGCGGCGCCCGACGGCGTGCTGGTAGCCGTCGCGCTCGCCGGCGGCGTGGTGGTGGGGCTGGGCGTGCTGCTCGCCAGGGATGGCGTGGGCGAGGTGGTCGCCGTGCTCGTCGGCGTGGCCGTAGCGCTGCTGGTCGCGGTCGCCGTGGCCGTACTGCTCGGGGTGGCGGTCGCGGTGCTGGTCGGCGCGGCGGTGGCGCTTGGCGTCGGCGTGACGGTGGGCGTGTTGGTCGCGGGGACCGTGCCCGTCACGGTCAGCGTGGGCGAGCCGGTCGCCGTCGCCGTGCGCGTCGGCGTCGCGGTCGCCGTCGGCGTGCTGGTGGCGGTCGCGGTGCTAGACGCCGTCGCCGTGTTCGTGGGCGACGGGGTGCTGGTCGCCGTGCTCGTGGGCGTCGCGGTGCTGGTCGCCGTGGCGGTGGGTGTAGGCGTCGCGGTGGGCGGGCCGGCCGGCACGACGAGCAGCCCTAGCGGCGTCACCAGCCGCCCGCCGCTGGACACGAGCGTCTGGCGGCCCGTCGCGGGATCGACGCGGACGATGCTGCCGGGGCCGCAAGTGCAGTTCGCGTTGCTTACGAGCAGGTCGCCGTTCGCGGCGCTCGCGATGCCGACCGGGTCCGCGAACAGCCCGCCCGACGACACCCGGCGCTGCGTGCCCGTCGTCGGATCGACGCGGATCACGCCGCCGTCGAAGAAGAAGGCGTTCGGGTCCACCACGAACAGGTCGCCGCTCGCGCCGAACGTCAGGTCGGTCGGGTCGAAGAGCAGGCCGCCCGAGGTGACGGCCGTCTGGCGCCCTGTGGCCGGGTTCACCCGCGTGACGCCGCCGTCGCCGAGAAAGGCCAGGAAGGCATCGGCGGTCAACAGGTCGCCGCTCGGTCCGACGGTGATGCCGAACGGCAGCACCAGGCGGTCGTCGAACGAGACCAGGCGCTGGGCGCCAGTCGTCGGATCGACCCGCACGATCGACAACGGCTGGGTCACGTAGATCTCGCCGCTAGAGGCGACGGCGATGCCCCAGGGATCGAACAGCAGGCCGCCAAAGGTAACGACGCTCTGCCGTCCCGTCGCCGGGTCGACGCGGATGACCGCGCCGATGCCCCCCAGGGCGTTCGCGTCCACCACCAGCAGGTCCCCGTTCGGGGCGAGCGCGACGCCGGCCGGGTCCACGAACAAGCCCCCGGACGAGATGACCCGCTGGGCGCCGCTCACCGGATCGACGGCGAGCACCGCGCCGCGGCCGCCTACGGCGCTGGGATCGGCCACCACGATCTCGCCCGGCTGCAGCCCCTCCGCGGCAGCCGGGCGCGGTGCCGCCAGGAGCAGAATCACCAGGATTCCCCCCAGCAGCGCGCGGATGTCGACCGACCAGCGCCTCGTTCTGTGGCTAATGCGTTTCATTCCGTATCTAATAACGTAAGACCGCGCGGGACGTTACAGCCTGCACTGGCCGCGGCCGTCGCCGGGCTGTGGCTGGCCGCCGCGGCCCGTTGCGCCGGACGCGCGGGTGGGCTAGGCTGTGCTGGTACAACGCGCACGCGCGGCGCGCTCCACGCCGCGGCGGAGGAGGACGTATGGTGGAGATCGTGTTGGGCCTCGGGTCCTCCCACGCGCCCCAGCTTGCCCTGCCGCCGGCCGAGTGGTGGCGGCGCGCCGAGCACGACCGGCAGTCCACGGAGCTGTGGTATCGCGGGCAGCCGATGACGTTCGCGCAGGTGGTGGACGCCCGAGCAGGGGAGCACTTCGAGCGGGAGCTAACGCCCGAGAAGTTCGAGCGCCGCTTCGCGGCCTGCCAGCAGGCGATCAAGACGCTCGGCGCGACGCTGGAGCGCGCCGCGCCCGACGTGGTAGTCGTCGTCGGCGACGACCAGCACGAGTGCTTCCTCGAAGACAACATGCCGTCTGTCGCCGTCTACGCGGGCGACACCGTCGACACCGTCCCGCTAGGCCCCGACAGCGGCGAGTACGCGGCCGCGCCGCCGGCGCTCAGCCGCTACCCTCAGGTGCGCACCGCCAACGCCTGCGCGCCGGCGCTGAGCCGGCATCTCTTCGACGCGCTCATCGGCGAGGGCTTCGATCTCACCTACTCCCGCCGGCTACCGGCCGGCAAGCACGGTCAGCACGGCATCGGCCACGCCTTCAGCTACGTCTACCGCCGCCTCATGAACGACCGCGTGATCCCGAACGTGCCCATCTTCCTGAACACGTACTTCCCGCCGAACCAGCCCACGCCCCGCCGCTGCTACGCGCTGGGCCGCGCGCTGCGCCGCGCCATCGACGCGTGGGATGGCGCCCAGCGGGTGGCGCTCATCGCCTCGGGCGGGCTCACGCACTTCGTGATCGAGGAGGACGTGGACCAGCGCATCCTCGCCGCGTTCGCCGCGCGCGATGAGGCGGCCGTGACGGAAATGCCGCTGACCTGGTTCAACTCGGGCAACTCGGAGATTCGCAACTGGATGGTCGTGGCGGGGGCGCTGGCCGAGGACGGCCTGGCGATGGAAGTCGTGGACTACGTCCCCTGCTACCGCTCGGAGGCCGGCACCGGCTGCGCGATGGCCTTCGCCCGCTGGCAGTAGGCCCGGCGCCGGCGCGCGCTCCTGCGCGGCCCTACTGGTACAGCCCGTCGATGAAGCCTTCCTGGTCGAGCGCGCGGATGAAGTGGTCGTCTACGATCGTGTTGAGCTGGAGGTCGCGGACGCGCGGCTCCCGCTCCGCCACGAAGTCCACGATCGACTGAAACTGGGCCAGCGTCGGGTACGGCGCCCGCGCCAGGTAGCGGTCGCCGAACACCGCGTAGCCGCTCTCCAGTGCCTCGTCGTCGTCAGTGCCCGTGTAGCCGGCGAGCACCTGCTTCGCGAACGGCTTGTCGTGGTGGACACGGGCGATGGCCTGGACGTAGGCGCGCGTGAAGCGGCGGAGCACGTCCTCGTTCCCGTCGCGGTAGCTCCGCTGGACGGCCAGCCCGTCGTAGGGGAACTCCAGCCCCGTGGCCGCCAGGTCCAGCACCTCGTGGAACCCGAGCTTGCGCGCCGGCACGTCCACGGGGGCGCTGATCATGCCGGCCGCCACGTTGCCCGACTGCATCGTCGCCAGCGTCTCGGCGTTGCCGCCCGTCTGGATGAGGCCCACGTCGGTCTCGGGCGCCAGCCCCGCGCGGTTCAGCGCGTAGCGGGCGCCGAAGTCGGTGATCGTGCCCACCCGCGTGATGGCGATGGACTTGCCGCGCAGGTCGCTGATCTGCGTCAGCGCGGGGGGGCCGAACACGCTGACCGCCAGGCGGGGGATGTGCGTGGCCAGGTAGACGATGTCGGCGCCGGCCACGTCCGCGTCCACCACGGCCGGCCCGCCGATCTGCGCCACGTCCAGCTCGCCCGCGACGATCACCTGCACCACCTTGGAGCTGCCGCCCGCGATGCGGTCCACGCTCACGTCGAGCCCCTGCTGCGCGAACAGGCCCGTCTGGTCGGCCACGAGGATCGGCAGCTCGGCGCCCGAGTCGGACGTGTAGGCCGCGCGCACGTGCGTGGCCGCCGACGCCGCCGTTGGTGCGGCGCTCGCGTTGGCGGGCGCGGCCGCGGCGGGAGCGCTGGCGGCGGCGGGGGCCGCGGCGGGCGCGGGTGCGGCCGGACGGCAGGCCGCGGCCAGCAACAGCGCGCCGGCGAGCGCTGCGGCCGAGCGCGCGCGCGATCCTTGAGGCATGAACCCCTCCTACAGCGCGTAGAACCGGGCGGCGTTGTCGTGCAGCAGCTTGCGCTTCTGCTCGGCGGTCAGGTCCTCGCGCTCCTCGATCTCCGCGATGGCGTTGTCGCGCGCCTCGCTGTGCGGCATGTCGCCCGAGATCATCACCCGGTCGTCGCCCACGAACCCGAGCACGTGCGGCAAGCTGGCCTCCTCGGCCTCGGTCGTAAAGTACACCTGGCAGGAGCGCAGGTACTCGCTCGCCCGCGCGGCGGGCAGCGGCCGGCCGTTCCCTGCCTCGGCCTCGAAATAGTGGTCCATCCGCTGCACGAGCCAGGGGATCCACTCGCAGCCCGCCTCCAGGAACCCCAGCTTCAAGCGGGGGTAGCGGTCGAGCACGCCGCCGCCCAGGAACGCGTAGAAGGCGCACAGCAGCGGCAGCGTAAACCCGAGCGCGTGCGAACCGTAGCTGGTGTTGAACAGGCGCCGCACGTCGGGCACCGACCAGCCGCAGTGCAGGCAGAGCGGCAGCCCGGCCCGCTCCAGCGCTTGCCACACCACGTCGAAGCGGGCGTCGTCGAGTCCCACGTCGCCCACGGTGCAGTACGTCGTGCCCGCGCATACGGCCCCGTGCTCGCGCGCCCAGCGCACCTCGTCGGCCGCGCGGTCAGGGTCTTGTAGCGGCAGCAGCGCCGCCCACTTGAGTCGCTCCGGCGCCTGCCGCGCCCGCTCGGCCATGAAGGTGTTGTAGCTGCGGATGAGCGCGGCTTCGAGGCCGGGGTCCTCGGTGAGCGGCTCCAGAAACAAGGTCGGGAAATTGACCTGGACGTCGATCCCGGCGCGGTCCATGTCGGCCAGCCGCTCGGGCACGTCGAGCAGCGTCTGACTGCCGAGCGCCCAGGGCTCGCGCGTGGCGCGCGCCTGGGTCACCGGCGTGGCGTAGATGCTCACGCCGCGGCCGACCGGCTGCGGGAACGTCTTCCCGTCGATGTACCAGAAGGAGTTCATCCCCTGGAGGAACGGCTTGTTCTCGCCGGTGATGATGAAGGGCTTGCGCGCCTCGTACTCGGCGGGGAGATACGCCCAGGTCTCGGCGGGCTCCATGACGTGCGAGTCGGCGTCGATCACCCGGCTGGCGGTCCGCGCTGGCATGCTTCCGCACCTCGCCACGATCAGGCGTCCGCGGCGGCGCCTGTAGGCGCAAGTGTAGAGCCGCCCTCCGGACGCGTCAAGGCAGACGCTGCCCGCGATTGACCGGCCGCGAAGGCCCGCCTATACTCCGGCTGCGAGGAGCCGGGACGATGACGAGCCTACCGCGACGCATCGGGGCCGTCCTGCTGACGGCAGGGCTGGCGCTCGCGCTGGCCTGTGCCCCGGGGAACGCCCGCGCGCCGAGCGCCGCGCCGCCGGCCGCGCCCCAGGCGCCGGCTGCCGCGCCGGCCGCCGGCAGCCCGCCGGCGCCGGCGACCGCAGACCGCGTGCCGCTCGACGCCCCTATCCACCTGCAGACGCTCCGCAACCTGGCCGACGCGGCGCTGTTCATCGCCGCCGACCGGGGCTTCTTCGAGGAACAGGGCCTGAACGTCGACTGGGAGACGGTGCGCAGCGCGGCCGACACCATCCCCGCGCTCTCCACTGGCGCGCTCGACGCGGCGGCGGGCGGCAGCAGCCCGGGGCTGTTCAACGCCGTGGAGCGCGGCATCGCCGTGAAGATCGTCACCGACAAGACGCGGCTCGCCCGCGGCGGCCAGGGCAGCAGCTTCCTCGCGCGGCAGGACCTCGTGGACTCCGGCGAGGTGAAGGGCCCCGCCGACTTCCGCGGCCGCACGGTGTCGGTCACCACGCTGCGTAGCTCCGCCGGCGCCTATCTCTACGCCGCGCTCCGCACGGCGGGGCTCACCCTGGACGACGTCGAGACCGTCGAGCTAAACCCCGCGGACACGCTGGCCGCGCTCGCCAACCGCAAGATCGACCTCGCCTTCACCTTCGAGCCGATGCAGACGCTGGCCCAGCAGCAAGGGCTCGGCAAGCCGGTCGTCTGGGTGGACGAGGTCTATCCGGAGGCGATCAGCAACTTCCTGATGTACTCGGCGGCGTTTGGCGCCGAGCGGCCGGAAGCGGCGCGGCGCTTCATGATCGCGCACGTGAAGGCCATGCGCTACTTCTGGGACAACTACGTGAAGGGGCGGGACGTGGACGCCGTCCTGAACGTCATCGTCGATCAGAAGGCCGCGCCGTCGCTCGCCGTCGCCCGTCAGATGCGGCTCTCCCCCGGCGACCCCGACGGGCGCATCACCGCGGACGACTTCGCCATGGACCAGGAGATCTACGCGGCCCTCGGCTGGATCGACCACCCGGTCGACCTCCAGGGTGTCATCGACCCGACCTTCGCCCAGCAGGCCGTCGCCGCCCTGGGCGGTCCCTACGACCGCAACTGACCGGCGCCGGTCGCTCCTCCAGGCCGATGCCGCGCGGCGCCGGACCGCTACCGCCAGGCGGGCTCGTAGTCACGCAGCGCCGGCATGACCTCTTTCGCGAACAGCCGCATCGCCCGCTTTACGTCCTCGTGCGGGATGCCGCCGAAGTTGAACTGCGTGCCCATGATGTCGTATTCGTAGTTCGCCACGCCGCGATGGACCGCCGCGATCACCTCGTCTGGCGTGCCGTAGACGTTGCGGCCCTGCGCGCGCATCCCCGCCCAGTCATAGGCGCCGTCCCGGTTCTCCAGCGGCACCACGTTGCTCAGGCGGGTCCGCTGCTGCGACACCTGCTCGTACAACCCGATCGCGCGCTCGCCCACCGCGCGGGCGCGCTCGGCGTCCTCGTCCACCCACACCCGCAGGTGCGTCATGTTGTGCCGCGCGGCGAGGTCGTAGCCGCCGTCCGCCAGCGCCGCCCGCCAGGCGCGGACGGCCGGCTGCACCCGCTCGGGCGGGAACGGGTGCGCCACGGTCATGATGTTGTAGCCGCGCTGGCCGGCCCAGCGCAGCGTCTCTTCGGACGTGCCCGCCACCCAGACGGGCGGGTGCGGCCGCTGGATCGGCTTCGGGTAGAGCGCCACGTCCGGCAGGTCCCAGTAGGTGCCCCGGTGGCCGAAGCGCTCGCGCGTCCACGCCGCCAGGATCACGTCCGTCGCCTCCTCGAAGCGGCCCCGGCTCTCCGCCAGCGGGATGCCGTACACGGTGTAGTCTTCCAGCGTGTTGCCCCGCCCGATGCCGAACTCCAGCCGGCCCCCCGAGGCCACGTCCACCATCGCGTAGTCCTCGGCCGTCTGGACCGGGTGGCGCAGCGGCAAGATGGAGATCGACGAGCCCAGCCGGATGCGCGACGTGCGTGCCGCGGCTGCCGCCATCATGACCGCTGGATTGGCGATCAGGCCGCCATACGGGATGAAGTGATGCTCGGTGAACCAGAAGCCGTCCCAGCCTAGCTCCTCGGCCAGCTGCACCTGCTCCAGGATCTGCTGGAAGTACACGTCCAGCGGCGGGTCGCGGTCGGGAAAGTACGTCGTCAGCTGCACGATGTGAAAGCGCATGGCTCCTCCGCTGGCCGCTCGGTCTGCTGGTGAGTTGCACTAGTATGCCGTCCCGGCCGCGGCCCGGCCAGTGGCGCGCTCCCCCGAACGCCCGCGCCCGACGGCTGATAGCTACCCGACCCGGTACGTCCCCTACGCGTCCTGTCCGCCGGCGTCGCGCCCTTGACCGCCGGCCGGCTGGACGAGTACGGTGTGCGCGGTGCCGCGCCACGCGAGCACGACCGTTCGTCCGATGGAGGTGGGATGCGGGAAGCACGCGCCACGCCGCGCCGGGTGTCCCGGCGCGGCGTGCTCAAGGCGACCGCCGCCGGCGCACTTGCCAGTCTGGTCACTACGAAGGCAGCCGCGGCGGCGAGGGGGCCGGCCCCGCTCCGCCCGCGCGCCGTGACAGCGGCGCCCGTGGGGCAGGGCGTGGACCCCGAGTTTCGCCGTCTCGACGAGATGATTCGCGAGGCAATGGAGCGCTACGACGTGCCCGGCTTGGCCGTGGGCGTGCTCCACGAGGGGCGCGAGTACACGAACGGCTACGGCGTCGCCAACCTCAACGCGCCGCTGCCCGTGGACGCCACGACGCTCTTCCAGACCGGGTCGGTCACCAAGACCTACACGGCCACGCTGATCATGCGCCTGGTGGACATGGGCAAGGTCGATCTCGACGCGCCGGTGCGCCGCTACCTGCCGGACTTGCGGCTGGCCGACGACGTGGTGGCCGAGCAGGTCACTGTCCGCCAGCTCCTCAACCACACCGCGGGCTGGTTCGGCGACTACTACGGACCGCTGCCAACGGCCCTCGAGCCGGCCGTCTGGCCCTGGCGCGGCGACGACGCCCTGAGCCGCTACGTCGCCAACATGCAGTACCTGCCCCAGCTCGCGCCGCTGGGCGCCATGTTCGGCTACAACAACGCCGCCGTCGTGCTCGCCGGCCACCTCGCCGCGGTGGTGGCCGGCACGACCTACGAAGCCGCCCTCACCGAGCTGCTGCTGCGGCCGCTCGGCATGGACAGCGCCTACCTGTTCCCCGAGGAGACGATTCCCTATCCCGTCGCCGCGGGGCACGTCACCGGCGATGACGGCGGCGTGACGGTAAGCCCGCTCTGGGCACTGGGGCGCTGCGTGAATCCGACCGGCGGCCTCACCCTGCCGATCACTGACCAATTGAAGTACGCTCGCTTCCACCTGGGTGATGGCCGCGCGGCCGACGGCACGCCCCTGCTCGCCCCCTCGCTGCTGACCGAGATGCGCACGGCCCGCTCCCCCGGCATGGCCGCCGCCATCACGGCGAACGCGGAGATCTACGGCGGCGGCGTCGGCTGGGCGCTGGAGCGCATCGCCGGCGTCCAGATCGTGACGCACAACGGCGGCACCGTCGGCCAGGCCGCGGTGCTCGCGCTCGTGCCCGAGCGGCAGTTCGCGATCGGCGTCTTCGCCAACGCGCGGCCCGCCGGCGAGCAGCTCCACTACGAGATCTCGACCTGGGCGCTCGCCGAGCTAGCGGGCTTGAGCCAGCCGCTCCCGCCCACCTACGACCTGCCGGCCGCACGGCTCGCCGAGTACGTTGGCCGCTACGGCGTGGACGTCGACGTGCCGGGCGGCGGCGGCGCGTCGGAGGTCGTGGAGGTCGCGCCGGATGGCGGCGGGCTCAAAGTCACGGTGTCCGAGAGCGTCGCGTCGGAGGCGGCGCCCGCCGACGAGCCGACGCCGAGCGGCCCCGCAGCGCGGCTGGCGTTTTTCCGCGACGACGCCGTCCTCGTCACGAGCAACGGCCACACGTCGCTCGGCGCTGACTTCGTCCGCGACGATAGCGGCCGGGTGCGCTGGTTCCGCTGGGGCGCGCGGATCGTGCCCCGCCTGGACTGACCGCCGCCCCGCCGATCTCGCCCGGTCCTGTCGCCAGCGCCCCTCGCGAAGGGGGCACGGGCGAACCCGGAACGCGGCCGTGGCTGGCCCTGGGTCGCCTGCCCCGTGGGGCCACGCGCCACGCCTCGTTCGCGCCGCCGCCCCGTGGCCCCGCCCCAGTCCGCGGTGCCGCGCGGCACGCCGCTTGCGGCTGGCCGGTCGGAGCCACGCCGGCTCCGAGGAGGTATCAGGTGAGCGTGACCGTGTTGACGCGGGTGCGGGCGCGCCCGGGCGGCGAGGCGGCGCTGATCGCGGCGGCCGTGCGCTCGTTTCAGGCGCCGGGCGCGAGCGGGACCGAGGCCCCGCCGCGGCTGTTCCAGGGTTACGACGATCCGGAGCGCTTCTACTGGGTGACACACTGGGCTAACCGCGAGCTGTACCTGGCGGGCGTGCCGGCGGGGGCGGCGGACGATTGGCTGAACGACGTGTGCGAGGACGACCTGGAGCGGACGTTCTTCGCCCCGCTTGGCGCCGTCGACGCGACGCCGGCCGGCACGCTGGCCGGCGGGGCGCTGCTGACGCTCGGCGCCGCCGGCGAGGCGGCCCGGGCGTTCGGCGAGGGCCTGGCCGGGCAGCTGCGCGCCGAGCGGGGGCTGACCGCCCTCGCGCTATATCAAGGGCTGGACGATCCGAGCCAGTACCTCGCGCTGTGTGGCTGGGCGTCCGCGACCGAGCGGCAGCGCTTCTACGCGGCGACGCTGCCGCGCTACGAGGCGGCCGTGCGCGAGCGTGGCGGCCGCGTCGAGACGTTCGTGGAGCGCACGCTGGTCGAGGTGGACGGCTACCCGCGCGAGCCGGACGCCGCGCGTCCGCCGATCCGCGCCGGCCAGACCCCCGCCGACTGAGCGGCGAGCCGCCCCGCCCCCGCGTGCTAGACTGAGAGCTAGCAGCGGGCTGTGCGCCCGCGGGGAGGCATTATGCGTCGCCTGTCGGTCCTGGGCTGCGTGCTGATCGCCATGCTGGCCTGCGGCGCGCCGGCCGCGTCGCCGCCCCCGAGCAGCGCCCCGCCGGCCGCCGGCAGCGCCCCCGGCGCCCCAGCGGCCGCGGCCACCGCGCCGCCCCGCGAGCGCGTCACGATCCTCTACCCGAACCAGGGCGGCAACCAGACTGCTACCTGGCTCGCCAAGGAGGCGGGCCTGTACGACAAGTACGGGCTGGACGCCGACGTGGAGTTCATCGAGGGCAGCCCAACGGTCATGCAGGCGGTCACGGCGGGCAATGCCCAGTTCGCGGTCGTCGGCACGACCGCTTCGATCGCCGCGGCGTTTCGGGGGCTCGACGCCGTGCTCATCGCGACGGCCCAGCCCGGGCTCCTGTATACGCTGTGGAGCAGCAGCATCAGCCAGGTCGGCGACTTGCGCGGCAAGCGCGTCGCCACGGGGCGCATCAACACCGATCCCGACTTCGCGCTGCGGCTCCTGCTCGACAAGCTCGGCCTGGTCTACAACCAGGACGTAACGGCGGTCCACGTCGATGCCGGGGGCGAGAGCGGGCGCATCGCCGTCGCGCAGGCGGGCGGCGCGGACGCGGTCATGCTGACGACAGGCAACAGCGGCCTGATGCGCCGGCTGGGCTTCGCGCCCCTGGTGGACCTGGTCTCGGAGCACATTCCCTACGAGGCCGCCACCGTCGCCACCACCCGCTCGTACGCCGCCAGCAAGCCGCACGCCGTACGCGCCTTCACGCGCGCCTTCACCGAGGCGATCGCCCTTGCGAAGCAGGACCGCGCCGCGGTGCTCGACCTCTACAAGACCTACGCCCGGCTCGAAGACGCCGAGGTCGCGGGCGAGTGGTACGACGAATACGTGCAGCGCGTGTTCCCCCGCGCGCCCTACGTGTCGGAGGCGGGGGTGCAGACGGTGCTCGACCTGCTGGCCGAAACCGAGCCGCAGGCCGCCGACGCCAAGCCCAGCCAGTTCATCGACAACAGCTACGTGCGCGAGTTAGACGACTCCGGCTTCATCCGCCAGCTTTACCCTAATCAGCCGTAGCCTGCCCCCCGCGCCTGCTAGTGGGGTTTCTCCGCGAAGGCCGCGCACGCCGCCGCGATCGCCTGTTCGAGCCACGGGTGCTCGTGCGGGTCGAGGCGCACGCCCAGGTCGTTGGCCACCGTGATCTCCAGCGTGGCGTCGGCGTCCGCGCCCAGCCGCGCCCGCAGCGCCCGCGCCTCGTCCACCAGCGCCGAGCGCCCGGGATCGAGGTCCGCATCGAGCAAGTGGACGTACAGCTCCTCGGCGGCGCGGTCGGCGGGCCTAGCCACCAGACTGACTTGCATGCCGCTACCCTCCCGTCTTTTGCCGGCCCAGGGCGCTGGCCCCGTCCATCGGCCCCTTCGCGCCCGCGGCGCTCGGTGGCCCGCCGGCCGCGGACTGCCGCCGCCCCGTTGCAGTTCCCGCGCCACGGTTCCCGTCGGGCACGCATCCTGCCACAACTCTGGGTAGAGATCGCGCGTGGGGAGGGTTCCCGTGGTCAAGAAGGGCCAGCTCGAAGTCAGCAAGATGGACTCGCCGAAGCAGGGCGAGCACCGCGACCCACACGGCCCGAAGCCGAAGCGCTCCACCGGGTCGCGCAGCCAGACGCGGGCGCGTCCGCCGTCGGAAGGCAGCACGTAGCGGCTCGCCGCGTGCGCCGACGCGACGCGTCCGCGCGCTGGTCACGTCTACTCGTGCAGAACGCTGTGCTAGGGGAAGCAGCAATGGCCAAGCAAGGACAACACAACGGCGACGCCCGCGACTCCGACAAGTCGCGGGGGCACAACAACCCATCCCAGAGCCAGGTGATCACCACCGGCACCTACAAGAAGAAGGAGACCTACGCCCGGGAGGCGCGCGAGCACAAGAACCCGGCGCCGGTCGCGCAGCGCCAGCGGAACGAAGGGGATCCCGACACGCGCAACAAGCCGAGCATCGCCGGCAGCACGCGCGCCCGCGCTAGCTCGCTACGCTCGGGCCGCGGCGGCAGCGACTCGAATGCCGACGCGGGCAGCAGGGGGCACTGAGATGCCAGGGGGCCGTTTTCGCCCGGACCTGAAGCACCCTCAGCCGTGGGAGTCGGACCTCAACCCGCATGCGCTGGCCGGCGAGAACGTCGGCGTGCTCGGGCCGCACCCCGAGGACGACGCGCCGACAGCGTACGACCTGAAGCCGCTTCACGGCCGCCTCAGCCAGTTCACGGACGACGAGCTGAAGCAGATCCCCGTGCTGCCCGCGGGTAGCCGGCTGGAGCAGGGCGCCACCTACATCGACCTACATGCCGCCGACTGCCACGAGTTCCGTGCGCTCGGCAACATGGAGGCCGGCCCCGACAACTGGTACGTGCCGAAGGATAGCGTCGGCTACGTGCTGTGGAATCGGCTGCTCGGGGTGCAGAACCCCGCCCGGCTGGACGAAGCCCCTCGGCCTCAGTGACTCGGCCCGCGGGGACCGCGAGCGGGGTGGCCCCACCGGGGGCCACCCCGCTTCTTACGGTCCGGCGCGCTAGCGGCCTGCGCGGTGCGGACGGGCATTCTCCCTGGGCCTGCGGCTTAGGGCCGTAGGTGCGGCTCCTCGCGGCCGCCGCGCGCCGCGAGCGCGCAGCCGATCAGCACCGCGCCCGCGATCGCCAGCGCGGTCGCAACCGCGACGGCCTCGCTCATCTCCTCGGCGAGGAAGAGCAGCAGCGAGCCGATGGCGACGATGATGAGGACGACCAGCATCGTGACGGCCACCGGCAGGATCATCGGGATCGAGATGCGATCCATCGCGTCGTTCCTCCCTGAGAGCAAGTCCGCGTGGGCGGGGCCGCGGCGTCGCGGCGGGGCGTCAGATCTTCTGGCGGCGCGGCGGCGGGTGCAGGGCCCGCTCCTCGGCGCCCGGATCGCGCTCGTCGCGGTTCGCCCAGATAAAGAAGATCACCGTCGCCAGCACCCACAGCATCAGCGTGCCGACGAGCTTCATAATCAGCCCCCCAAGCTGCTGGTCGGCCAGCGCGTCGAGCGACGAGATGCGCGGCGCCGCGCCGTAAGTCGGGTAGATCACGCGGTCCGAGAAGGTCAGCAGCGCCGCCAGCACGCCTGGCACGAGGGACTGCACGAACAGGTAGAGCATCTGGAGCGGATAGGTCAGGCGCGGCAGCTCGGGCAGCGGGCTCAGGATCGGCCACCACATGAACACGGCCGTGACCATGAACGTGATGTGCTCGAGGATGTGCGCGTTGTGGTTCCACAGCGTCCAGTCGTACAGCTGCGGCAAGTGCCAGGCCGCCAGCGTGACGTTGAACAGCACCAGGGCGATCAGCGGACGCGTGCACCAGCGCAGCACCGGGCCGGCCAGCGGATGGTGGTACAGCGGCCGGACCATCCAGGCCGGCGTGCCCAGCAGCATCAAGGGGACCGCCCCCAGGACGAGCATCAGGTGCTGTGTCATGTGGACGCTGAACAGGTACTCCTCGCTCAGCTCATGGATGGGCGTGGCCTCGGCCAGGAAGATGATGAAGATGCCGAGGCTGAATAGCCACGCGCGGCCGCGGCTCGGACGTACCACGTCGCGATAGACGAAGTGGTGGCGCAGCGGCCCAATCGCCAGCAGGTACGCCGCCTCGATCAGCGCGAGCTGCGCCGCGATCTCCCAGTGGATGTGAAAGTCGGTCATCGCTCTTGCCTCTGCCCGGCCGCTGCGCCCTGACGCCCAAGAGATGCGCCATCCCAGTGTATCAGGTGCGGCTGGTATGCTGGAGAGAGAGGCAGGCGGAGCGGACCAGGGGAGGCCGGGATGGAATCGGCGCTGCCGTCGCAACAGCCCCACATCGGACCGGTGCGCGCCTGGTTGTTGGCCGCGCGGCCCGCGACCCTGCCCGCCGCCATCACGCCGGTTCTCGTCGGCAGCGCGGCCGCGGCCAGCACGGGCTACTTCCGCGCCGACGCCTTCCTCGTCGCGCTCGTCGCCTCGATGCTCATCCAGGTCGGCACGAACCTGGCGAACGACTACTTCGACTTCGTCAAGGGCGCCGATACGGCCGCCCGCCTCGGGCCGCGCCGCGTGACGCAGAGCGGGCTCATCCCCCCCCGTGCGGTCTGGCGCGCGACCCTGCTCGTGTTCGGGCTCGCCGCCGTCTGCGGCCTGTACCTCGTGGCCGTCGGCGGCTGGCCCATCCTGGTCATCGGCGTCGCGTCGATCGCCGCGGCGGTGCTCTACACGGGCGGCCCGTGGCCGCTCGGCTACCACGGGCTGGGCGACCTCACCTGCTTCCTCTTCTTTGGCCTGGTCGCCGTCATCGGCACGGCGTTCCTGCACACCGGCCGCGTCACGCCCGTCGCCGTCGTCGCCGCCATCCCCGTCGCCTGCCTGGTCACGGCGATCCTCGTCGTGAACAACCTGCGCGACATTGCCACCGATCGCGCCACGGGCAAGTACACGCTCGCCGTGCTCATCGGCCGCCGCGCCACCCGCGTCGAATACGTGCTGCTGCTCGCCGTAGCCTTCGCCGTGCCGCTGGGCCGCTGGCTGGCCGGTGTCGCTTCGCCCTGGTTCTGGCTCCCCTGGCTCACGGCGCCGCTCGCGGTGTCCCTGCTGCGCGTGGTGCTCCGCCAGCAGGGGCCGCCGCTCAACCCCGCCCTGCGCGACACCGCCCGGCTCCACCTCTTCTTCGGCGTCCTCTTCGCCCTGAGCTTGCTGCTGTAGTCAGTGCGTGTCGAAGATCTCCTGGTACTGCGCGAGCTTCGTGCGCGTCGCCTCGCGCTCGGCGTCGGTGGGGTGCGCCGGATCGGCGGCGGGCGGCAGGCTGCCCAGCTTGAGCAGGCAGGCCATCAAGAGCAAGCGCGCCTTCGTCGCCGTCAGGTTGTTGCCGCCGATGAAGCCCTCGCGCGGTGGCGTGAAGCCCTCGTGGTTGCCGCGCCCGACGCCCACCACCGGCATGCCGCTGTACACGGCGCGCAGCAGCGCCGTGTTGCGCGCCGTCGTGGCCAGCGTGCCGTAGGGCGAGAGCCCCTCGACGACGAAGCCCGCGAGCGGCGTATCGGCCAGGTTCTGGTCCACCAGCGCCACGATGTCCGCCTCGCGCTCCGGCTCCTCCTCGTAGTGGTCGGCATGGTAGTTGCCCTCTTTGAGCAGGCTGACGCGCGGCATCGCCTCGCCGCGGAGCTGCCCCGCGGCGTCCTTGATCGCCACGCGGACCGTCGTCAGGCCGCCCCCGCTCCGCTGCACGCCCATGACCCCCTCCGGCAGGCGGCTCACGTTCACGGCCGACTGGTACGTGTGCAGGCGGGCCGGCAGGAAGGTCAGGACAGGCCCGTGATGCGCGACGTTGCCGATGATGCCGCCGTGGCCGCCCGTGGCCACGTAGCCGCCCGGCCGGGCGTCGCCCTTCTGCACGTCGCGCGAGTAGAAGATCTGCTCGTCCTGGACCATCACGACGCCCGCGCGGTTGCGGCCCTCGGCGTCGGCCCAGATGCGCGACGTGAGGTAGGTCACCGAGTCGACGAGGTTCTTGTCCCCGTCCGCGCTGATCATGCCGTGCGGCCGCTGCGCGGCGTTGCCGCAGACCGGCACCGTGACGTCGAGCAGCAGGTTTAGCCAGTAGCTCGTCTCCTCGACGCGCGGGCTGCCCTGCGTCCAGATCGCGCCGTCGTACTCGCCGCTCCCGAGCACGCGCTGCACGTAGTTCACGACGTGCGCCAGCGCGGGGCGCGGCGGCGAGGCGCTGATGTGCGGCGGCCGGTAGGGAAAGAAGTCGCGCCCCCGCACCTCGGGCAGGATGTCGCCCTCGCCCAGGTCGGAGCGCAGCGCGGCGGGAAGCCCCTTCGTGTAGCCGCTGGGCGGCAGGACGCGGTAGAAGTCCACGTCGGCCTGGGCGGCGATGAGGTTGCCCACGCCGTGCTCGCCGATCCCAAATCGCTCGATCTCCTCGAAGACCCGCGAGCCGTCGGGGTAGAACGGCTGGCGCGCCAGCTCCGGCGGCGCGCCGGGATCGGCACAGTCGTCGTCCCAGGGGGCGCCGCTCGCCTGGCGGGCCATGTAGGGCAGTGGATACAGCCCGTCCTCGGGCCGCAGCGTCACCTCGTAGACCGGCACGTCGTCCGGCCCCTGGCGCTCGCGGTGGAAGACGCCCGCCGCGTCGAGGTAGCCGTCGGGCGGGGCGTATAGCTCCGCCGCGTCGCGCTCCAGCGGGTGCGCGCTGAACTGCTCGACGTAGACCGTGACCGGCGCGGCCAGCCGCTGCGGGCGCAGCACGTCGAAGCGCACTGGTGTCCCGTCGGGATGGCGCAGCAGCGGCAGCCCGTACTGCGCGCGCGCCTTTTGGCTCGTCACCAGCGGCGGGCTATTCATGATCGTGGCGTTGGCGCCCGCAAAGTGGGCAATGCGGGGACGGCGTCCTCGGGGCGTCTGCGGCGCGGACCGAGCCATCGCGGTAACCTCCCTCGTCGCGGCCGAGCACTGACGTGCGCGCTCCGAGCCGCCGGCCGGCCGCGTCCTCGGCGGGTTCAGCGGGCGGCCACCTGTGGGCCGCATGGTAGCACGGGGCGCCCGCCAAGGCCAGGCGCCCACCGCGACGGCGCGGGGGGTGGACGCAGCTGGCAGCAGCGCGCGGCAAACGCAGGGCACAAAAACAGCGCCCCTCCATCCATAGGGAGGGGCGCTGCTTCCGTGCCCTGCCCGGTCGCCCGCCGGGCCACGGGCCCGGCGCTGCTCGCCGGGCCCGATAGCTCTCCGATCCGGAGGTCAGTGCGGCTAAGCGAAGAAGTGGTTGAACAGCGCCATCAGCGCGATCAGGACCGCGCCGGCGAGGAGCAGGCCGCCCACGAAGAACGACGAGAACAGCCGGCTGTCGAACTTCAGGTGCATGAAGAACAGGACGACCAGCGAGAACTTGACCGCCGACAGCACCAGCAGGATCGGCGGCAGCAGCGGGCCGATCTCGAGGTAGTAGACCGCGACTTCGAGGGCGGTGATGATCGCCAGGATGACGCCGATCGCCACGTACTTCTGCGCGGTCGGGTGGCCGTGCTCCAGCGACGGGCCGATCCGGATGTCTCCGCCCTCCCGCGGGCCACCGTGCGAGTCGATCATGGCTCCTCCAGCGGCGGGCCGCCCGTCGTCCGGCGGCCGACACTCAGATGGGCAGCAGGTACACCAGGGTGAAGATCACGATCCAGACGATGTCCACGAAGTGCCAATACAGGCCCGCCAGCTCTACCGTCAGGCTATCCGACGCCGGGAGGCGCCCCATCAGCGACGTCGCGAGCAGCGACAACAGGATGATGATGCCGATGGTCACGTGGGCGCCGTGAAAGCCGGTCAGCACGAAGAACGTCGTGCCGAACAGGTTCGTGTCGAGGTGCAGGCCGCGCTGCCAGAAGGTGTTGAACTCGAAGTACTGGCCCCCCACGAACACGGAGCCGAGGAGCGCCGTGGCCAGCAGCCAGATGCGCAGGTTCCGGTGATTGCCGCGCTGGATCGCCGCCAGCGCCAACACCATCGTCACGCTGCTCATCAGCAGCACGAACGCGCTCACCGAGGTGTACGGGATGCTGAAGATGCCCTCGTACCGAGTGCCGTTGATGACGCAATCATGCGGGCACGGCCCGACGATACTGCGCCCACGGTAGATCATGTAGGTCGAGATGAACGACCCGAAGAACAGACAGTCGGAGCCCAGGAAGGCCCACATCGCGATCTTGCGATGGTCGAGCCCCGTGCTGGTCTCGTGCTCCGCGTGCGCGACCTGCGGCGACGTGACCGCGTGTTCCACGAATCTTCTCCCCTGACCGATCTCCCCCTTGCCCCCTCTCCCCCGTGGGGGAAAGGGGGAAAAGCCCCGCCGCCGGCGCCCGCGGCCCCTGCCCCAGAGGGGAAGGGGTTGGGGGAGAGGATCGCCTTTAGCCGTTAATGGGCTCGAAGCACCAGGCGTAGATGCCGAACAGCATCAGGAGCACGCCGACCCCGCTGAGCCACAGCCCCCAGATGAAGCCCGCCGCCAACACCGTCAGGCCAAGCCCGGTGATCATCGGGAAGATCGACGGATCGGGCAGGTGGATCCCATGGGCGTGGTCGTCCGCGGCGTCGGGGCTGCCGATCGGCTGCCGGCCCGCCGGCGTCTGCCGCGGGTCGCCCCCGGCGGCACCGCCCACGTACACGCTGAAGACCGCCAACACCAGGAACCCCAGCGCGAACAGCGCCAGCCCAAGGGCCGGCTGCCCGGCCCCGGCCGCCAGCACGAGCCCCGCGATCCCGACCAGCGCCCCGAGCACGCGCAGCACGACCGTCACCGCGCCGGGGCGACGTTCCGCCACCGCGCCAACCTGCGTCGACGCGCCCTCGCCGACCATGCCCGGCAGCTCTGGCCCCGCGTGAGCGGTGCCCAGCTCGTGGCCGGCCAGCGTAACCTCTAGCCGGTCCGATCGCAGCTCCGCCGCCTCCTCGCGGTAGGCGCCGTGCGGGTCGGGGTGCTTGCGCAGCCACAGCTCGTCGCGCCCGTGGACCGTCGGGATCTCCGCGAAGTTGTAGGCCGGCGGCGGCGACGGGATCATCCACTCCAGCGTGCGGCCATCCCAGGGGTCCGGCCCCGCGACGACGCCGTACCGCAGGCTGTAGGCCACGTTGTAGATGAAGACCAGGATCGAGATGCCGATCAGGAGCGCGCCGGCCGTCGCGACCATGTTCCAGAAGTCCCACCCCATGCCCGCGGGGTAGGTGAAGATGCGCCGCGGCATGCCGTCCATGCCGATGAAGTGCATCGGCCCGAACGTGAGGTTGAAGCCGATCATCATCAGCCAGAAGTGCCACTTGCCGATGCGCTCGTCGAGCAATCGCCCCGTGACCTTCGGCCACCAGTAGTACACGCCCGCGAACAGGCCGAAGATGGCGCCGCCAAACAGCACGTAGTGGAAGTGCGCCACGATGTAGTACGTGCTGTGCTGCTGGAAGTCGGAGGGCACCACGGCGTGGCTGATGCCGCTGAGCCCCCCGATGATGAACATCGCGACGAAGCCCACGGCCATCAACATCGGCGTCGGGAAGGTCAGGGAGCCGCGCCACATGGTGGCGATCCAGTTGAAGATCTTGACGCCCGTCGGCACGCCGACCGCCATCGTCGTCGTCAGGAACACCGCGTTCGCGACGGGGCCGAGGCCCGTGGTGAACATGTGGTGCATCCACACGCCATACGAGACGAAGGCGATCGCCACGCCCGAGTACACGACGACCGCGTACCCGAACAGGGGCTTGCGCGAGAACACCGGCAAGACCTCGGACACGATGCCCATGGCCGGCAAGATAAGGATGTAGACCTCGGGGTGCCCGAACAGCCAGAACAGGTGATACCAGAGAATCGTGTCGCCGGCCGCCACCGTGTTGAAGAAGTTCGTGCCGAAGTTCCGATCGAACATGATCTCGAGCAGCGCCACGGTGATGATCGGGAAGGCGAAGATGATCAGGAACGACGTGACGAAGGTCATCCAGCTGAACACGGGCATCCGCATCAGCGACATGCCGGGCGCACGCAGGTTGATGATCGTCACGATGAAGTTAAAGGCGCCCGCCATCGACGCCGTGCCCAGCACGAGCAGCCCCAGCGTCCAGAAGTCCTGGTTGGGCCCCGGCGAATAGGCCCGCGTGCTGAGATTGGCGTAGCTGAACCAGCCGCCCTCCGGGGCCACTCCGCCGATCCAGCTCAGGTTGATGAAGATGCCGCCCGTCAGGAAGATCCAGTAGCTCAGCGCGTTCAGGCGCGGGAACGCCACGTCGCGCGCGCCGATCTGCAACGGCACCACAATATTGAAGAAGGCCACGCTCAACGGCATCACCACGAGGAAGATCATGGTCGTGCCGTGCATCGTAAAGAGCTGGTTGAACGTGTCCGGCCCCAGCAGCGTGTTGTTCGGCACGGCCAGCTGCAGCCGGATGACCAGCGCCTCGATGCCGCCGAGCAGGAAGAAGGCGAAGGCCGTCACCCCGTAGAGAATCCCGATGCGCTTGTGGTCGACGGTCGCGATCCAGCTCCAGATGCCTGTAAAGTGGCGTGGGCGGCTCACCACCGCCGTCGTCGGCATACCCTGGACTATCGTCGCCATCGGTCTCCTCCCGGGCCTAGACCTTGGGACAGCGCGGGCCTCGCCAGCCGGCCGCGCGGTTCGTCGTTCTTAGTATGGGTCGCGCCTCGCCCCGTGGGCCAGCGCGGCCGGCACCTGCCGGCAGCTTACCGCAGCGTCTGCAGATAGGCAACCAGGTCCGATATCTCGTCGTCCGTCAGCGGCCGCGGCAGAATCATGTGGTTGCCGGGCTTCACTTCCTGCGGGTCGTGCAGCCACCGCGACAGGTCCTCGGCGTTGAACGGGAGGATGCCGCCCGCGATCATGCTGCGGCTCGCGACGTGCGTCAGGTTCGGGCCGATCACGCCCTGCGCCGGCGTCCCTTGAATCGTGTGGCAGGCGATGCAGCCGCCCGTAATGATCAAATTCGCGCCGCGCTCCGCCGCCGTTCCTGCGGGCGGGGTGGCCGCCGGCGGCTGCTGCGACTGCACCCACGCCTGGAAGTCGGCGGGCTGCTGCGCCACCACGTAGAAGCGCATCTGCGCGTGCTCGATCCCGCACAGCTCCGCGCACTGCCCGTAGTAGCGTCCCGGCTCCTTCGCGTTGAACCACATATGGTTCACCCGGGGCGGCACCAGGTCGGTCTTGCCGGCCAGCCGCGGCACCCAGAAGCTGTGCTGTACGTCGGCCGACTGCAGGGTCACGCGCACCGGCTGGCCGACGGGGATGTGCAGCTCCGTCGCCGTGACCACGTTCTGGCCCGGATAGCGGAACTCCCACCACCATTGATGACCAACTACCTGCACGTCCAGTGCCGGCCCATCCTCCGGCGGCGGCTCGTCCAGACGGAAGAGCAGCTCAATCGAGGGAATGCTCAGGCCCACTAGGATCAGCGTCGGGATGATCGTCCAGCCCACCTCGAACACGGTGTGGCCGTGGGTGGGGTGGGGCAGTGGCTGGTTGGCGCGCCGCCGATAGCGGAAGATCGTGTAGATCAGCGCGCCCTCGACCAGCACGAACACGATAGCCGCCAGCAGCATCGTCAGCCAGAACAGGTTGCCCTGCGCGTGCGAGACGTCGCCCGCGTAATCCGTGGCGAACGGTGGGCGCAAGGTGCTCTGCGGCGCGTTGAAGTCGCAGGCGCCGAGCAGGAGCGCGAGGGGAAGCACCAGCAGAGGCCAGCGACGCCATGCGCCGGCAAGCGGACCATTCATGTGCGCATCACCCCATCCGCTGGAAGTTGCAGGCCTGCCGCGCGCCCCACGCGCACTGCCGCGCGGGCTGCCGGGACGGCCGCGGATCGCGTGGCAGCGCCAGGAGCGCTCACAGGCCCCCTGGCGGACAGACTATTCGAGTGTATCCCATCCCCCCGAAAAGTCAAGGGCCGTCGCCCGTCGCCGCGCGGGGGCGGCTCACCCTTGATAGACTGGGACAGCCGCTCAACCGGAGCGGCGACGGCGGGGCGCGCGCGGCACCGCGGGGACCGGTGCGCGCGGCCGGCGAGTGTGCTCGCCGGCGCGGCGGGTGCGACCGATAGAGGCAGGAGGAAGCAGCATGTTCCGGCTAATCGGCGTGGGGGCAGTGGTACTGGCGATGGCCGCGACGGTGGCGTGCAGTGGGGGCGGCGCTGCCGCGAACAAGACCTCATCTGGCGCGGGTGGCGCGAGCGCGGCGCCCCAGAACCTCACGGTGAAGGGCACCGATCAGCTTCGCTACGATCCCGCTACCCTCACCGCCCGGGCGAACACCCCGATCCACATCACCCTCGACGATACGGGCGACGCCCTGGTCCACGACTTCGTGATCGACAACGCCGGCGGCAAGCAGTTCAAGATCGAGGCGCAGCCGAACGGCAGGGCCACCGGGGACTTCACCGTGCCCGCGGGCACCTACCAGTTCTACTGCTCCCAGCCCGGCCACAAGGAGGCGGGCATGGTCGGCACGCTCACGGTCAGCTAGCCTCCCGTTACCTAGGAATGGAAAGGGGTTGCCGATCGGCAACCCCTTTCCATTCCTTAGGTAACGAGCTACCTTACCCGCCCCAGGCCGCGACGCCCGCCTCGGCGATCTTCTCGTCCATCCCGGCGGCGCCGCCCGCCACGCCCACCGCGCCGATGACGCGCCCCTCCCGCTTGAGGGGCAGCCCGCCGCTCAGCAGGTAGATCTGCTCGGGGAACAGGTTCATCATGCCGAAGTACCGCTCGGGGCCCGACTCGTGCAGCGCCTGGGCCTGCGTCGTCGGCATCTGCGTGAGCACCGCGGCGAACGCCTTGCCCGTGGCGAAGCGCTCCCGATAGAGCGGCGCCCCGTCCATCTTGTCGAGGGAGATCGTGTTCCCCGCCTCGTCCACCACGGCAATCGCCACCCGCTGTTGCAGCGTGCGCGCCTGTGCCAGCCCCGCCTCGATGATCGTCCGCGCCTCCTGAAGGGTAACGGGCATCGCACCTCCCGGCCGGCCGCCGGCTGGCTCAGCACGCGGCCGCCGGCGCGGCGCTCGAACCCTACCACAGCGCCCCGCACCGAGCAAGCGCGCTCGCCCGTCGCCTGCCCTACGGCCGTTTTCGTGGGCGTTGAGCCAGGCGGTAGGGCAGGGGCTCGTCCCCTGCCGCCCGGCCAACGCTGCCCGGCTCGATCATCCTGAAAACCGCAGTGGAGAAGCGGCGGGCCGGCCCCCTGGGAGCGCGGAGGTCTCGCCCGCCCGGCCGGGGGCGGCGACACCGCTGTGGCGGCCGCGACGCTGCGCTCCCAGCTCACCCGCCTCCCAGCGCACCCTTGCTACACGCGGCAGCCCACTAGCCCTGATCGCTCCCGAGCGCGGGCACGTTGTAGAACGCGCGGCGGCCGGGATACCGCGCGGCCGGCCCCAGGTCGGCCTCGATCCGCAGCAGCTCGTTGTACTTGGCCACGCGCTCGCTGCGCGCCGGCGCGCCGGTCTTGATCTGGCCGGCGTTCGTCGCCACTACGAGATGCGCGATCGTCGTGTCCTCGGTCTCGCCGCTGCGGTGCGACACGACGTTCGCCCAGCTCGCGCGCTCTGCCATCTGCATCGCCGCCAGCGTCTCGGTCAGGCTGCCGATCTGGTTCAGCTTGATGAGCACCGCGTTGGCGGTGCCCTCGGCGATGCCGCGCTGGATGCGGCTGGTGTTCGTCACGAAGTGGTCGTCGCCCACGATCTGCAGACGGTCGCCCAGCCGCGCGCGCAGCCGCGCCCAGCCCGCCCAGTCGTCCTCCGCCAGCCCGTCCTCCAGGCTGAGGATCGGGTACCGCTCCGTCCAGCCGGCGTACAGCTCGATCAGCTCGTCGCTCGTCAGCACGCGGCCCTCGCGGCGCAGGTTGTAGCGGCCAGCCTCGTACAGCTCGCTCACCGCCGCGTCGATCGCCAGGTGCGCGTCCTCGCCGGGGCGGTAGCCGGCCGCCTCGATCGCCTGCACGATCGCGTCCAGCGCCTCGGCGTTCGAGCCGAGCTTCGGCGCGAACCCGCCCTCGTCGCCCACCGTCGTGCCCAGCCCCCGCCCCTCCAGCACACGGCCGAGCGCGTGGTACACCTCGGCGCCCATCCGCAGCGCGTCGGCGAAGGTCGTCGCCCCGGTGGGCATCACCATGAACTCCTGCAGGTCGGTGGACTGCCAGTCGGTATGGGCGCCGCCGTTCAGGATGTTGAGCATCGGTACGGGCAGCACGCAGGCGTCCACGCGGCCCAGGTAGCGATACAGCGGCAGCCCCACCGACGCGGCCGCGGCGTGCGCCACGGCCAGCGAGGCGCCCAGGATCGCGTTGGCGCCCAGGCTGCTCTTGTTCGGCGTGCCGTCCAGCTCGCACATCGCCTGGTCGAGCGCCACCTGGTCCAGCGCCGACATCCCCACCAGCAGCGGCGCGATGCGCGTATTAACGTTCTCGACGGCCTTCAGCACGCTCTTGCCGCCGTACAGGGCCTTGTCGCCGTCGCGCAGCTCCAACGCCTCGTGGGTGCCCGTCGAGGCGCCCGAGGGCACGGCGGCGCGGCCGCCGCTGCCGTCGGACAGCCACACCTCCACCTCGACCGTCGGATTGCCCCGCGAGTCCAGAATCTGTCGCCCTTGCACCCGCTCGATCAGGGCCATGCAGTCCTCCTCCCGACCCCTTCCCCCCACCAGGGGACGGGGACTTGCCGCCTCCGCCCCCGCTGTCCTCCCCTTCCTTCGAAGGGAAGGGGGGCCGGGGGGTTAGGTCACTCCGGCGAGGGCTCAAATCACGTGCAGCTTCACGAGATCAGCGCGGCCCGTGGCCAGGCGGCGGGCCGCGCCCACGATCACGACCAGGTCGCCGCGCGCCAGCACGCCCCGCACGGCCAGCTCCTCGCCCACGCGGGCGATCACGGTGTCGGTATCGCCTTCGAGCGACGTCAGGAACGGCTGCACGCCCCAGTACAGCGCCAGCCGCCGTCGCACGGCCGCGTCGTCGGTGAAGGCGTAGATCGGCGCCGCCGGCCGGCACTGCGCCACCAGGTGCGCCGTCTGGCCGCTGCGCGTGAACACCACGACCGCGCGCGCCTCCACGTCGTCGGCCAGCGCGCAGGCTGCCCGCACCAGCGCGGCGGCGCGCGAGCGGTGCGCGGGCGGAAACGCCTTCGGGTTCGGCGTCATCGCCTCGGCGGCGACGCAGATGCGCGCCATCGCCTGCACGGTCTCGACGGGATACTGCCCCACCGCCGTCTCGCCCGACAGCATCACCGCGTCGCTGCCGTCGAGCACCGCGTTCGCCACGTCCGAGGCCTCGGCCCGCGTGGGCCGCGGGCTGGTCGTCATCGACTGGAGCATCTGCGTGGCCGTGATCACCGGCTTGCCGGCGGCGTTCGCCTTGTGGATGATGCGCTTCTGGAGGGGTGGCACCTCCTCGGCCGACATCTCGACCGCCAGGTCGCCGCGCGCCACCATCAGCCCGTCGGCCACGCGCACGAGCGCGTCCAGCTCGCGGATCGCCTCGGGCTTCTCCAGCTTCACGACGATCGGCACCGGCGGCTGCTGTTGCGCGTGCATCAGCTCGCGCGCCCGCGCCACGTCCTCGGGCCGGCGCACGAAGCTCAGCGCCACGTAGTCCACGCCGAGCTGCAGCCCAAACGCCAGGTCATCGGCGTCCTTCTCGGTCACGGCCGGCGCGCTCACCGCCACGCCCGGCAGGTTGATGCCCTTGTGCTCGCCCAGTGGCCCGCCGTGAACGACCAGCGCCCGCACGCTCGGCGGATCGCTCGCCACCACGCGCAGCTCCAGCAGTCCGTCGTCCAATAGGATGCGGTCGCCCGGCCGCACGTCGTATGCCAGGTGCGTGTAGGTGGTGGGAATCAGCGCGTCGTGCCCGATCAGGCCGGGCGCGGCGGTGATCGTCACCTCCTGCCCGTCGGCCAGCCACAGCGGCCCCCCGCCCGTCAACGCGCCGACGCGGATCTTCGGGCCTTGCAAGTCCTGCATGATCGCCACCGCGCGCCCCAGGCGCGCGGCCTGCTCGCGCACCGTGTGGAACAGGGCCGCGTGCTCCGCGTGGGTGCCGTGGGAGAAGTTCAGCCGCACCACGTCCACGCCGGCGTGGAGCAGCGCGCCGATCCGCTCGGGCGTGTTGCTCGCCGGCCCGAGCGTGGCGACGATCTTCGTGCGTCGCCCGCCTGCCAGCTCGCCCGGCGGGTGCGTCTCCACCCCCGACCCAGCGACGTCGCGCTGCTCCGCTGCCATCGCCGCCCCTCTGCGCTCGCTCTGTCCAGCTTACAACGATTCGCCCCCCCGCGACCGAGCGCCCCGTAGCCAGCCTGGCGCTACGCGAGAGCGCGTGGCGCCGGGCTCCGTCTCCGAGCCTGCCTGTGGTCCTGAAATTCTGCGCCGAGAGGAAGACAACGAAGAGCCACATCCCAGTGCGGCGCGGGATGTGGCTCTCTTCGGTGATGGTGGGGCTAGCTGACGCGCACGGTGACGTGCTGGATACCGCTCACGCCGTCCGGCAGCGAGGGCGCCACCTGGGTGGGCTGGGGCTGGCCGTTGCCATCCGTCGCCCGCACGGCGAGCACAGGCATCGGCCCTTGCGCCGTCCAGTCGGCCGTCCACAGCACCCACGTCAGGTTCGAGAGCGCCGGCGCCAGCGTCGCGGTCGACCAGGTGTTGCCCCCGTCCGCGCTGACCTCCACGCTCTGGATGCCGCGCGAGCCGGCGAACGCCAGGCCGCCGATACGCTGCTGCCCGTTCGCCACCGTGCTGCCATTGGCCGGCACGTCGATCCGCGACATCGTCTTGATGATGCCGTCGTTCGTCCAGCCGCGCTGCTGCCAGAAGCCGCGGTAGTCGCCGTCGATCACCTGAATCTCGGTCACCCACTTGGGGTTCTTGATCCCATACAGGTTCGGCGACAGCACCCGCACCGGGAAGCCGTGCGCCTGCGGCAGCGTCTCGCCGTTCATCTCGTAGGCCAGGAGCGTTGTCGGCTCCATCGCCTTCTCCAGCGGGATGCTGTCGCTGTAGCCGTCCTCGCAGCGGAAGACGACCCGCTGCGCGCCGCCGTTCACACCGGCCTGGGTCAGCACGTCGGCCAGCCGCGCGCCCGTCCACTGCGCCGTCGAGATCAGGTCGCCCCCAACCTCGTTGTCGATGCACTCCAGCGTCTGGTACTGCTGCACCGCCGGCAGGCTCTTGATCGCGTTCAGGTCCAGCTCCAGCCCGTTCGCCACGGAGCCGGTTACGCGCAGCCGCCAGCTGTTCCCGTCCAGCGCGGGATCGCCGAAAGTGTTCTTCGAGACCTTGTAGAAGCGATCGTTCGGCGTGATGACCGGGGGCATCCCGGGCAGGTCCACGCTCTGCCGCAGGGCGCCCGCGTAGGCGATGGACAGCGCCTGCTGTCCGAGCAGGTCGAGGCCGCGCCAGGCGGCCCCGCCGCCGACGAGCAGCCCCGCCGAGGCCAGCCCCGCGCGCTTGAGCAAGGTGCGTCGGTCCATTAGCGCGACACCTCCTTTGCCGTGGAAGCTCGGCCGCGCCGCGCGGCGGGTGAGCCGCTCGCGGCCCGGCCCGCCGCGCGCCCGCGCGCCAGCCAGTAGACCGCCGACAGCACGATGGCGTAGGCTACACAGCCGAGCAGAGAGGCGGCGGTCGCGGCGATGGGGCCGGCCGGGTAGAGGTCGATCCCGAAGAAGCCCAGGCCATCGGCCGGCAGCACGACGAGCAGGATGAACAGCCAGGCGGCCAGCGCGATGATGACCGCCAGGCGGGGCGTCGGCCGGCGCGCGTACAGCACGCCCAGCAGCAGCCCGACGAGCAAGATGCCCACGACCATGCCCCAGAACAGCCCCAGCTTCGCCTCCGCGCCGAAGCGGTTCACCATGTACGTGAACAGCTCGCCCGGCACGTAGAACGTGCCCCATTCGACCAGCACCTCGGGCAGGCTGGGCACACGCAGCGCCGACCGCGTGGCCACGCCCATCAGCAGCAGCGCCACCGCGCCCAGGAGCCCGCCCCCGGCGCCCACCATCCAGCGCGGCAGTCGGTCCATCCCTCGCTCCCTCCGCGCGGCGTCCGCCGTCTCCTACTATTAAATACGTCACCGGCGTACACTCTTACCCCGCCCCGCGTCGCTGCGCAACGCGCCGCCTGACCAGCAGGCGCGCACCTCCTCCCGGCAGCTCGTGTGCGGGTCGCGCGCCAGTGCCGGAGTCCGCACCCCGCGCCAGGTCACCACTGGCTTCCACGAGCGCGCCGCCAGCCTGACCGAACGCAGGTGGCGCTTGCGCCCGGCAGTAGGCAGTGGTATCAATGGGCACTCTGGAGTCGGCGGCATCTCGTTGCGCTGCCAGCGGTACGCGCGAGGCTGGCGCGGGCGGCGCGCGCTTCGGAGGACGCCATGGCCGATCTTGGCATCGACTTGCAGGACAGCGCGGCCGCGGGCCTCGGCGCACGCCCGCGCGTGACCCGCGTGCACCATATCAGCGTGCCCGTCCGCGACCTGGACGAGGCGCGCGAGTTCTGGGTGCGCGCGTTCGGTGCGGAGCCCGTGTCCACGCGTCGGCCGCGCTTCGCGGCGGTCCGCGTGGCGGACGTCACGGTGGGACTGGCCGAGCAGGACGGCGGCTGGACGGCGCGCGGCGCGGAGTACCCGCACTGCGGCTTTCGCTTCGCGCCCGACGCCATGTGGTCGGCGCAAGCGCGGCTCCAGGCGCTCGGCGTGCCGACGGGACGCATCTGGACGCGCCACGGCGTCGAGGGGCTGATGTACTTCCGCGACCCGTCGGGCAACCTGTTCGAGACGGCGTGCTGGCACGGCCTGGCGGATGCCGACGCCCTGCCGCGCGACGTGCGCGGGGGCGGCAGCTACCGGATCGACCTGGAGGGGCTGAACTACACGTGGAAGCCGCCCGCCGCGGGGGCGGCCGATGGCCAGGCGGTCCGTCCGACGCAGCTCGACCACTTGAGCCTGCCCGTGCGCGATATGCCGCAAACCGCGCGGTTCTGGGTGGACGTGCTGGGCGCCACGCCCGGGCGGCAGCCCAACCACATGGTCGAGATCGCCGGCATCGACATCAGCTTCAACGCGCAGCCGACGGGCTGGACCCGCCGGGACGCCGAGTTCCCACACTATGCCTTCGCGATCGCGCCCGAGCACCTGCTGCCGATGAAGGCGCGGCTCGCGGCCTTCGGCATCCCCACGCACCCCATCTGCACGGACGACGACGGCGCGGCATTTCTGTACTTCCGCGACCCGGCCGGGAACCTGTTCCAGCTTCACTGCGCGCGGGGCCTGCCGACTGGCGCCGCGATCCCGCGGGACGCGGTGGCCGGCGCCGACTCCCACGTAGACCTCGCCGCCCTGAACTACGACTGGACCGGCTAGTTCCCCTTGAGGGCGGGGGGTGGGGTGTCCCCCAGTGTCTTCTCTCCTTGATACCGGAGTCGCGGCAGCCAAAGAGGAGAGCACACCATGGCAGAGACGACCGACGTTGCGGTTAACCCGACGGAGGGGGTGACGGTCCCGGACCCGCGGCCCGCGCACCTGTCGCACGTCAGCCTCCCCGTGCGCGATCGCGCGGAGGCGGTCCGCTGGTTCGTCCAGGTCCTCGGCGCCGAGCTGCACCTGGACAACCCCACCTTCACCGAGGTGCGCGTGGCCGGCACGGTCTTCGGCCTCTCCGAGCAGCAGGGCGGCTGGACTGCGCCCGACGCCGAGTTTCCGCACTACGCCTTCGAGGTCGAGGGCCAGGCCTTCCTGCCGCTCAAAGCGCGGCTCGAAGCGCACGGCGTGAAGACGCACCCGGTCTGGACCCGGCACGGGGTCGAGGCGCTAATGTACTTCCGCGACCCGTCGGGCAACCTGTTCGAGCTGTACTGCACGCGCGGGTTCCCGGGCGCGGACCAGTTGCCGCGCCCGCCGGGATGGGGCGGCGACTTTCGCCCGCCCATCGCGGACCTCAGCTACGAGTGGCAAGGCTAGTCCGCGATGAAGCGCAGCACGCACCGCATCCTGACCACGCACGTAGGGAGCCTGCCGCGCTCCGACGACATGCTGCCCATGCTCAGCGCCAAGATGGTGGGCGACCCGATTGACGAGCGGGCCTTCGAGGCGCGGCTGCGCGGCGCCGTGGTGGATATCGTGCGCCAGCAAGTGGAGCACGGCCTCGACGTGATCAACGACGGCGAGGTGGGCAAGCCGGGCTTCATCCTCTACGCGGAGGAGCGCCTCGGCGGCTTCGAGCGGCGCGAGGTCGCGGGGGACGCGGGCGCCGTAGCGCGAGCGCGCCACTACCTCGCAGGCTCGCGCGAGCTGCTGGCATTCCCCGAGTACTATCAGCCCGAGCTGGAGGCGGCGGGCGCCGGGCCGGGCCGGGCGCCCCGCCAGCTCGTGTGCACGGGCCCGGTCAGCTACCGCGGGCACGCGCAGCTACAGCGCGACATCGAGAACCTGAGGGCGGCCCTGCGCGAGGTGAGCGCCGAGGAGGCATTCATCCCCGCGGTGTCGCCCAACCAGGTCGCCTACCGCCGCCCCAACGAGTACTACCGCACGGACGCGGAGTACGAGGCCGCCGTCGCCGAGGCGCTGCGCGAGGAGTACCTGGCCATCGTCGAGGCCGGCTTCCTGCTGCAGGTCGACGATCCGCAGCTCGTCACGCACTACATGCGGTGCCCGGAACTCAGCATCGCGGAGTATCGCCGCTGGGCCGAGCAGCACGTGGAGCTGCTGAACCACGCGCTGCGCGGCATCCCCCGCGAGCGGGTCCGCTTCCACACCTGCTACAGCATCGCCTTCGGGCCGCGCGTCCACGACCTGGAGCTGCGCCACGTGGTCGATATTCTCGTGAAGATCCATGCGGGCGCCCACTCCTTCGAGGCCGCGAACCCGCGCCACGAGCACGAGTGGAAGGACTGGGCGTCGGTCGCGCTGCCCGACGACACGATTCTGATCCCCGGCGTGGTCACGCAAGCGTCGGTGACAGTCGAGCACCCCGAGCTGGTCGCCCAGCGCATCGAGCGCTTCGCCGCCCTGGTCGGGCGCGAGCGCGTCATCGCGGGCGTGGACTGCGGCTTCGCGAGCACTGCGCGCTCCGCGGACATGCCGACCAGCATCGTCTGGGCGAAGCTCGACGCGCTGGCCGAGGGCGCCCGCATCGCCAGCCAGCGCCTGTGGAAGGGCTAGGGATGATGGACTGGCCTCGCTGGCGCGGCCGCTGGCTGTGCGGCTGGGGCCTGGTGGCGCTCGTCGCCTGCAGTCCGGCGCTGCCGGCCCAGCCAGGCGCGCCGGGACCACCGCAGCCGCTCGCCGCCGAGACGTCCAGCACGGGGGGGAGCGCCGCCGCCGCCCCGCCCGCCGCGCCGACCACGGTCCGGCTCGCCGTGCCCACGCTCGACCTGGACTACACGCTGCCGCTCTCCGTCGCCGAGCAGCAGGGCTACTTCCGTGAGGAGGGCATCGACGTGCAGGTGCAGGAGATGCCATCCGCGGCGGAGACGGCGGCGCTCATCAACCGCGAGCTGGACCTCGCCTGCTCTGGCTGCGTGTTCGTGGGCGCCGCCCGCGGCGCCGACGTGCGCTACCTCTTCGGTCCCTACTACACCTCGAACTTCCACCTGGTCGTTAACCCCGACCGGGTGCGCACGCCAGCGGACCTCGCCGGCCAGCCAGTGGCCATCGGCGGCGTGGGGAACTCGGGAGACCTCGCGACGCACCGCATCCTGGCCTCGCTGGGGGTGGACCCGGCGTCGGTGACCTACGTGAACCTTGGGCCGAGCAGCGCGCGCATCGCCGGCATGGTGAGCGGCCAGATCGCCGGCACGGCGCTGCTGCCCGATCCGGCGATTCGCCTCAAGCGCGAGGGCTTCCCGATCATCGCCGACTCCACCAAGCTGTTCGTACAGCCGCAAGGCGGCTTCGGGGCGCACGTGGACTATCTGCGTGAGCACGACGCGACGGTGAAGGGGTGGCTCCGGGCGATGCTGCGCGGCTTGCTGTTCATCCAGCGCGATCCTGCGGCGGCCGCGGAGATCGCCGCCGACGCCACTCAGCTCGACCGCGATGTCGCGCGCGAGGCGGTCCCGCTAGTGATGGCGGCGATGTCCACCGGCGATCTGGGCGGCTCGACGGAGCGTGAGCTGCAGGAGGCGGTGCGGCTGGTCACGGACAGCGATCCCGACCTCGCGGGAAAGGACTTCCCACTCGACCGCGTGGTCGACTTCCGCCCGCTGCGGGCGGTCCAGCGCGAGCTGGGCATCTCGTGCCAGGGCGGCTATGCCTGCGAGTAGCGCGCTGGCACTCCTACCCGCGCAGGGGGCGGCGTCCAGTTCCGTGCGGTAGGCCGTCTCGGTCCTCGGCACTCCTACCCGCGCAGGGCGCGGCGGCCTCCCAGGGCTTACGGAACCCGCGCCGCCGCCCCTGCCGCGATCAGGACCAGCGCTTGGTCGACGGTCAGCACGCGCGCGAACACCGGGAAGACCTCGTCCATGAAGAACCCGTTCACGCTGGGGCGCCCGGCGTTGCAGGCGTCGCGCCGGATGATCAGGGTGCAGTCGCGGTCGCGCGCCGCGTAGGCCGATCCAACTGGACGGCCGCAGCTTCGAGCACGCGCTCGATCTGTACCCTTACCACTGGGGATCATCGCGTGCGGCCCGCTACCCCGCCCGCCCGGGCAGCGGTGGCCTAGCGGCCACCGGGCCGCGCGCGGCGGCCCACTCCACGAGTATAGTCCTGGTGGAGCCGGCACGCGTCGCCGCGCCCGCCGCCCCGGCGGTGCGCCGATCGGCGGGACCAGGCAGCGCGGCGTGGCGGCGTTCGCGCCGGCTTGACATCCCACCGCGAAAGGACGCCTGGCCGATGCAGTTTGGACTCGCCCTCGATCTGAACACCACCCGCACGACGCTCGACCGCCACCTCGACGCCTTCGTGCCGCTGCTGGCGCGCGCCGCCGACCTCGGCTTCCAGTCGGTCTGGGCGGGCGAGACGTATCCGACGGGGCCGAGCGGCTCCCACCTGCCCGCGCCGCTCCTGGCGCTGGCCGCCCTCGCGCCGCGCACCACGCTGCGCCTGGGCACGGGCGTGACGCTGGTGCCGGCCTGGCACCCGCTGCGGCTGGCCTACGATGGCGCCGTGCTCGACCAGCTCAGCGGCGGGCGCTTCATCCTCGGCGTGGGCGCCGGCGGCCCGGCGGTCTGGGAGCGCTTCGGCGTCCCGCGCGAGCAAGTGGCCACGCGCATCGACGAGACGCTGGCGGCCCTGCGCGCGCTGTGGCGCGGCGAGCCGGGGTACCAGGGTTCCCTCGTCCACATCGCCAAGGGCATCACCCCGCTGCCCGTCCAGCCGGGCGGGCCGCCGATCTGGGTCGGCGGCGCCGCGCCCCGGGCGGCCCGCCGCGCCGCCCAGTACGGCGACGCCTGGACCTCCTCGACTGCCTACCGCCTCACGGACATCCGCGCACAGGTGCGGCGTTACCGCGCGGCGCTCGCCGCCGCCGGCAAGGACCCCGCGCGAGCCATCGTCGGCGCGAACCGGCTGACGTACATCGCCGAGACGGACGAGCAGGCGCGCGCCGAGGGCGCCCCCTACGTCCAGCGCGCGCTCGCGATGTACGCCCGCGGCGGCGGCCTGCTGGCCCCCGACGGCAGCAAGGTCTCGCCCGATGCGCCGCTCCTCGACGTCGTGGGCGACGAGGTCTGCCTCGTTGGCTCACCCGAGACGGTGAGCGCGCGCCTGGAGGAGTACGCTCGCGCCGGCGTCACCCACGTCCAGCTGCGCGTCGCGGCGGCCGATCTGCCGCTCGACCAGGTCGAGCGCTCGATCACCCTGGCCGGCACGCGCGTCCTCCCGCGCCAGGCCGCGCCGGCCGGCTAGCCGCCGAGTTGACCCGGGCCGCGCCCGTCCCCATAATGCGGCGTGCTCCGACCAGCCTCGGTGCTCTCGGCCAGCAGCGGGCGCGGCCCGCCCTGAAAGGAGCCGGCGATGATCGTCGACCTCGATTCTCACCTGCGCGAAGAGTACTTCATGGACGAGGTGTACAAGCTGGAGGGCCCGTTCGCCGCGTACACGCCCGAGCGCGTCGGCACCGGCCAGTACCAGCACGCGCAGTTTCGCCACCGCCTGAGCCGCGAGGACCAGAAGGCGCGCGCGGCCTTCAGCCACGACTACATCTACGATCCCGACGACCACCGCGGCTGGGAGGCGATCGCCGAGCGGCAGCGCGGCGGCTGGGACATGGAGCGTCGCCTCCAGGACGCCGCCAGGGAAGGCATCGACAAGCAGCTCCTCTTCCCCACGCGCATCGGCACCCCCACCCAGTACCCCGGCGAGCTGGGCGCCGCGCTCTGCCGCGCGTTCAACAACTGGGTCGCCAACCTGGTGCGCGGCCACGAGGACCGCCTGCTGCCCGTCGCCATGGCGCCGGCCGCGCACCCGCCGGCGATGGCCGACGAGCTGCGCCGCGCCGTGAAGGAGCTGGGCTTCAAGGCCGGCCACCTCGTCGTCTACACGCCCGAGCGCAACCTCGACGACCCGGCCTTCTTCCCCTACTACGCGATGGCCCAGGAGCTAGACGTCCCGCTAATGGTGCACCCGAACACGATGGGCGAGCTGATCAACCGCTTCGACACCTTCTACAGTCAGCACGTGCTTGGCCGCCCGCTGAACTGCGTCGCCGCGCTGGTCGCGCTAGTGCTGGGCGGCGTCTTCGAGCGCTACCCGCGGCTCAAGGTCGCGTTCTTCGAGGTCAGCGCCGAGTTCCCCCTGTACTGGATGCACCGCATGGACGACGACTACGAGTGGGCGCGGCGCGAGCCGCGCGCCCGCAAGGCCGACCTGCCCCTGCCGCCCTCGGAGTACGTGAAGCGGAACTGCTACTTCACCTGCGAGGCCGACGAGCGACACCTTGGCCGCGCGCTCGAAGAGATCCCCGAGGACCACGTGCTGATGGCAACCGACTACCCCCACTTCGACTCCGAGTGGCCGCACACCGTCGCCGGCATCCGCGAGCGCACCGACCTGACCGCGCGCCAGAAAGACCTCATCCTGGGCGAGAACGCGGTCAAGCTCCTCAATCTCTAAGCGGCTTGGCAGAAGTAATGATCTAGAGGTAGGGTGAGAAAAAGGGTAGGAGGCTGCCAGGAACGCCGAGCGGCAAGCTCAGGCAGCGAAGCTACGGCAGTTGCTGA
>JAJPHF010000152.1 GCA_021325365.1 Pseudomonadota bacterium
GATCGCCACGTCGGCGCCCTCCTTCGCGAAGGCGATGGCGACCGCGCGCCCGATACCGCTATCGCCGCCCGTGATGAGCGCGACCTTGCCCGCGAGCTTGCCGCTGCCGTGGTAGGTGGCGTCCTGCTCGCGCGGCTGCGGCGTCATCGGCGCTTCCAGGCCGGGCTGGCGATCCTGGTGCTGGGGCGGTCGAAGCTGGTCCTGCTGCGACATGTCCTGCTCCCTTCGTGGCGCCTGGGCGGGCCGCTGTGCCCCGCGCGAGCGCAACTCGCGTGCCACCCGCGCTCGGTCCAGCTGCGGGCGGCCAGGGAACGCCGGACGTGCGAAGGCCTCGGCGCCGACGGGTGGTGCAGGGTCGCCGGCGCCGAGGCCTCGCGAGCGGAGACGCCTGACGCCTCCGCGGCGGGGATGTCCCGAGGGGGCGGGCTACGTGGCGTTGTTCTGGTCGATCGTGCCGCGCCACGCGCCCGTGGCGACGCCGCGCCCCTCGATGAAGTCCTTGAAGCGGTGCAGGTCGCCGTCCACGCGGCGCTCCATGAAGCCCAGGGCGTTACCGACGTTCTCGGTGAAGCCCTCGGGGTCGTACTCGAGCTGCAGCATCACGCGCGTCTGGTGGTCCCCCAGCCGATGGAACGTGACCGCGCCCGCGTTCTGCGCGCCCGACGTGCTACGCCAGGCGATGCGTTCGTCAGGGATCTGCTCGGTGATGACCGCGTCCCACTCCTCGGTCTTGCCACCGATGCTGGCGCGCCAGTGCAGGTGGGAGTCGTCAAGCTGCCGCACCTCCTCCACGCCCTCCATGAAGCGCGGGAAGGACTCGAACTGCGTCCACTGGTTGTAAGCGGTGCGCACGGGCACGTCGACGTCGATGTGCTTCTCGATCAGCGCCATCTGGTTCACCTCCCCGGGGCCCGCAGGCCCCAGTGTGGCGGGACGCCCGCCCCCACGTCGGGCGCTCCGCCGCGAGCTGGTTCCAGCCGGAAGCGATGCAGATAGCGTGCCGCGCCGTCGGTCGCAACCAACGGCTTGCCCGAGCGTGGGGGCACTCGGGGAAGCCGCGGCCTTGGGGGTAGGCCAAATCAAGAATATACGTTTATTTGGTACTTTGCAAGGCTTGCGCGGGGTCAGGTCTCCGGCGTGCTGTCGGCCGCGAGGGTCAACGCGACGGGCAGGCGGGCGCCGACCCAGCCGCGCTCCGTGTCCAGGTAGAGGTAGATCATGTAGGTGTGGACGGGCTCGCTCTGCGGCGGCACCTCCGTCACCGGCCAGGTTAGCTCGAACCCGCAGCGAGTGAGCCCCGGGTCGTTGAACACCGTGGCCACGTCGGGGCGGGCCAGGCCGACGCGCGCCCAGCCGAGCAGCCGGCCGCGGTCGGAGGGCCCGTCGAGATAGGCGACGATCTGGCGGATGCCGGGCCCGCCGGGGTTGGACAGGTCCGCCGCCCAGCCGCGCAGGCGGTAGCTGGCGCTGCCATCGGGCTCGCCCACCTGGCCGAGCGGCTGCCGGCTGTCTACGGCAAGCTGCACGCTGCTCTGGTCGAGCGGCGTGACCGGGCCGCGGATGAGGTCCTGCGCCGCGACCGGGCACGGCCAACGGCCGAGGACAAGAAGCAGGACCGCCGCGAGCAGGAGTCGGTGCATGGGCTCGCGCCTATCCGCCAGCCAGCGCCGCGTCGAGGTCGGCGAGCACGTCTGCGACGGCCTCGATGCCAATCGACAGCCGCACTAGGCCCGGGCCCACACCCATCGCCGCCAGCGCCTCGGGCGGCAGCCCACGGTGGGAGGTGGCGAGGGGATAGGTGACGGTCGTCGTCACGTCAGCCAGGCTGGGCACGAACTCGATCAGGCGCAGGCCGGCCAGGAAGGCGCGCGCCGCGGCCTCCCCGCCGGTTAGCTCGAAGGACAGCATGCCGCCGTGGCCGTGCGGGTAGAGGCGCTCGGCCAGCGCGTGCTGGGGGTGGCTGGGTAGGCCCGGGTAGTGGACCCGCGCGACGGCGGAGTGCTCCTCTAGGTGGCGCGCGACTGTCAGGGCGCTCGCGCTTGCGCGCTCGACGCGCAGGGCGAGCGTCGCCAGCCCCTGGGCGGCGAGCCAGGTGTCGAAGGCGCCGCCCGCCACGCCGAGGTGGATCACGGTCTCGCGGATGCGCGCTACCAGGTTCTCCGGGCCGGCCACGACGCCGCCGAGCACCTGGCTCTGGCCGCCGAAATATTTGCTGGTCGAGTGCCAGACGAGGTCGGCGCCGTGGGCCAGCGGCTGGATCAGGCAGGGCGTGGTGAACGTGTTGTCCACGCAGACCAGCAGCCCGCGCTCGTGGGCCGCGGCGGCCAGGCGCGGCAGGTCGGTGACGCGCAGCGTCGGGTTGGTGAGTGTCTCCAGCAGCAGCAGGCGGGTGCGCGGCTGCACGGCCGCGGCGAGCGCGTCGGGCGCATCCAGATCGACGAACGCGGCGGCGATGCCCAGGCGCGGTAGCTCCGAGGTGACGAGCGCGTAGGTGCCGCCGTAGCTGTGGCGGTCGACGAGCACATGGTCGCCGGCCGCGAGCAGCGCGAACAGTGTGGCGCTGAGGGCGGCCATGCCGGAGGCGGCGGCGACCGCGGCCGGGGCGCCCTCCAGGTCGGCGACGATACGCTCCAGCAGCGCGTGATTCGGCGTGCCGTAGCGATAGTAGAAGTAGCCGGATTCGTCGCCGGCCAGGATGGCTTCGAGCTGGTCCAGGCTGGCGAAGCGGCCGGCCGTGCTCTGGTAGAGCGGCGGCGCGACCGGCGCGTTGGCGACGGGCGGCATCGAGCGGCCGACGTGCGCCAGGCGGGTGGCGAGGGCGCGCGGGCGCGGCGGGCGGGGCATCGTCGTCCTCCGGGAGCCTTGCTCCAGCATAGCACTTACCTTGACACTCGCGGCGGCGCCGCGCTATAGTCGGGAAACACTGCTCCAGCCGACAATTGAATATTGCCCTTATCAAGAGAGGTGGAGGGAGACGGCCCGATGAAGCCCGGCAACCCCTCCCCGGTGGCACACCGCCCGGCCTGAGCCGGCGGTCAGCGCTCCCCGACGGATCCCCGTCGCGCGGCGTCGTCACCAGGTGAGAAGGTGCCAATTCCGCCAGACTTGATCTGGAAGATAAGGGGACAGACAACGTTGTTCAAACCCCTTATGCTCGTGTGTAAGGGGTTTTTCGTTGTCTTCCTCCGGACGCGACTCTCTCGTCCAGGCTGGGGACAGAGACGTTGACTGCTCTGAGGAGGAGACGCCATGAGCCGACTGCGAGGCTTGCAGTGCCGCGAGTGCGGCCACCTGTACGGCCTACTGCCGATCCACGTCTGTGAGTTGTGTTTCGGCCCGCTCGAGGTCGCCTACGACTACGATGCCATCCGCCCGCTAGTGAGCCGCGAGGCCATCGCCGCCGGCCCGCAGACGATCTGGCGCTACCGGGCGCTGCTGCCCGTCGAGGACGAGCCGATCATCGAGACTTACGCCGGCTGCACGCCGCTGGTCAAGGCCGAGAACCTGGGCCGGCTGCTCGGCCTGAATCATCTTTACGTCAAGAACGATACGGTGAACCCGACGTTCTCGTTCAAGGACCGGCCCGTCGCGATTGCCGGCACGCGGGCGCGGGCGTTTGGCTTCGACACGTTCGCCTGCGCCTCGACAGGCAATCTGGCCGCGGCCGTGGCCGCCTGCGGCGCCCGCGCGGGGATGCGCGCCGTCGTGTTCATCCCGGCCGATCTGGAGCCGAGCAAGATCACGAACATCGGCATCTACGACCCCACGCTGGTGGCCGTCCACGGCAACTACGACGACGTGAACCGCCTGTGCAGCGAGATCGCCGACAAGTACGGCTGGGCCTTCGCCAACATCAACGTGCGGCCCTACTACGCCGAGGGCAGCAAGACGCTGGCCTACGAGGTGGCCGAGCAGCTCGGCTGGCGCACGCCGGACCACGCGATCGTGCCCACGGGCAGCGGCTCCATGTTCACGAAGATCTGGAAGGGCTTCCAGGAGCTGCACAAGGTGGGGCTCGTCGACGCGCCGCCGCGCACCCGCATGACGGTGGCCCAGGCGACCGGCTGCGCGCCGGTGGTGGACGCGTTCGACCGGCGCACGCTGAACGTGGCGCCGGTGAAGCCCGACACGATCGCGAAGTCGCTGGCGATCGGCAACCCCGCCGACGGCTATTACTCGCTCAAGGTGATCAAGGAGACGGGCGGCTGGGCCGTGTCGGTGACCGACGCCGAGGTGGTCGAGGGAATCAAGCTCCTGGCGCAGACCGAGGGCATCTTCGCGGAGACGGCGGGCGGCGTGTCGGTGGCGGTGGCCCGCAAGCTGGCGGAGGGCGGGCACATCGATCCCGACGAGACGGTGGTAGTGTACGTGACGGGCAACGGCCTGAAGACGCCCGAGGCGGTGGCGGAGCGGCTGGCGCCGCCGGTGACGATCGCCGCGACGATGGAGGCGTTCGAGGAGGCGCTGGCGCAGGACCAGCGCGGGGCCGCGGCGGTAGCCTGAGAAGCTGTCAGCCGTCAGCTATCCGCGGTCAGCTATCAGCCGTCAGCCGTCAGCTATCAACCATCAGCAGCCGGTGCCCGTGTGGCGACGGCCCCGTCGTAGCTGACATGCGGTTGACGTTAGATTTTGCCCGCCGACCGGGTACACTGCTGATAGCTGACTGCTGATAGCTGACTGCTGAACGCTGATAGCTCGAAGAGGAGCCACGCGATGGCGAAGCAGCGGGTCAAGTTTACCTTCCCGCCCGACCGGATCACGCAGCCGCTAATCTACAACATGGGCCGCCAATTCGACGTGGTCACCAACATCCGCCGGGCGAACGTGACGCGGGACCGGGGCTGGGTCATTCTGGAGATCTCGGGCGACACGCCGGAGATTGAGCGCGCCGTCGAGTGGGCGCTCAACCAGGGCGTGCGCGTCGATCCGATCGAGGGCGACATCGTCGCCGGCTAGGCGTCTCGTCAAGGATGGTGTGTCGGTTTGGGGCAGCCACACCTACACTCTCCGTGGAAACCAGCCTAGCTACCCGTGCCCCTGCCATTTCCCAGCGGCAATCGAGGAGAAGCGCGATGAGCGTGCGCGTACGCATACCTACCCCTCTGCGAACCCTGACGGGTGGCGCGGCCGAGGTGGACGTCGGCGGCGCCAGCCTGGCCGAGTGCATCGCCCAGCTCGAGGCGCAGTACCCGGGCATGGAGCAGCGGCTCAAGGACGAGAACGGCGAGCTGCGCCGCTTCGTGAACCTGTACGTGAACGGCGAGGACGTGCGCTTCCTGCAAGGGCTGGACACCGGCCTGAAGACGGGGGACGAGGTGTCGATCGTCCCAGCGGTCGCCGGGGGGTGACCTACCCCCCTCACCCCCTCCGGATGCGGGAAGGGGGAACGCACTTCGCCAGTATAACCGGCTCCCCCCTTCCTTGATAGGGAAGGGGGGCCGGAGGGGTTAGGTCGGTGGAGCGCTACTCGCGGCAGGTATTGTTTCCGGGCATCGGCGAGGCCGGGCAGGCCCGCCTGGCGGGCGCCCGCGCGCTGCTCGTGGGCTGCGGTGCGCTCGGCACGGTGGTCGCCAACGTCCTGGTGCGCGCGGGCGTGGGGCGGCTCACGATCGTGGACCGCGACTACGTCGAGCGGAGCAACCTGCAGCGGCAAGTGCTCTTCGACGAGGACGACCTGGCGGCCGACCTGCCGAAGGCCGTGGCGGCTGCCGCGAAGCTCCACCGCATCAACCCGGACGTGACGGTCGAGCCGGTAGTCGCCGACCTGAACGCCACCAACGTCGAGGCGCTACTGGCGGGGGCCGACGTGGCGCTCGACGGCACCGACAATTTCGAGGCGCGCTACCTGCTGAACGACGCTTGCGTGAAGCACGGCGTCCCGTGGGTCTACGCGGCGGCGATTGGCGCCTACGGCACGACCTTCCCCGTGATCCCCGGCGAGACGCCCTGCCTGCGCTGCGTGTTCGCCGAGAGCCCGCCTCCCGGCACGCTGCCGACGTGCGACACGGCCGGCGTGCTGGCGCCGGCCGTAGGCGTGATCGCCAACCTGGCGGCGGCCGAGGGGCTGAAGCTGCTGGTCGGCGCCACGGACAAGCTGAACCGCGCGCTGGTCTGGCTGGACGTCTGGGAGAACACCTACCACCGGCTAGAGCTTGGGGCGCCGAACGCCGACTGCCCCACCTGCCAGCAAGGGCGCTACGAGTACCTGGACGCCCAGGTGGGCAGCTACACGCTTGAGCTGTGCGGCCGCAACACGCTGCAGGTGGTGGTGCCCGGCCGGCCGCGGATCGCCCTGGCCGAGCTAGCGGCCCGGCTCGCCGGCGCCGGCGCGATCAGCTACAACGAGAACCTCCTGCGGCTGCGCCTGCCCGACTACGAGATCACGATCTTCCCCGACGCTCGCGCCCTCATCAAAGGCACCACCGATCCCCTCGTCGCCCGCAGCCTGTACAGCCGCTACGTTGGGCTGTAAGGCCCTGCTGGCTCCCCATCCGCCGCGTGCGTCCCACCGCCTGAGACGACTCGCCCGCCGCCAGCCCCGCCCGTGGCGTTTCCTTGGTTCAGATCGGCAGGCCGCGCCCGAAGAAGTCTTGATCGGCGGTCCAGATGCCGCGGTTGGAGGGTAACGCCGACACCACAGCGTCGCGCTCACCAGGATTTTCAAGGGTTGGCACGAGTCTTGCCTTGCGACCGTCGATGCTGCGAGAGGCGGCATATTGGTTGACGCGAGGAGGCGGCGTGGTGAACGAGAAGTTCCGTTGGTTCGCGCATTGGACGTCGTGTGTCACGGGATCGCCCTGGGCGTTTCTGCTTGCTGCCTTGGTTATTCTGGTTTGGGCAGCGTCGGGGCCGTTCTTCGGCTTTTCGGATACATGGCAGTTGGTCATCAATACGGGTACGACGATCGTGACCTTCTTGATGGTGTTCTTGATCCAAAACACGCAGAACCGCGACGCGAAGGCGCTTCACCTCAAGCTGGACGAGCTATTGCGCGCCGAGCGCCACGCGCACACCTCCCTCGCCGCGCTGGAAGAGCTATCCGACGAGGAGCTGGAGCGCCTGCAGGCGCAGTTCCGCGCGCTGGCCGAGCGCGAGGCGCGCCGCGAGGCGCGCGACCTCCAGAGCGCGGTGGTCGAGGCGGGACAGCGCGTGTAGCGCGTGCCACCGCTGCTGGACGCCTGGCTGGGCGCGGTCTTCTCCTATCCCGATCTCCCGACCGCCCTCAGCAGCGTCGCCAAGACCGCGATCGTCTACGCGTTCGTCATCGTCGGCCTGCGGCTGCTGGGCGCCCGCGAGCTAGGACAGATGACCACGTACGACTTCGTGCTGGTCGTCGTGATGGCGAACATCGCCTGCTCGTCCTGCTCGTCTCCCGGGTGCCGGCCGTGCGCCGCCTGTTGAGTTGATGTGTGCGCCGGCGGTCCTGGTCCACGACGGCCAGGTGATTCCGGCACAGCTCCGCGAGCAGTGCATGACGCGGGACGACCTAATGGAGGCGCTCCGCCGGCGCGGCTACGACCGCCTTCAGGACGTGCGCTACGCCGTCCTAGAGGCTGATGGCTGCATCGCGGTGATCCCACGCGAGATGTCGCCGAGCTAGGGCGCTTTCGGTTGCTCGGCGCGCGGCCCCACGTCCAGCACCACGTCGGGCCCGGCCGCCGAGTCCTCGCCGGGATTCTCGTGGTAGTCCGGGTTCTCGCTCATAGTGAGGAAGTGGCCCAGCCTGTCGTACGTGCGCGTGTACGGGCGCCCGTGGGTGGGCAGCGCGCGCAGGCTAGCGAGGCTCCAGATAAACGTTGCCAGCAAGACGGCGACGAGCGCGCTGATGGCCCAGGCGACGAGATCGGTCACGGCGTCTTCTCCGGCATGGAATCCGCTGTCCGCACGGCCGTGGCCGCCTCCGCGTCGAGGCGCGCGAGCGCCGCGGCGTCTACCCGAAGGCGGATGTCTCGCCCGATCCGCGCTACCAGCTCCCACGGGATCTGGCGCGCGGCCGCCGGATCGAGCTGCGCCACGCGCTTGAAGGAGATGCGGCGCAGCAGGCTGCCAGGCCCGACCAGGAGCGCGGTGACGTAGAGCCGCTCGCCCCGCGCCTCGGCGGCAAGATCGGCCACGCGGCCGATCCGCTCGCCATCGGCGGTGACCACCGGTTTGTCGATGAGTGCCTGATAGTACAGCTCCATGCGAAGGCCCCCGCGCCCGCCTACGAGCCGGGCAGCCGGCAGATAAACCGCCGCGCCACGGCGTCCTGCACGACGAGCAGGCACGCGGCGGCGCGGTCCACGTCCAAGTGTACGACCACGTCAATGGCCGTGACGTGCGACCAGGGCAGCGTGACCGGCCGCGGGTCCGCGACGCCGAGGAGACGATAGGTCTGGCGGGCCAGCCACTCCACCCAGCGCGGCAGGTGGCGGCTGAGCGCGAGCGGCCCCGTGATGATCGCGGCGACCTCGGGCAGCGCGCCCTCGGGGGCGTCGTTGGGCACCACCAGCAGCAGGTCGTCCACCTTGCCCGCGCGCAGTCCGTGGACGTCCAATAGCTCCTTGTCCACGACATGCTTGCCCAGGTCCATGCTAAAGCCTCCTCAGGAGCCGCCGCCCGTGAGCACGAGCAGCGGGATGACGGCCAGCGTCACGGCGCCGAGCACGACGAGCATCACCGTGGCGACGACGTTGGTGGCGAGGGTATTCTTCTGGTCGCCCATGTAGTCGGCGTCGTTGGCCACGATCAGCAGCGGCAGGAACGTGAAGGGCAGCGTGGCCGCGGCCAGCGCCAGGGTCACGATCGTCAGCTGGATTGGGTCGATGCCGCTAGCAGCGAGCGCCACCGCCAGCACGAGCATGACCAGGTAGCCGAGGTGGAAGACCGGCGCCTGGCGCGGCCGGCCCTTCTTGCCCCAGTCCCAGCCGAAGTACTGGCAGACGGCGTAGGCGCCGCTCAGCGCCGTCTCGAGGCCGGCGCCCATCGAGACGGCGAAGGCACCTAGGATGAACAGCGCCCAGCCCCAGCCGCCGAGCGCCTGCTGGATGGGCTGCCCGGCGTCGCCCAGCGTGTTCACGTCGGCGCCCTGCGGATAGAGCACGAGCGCGGCGCCGACGATCAGCGCGAAGGCGATGCCGGCGCCGAAGATCGACCCGAGCACGGACGTTACGCGGTTCACCAGCAGGTCTTCGCCCGTCCACTCGTCCTCTAACGCGCCCGACGAATAGAAGTAGAACTGGTAAGGGGTCATGTAGCCGCCGAGCAGGCTGATCCCCGCGAACAGGTAAGCCGGCAGCGAGTCGACGTCGGCGAGCGTCGGGTGGACGACGGCGCGGCCGATCTCCCCCCACGGCGGCATGAGCTGGACGAGCGCGACCACGCTGACCAGCATGGCGAGCCCGAGCAGCGCGCTGCCGTTCTCCAGCGCGTCGAAGCTGCTCTTCCAGAGGATGAGGGTGAGCAGCAGCGCCGTGACGACGATCCCGACGCGATAGGGCAGCTGCGTCGCGAGCTGGAGGGCGAGCGACATGCCGGCGATCTCGACCACCAGCGTCAGGGTATTGACGATCGCCGTCGCCACGAGCGGGAAGAGCGCCAGGCGAAAGCCGAGCCGGTCGCGGATCACGTCGAACAGCGTGCGGCCGGAGGCGATCACGACGCGCCCGGCCATGTCGGCGTAGACGACGAGGCCGATCACGCCGGGTACCAGCGTCCAGAGCAGCGCGAAGCGGTAGTGGGCGCCCGCCTGGGCCGACGTGATGATACCGCCCATGTCGACGAAGCCGCCGACGGCGGTCAGGATGCCGAGCGCCAGGCTGCTCACGCGCTTCATCGACATGGCTGGGCCCCGGGCAGGACACCGCCAAAGGCGGGGCGCGGGGCCGAGCACCTGGTCGGCGCTCGCGGACCGCGGCTCTCTGGGCGGCTGGCCCATGGGCGCGGAGCGCCGCGAGCCAGGCTGGGCCAGCGCGGCGAGTGGCGGTCTGGGGCCGTGCGGAGAGCGCCGCCGCCCGGACAGGCACCGCTTCGCAAACTGTATCCTAGCGCTTGCATGCGGCAGGAGACGCAATAACAGTGCCATCTGTGCTGGGTTCCAAGGATGGTGTGCAGTTTGAGCGCCGCCCAGCCTACATGCCATCCTGGCCCAGACGCTTAGCGGGCGCGCCGGCCGCGGGGCAGCCTCCTACTCGCCCATGCGGATGCCGCGCAGCAGCAGGTGGCCGGTGAGCGAGCGGGCGTCGTCGCCGACGAGCATCAGCACGAGGCCCACGGCGTCCTCGGCCGAGTGGAGCGGCAGCGTTTGTCGCAGCCGGGCGATCTCCTCGTCGGACTTCGTGCCGCGCCACATGGCGGTGTCGGTCGTGCCGGGGGCGATAGCGTTGACGGTGATGCCGTGGGGCGCCATCTCCAGCGCCACGGACTTGGTGAAGGCGATTACGCCGCCCTTCGACGCGGCGTAGTGCGAGCCGCGCGCCTGCCCCTCGACGCCGCGCGCCGACGCGAAATTGACGACGCGCCCGCGGCGCCGCGGCACCATGTGGCGCAGGACGGCCTGGGTGCAGAGAAACGTGCCGCGTAGGTTGACGGCCAGCACGCGGTCCCAGGCCTCGACGGGCAGGTCGAGGATACTGTCGTAGCGAGTGATGCCCGCGCAGTTCACGAGGATGTCGATGGCGCCGAACGCCGCGACGGCGCGCTCGACGAGCGCCTGCACGCTGGCCGGATCGCTCACGTCGACCGGGACGGCCACCGCGCGCCCGCCCGCCGCCGTAATGGCGGCGACGGTCGCCGCGGCCCCCTCCGGCGCCAGGTCGGCCACCACGACGGCCGCCCCCTCCGCCGCCAGCCCCCGGCACACCGCCGCGCCGATGCCGCTCCCGCCTCCGGTCACGATGGCCGTCTGTCCCGCCAGCCGCTCGCTCGCCGCCGCCATGCCTCTCTCCTTCGCGCGCTGACCCGTGCGCCGTGGCCACGGCGCGTCACTGACCGCCCCCGCCACCCGGCTGGCCCCACTATAGCCCGGCCGCGCGGCGGCGCGCACCGGCCGCGCCCGGCCGTGCGCCTGCGCGAGGGCCTGGCGTATCATCTGTCCGGGGCCGCGTCCGAGCGGCCTGAACGGGAGGACGGGATGGCACCAGCCGGGTGTCCGATGCGAGGAGCGGCGCATGGCGGCCGCTGAGGGCGGGGCCGCCGCGGGGGAAGGAGCGCGCCCCAGCCGCGCGGCCGGCGAGTCGGCGCCAGCCGCCCAGCGGCCGGCGATCGCCGTCCGCCCCGCCACGCCGGCTGACCTGCCGCGCGTGTCGGAGCTCTTCGGCGCGCTGCACGCCTACAACGCGACCTTCGACAAGGCGTTCGAGCTGAGCGACGCGTGGCCCACGTACCTGGCCGAGGCGTTCACGCGCGCGGTCGACCAGCCCGACGCGCTCTGGATACTGGCCTGGGACGGGGACGAGGCGGTGGGGCTGCTGATCGCCGAGACGCACCTCGAGCCGCCGATCTTTCGTCGCGGCCAGTGGCTTGAGCTGTCCGCGCTGTACGTGCGGCCGTCGCACCGGCGTTACGGCGTGGCGCGGCAGCTGGTGGACTACCTGACCGCTTGGGCCGAGGCGCGCGGGCTCGACGCGATCCAGCTCTACGTGAGCGCGGCGAACGTCGGCGCCCGCGACTTCTACGCGCGTCAAGGCTTCACGGTGCTGCAGGAGATCTGGCGCAAGCGGCTGGCGTCGCCCGACGCGGCCCCCGCGGTGGACAAGCCCCTATGACGACGCGAGCACAGTGGCTGTGCGGCTTCCTGCTCGCCGCTCTGCTGGCGGCCTGCGCGCCTGCTGCGGCGCCGCCGAGCGCGCCCGCGGCTCCCAGCGCGACCAGCGCGCCGAGCGCCAGCGCGACGACCCCGCCCGCGCCGCTCGCCGTGCGTGTGGCCTGGGCGGCGCCCGGCGGCTCGCTCACGCCGGTCTGGGTGGCCTACGAGCAGGGGCTGTTCCGTGAGCAGGGCCTCGACGTCGAGCTGGTGTTCCTCAGTGGCACGCGCACCGACCAGGGCGTGGTGACCGGCGACACGCCGATCGGCTTCGGCGCGAACACGATACCCACCCGGCTCGCGGGGGCCGATATCGTGGCGATCGCCGGGGTGGTCAACCGCCTGTCGTACACGCTCTTCGCGAGCGCGAGCAGCGGCATCGCCACGCCGCCGGACCTGCGTGGCAAGACGATGGTCGCGACGCTGCCCGGCTCGTCCAGTACCTCGGCGACGCTCATCACGCTGCGGCACTTCGGCCTGGAGCCGGGCCGCGACGTGCAGATCCAGCACACGCAGGGCACGCCCGAGCAGCTCACGCTGGTGGCGCAGGGCCTGGCCGACGCCTCGTTGTTCTCGCCGCCGGCGAACCTGAAGGCACTCGACCTCGGCCTGACGCAGATCGCGAACATCACCGACCTGAACATCCCGTTCATGCAGACGGCCGTGGGCATCACCCCGGCCTGGGGGCGGGACCACGGCGAGGAAGTGCGCCGCTTCCTGCGCGCCTACGTGAAGGCGGTGGCCGTCGGGCGCCGCGACGCCGACGGCACGAAGGCGATCATCGGCAAGTACACCCAGACCGACGATCCGGCCGTGCTAGACGAGACCTACCGCTACTACCGCGAGCTGTGGGGCCGCCCGGACTTCCGCGTGCCGCCGGAGGCGGTCGCCTCGATCCTCCAGGTGATGGACGTGCCAGGCGCCGCCGCGGCGTCTCCCGACGACTTCATCGACAACCACTTCGTCGACGAGATCGCCCAGTCGGGCTGGATCGAGCAGGTCGGCGCGCTCCAGTAGCCGCCGACCGGGGCGTGCGCACACGAAGGGCCCCGCCCGAGCGCCGCGAGCGCGGCACCCGCTCAGGCGGCTCTGGGGAATTCGCGCCGGCGTCTTCGGCTGGCGGAACCCCGGCGCGCGGGCCACCACGGCGTGCCGAGGCGTGGCCGCACCCTGCGGTCCAGGCCCACCAGCCCGCCACCTTCCACGCCAGGACGAGCCAGGTAGCCAGGATGAACCGGACCGGGTTCGTGCTCACCGTTCCGCCGAGCCGGTAGCTGGCGTTCATCAGGCCGCCGAAGAAGGCGGCGATGCCCGTGAACAGGCCCACGATGAGGCCCAGCCCTATGGCTAGCTCGCCCAGCGGTGATGGCCCAGGCCCAGAGGTGGGCCTTCGGCTGGCGATGCTGGTATGGCGCGCGGCGTGAAGCGCATGCCATGCTCCTCGACTGATCTGTGTGAATGCTGTGGCACAAAGCGCATCCTGGGCGCCGCAGCGGTCCCGATTGCCCTGCCGCGCGCGCTGGTCTGGGTATAATGGCCCAGGGTTGGGGCGCGGAGGACGGCCAGGATGCCGGTCGGGTATGGTGCGCCGCGCCCCGCTGCCCAATCGTTGACCGCGCCGGAGAAAGCATGGTACTGCTGCTGACCCACGACGACGTGCGCGCGGCGGTGACGATGGCCGACGCGGTGACGGCCATGGAACGCGCCTTCCGCGAGCAGGGCGAGGGCCAGGTGACCCAGCCGCAGCGGCTGAACGTGAAGGCCGGCCAGGGCTGGCTGCGCATGGGGCCAGCCGTGCTCGAAGCGGCAGGCTGGATGGGCTTCAAGGCGATGAACCTCTGCCCCGGCCAGGGCGTCCGCTACATGATCGCCCTGTACAGCGTGGCCGACGGCGCGCTGCACGCGATCATGGACGCGCAGCACCTGACCACGCTGCGGACCGGCGGCACCAGCGCCGTGGCCACGCGGCTGCTGGCCCGTGACGAGCCGACGACGGTCGCGGTGCTGGGCTCGGGCGTCGAGGCGCGGGCGCAGCTGGAAGCCATGCACGCGATCGGCCTGGCGCGCGGCGCCCGCGTGTGGAGCCCCACGGCCGCCAACCGCGAGCGCTTCGCGGCCGAGATGAGCGCGCGGCTGGGGATTCCCGTCGAGGCCGTGGCCGACGGACGCGCCGCCGTGCGCGGCCACGGCGACGGCGACGTGGCGGGGCTCGTCGTGGCCGCGGTCCGTTCGCCGCAGACCGTGCTGGCCGCCGAGTGGCTGGCGCCCGGCACGCACGTGAACTCGGTGGGCACGGCCCGCCCAGACCAGCGTGAGATCGACCCGGCCACGTTCCAGCGGGCGGCGGTCGTCGTCGTCGACACGCGCGAGGGCGTGTTCGGCGAGGCCGGGGATGCGCTGGCCGCGCGCGAGACGTTCAGCCCCGACGCCGCGCACGAGCTAGCCGACCTCGTGGTGGGCCGCGCGCCGCGCCGCACCGCCCCCGCCCAGATCACCCTGTTCAAGTCCGTGGGCACGGCGGTGCAGGACGTCGCGCTGGCGGCGGCCGTGTACGAGCAGGCGCGGGCGCGCGGCTTGGGCCAGCCGCTGCCCGCCGACTTCCCTTTCGCCAAGGCGTGACGGCCCCCGCGGCGAGGGAGCGATGGGCCGCCGCGTCGCGCCGCGGTCCGGCCAGTCGAGCTTCACTCGCCCCTTGCCGAGGGGTGGCGCCGGGCGCGTGCTCGCCTTGCTACCGTGCTCGCGGGTCCTGCAGTCCCGGCGTTCGCGCCACCGGAGAGGCAACGTGCAACCACCACGACCCCGCATCCTGATCGTCGAGGACGAGCCTTCCGCCGCTGAGCTAGTGGCGGACGTGCTAACCACGGCGGGCTACGACGTCGAGAGCGCAGAAGACGGCGCGACGGCCCTGGAGCGCCTGGACGCCGACGTCGATCTGATGCTGCTCGACGTGATGCTGCCCGGCGTGGACGGCTTCGAGGTGTGCCGCCGAGTGCGCGCTGCCGAGGACGAGCAACATCTGCCGATCATCATGCTCACGGCGCTGGCGAGCGACGCGCAGCGCCATGCGGGGTTCGCCGCCGGCGCCGACGACTACCTGACGAAGCCATTCAACACCCAGGAGCTGCTCGACCGCGTACAGGTGTGGCTGGCCGCGCGGCAGCGGCAGAAGGACGCGCGGCCGCCGTCCGCAACCCCGCCGCCGGCGCCGCTGCACCCCGCGGCGCCGGCCCCGCAGCCGCCGGCGCCGCCCCCCGCCGCGGGCTCCAACTCGATCGCGGAGGAGGCGCTGCGCTACGAGGGGCTGCTGACCCACCTCGTGGCCGAGGCCACGCGCCGGCCGGGGTTCCTGGCCGCCGTGCTCGTGCCCTACGCCCAGGCGCAGAGCTGGGACGAGAGCGAGCTGGCGGCCGCGCTCGGCTGTCCGCCCGCGATGCTGCCGCGACTGCTGCTGCGCGCTCGGCCGCTGCCCCACACCTGGGATCAGGATGTGGCCACCCTCGCCGACGCCTGCGGCGCGGACGCCGCCGCCGTGAGCGCCGTCGTGCGCGCTGCGGAGGCCTGGGAGCAGGGGCGCTCATAGCCTCCACGCCCACTCCCCGCCGCGTCCAGACGGCTCGCGTCGCTCCCCGGCGGCGCTGCGCCTAGACGCAAAGCCACGACTCAGCAAGGTCACAAGCCTCTTGACGGCTGCCGGCCGGGCGCTACAATAAGAACGTACGTTCTAGTAAGTGGAGACGGAGGCTGCGATGAGTGCGTGGGCCGGGGCGCTGACCATCGGGCCGGAGCGATTGGCGCGGCGCTTCAAGCACGGCGATGCTGCCGCGCTTGCGCCGCTCTACCAGGCGGTCCAGCCCGTGCTGCGGGCCGCGCTGCACCGCGGGGCGCGGCGCGGCCTGCCCGAGGCGCTGCAGGCGGCGGACCTCGACCAGCAGAGCTGGCTCATCCTGGCCGAGCTGACGCTGCGCTGGGAGCCGCGGCCGGGCGTCCCCTTCAGCGCCTATCTCGGCCGGACCTTCCCCTGGGCGCTCGCGCGCTACCTGCGCGCCCAGTCGCCGGCCCGGCGCGGCCGCCACTGCCAGGTGTACGCGCAGCCGCACGACCGCGTGGTGGCGGCGCTGGACGGCGCGCCGGACGCGGACGGGCGCGACTGGGACGACCAGCTCTACTGCGCGGAGCTGCTCCACGCGCTCGACCCCCAGGCGCGGGCCGCGCTCTGGCTGCACGCCGTCGAGCAGCGCTCGTTCACCGACGTCGCGCGCCTGCTCGGCGTGCCCCGCGCGACCGCCTACGATCTCTATCGTCGCGCCCTGACGAGCGCCCGCCGCGCCGCCTAGTTTCCGCCGATGCCGTACACTGGCCGGTGAGTGTCCGGCCGGGGCGCTCGACGGGGACGCGGCGGAGGGACAGGATGCGAGTCACAATCCTGGGCAGCGGCACGTCGTTCGGAGTGCCGTCGGTCGCGTGCGACTGTCCCGTGTGTACGTCACCCGACCCGCGCAACCGGCGCGACCGCGCCTCGATTTACGTCGAGGCAGACGGCGCCGCGCTGCTGGTCGACACGGCGACCGAGTTCCGCTGGCAGGCGCTGCGCGCCGGCATTCGCCGCGTCGATGCCGTGCTCTACACACACGCGCACGCTGACCACGTGGGCGGGCTGGACGACTTGCGCCGCTTCTGCGAGGCGGGGCCGCTGACCTGCTACGGCAACCTCGCCACGCGCGCCGCGCTCGTGCGCCGCTTCGACTACGCTTTCGATCCGCCGCCGTGGCCGGGCGCCAGCCCCGTGCTGGAGTTCGCGCCGGTGTTCGGCCCGTTCCGCGCCGCGGGGGTCGACGTCGTGCCGGTGCCGCTGCGCCACGGCGCGATGGAGGTGCTGGGCTTCCGGATCGGCAACGTGGCCTACGCGACCGATTGCAACGGCGTGCCCCCCGAGTCGCGGGCGCTCCTGCGCGACCTCGACCTGCTGATCCTCGACGCGCTGCGCTTTACGCCCCACCCCACCCACTTCACGCTGCCGGAGTCGCTGGCGGTCGTCGCGGACCTGCGGCCACGACGCACCCTGCTGACGCACATCTCGCACGAGATCGACCACGCTACCGTCGCGGCGTCGCTGCCGGCGGGCGTCGCGCTCGCCTACGACGGGCTAGTGGTGGAGGCCTGAGCCGCGCTCAGGCCAGGACGAGCGCGGGCCAGGGGAGCAGCAGGAGGGCGAGGGCGGTGGCCGCGAGCAGAGCGGAGCGCTGGCGGATGTGGAGCACGCGGCGCACGACCCACCAGCTCGCGGCCCCGAGGGGCACGAGCGCCAGCGGCGCCCACGGCAACCGCTGCTGCACCACGTAGAGCTGGGCAAGCTGGTCGCCCACGCCTGCCGCCTCGCCCTGCTGGCGCAGCCGCTCCACGTCGGCCAGGCTCACCGCCGGCGCCGTCACGTAGATGAAGGCCAGCCCCACGACCGCGGCGGCGAGCGTGAGCCAGAGCGCCGCGAGCGCCGTCTCGCGCACGTCGAAGCGCATGATGAGGCGCACGGTCAGCTGTACGGCCGTCAGGCTGGCGAACGTCCACAGGTAGGCCAGCAGCAGGCCCGCGGGCGAGAGGAAGAAGCCGACCGCGTCCGCCGGGATCATACGTCGTCGGCACCCGTCGCGCCGCCCGGCGGCCCCTCGTCGGCGACGGCGACGCAGTTGCGGCCCGCCGCCTTGGCGCGGTACAGCGCCTGGTCGGCCGCTCGCAGGAGCGCGGTGGCGCTGGCGGACGCGCCCAGCGCGGCGGCGCCGCCGACGCTCACCGTGATGTGCCCGCCGTGCAGGCCGGCCGGCCGGCGCTGGGCCACCGCGGCGCGCAGCTTCTCAGCCACGCCACGGAGCGCGGACGGATCGCAGCCGGGCAGCAGCGCCACGAACTCGTCGCCGCCGAAGCGCGCCAGCGCGTCGATCTTGCGGAGCGTGCGGCGTAGTGTGCGGCTCACCGCACCCAGCGCCTTGTCGCCCTGCAGGTGCCCGAACGTGTCGTTCACCGCCTTGAACTCATCCACGTCGATCACGAGCACACCCACCGGGTAGCCGAGGCGGCGGGCCTTGTCCAGCTCGCGGTCGAGCAGCAGTTCGAGCGAGCGCCGGTTGTACAGGCCGGTGAGCGGATCGGTCAGCGCCAGCCGCTGGCTCTGCTCGTACAGCGCGGCGTTGGCGAGCGCCGCGGCGCTGGCGGCGGCGCACAGCTCGGCGAGCTGCGTGGCCTCCTCGTCGAACGCGGGCCCCCCTTGTCGCTCGAGGCAGAGGCCGCCGAGGGCCCGTCCCTGGGCGCGCAGCGGCACGACGAGCGTGGCGACGCGCACCCCGCTGGCCGCATCCAGCCTGGCGTCCGCCCGCGCCTGGCCCGTGCTCATGGCGTCGCGGACCAGCTGTTCCGCGGCGGGCGACGGCCGAGAAGCTGGGCGGCCGTCGGCGGCCCAGCTTAGACGCGCCTGCACCTCGAACGCGTCGGCGTCCTGCAGGAAGATGTGGACGGCGTTGGCGGTGACCAGGCGCTGCAGCGCGTCCACCGTCGCCTGCATGACCGCCTCGGCGTCGAGGAGCGCCCCGATCTGTAGGTTCACCTCGTGCAGCACGCGCATCTGGGTGAGGCGGCGGCGAAACTCCAGGTACGTGTGATTGAGGTCGGCGGCGTAGTTGGCCAGCTGCTGCCGGACCTGCTCGAGCGCCCGCACCTGCTCGGCGAGCGCGGCCCGCTGCGCCTCGGCCGCCTCGTACCGGGCACGCCAATCGACCTCGGCCGGGGGCGACGAGGGCGACAGTTCGGCCCGGGCCTTAGTCTGCTTGCTCATGCACGCCTCAGGCGGGGGGCTCCGCAGAATTCTAGGTGCTGCCTACCAGACTAGCAAATCTGGGCGCGCGGCTAGCCTCCGCTCCAGTGTACGCGACGGCGCCGGTCCTGGCGGGCGCGACTGGCCGGGCGTTCGCCGCCGGCACTAAGATGGAGCCACGTTCCTGGGACGCCGGGCCGAGCTACCGCGGGGAGGAGATACATGGCGCGGATCATCGACGCCGACACGCACATCGCCGAGTCGCAGAGCATGTGGAAGCACTTCGAGCCGCGGCTGTACCCGCGCCGCCCGGCGCTGGTCTACGGGCCGAACGACACGCTGTACGGCAAGAAGAACGTGTTCTGGCTGATCGACGGCAACATCTTCCCGAAGCCGGCCGGCAAGGGCGGCTTCAGCCTGATCACGCCGTCGGAGTCGGAGTTCCAGTCCGGGCGGTCCGACATCGAGATCGGCTGCCGCGAGCTGACCAACGTGCCGGCGCGCCTGCGCGACATGGACCGCCTGCTCTGCGATGTCCAGGTCGTCTACCCGACGCTGTTCCTGGTGTACCTGACCGACGACGCCGATCTCGACCTGGCGCTGTGCCGCGCTTACAACCGCTTCCTGGGCGAGGCCTGGGCGCAGTCCGACAACCGCATCCGCTGGGTCGTCATCCCGCCGCTCCACTCGATGGACGAGGCGACGCGCGAGCTGCGCTGGGGCAAGGAGCACGGCGCCGTCGGCGTGTTCCTGCGCGGCATCGAGCGCGACCGCACGCTTGACCACCGCTACTTCTACCCGCTCTACGAGGAGGCCAGCGCGCTCAACCTGCCGATCTGCATCCACACCGGCGCCGGCTGTCCGGCCTGGACGGCGATCTTTGACCTCGACCGCAACAGCAGCTTCCCGCACATCCGCATGCTACCGCTGATCGCCTTCCGCGACCTGCTCCACAACAAGGTGCCGGCGCAGTTCCCGAACCTGCGCTTCGCCTTCATCGAGGCCGGCGCGTCGTGGGTGCCCTACGTGCTGCACGCGCTCAAGCGCCTGTTCCGCACCGATGCGTTGGAGTGGGGGCCGCGCCTGTTCGCGGAGAACCGCCTCTACGTCGCCTGCGAGGCCGACGAGGACGTGAACTACCTGGCCCAGTACATCGGCGAGGACCACCTGGTCATCGGCTCCGACTACGGTCACAATGACCCATCGGAGGAGCGCGAGCTGGTGACCACGCTGCGCGCCCGCGAGGACGTACCGGGCCGATTGATCGACAAGATCCTCTGCGAGAACCCGGCTCGGCTCTACGGGCTGTAGGAGGCTGTCCACATTCCAGAGCCGCCGGCAGACGGCCGCCCAGCGCGCCTGGCCCAGCGTATGCGCGCCCAGGGGGACGTAGTGACGTCGCGTGGCCGAGCGCGTGCGGGCTCAGAGTGACAGACTGACGTAGGGGCGGGTTTCACGCCCGCCCGCGGCCTGTGGCGCGGAATACGGCAAGCGCCACTGGCCGCAGCCCCGGCGCCGGCCGACTGCTCGCCGGCGCGCAGACCACTATAGCGCTTCGGGCCTGGCACGTCCGTGGCCGTTCGCGGGGCGCGACGATCGCTGTTGAGTCGGTAGAACGGGCGAGGGAGCACGTGTGAGCACGCCAGCGAGCGCAGCCGCCGAGCGTTCGCCTGACAATGCCGTCGCGGTCGAGCCGTGGGGGCCGGGGCCGCTGGCGCGGGCGCGGCGCGAGGGGCGGCTGGTCGCGCTGCTCGTGGACGCGGCGTGGAGCCCCGGACGGTCGGCGGCGGGCGACGTGGAGCGCGCGCGGGCGGCCGTGCCGCCCGACCGTGGCGCTGCCGCCTACCTGCTGGTCGACGAGGCGGCGGAGCCGGCGGTCGCCCTGCGCGGCCGCTGGATCGCGCGCCTGTTCGACGTAGACGAGCGGCTGCCCTACGCCGTCGTCTGCGTCGCGCGACCGCGGTCGGCGGCGCTGCTGCCGCTGTACGCGCTGCCCAGCCAGCCGACCGCGGCGCAGCTGGCGGCGCGCGACCGGGCGCTGGCGGCGTGGGCGGCGGATCGCGGTGCGCTGGCGCTACAGGCGCTGCGCCACCGCCGCGTGCTGGCGGCGTCGGCGCGGCGCGGCTGGCGCGGCCGGCCGACGCTCGCGGCCATACTTGCCGACGGTATCGCGGCAACGCAGGCCGACGTCGAGCCGACCGCGGGCGGCTGGCGCTCGGCGCCCGGGCGGCCGCGCCCCACGGCGCTGCGGCTGCTGCTCGTCGCCGCGGCGCGCGGCGACGCCCAGGCGGGCGAGCTAGCGCGCCGGGCGCTCGCCCGCCTGGCGGCGAGTGGCATGTGCGACCCGCTCGACGGCGGCTTCTTCCACGCCGCCCACGATGCCAGCTGGCGCATCCCCGACTTCGCCCGCACGGCGGCGGACAACGCCGCGCTGCTGGCCCTCTATAGCGCGGCGGCCGTGCAGCTCGACGAGCCGTGGTTTGCCGAGGTGGCGCGCGGTATCGCCACCTACCTGCTCGGCACCCTGCGCGACCCGGCCACGCGCGGCTTCTTCGCCAGCCAGGCGGCCGACGAGCGCTACTATACCTGGACGACGCGCCAGGTGACGGCCGCCCTGCCGTTCGACCGCGTGCAGGCGGCCTGCTTGCACTTCGACGTGCAGCCGCGCGGCGGCCCGCTCCGGGATCAGAGCCTGAACGTGCTCTATCCCGCGATGGATGCCACGACTCTGGCTCCATACATCGGCTGCGCGCCCGCCGAGGCGGCAGAACGGATCATCGCGGTGCGCGAGGCGCTGCGTGCCGCGCGGGCCGAGCGCGCGGCGCCGCCGCTCGACCGCACGCGCTACGTCGACGTGAACGCGCAAGTCGTGTCCGCGCTGCTGGCCGGCGCGGCGGCGCTCGCCGAGCCAGCCTGGCGCACGGCCGCGCTGGCGACGCTCGCGGCCCTCGAGGCCGAGTGCTTCAGCGCCGCGCCCGTGGCGGTGCCGCACCGGCTCGGCGGCGACGCGGGGACTGGCGAGCCCTACCTGGGCGATTACGCCGCGCTGGGCCGCGCCCTGCTCGACGCCCACGCGACCACGGGCGAGCCCCGCTATCTGCAGCGCGCCCGCGCGGTGGCCGACGCGCTCTTGGCGCGCTTCCGCGATCCCCGCGCCGGCGCGCTGCTCGACGTGCCGAGAACCAGCCTCGTAAGCCGCGCCTTCTGGCCCGAGCAGCCGTTCGAGGACGGCGCCGGTCCCGCGCCCGCCGCGCTGGCGGCCAGCCTGTTGCTGGACCTCGGGCAACGACCGGGCGGCGCCGCGTACCGCGAGGCGGCGCTGGCAGCGCTGGGGACGGGCGCCGCCGCCGCCGGCGACGACCCCGTGGCCGCCGCCGGCTACTACCTGACGCTCGCCGCGCTGGCCGATTGACGCCGCCCGCCCGCGCGGCTAAGCTACAGCGGCTTTCGCGAACATTGAGCCAATAGGGTAGGGCAGGGGCTCGTCCCCTGCCGCCCGGCCGGCGTCGCCCAGGTCAATCATTCTCGAAACCGCTCTAAGCCACCGAGTTGGGTGATACAGCTGGCGTTGCCAGCCATACCAACCCGGGGCCGGCGAGGAGGTGCCCATGCGAACCGTGGTGCGGGGTCGCGCGAGCTGGCGTGGGGTGCTCCTGGCGCTCTTGGTGGCGATGGCGCTCGGCGCCGGCTGTGCGCCCGCGTCTGGCAGCCCTCCCGCGCCCGCCAAGCCGAGCGGGGCGGCGACCGCGCCGCCGGCCGCGAGCGGTGGCGGTGCGGCCGTGGCGGCGCCGGCCAGCGGGACCGCGGCCTCCGGCCCCGATAGCAGTGCGGCCACTGGGAGCGCTGTGGCCGCCGCCCCGGCGGCGAGCGCGGCGCCTGGCCAGGCCGCGATGCCGTCCCCGCTTAGCCCGCCGCAGACAATCACCTACGGCACCAGTGCCAGCGTCAACTCGGCCGGCGTCTACATCGGCATCGAGCGCGGCTACTTCCGCGAGCTGGGCCTCGACGTCGAGATCGTACCGTTCAACGGCGCCGCCGATATGTTCCAGCCGCTCGCCGCCAGCCAGCTTGACATGGGCTCGGCCGACACCGGCGCCGGCATCTTCAACGCGCTGGCGCGGGGCTTGCCGCTGCGCTTCGTCGCCGACAGCAACCACGTCGAGTCGGGCCACAGCCCGACCGCCTGGATGATCCGCAAGGACGTCATGGACACTGGCGCCTTCCACGACCTGCCGGATTTCCGCGGCAAGCGGCTCAGCGGCAGCGCGCGCGGCTCGTCGATCGACTCGTACGTCCAGCGGACCCTCGCGCTGGCCGGCCTCACGCCCGCCGACGTCGACCTCCAGTACGTCAGCTTCCCCGACGTGATGCCCGCCTTCGCCAACCAGGCGCTCGACGCCGCCATCCTCATCGAGCCCTTCGCCACGGCGGCGGTGGAGCAGGGGCTAGCGGTGCGCTGGAAGACGACGGCCGACCTCTTTGGTCCCTCGCACGCCACGTTCATCGTCTTCGCGCCCAGCTTCGCCACCCAGCGGCAGGAGGCCGGGCGCCGCTTCCTGATCGCCTACCTGCGCGGCGTGCGCGACTATCGCGACGCCTTCGATGAGGGCAAGGACCAGGATGCGGTCATCGCGATCCTGACCAAGTACACGAACATCAAGGACCCAGCGGTCTTCAAGAAGATCGTCGTGCCGGCGATCGATCCCAACGGCGAGATGATCGTGCAGACGGTCAAAGAGCAGCAGCAGTGGTACGTGGACCACGGCTTCGTCCCCACGCCGGTGGACGTGGACGAGTACTTCGATCCGTCGTACGCGGAGTACGCGGTCTCCGTCATCGGCCGGCGCTGAGGGCCGCCGGCGGGGGTGGGGTGGGCCAGGCAGGGATCGAACCTGCGACCTCGCGGTTATGAGCCGCCTGCTCTGCCGCTGAGCTACTGGCCCCGGCACGTGCAGAATTCTACTGCCGCCCTTGCCGGGCCCACAAGGCGCGCGCCCCCGCCGCCTTCACCGGCTCTTTACCGCGCGTTCCCCGGCGTTGTCGCGGTTCCTGAGGTACATTGAGGCGTTGAGGAGGGCCTGCCTCGACCGGACAGTCGCGGGCGTTCCGAAGGGACAGGCGAAGATGGGCGCAACCACACGCTTCTACATGGTACTGGGCGAGCTACCCCCGCGGTGTCGGGACCTCTTGCGGCACCTGGCGGAGCAGCCGGAACCGTTCGCGTTGACCGAGCGCACGCTCCCGCCGGGGGGCCTGGGCGCCTGGGCCGGCGCCTTCCAGATGCTGTGCAACGCCGACGTGCTGGAGCGCGTCGGCTGGGGCCAGATGCCCCGCTTCCAGCTCAAGCCTAGCGCCAGGCGCGCGATCGCCTGGCACGCCCCGGTGGGCAAGTAGCAAAGCGCGGTTGATCCCCAGCCCCCGTCAGCGTTCGAAGAAGCGCTCCTCGCGCGGGTCGGTGACACGCACGTGCCGCGCCAGGGCCGGGTACGCCCGCGCGAACGCCGCGTACATCGCGTAGGCGATCTCGCGATACGAGAAGTGTCCCGTCGGCCGCGTGCGCGTCTCGGCGATGTAGCCCAGCTCGGCCGCGTCCATCTTGAACAGCGCCCGCCGCCGGTAGCCGAGCGGCAGCGCGTACTGCGCTAGCTCGGGAGCGCGCGCCGCGAGCTGCCGCGCCATTGTGCCCGCGCGCTCCATTGCTGCCACGTACTCGGCCTCCTGCCCCGCCTCGGCCAGCGCCGCCGGCGTGTCGTAGCCGTGCTGACCCGAGAAGCGCTGCACGATCTGCACGCAGTTGCGGTGGCGGTGCAGGTCGCGGAAGCCGCCGCAGTCCATGTTCACGTCGAAGATGAGCTGGTAGCCGGTCCGCGTCTCGCGCAGCGGCGGGTCGTGCGGGCCGCGGTGGCGGTACGCCAAGTCGATCAGCTCCGCCCGCTGCGCCGCCGACAGCGCGTCCACCGCCGCCAGCACCTGCAGGTACGAGTAGGGCGTGACGCGGTAGAGCAGCGTCGCCGCCAGCTCGCGCTCCTGGTCGTGCGGCGGCGCCAGCGTCACGCCCCGCGCCGTGTCGGGCGCTTGCGCCGGCAGCAGCGCCGCCGCGGCCTCCGCCAGCTCCGCGTACGTGCGCTCCAGGTAGGCGCTGGGCGCCGTGTACTTCACCAGCGACGGCGCCGCCGGGGCATCGGTCAGCGCGCTCTCCCGTAGCGCGGCTGCCAGCTCCGCCTTGCGGTCCCAGGCGGCATCGCGCTCCAGCCCGGCCACCAAGTCGCGCAGGCGCGCGGCCTGCGGGTTGAACGCCGGCTGGCTGGTGGCAGCCTGCTTCAGCGCCTCGCCGATCTCGCGCACCTCCGCGAGCGGGTGCGACAGCAGGCGGACGATCTGGCGCTCGACCGTGCGCGCGCTGCCAAGATACCCGAGCCCCGTGTAGGTGCTGCTCGGCAACAGGTAGCGCGCCACGTCAAAGGCCCTGGCCCGCACCGTGCGGCGATACTCCGCATCGCTCATCTCCGGCGGGCGCTCGGGTGCGTAGCGCTCCAGAAACCGCTCCGTGACCGCGCGGTGGGTTGCCTGGTAGGCGGCAAACAGCGCGTCGCAGGTGGCCCGGTAAGGCGCCTCCAGCGCCGTGCCCTGCACCTCAGGCGGCGTGTAGTAGCGACGCTTCGTGTAGTCTTGGTAGCGCGTCGAGCTTTCCTGCGCGTCCACGAGCTGCTCGTCGAGCACCTCGATGGCCGCCACGATCGACACGTTCTCGACGATCAGCGTCAGGTGGGCCAGGTCGGCGATCGAGGCGTGGCCGTACTGGAAGTAGAACTGCTCGTAGAAGCGCTCCGCGCCCGCCTGCGTTAGCTCCGCGGCCCACTCCTCGTACGGCTTGGCGGAGCGGCTGAACTTGGCCACGCTGTAGCCGCCCGGCTCGGGCCGCATGCCGAGCACGGCGAACACCCGCCGCTCGGGCGCCTCCGGCCGCCCATCGTCCATCTCCCTGCTCCGCGCTCGCTGCTCCTGCACGATCATCAGTATCGTAACCCCCTCGTGTTGCCGTGGTCGCCGTCGCGTCAGCCTCGCGCTGATAGCCTGCGCCACCGGCCGGGTGGGTGCCGCGGCGCGTCACGCAACCGTGCTCCGACCGGAACACGCCTGTGTCCTGCGCACGTCCGGGACCGTGGCTAGCGTAAGCGCCGCAGAGCGGCGGCCAGCTCATCCGCCGCGAGCGAGCAGGCGCTGACCAGGTTAATCCGAACGCTCGGGAGCGGCGGGAGCGGCGGGCAGGCGCTCCAGCAGGGCACGAAGCTCGCCCGCCAGGGCCTCCTCGTGGCGCGTGTCCCACAAGAGGTTTTCCAGCGCCAGCCGCACGAGCTGCGCCTGCCGTCCGCTGAGTGCGAGCGTGGTGGGCGGGGGCGGCGCGGCGGCGAGCGACGTCACGCGGGGCCGCGCGGGCGCGAGCGGGGCCGTGGCGACGGCGAGCAGCGGACGCAGGAGCAGGAGCGGCACGGGCGCCGACCGCACCAGCTCGTCGGCCACGCTGCCGAGCAGCCAGCGCGCGGCCCCCGAGCGCCCGTGGCCGCTGATGACGATCAGGTCGGCGTGCTCCTGTCGGGCATACTGGACGATGCGCTCGGCGGCCACGCCGAATTCGGCGGCCACGCGGACCTGGTAGCCCGCGGCGCGTAGCGGAGCGGCGACCTTCTCCAGGTAGGCCAGCGCCGCGGCGCGCGTGGCCTCCAGCTGTTCGGTCCACGGCGAGTCGGCGCCAGCATCTGGAACGACCGGCGTGGCGGGCGCGAGCGCCTGGTAGAGCAGCAGCTCGCCGCCCGGGCCGACTAGGGCGCGCGAATGAACCAGCGCGCGCTCGGCCAGCTCCGAGCCGTCGAGCGGCACCAGCACGCGGCGGGGACGCTCGGCGCACGTCGCCTGGCCCGACCGCACGAGCAGCACCGGCTGTGCCGTGCGGTGCAGCACCTGGTCGGCGACGCTGCCCAGCACCCAGCGGCCCGGCCCGGTCCGCCCGTGGGTGGTCATCACGATAACGTCCACGGCCCGCGCCGCCGCCTCGTGGACCACCGCGTCCGCTGGCGGCCCCGCCGCGACCACCGGTTCGGCCACGAGCCCGCGGGCCCGAACGGCCGTGGCGACGCGGGCCAGGTAGGCGGCGGCCAGGGGCTCCTCTTCCGGCGGCGCGGCGCGCACCAGGTAGAGCGTGCTGGGGGCGAGCCGCGCTAGCGCCTCGGCGCACGGCAGCGCCGCCTCGGCCACTTCCGAGCCGTCGAGCGGGACCAGGATCTGAGCGCACATGGCGGCTCCCTTCGCACCGTTGGTTATACGCGGCAATGGGCGCTCCCGGTCTGCCCGGGAGCGCCCATTCGCGGGGCGCGGGGGCGGGCCTGGGTCAGGCCCGCGTGGGCAGCGCCTCCGGGGAGCGGTGTACCACCAGCCGCCCGGGCGCCCACGGCGTGCCGATCAGCGGGAGCACCCAGCGGTCGAGACCATACCAGCCGGCGATCTTCCAGGCCAGGATGATCGGGATGGCGAGGCCAAACAGCGCCATGTTGGTGCTCGCGGTGCCTGCCATCACGAACGACCAGTTCATCACCGAGCCGCCGAACGCCGCGATGCCCGTGAACAAGCCCAAGATCAACGCGACGCCGATCAGCAGCTCCGAGACCGCCACCACCTTCGCGAACCAGGTGTACGCCTCGGCGTTGTACAGCGCCTGGATGAAGTCGCGGTACCAGTCGAAGGCGATGACCGGCTTGCCGCCCGGCGCCGCCAGCGCGCGCTCCCAGAACGCCTTGAGTGCGTCGCCCGACTGCATCCAGGCGGGGTCGCGGAGCTTGTGCTCTGCCGCGTCGATCCACTGGTAGCCGAGCCACAATCGCGCGATGAGCCAGAGCCACGCGATCTTCGTGTTCGAGAAGAAGAACCGCGCGATCGGCGGGTCCTCGATGATCACGTTCCCCCTCCCGTCCAGGCTCTGCACGACCTTCGCCATGATCCGCCTCCTCCGTGTGCCGCCCTGTGGCACGTCCGCTTTGCTTCATCCAAAGGATCGGCTACGAGTGTTTACGCCGCCGTTACGGCAGGTAAACGTCACGTAACCAATAGCGCGCGCGAACCGTTTACGGGGCATTTACGTGGCGCAACCCCCCAGGTAACTGCCCGCGTCGATGCTGTAGGAGACTTCCCACGGCGAAGCAGCAGGCTATCCGCCGGAGGGCGGGCGGCAAGGGGCCGGCCCTTGGTTGATCGGGGTTGGTTTCCGAGCGCAGGTCAGGAGAGGAGAGCGGATGATGAGCATGCCACTTGATCGCGCCGCCGAGCGCGACGTCCTAGCCACGTGGGCCGCCCCCGAGGTCGGGCTGCCGGCGGCTACCGAGCCAGCCGAGACGCCGCTCGACCACCTGCTGGCCGCCTTCGAGCACCACATCGCCTCGGAGGCCGACACGGTAACGGCCTACCGCGAGCTAAGTGAAAGCACCGCCGATCCGGTGGTGGCACTCTTGCTGCGGCAGGTGGTCGACGACGAGGAGCGCCACCACGCGCTGCTCCGCAGCATGGCCTCGCGGCTGCGCGACACGCTGCGGTGGACGCACTCGCCCGATGCGCTGCCGACGCGCGGCACGCCGTCGTATGCGGAGGCCGTAGAGAGGGCGGGCACGCTCCGCGAGCTGGCGCGTCAGGAGCGCGAGGGCGCCCGCCAGGCCCGCGACTTGGCCAAGGCGCAGGCGGGCCTGTACGACGGGCTGTTCGGGCTCCTGCTGGACACGATGGCGGCGGACAGCGAGAAGCACGAGCGGATTCTCAGCTTCGTCGCCCGCCGCATGGAAGCGCGACGCGCCGACGCCTAACCCTCCGGCGTCGGCGCGTCTCCTCCCCCAAGGCCGGGTCCTACGGGGCCTGGCCTTGGCCGGCGAAACCCGAACGGCGGACCGAGGTGTCACATGACCATCGAGCGAATCGCGGTCCTCACCAGCGGCGGGGATGCGCCGGGGATGAATGCCGCCATCCGCGCCGTCGTGCGCCGGGGCATCGACCAAGGGCTCCAGGTCGTCGGCGTGCGCCGCGGCTACCAGGGGCTCATGGACGGGCTCTTCGTGCCCCTCGACAGCCGTGCGGTCGGCGGCATCCTGAACCGCGGCGGCACCCTCCTCGGCACCGCGCGCGCCCCCGACTTCAAGACCGACGCCGGCCAGCAGCGGGCTCTCGACCAGCTGGCCGCCAATGCGATTGGCGGGCTGGCGGTGATCGGCGGCAATGGCTCCCAGAGCGGCGCCCACGCGCTCAGCCAGCGTGGCTTCCCCGTCGTGGGTATCGCCTCCACCATCGACAACGACCTCGCGGGCGTCGACATCACGATCGGCGTCGATACCGCGCTGAACACCGCCGTCGAAGCGATTGATCGCCTCCGCGACACGGCCTCGTCGCACCATCGCGCGTTCGTCGTCGAGACGATGGGACGCCGCTGCGGGTATCTGCCGCTGATGGCCGCCGTGGCCGCGGGAGCGGAGCTGGCGATCGTTCCCGAAGTACCCATCACGGCAGAGGAGGTCGTGGCCGCGGTCCGGGGCGCGTATGCCCGCGGCAAGTCGCACTGCGTGATCGTGCTGGGCGAGGGCACTGTCTGGACGGCCCAAGCCCTGTGCGACGCGATCTGCGCGGCCGGCCCGAGCTTCGAGTCTCGCCCCGTGGTGCTGGGCCACGTGCAACGGGGCGGCGCCCCGAGCGTCTTCGACCGCCTCCTCGCCACCCGCCTCGGCGCCGCCGCGGCCGACGCGCTCGCCGCCGGCGAAGCCGGGTTCGTCGTCGGTCTCGCTCGCGACGCGGTCGTGCGGGTTCCGCTCGCGCAGGCCATTGCGGGCTGCAACAAGATCGATCCGAGCCTCTACCAGTTAGCCACGGTACTGGCCCAGTAGCGCGCCGCGCCCGGGACGGGGGCGTAGCCCCCGCTAGAGACGGTCCCCCCCCGCCGCTCGCGGTGCGCCCAGAGCCAGTCTAGCGCGGGCCGCACGCGTCGCCGCCTCAAGGGCGCGGCAACTGCCCGCCAGGTGTGGTCGCCGCGCTCGCCGTGCTCGCCCCTGGCGCCGCGGCACAGGGGCTTCCCGGGACGACGTTGCCGGGGCGCGTTCCGCCGGGCGGGGGCGTCGGCGCGCCGGGCGGCGGCTGGTCCTCGGGGCCGCCCAGGAAGCCGCTTGGCGGAAAGGTCGTGATAAACGCCTCGACGTCGCGCAGCTCGTCGTCGGAGAGGGCCTGCGGCGTGAAGCACGGCATCCCCTGGGGCCGGCCGTTGCGTACCGCTTGCGCGACGCTGTCGTTCGCCGGGTTGATGCTGAGCGGCCCAGTCGGTACGTGGCACCCGCTGCAGCCGGCGGCGGAAAAGACGGCGGCCCCGCGTTGGGCGTCGCCGCTCGCCGGCGGCTCGACGGCGCCGAGCTGCGCGGTCGTGGGCGTGGGGACTGCCAACGCGGGGGCGTTGCCGCCCTGCAAGCTGCGAATGAAGCTCACCAGCTCCCAGATCTGCTGGTCGGCGTACTGGCTGCCATAGGCCGGCATGGGCGTGAAGCCCAGCCCGTTCTTGATGATGTAGAAGAGCTGGCCATCCCTCAGATCGCGGGCGGCGCCACTGGTGAGGTCGGTGGCGGGTGGGAAGCTGGTCGCGCCGAACACGCCCTTCCCATCGCCAAGCGCCCCGTGGCACTGCGAGCACGAGCCGGTGTACGACTGCCGGCCGGCCTCTAGCGTGCGGGAGGTGGTGGTCACCGGATTGGGACCCACCCCGGCGCCCTTGATCCGTGCCACCAGCCCGACCACCGCGCTGCCGTACGACTTCTCCAATTCGCCTGCATCGTGGTGCGTGAGCGCGATGGGCGCCGCGACCAGCAGCCCGAGCACGACTGCCACCGCGAAGCCGAAGGCTATTCCCAATACGAGATACCAGCGCCGACTGTGCCGGTGCGGCTGGCGCGTTGCGCTGCCGGCCATGCAGTCCTCCCACGGATCGATGCCCTGTCGGGCGTTTTGAGTGTGCCATGCGCTAGCGAGCGCCAACCCGCAGCGGCGTTAGTAGCCGAGCAGTCGAGGCAAGAGCGTTCCCAGCAGGTAGCCCCCCCGCCAGACACGGCGCCCACCAGCACGACCTCGCCCGCGCTCCGGACCAGGTTGAGCTGGGCCAGCTTGCCCTTGATGATCCCGATAACGACCAGGGCCACGAACGTCAGCCCGAGCGAGACCAGAAAGGCTTGCTGGACGGGCAATCGAAACCGCCCTAAACCGCGGCTGCGGAGCGGGGTCTAGCACGTTCTGTTCCCGCTCAGGGACCGCTCGGTCAGCCGGTTGCCGCGTAGCCGCGGCGCTTCACCAGCTCGACCAGCGCTAGGTAGCGGTTGGTCAATGGCGTCTACTGCTTCCGGCTCAAAGGCGATCGCGGCGAGGTCCTGCACCGTCCGCTGCGCGGCTTGGCCGCCGGCTGCGGCCCCCTCCAGACCGCCCCGCGCCCCGTGTTCGCCGAACCGATCAGCTTGAACTTGAGCGACGAGCGGGGGCGGTTCAGCGTGAGGACGCGGCTCACAGCAGCCTCCCGCCCGCAGCCGCAAGCCGCTGCCGGCGGCCGCTCAGCACCTTGAGCGCCTCGAACCACCCAATGCTTGCCACGCCCGCTACTAAACAAATCGCCAGGTCGTCGGGGTGCAGGAGGGCGAATCCGAAGAGGTCGCGGAGGCCGGGCACGCACAACACCAGGCCGAGCAGCGCGAGCGCCCCGCCCACCACCCACCAGAGCACCGCATTGGGCACGCGCAAGCTCGCCAGTATGGTCCGCGACCATGAGCGGTTAGTGAGAATTAGTGCGAGATTGGCGATGATCAGCGTGGTGAAGGTCATGGCCCGCGCCTCAAGCTCCCCATGACCGCGCGCCAGGACGCCGCCGAAGATAGCCAGGATCACGAGCAACACACCGGCTCCCTGGAGCACGCTCAGGCCGATGGTCGCGCGGCTGAACAGCGGCTCGGCCGGGTCGCGGGGCGGGCGGTCCATCGTATTGCCCTCCTCCGGCTCCACCTCGAAGACTAGCGAGCAGGCGGGGTCGATGATCAGCTCCAGGAACACGATGTGCGGCGGCGCCAGCACGAGCGGCCAGCCGAAGAGCACCGGCAGCAGCGAGATGCCCGCGATGGGGACGTGTACGGCGAAAAGGTAGGCCATCGCCTTCTTGAGGCCATCGAAGATGCGCCGCCCCAGTCTCACCGCCTGTACGATGGACGAGAAGTCGTCGTCCAGCAAGACCAGCGCGGCCGCCTCCCGCGCCACGTCGGTGCCGCGTCCGCCCATGGCGATGCCGATGTCGGCTGCGCGCAGCGCTGGCGCGTCGTTCACACCATCCCCGGTCATTGCCACGACCTCGCCGTTGGCCCTGAGCGCCCTCACCAGGCGTAGCTTCTGCTCGGGCACCACCCGGGCGAAGACGTTCACCGTGCGAATGCGCTGCTTAAGCTCATCGTCGTCCATCCGGTCTAGCTCGGGCCCCGTGATGTGCTGGTCGGCTAGCCGGAGCCCGATCTCGTGGGCGATGTGCCGGGCGGTGCCGGGATAGTCCCCCGTAATCATCACGACGCGGACGCCCGCGCGGTAGCACTCGGCAATCGCCGCAGGCACCGTCGGCCGCACGGGATCAGCCAGCCCGATCAGCCCCACGAGCTGGAACGCGAAGTCGTGCTGCTCCGGGGGCAGCGTCGTGGGCGAGACGCACGCCTTGGCGACACCCAGCACGCGCAGCCCATCCTCGGCTAGCATCGTCGCGTGGCGCGTGAGCATCGTCGTCTGCGCTGCGTCCAGATGGCAGAGGTCGGCAATGGCCTCGGGCGCGCCCTTCGCCGCGATGACGTAGTTGTGGCCGTCGGGCGACTGCCACACGTGCGAGAGCGCCAGCAGGCCGGGCGAGAGCGGGTACTCGCGCACCAGGGTCCAGTCGCCGTGGAGGTGTTGGGTGCCCGCCAGCGCCCGCTCGCCTAGCTCTTTGAGCGCCTGCTCCATCGGATCGAAGGGCGCGCTCTGGCTCGCCAGGATGCCGAACTCGACTAGCTCGTGGAAGCCCTCGGGCAGCATGCTTGCGGCGTCCGCGCCCAGCGTGTAGTGCCGGCCGTCCACCACCAGCGCGCGCACGGACATCCGGTTGAGCGTTAGCGTGCCGGTCTTGTCCACGCACAGCACGGTCGCGGCGCCCACCGTCTCGATCGCGGGCACGCGGCGGGTAAGCACCTGCTTCTGCGCCAGCCGCCAGGCGCCCAGCGCCAGGAATACCGTGAGCACGACCGGAAACTCTTCCGGCAAGATAGCCATCGCCAGGGTGACGCCGGCCAGTACCCCGCCGATCCAATCGCCGCGGGTCATGCCGTAGACGAGCGCGATCACCAGGCAGAGCGACACCCCAACGATCGCGAGCACGCGGACGATCTGGCCCGTCGCCCGCTGCAGTGGGCTGGCTTCGGGCTCGACGGTCTCAAGCGCCTGGCCGATCCGGCCCAGCTCGGTGTGGGCGCCGGTCGCGCGCACCGCGGCAACGCCCTGCCCCCGTACCACCAGCGTGCCGGAGTACACGAACGGCTGGTCGTCGCCGCCGGGCCGAGCTGTCGTCGCCACGCCGTCGGCAGGGGTCTTGCGCACGGGCACCGACTCTCCCGTCAGTAGCGACTCGTCGGCCTGTAGGCTGATCGACGCTAGCACGACCGCGTCCGCCGGTACGCGGTCGCCCTCCGCCAGCACCAGCACGTCGCCCGGCACCACCTCGCGGCCGGGGATGCGCCGCTGCACGCCGTCGCGGATCACGAGCGCGCGCGGGCTGGAGAGATCGCGCAGCGCATCCAGGGCGCGCTCGGTCCGGTGCGTCTGGTAGAGCGAGATGCCGATGACCACGAACACCGAGGCTAGCAGCAGTAACGCCTCCTGCACGTCGCCGAGTAGCAAGTACAGCACGCCGGCGACGACGAGCAGGAGGATCATCGGCTCGCGCACGACTTCCCAGGCGATGGCGACGACGTTGCGCGGCTTCGCCGCCGGCAGCTCGTTGTAGCCGTAGGTGCTCAGCCGGCCGGCCGCCTCCTGCTCCGTGAGGCCGACGAGGTGACTGAGATCGGGCGGGCTCAGCACACTCGACGTGCCCGCGCGGCGGCCGGTCGCCACGTGCGCTCCGCTCGCTGTCAACGGTCTGCCCTCCAGCCGCTCGCCGCGTAGATCCGGCGCTTCACCACCTCGACCAGCGCCAGGTAGCTGCCGGCGAGCACCGCCAGCGCGCCGAAGAACGCGGGCGGCAATGGCGTGAAGCCTAGGGCGCCAGCTAGCGGCGAGACGGTGATCGCCACGCCGACCGCCACGCTGCCCACGACGCTCAAGAGGAGCGGGCGGCTCGGGCGACTGCGGAAGGGGTTGCCCGCGGTGCGGATCACGAAGATGACGAACGTCTGGGTAGCCAGCGACTCGACGAACCAGCCCGTGCGGAACAGCGCCTCGCCGGCGTGAAAGCCCCACAGCATCAGGCCGAAGGTCAGAAAGTCGTAGATGGAGCTGACCGGCCCGAGCCCGAACATGAACCGCTGCACCATCACGGTGTCCCAGCTGCGCGGCCGCGCCGTATAGCTGGCGTCCACGTTGTCGGTCGGGATGGTGAGCTGGGAGAGGTCGTACAGGAAGTTGTTCAGGAGAATCTGGACGGGCAGCATTGGCAGGAAGGGCAAGAAGGCGGTCGCGGCCGCCATGCTGAGCATGTTCCCAAAGTTCGAGCTGGTGCCCATGAGCACGTACTTGGTGATGTTGCCGAAGCTGCGGCGCCCCTCGACCACCCCCCGGTGGATCGCCGCCAGGCTCTTCTCCAGCAGGATGATGTCGGCCGCCGCCTTCGCCACGTCCACGCCGTTCACTACCGAGATGCCCACGTCGGCAGCGTGCAGCGACGGCGCGTCGTTGATGCCGTCCCCCAGGTAGCCCACAACGTGCCGCTTCCGCCGCAGCGCCTGGATAACTCGGTTCTTCTGCGCGGGCGAGATGCGTGCGAACACTGTTACCTGCTCGACCTTTACGGCGAGCGCGTCGTCCGTCATCCGAGCCAGCTCGTCGCCGGTCACCAGATTGTCGACCCGGATGCCCACCTGGGCGCAGATGGCGCGGGTGACCGCCTCCCCGTCGCCGGTCAGGATCTTCATGGCGACGCCACTCGCGGCCAGACGCTCGATGGTGTCGCGGGCCGTGGGGTCGGGCGGGTCGAGAAACGCGGCGAACCCCGCGAGGATCAGGTCGCGCTCGTCTTCCGGTGTAAGCGCGGTCTGGTCGGCGGGCGCAGGCTTGTAGGCGATGGCGAGCACGCGGTAGCCATCCCGGCTGAGCTGGTCGTAGGTCTGCTGGGCTGCTGTCCGCCGCTCGGCCGTGAAGGGCTCCACGCTGTTGGCCCCCTCGACCCGCGAGCATAGGGGGATGATGCCCTCCGGCGCTCCCTTCGTGACCACCACCAGGGCGCCGGTGGCTATGGCTATTCCCGCGCCGCGGTCTTCTGCAAGCACGCTGACCCGCCGCCGCTCGAAGTCGAACGGTAGCTCCCCCCGCTTCGTGTACGCCGTAACCGACGGGTGATCGTGCGCCAGGATGGCGGCGTCCATCGGGCTGCGCAGCCCGCTCTCCAGCGCGCTGTTGACGCACGCCCAGCGCAGCACCGCCTCGGACTCCCGGCCCTGGTAGTCGACGTGCTGCTCCAGCACGACGGTGCCCAGGGTGAGCGTGCCGGTCTTGTCGCTGCACAGCGTGTCCATGCTGCCCAGGTTCTCGATCGCGGCGAGCCGCTTGACGATCACCTTGCCGCGCGCCATGCGCAGCGCGCCCTGCGACAGCGTGACGGTGATGATCATCGGCAGGAACTCAGGGGTCAGCCCCACGGCGAGCGCGAGCGCAAACAGGAACGACTCCAGCGGGTCGCGGCGCAGCAGCGCGTTGACGAGGAACACGAACAGCACCAGCCCGATGACCGTGCGCATGATGAGAAAGCCGAAGCGGCGCGTACCCAGCTCGAAGGCCGTCGGCGGCGCCTTGTCGGCGAGTCCGCGGGCGATGGCGCCGAACTGCGTGTGTGCGCCGGTGGCGGTCACCAGCGCCTGCCCCACGCCGCTGACGACCGAGGTGCCGGCGAGCACGACGTTCTCGGGCGCCGCCGCGTCCGTCGGGGCGCTGACCGGCCGCTTCTCGACGGGCAGCGACTCGCCGGTCATCGCCGCCTCGTCCAGGCTCAGCGTGGTCGCGGCGAGCAGCGTGGCGTCCGCCGCGATCAGGTCGCCGGCGCGTAGGTCGAGCAGGTCACCCGGCACCACCTCGCGCAGCGGGACCTCCACCGGGCGCCCGTCGCGCCAGACCGTCGTCATGGTGGGAATCAACGCCTGGAGCTTCGCGGCCGCCTGCTCGGAGCGGTAGACCTGGAAGAAGTCGAGCGCCACGCTGAGGACGATCATGAGCGTGATCAGCGTAGCATTCACTGGCTCGCCGAGGACGCCCGAGACGATGCTGGCCGCGAGCAGGATCAGGACGAGCGGGTTGGCCAGAAAGCCGAGGAGCGTCCGCACGGCCCAGAAGTGGTGGCCGCTCGGGACCTCGTTCGGACCGTACCGGGCGAGGCGCGCGGCGGCCTCCGCGGCGGTCAGTCCGGCCGCGGGCGGCGCGGGCGGCGCGGCCCGCGGCGCGGCCGGCGAGGGCTCAGCGGCCAGCATCGGTCACGACACCAGGTTGCCGGGATTCCCGGCCAGGAAGGCGCGCACGTTGGCTACGGTCGTGTCGAGGATGCGTTGCAGGGCTTCCGCGGAGTAGAAGGCGATGTGGGGCGTGAAGATAACGTTCTCGCGCTGCAAGAGCAGGTGGCCGCGCAGGGCGGTCTGGAGCTGCTCCGGGGCCACGCCCTGGCGCAGCAGCTGCCGCTCCTCGCCAATCAGCTCCTCGCCCTCGATCACGTCGAGGCCGGCGCCGGCCAGGATGCCCTCGTCCAGCGCCCACAGCAGCGCCTCGGTGTCCACCAGCCCGCCGCGCGCCGTGTTGATGAGCAGGCTGCCCCGCTTCATGTGCCCCAGGCGCTCGCGATTGATCAGGTGGCGGGTCGCAGGGAAGTAGGGCACGTGCAGTGTCACGACGTCGGCCTGGGCGATCAGGTCGTCGAGGGCCACGTAGCGGAAGCCCAGTACCTCGGCCAGCAAGTGCTGCTCGCGCACGTCATGGGCTAGCACCTCCATACCGAAGCCGCGGCCGATGCGAACGACGTGCAGACCGATGTTGCCGGTGCCCACGACGCCCAGAGTGCGGCCCTTCAGGTCGAACCCGCGCAGGCCCGCGAGCGAGAAGTCGCCGCGCACGGTGCGCACGTAGGCCTGGTGAATCTTCCGCGACAGCGCCAGGATAAGCCCGAACGTGTGCTCGGCGACGGTGTTCTCGCCGTAGGTCGGCACGTTGCTGACCGCGATGTCTCGCGCCTGGCAAGCTGCCAGGTCGATGTGATCGTAGCCCGTCGAGCGCGTGGCGACGAAGCGCAGGCGGGGGAGCTGCGCCAGCAGGTCCGCGCCGACGCGGGAGTGGATGAAGACGCTCAGCAGCTCCGCGTCGCGGGCCAGGTCGAGCGTGTCCGCGGTCAGCGTGGCCGCCGTGGCCCGCACCTCCAGGTCCGCCAAGCGCTCGCGCAGGTAGGCTTCCTCCCAGGGCTCAGTCTCGTAGCACGCGAGGGCTCTCGGCGCCTGCATGGGACGTGCTCTCCTTCGGGCGGACGAAGCGGTAGCCCAGCCCGCGCTCGGTTTGGATGTAGTGCGGAGCGCCCGGCGGCTCGAGCTTCGCCCGCAGGCGGCTGACGTATACCTTGAGGTAGTCGTTGGTCGCGCCGTAGTCGGCGCCCCACACGCGGTCGAGCAGCGCCTCGTGGGGCATCAGCCGGCCCACGTTGCGCACCAGGTGGTACAGCAGCTTGTACTCCACGGGCGTGAGCTTCACCGGCTCGCCGCCGAGCGTGACCTGGTGGTTCTGGAAGTTGATCGCCAGGTCGCCCGCCTGGAAGTCAGGGAGCGCATTGGTCGGCTGCGGCAGCTCCGCGCGGCGCAGCACTGCCTTGATGCGCGCGAGCAGCGCCAGGTGGCTGAAGGGCTTGACCACGTAGTCGTCGGCGCCCATCTCCAGGCCGCGCACCTGATCGGTGTCCTCCCCGCGCGCCGTCAGCATGATCACCGGCACGTCGGAGACGCGGCGAATCTCCTGTAATACCTCGAAGCCGTTCTTCCGTGGCATAGTGACGTCGAGCACGACCACGTCAGGGTCCTGCTCGTAGAACACCTTCAGCCCGTGCTCGCCGTCGGTGGCGGCGAGCACGGTGGCGTCCTGCCACTGGAGCTGCAGGCCGACGGTCACAGCGTCCAGGATTTGCGGGTCGTCGTCCACGACCAGAATCTTCATGCGTCACCTTCCTTCCCCGTGGGAAGCGAGGAGTGCGTAGATAGAGTGGGGGGCACCCACGCGCCCCCGGAAGAGGGAGGCATCGGCAGGTTGGGGGGACACCCCCCAGGCCCCCCAGCCGGGGAGCCCCCCTGCACCCCCGGGGACGAGGACTGAGTGGGAGTGAGCGGAAGCGCGACGTAGAAGGTCGCGCCCGCGCCCGGCACGCTCTCGACCCAGATGCGCCCGCCGTGTAGCTCGACGATCGCGCGGGCGATGGGGAGGCCGAGCCCGCTGCCCTGGTTGCGCTGCGTCGCCTCGCTCTCCGATCGGTAGAAGCGCTCGAACACGTAGGGCTGGTCCGCCAGCGGGATGCCGGGGCCGTCGTCGGCCACGGCCCACAGCGCCTCGTCGCCCCGCCGCTCCAGCCGCAGGCTGATGCGGCCGCCGTCGTGGCCGTACTTCTGCGCGTTGCCGAGCAGGTTGAGCAGCACGCGCTCCAGCCGGTCCGGGTCGGCGCTCGCGTAGAGCGGCGCGGCCGGCAGCGCGAGCGTCAACTGCTGGCCGCGCGCCGCCGCCAGCGGCTCGACGACGCCGGCGACGCGCTCGGCCAGCGCCCGCAGGTCGGTGCGCTGGCGCTGCAGCCCGACGCGTCCCGCCCGGAAGCGCGCCAGCTCCAGCAGGTCGTCCACCAGGCTGCCCATGCGGTCGGCGGCCAGGTCGATGTTGACGAACATGCGGTGCAGGGGCTCGGGCGTGCCCGCCGGCTCGTTGGCCAGCACCACGCCGATCGAGGCCTTGATGCCCGCCAGGGGCGTCCGCAGGTCGTGCGACACGTTGGCCAGAAACTCGTCCTTCTGGCGCTCCAGCGCCCGCTGGGCGGTGACGTCGTGGAGCGTGAGCACCGCCCCCAGCCGCGTGCCATCCTCGGCCACCACTGGCGTCGCGCTGCCGAGCGCGACCACCTCGCTGCCGTCCGCCCGGCGGATGCGTAGCTCGGCGTCGATCACCGTCTCGCCGCGCAGGGCGGCGCGCGCCAGCGGCCGCTCGTCGGGCGGGTAGGGGCGCCCATCGGCGGTCAGCAGCTCGTAGTTACCCACCACGCCGTTCACGAATTCCACGTCGGGCGGGACCCCGTGAAGCCGGCGGGCGGCCTGGTTCACGAACGTGATGCGCCCGGACGGATCGACGATCAGCACCGCGTCGGCGATGTGCCCGAGGATGGCCGCCCGCTCCTTCGCCAGCCGCTCGGCCTCGGCGCGCGCCGCCTGCTCGCGGAGCAGCAGCCGCTCGCGCTCCTCCTCGGCCCGCTTGCGCTCGATGGCGTAGCGCATGGAGCGCACGAGCACCTGGCCGTCCACCTGGCCCTTGGGGAGGTAGTCCTGCGCGCCCTCCTGGACGGCGCGCATGGCCACCGTCTCGTCGTCCAGGCCGGTGAGCACGACGATCGGCATCTCCGGCGCGCGGTCCCGCAGGCGGCGGAACGTTTCGAGCCCCTGGCTGTCCGGCAGCGAGAGGTCGAGCAGCACCACGTCGGCGCCATCCAGCTGTTCAAGGCCGGTCGCCAGGCGGTCGGCCTGGCGCAAGCGCAGGCGGGCCGCCGGCACGTCGTTCAGCATCTCGCGGATGAGCCGCGCGTCGCCCGGATTGTCCTCGACGAGCAGCACGTCCAGGTGCGGCAGGCGCTCGTTCATGGCTTCGGCAGCGCCACGATCGTCAGCCAGAAGTCCTCGATCGACTTCACGACCGTGATGAACTGATCGAGGTCCACCGGCTTGGTAACGTAGCAGTTGGCGTGCAGGTCGTAGCTGCGCACGATGTCCTCGTCGGCCTTCGAGGTGGTCAGGATGACGACGGGAATCGTCTTCAGGTCGTCGTCGGCCTTGATCTCGGCGAGCACCTGCCGGCCGTCCTTGCGTGGCAGGTTCAGGTCGAGCAGGATCAGGTCCGGGCGGGCCGCCTCGGCGTACTTGCCCTCGCGGCGCAGGAAGGCGATCGCCTCCACACCGTCGGTCGCCACGTTGAGGTGGTTGCGCACCTTGCCCTCGCGCAGCGCCTCGATGGTCAGCCGCACGTCGCCCGGATTGTCCTCGACGAGGAGAATCTCCACGGGGCGCCCGTTGAGGCGGCCATGCTGCGTGTTCATCGGGAGCCCCTTTCAATCGCGGGCAGCGTGAAATAGAACGTCGTGCCCTCGCCCGGCGTCGATTCCATCCAGATACGGCCGCCGTGGCGCTCCACGATCTTCTTGCAGATCGCCAGGCCGATGCCGGTGCCCGGGTACTCCGCCCGGCTGTGCAGCCGCTGGAAGATGACGAAGATGCGGTCGGCGTACTCCGGTTCGATGCCGATGCCGTTATCGCGGACCGTGAACAGCCACTCGTCGTCGCGCCGCTCGGCGGCCACCGCGACGCGTGGCGCCCGCTCGCCGTGGAACTTGATGGCGTTGCCGATCAGGTTCTGGAAGAGCTGGCTGAGCTGCCCCGCGTCGCCCAGCACGGTGGGCAGATCGCCGCGCGTGACGACGGCGTGCTCGTCCTCGATGGCGGCGCCGAGATCGGCCAGCACCTGATCGACCACGGCGTTGCAGTCGGTCGGCGCGAACTCCGCGCCCCGCGTGCCGACCCGCGAGTAGGCCAGCAGATCGTTGATCAGCGCTTGCATGCGGCGGGCGCCGTCCACGGCGAAGTCGATGAACTCCAGCGCGTCGGCGTCGAGCTTGTCGCCGTAGCGCCGCGCCAGGAGCTGCGTGTAGCTCGCCACCATGCGCAGCGGCTCCTGCAAGTCGTGCGACGCGACGTAGGCGAACTGCTGCAGCTCGGCGTTCGAGCGCTCCAGCTCCGCCGTCTGCTGCGCCAGGCGCGCGGCCGTGCGGCGCAGCTCGGCCTCAGCCCGGCGGCGCTCGGTCACGTCGCGGATGATGCTCATCACGAGCAGATTATCGCCGGCGCCGAGCGGGCTCAGGCTGATCTCGACGGGAATCTCGCTGCCGTCCTTGCGCCGCGCCGCGAGCGCCAGGCCCGCGCCCATCGGGCGGGTGCGGGGCGCCGCGGTGTAGCGCTCGCGGTCAGCGACGTGCTGTTGATGGAATCGTTCCGGCACCAGGATCTCGACGGGCTGGCCCAGCAGCTCGTCGCGCGTGTAGCCGGTCATCGTCTCCACCTGGGCGTTGACCAGCACGATCGTCCCCGCGCGGTCGACGGCCACGATCCCGTCCGGCGCGGCCTCGACGAGCGCGCGGAAGTACGTGTCAGCCCGCTCCGGGAGTATGGGCGGTGCCGTGGGCGCCGGGCCACCCGGGAGCCCCCCTCCCGCGCCCGCGGGGGCCGCCCCACCCGAGTCCTGCCGTGGCGCGGATGCTCGCTCGTCCATGACCCGCCCATCGTACAGAGATGTCCGCGAAAGTATGCCACGGGCCGGCGACCAGCGCGCGGCCCGTGGCGCTAGCAAGGAGAGTGTGCCAGCCGCGGGTGAACAGGGCGCTCAACCGGCGTAAACGTCGGGTAAACGGCCTGCCGGCCGCGGCGCGGCTCGGCCCGACCCGCGATCAGCCCCCTGCGCCCACCCCCGCCGTTTCCGCCGCGCTCAGGCCCGCGCCGCGCCGCGCCACGACCGCGGGCCGCAGCAGCAACATGGGCACGCTCGCCCGCTGGAGTACCCCGGTCGCCACGCTGCCCATCACCAGCCGGGCCAGCCCGCCGCGCCCGTGCGTCCCCAGCGCGATCAGGTCCGCCCCCTCCCGCGCGGCCGTCTCCGCGATGACCGCGGCCGCCTGGCCCACGACGGATGGCGCGGCCGCCACGGCCAGGGTCCGAACCGACAGCCCCGCGGCGCGCGGCCCGGCCGCGACGCGCTCCAGGTACTCCCGAGCCTCCTTCACCTCCGCCTCGGCGTCCCACTCGGGCATGTAGACCGCCCCGTCGGTCAGCATGGGCACCGCAAACTCCACGACTTGCAGCAGGAGTAGCTCCGCGCCGAGCGCGGCGGCCAGGTCGCCGATCGGGCCGAGCGCGGCTTCGGCCAGCGCCGAGCCATCCAGCGGCACGAGGATGCGCAGCCGTTCCGCGGCAGGGCGCGTGGTCTTGCAGGCGGGCGGCACGAGCAGCACCGGGACCGACGCGCCGCGCAGCACCGCGTCGGCCACGCTCCCGTAGACCCACCGGCCAAGCCCGCTACGGCCGTGCGTCGACATGACGATGAGGTCGGCGTGCGCGCGGCCGGCCGCGTCGAGGATCGCGGTGTCCGCCGCGTCGTAGTAGACGTGGGCCTCGACCTCCAGGCCCTCGCCGCGCACGCGCTCGGCGATCACGCCAAGCTCGGCCTCCGCCCGGGCCACGGCGGCCTGCTGCGCCGCCCCCGCGTCCTGCCCTGGGAGCGGCGTGGCGGCAGCCGCTCGCACCAGCACTACCCGTGCCCCGGTGCCGCGCGCGAGCCGCGTGGCGTAGGGCAGGGCGCGCTCGGCCAGGATCGAGCCGTCTTGCGGCACGAGGATTGTACGCAGCATGATTGCCCTCCTCTCGCGGTGCGCCCATTCGTCGCGCTCCGTCTCCGCTACAGTGTCCCGCGCGGCGGTTGGCGCTGCCGTTGCGCACGGTAAACGGCCGGTAACAGCCGCCGCCGGCGCGGTGACGCGCGTCAGGACGTCGGCAGGAGGGCGCGGTCGGCGCTAAGCACCCGGCCAGAGATCGCGTGTCTGTTTGGCGAAGCCAAACAGGCACACTCCCCTAGGCCAGCCGCTTAGGGGCGGGCCGCGGCCGTCACCACGCCGGCCGCGGCCAAGCCGCTAGCGAGGAGAAAGCCGGTGCTGACCGCCGCCACGACCGCTGCGGGGGAGCCGGTCGTCGTGCCCCCCAGCCCGGTTGCCAGGACCGCGCCGGCCAGGCCGATCCCCAGCATCATCCCGAGGTTGCGCGCCGTGCCGAGCACGCCGGACGCGATGCCGCGATGCGGGGCGGGGACGCTGCTGAGCGCGGCGTTGGTGTTCGGGGAGCTAAAGGCGCCGAGCCCCAGTCCGCAGAGCATCAGGATGCCGACGACCGCGGCGAACGGCGTGTCGAGGCCCAAGCGGCTGAGGAGGAACAGCCCCGTGCTCAGCAGCCCCATGCCGCCGGCCGCGAACAGGCGCGAGCCGAAGCGGTCGGACAGCGCGCCGCAGATCGGCGCCGCGACGACCATCACGACGGGCATCGCGCTGAGCACGAGCCCCGTTTGCGACGGCGTCAGGTCGCGCGCCTGGAGGAGATAGAAGGGCAGCAGGAAGACCACCGTGTAGGCGCCGAGGTAGTTGAGGATCGCGCTGCCGATGGCGGCGGCGAAGCACCGCACGCGGAATAGGTCCAGGTCGAGCATGGGGCTCGGGACGCGCCGCTCGATGGCGACGAACACCGCCATTGCGCCGAAGGCCACCGCGAAACAGCCCAGGATCGCCGGCGACGCCCAGCCCCAGGCGTGTCCCTGGTTCAGCCCGAGCAACAGGGCGACCAGCCCGATAGTGAAGACCACGGCGCCCCACCAGTCGAAGCGCTCGTGCGGACTGGCCGGCGCCGTGTCCGGCAGGACGCGCGCGCTCAGCCCGAACGCGAGCAGCGCGATTGGGACGGTAACATAGAAGATCGCGCGCCAGCCCCACAGGTCGGTCAGGAAGCCGCCCAGTCCTGGCCCGACCACCAGGCCGAGATACACCGCCATCGAGTAGAGCCCGAACGCGCGCCCGCGCCGGTTCGCGCGGATGGCCGCGGTGAGGATCGCCGGCGAGTTCGCGGACAGCATGGCGGCGCCCAGCGCCTGGAAGGCGCGCGCCCCCACCAGGAACCCGATCGAGGGGGCCAGGCCGCTCAGCGCCGAGCCGGCCGCGAAGATCACCAGCCCGGTCAGGTAGAGCGGACGATGGCCCCGCAGGTCGCCGAGCCGCCCCAGGCTCAGCAGCAGGCCGCTGAGCACGAGCAGGTACACCGTGATGATCCACTCGGCGCCCGCGACGTCGCTCCCGAACGCCTGCGTCACGACCGGCAGCACGGTGTTTACGATGCTCGAGTCGAGGCCGCCCAGCAACGCCCCCACGGAGAGCGCGAACAGCAGCGCGTTGGGGTGAGCGCTGCCGGGGGGCCGCGGGCGATCGGGGCGAGCGCGCGCAGCGGCCGGGTCGGCCGTCCGCATAGGGGTGTCTCCTTGAGATGTCCTCTGGACTGTACCACAGCGCGCGCCAGCCGCCGCGACCGGGCCCGGACATCGTAACGCACGGTTTACTTTCCGCTACCGCGCTAGCAACCCGCCCGCGGCACGCTAGGGGCAGCGGTGGTCCTGCCGCCGCCGAGCCGGCCGGCCGGCGCTGGCCGCGGGACCGCGACGGAGCGCACGGCTCCGCCGAAGGGCGCGAGAGGAGGAGTTCGGGCATGGCGTTCACGGACCGCATCGAACGCGACGACTTCGCGAAGATGCCCCAGGAGTACCGCGAGCTGTTGACCCGCGTGCTGACCATTCAGGCCGATTGCGAGATCGGCGGGCCGAACGTGTACGCGCGGCGCTGGATGCTCCAAGCGCCCACCGCGGATGACATGCACCGCGTGGCGCGCATCGTGGCCGAGGAGATCGACCACTACCGCAAGTTCGCCCGCATCCTGGCCGATCTCGGCGTGGACGTGTCGTACCTGCTGCACCGCGACAACTCGGAGCGGCTGGTAGACGCCTTCCACGAGAAGGACCCGCCCACCTGGGGCGACGTGGCGGCGTTCTGCGCGCTCATCGACCGCGTGGGCCGCTTCCAGGGCGAGGAGTTCCACAACTCCAGCTACCGGCCAATCGACGCCATCCTGCCCGGGATCATGCAGGAAGAAGTCGGCCACATCGCCTTCGGCGTGCAGAAGCTCCAGGAGCTGTGCAAGACGGAGGAGGGCGCGGCCGAGGCGCAGGCGGCGGTAGACCGCTGGGTACCGCGCGGGCTAGACATGTTCGGCCGCGCCAGCTCGCGGCGTGCCGAGCGCTACCTGTACTGGGGCCTGAAGCGCCGCACGAACGAGCAGGCGCGCCAGGAGTATCTCGCCGAGATCACGACGCTGATCGACAACCTGGGCCTGAAGATGCCCGACGTCGCGGCCCACCGAGTGTACGTGTAAGGACCATCGCGCGGGGGCGGCCGGGCCATCGGCCGCCCCCGCCGCCGGGCGCCGGGGACGGGCCTCGGGGCGCTCGGGGAAGGAGGGCATCGTGTTTCATCGTATCGTCGTACCGCTCGATGGCTCATCGCTCGCCGAGGCCATCCTACCCGAGGTGCAGCGCCTGGCCGCCGACTCGCCGCTTGAGGTCGTGCTGCTGGCCGTCGGCCCGGTCCCGCAGGGCATCGAGGAGCGGGACGGCCAGGTCGCCTACCTCGACGACTTGCTCGCGGAGCAGGAGCAGGACCTGCGCGATTACCTGCGAGGGCCGGCGCACTGGCTGAACAGCCACCGCATCCCCGTCGAGATGCGCGTGCGCTTTGGCGACCCCGCCGCCGAGATCGTCCGCTGCGCCGAGGACGAGGAGGCCGACGCCATCGCCATGTGTACGCACGGCCGCACCGGCCTGGACCGGCTGATCCACGGCAGCGTGGCCGGAGCGGTGTTGCGTAGCACGCGGCTGCCGATCATCCTCTGCCACCCGACTGACGGCGCCTTCGCCGGCCAGCACGCCGACGAGGCGAAGCGCTTGACCCTCGTCTAGCGCCGTTCTGGCTGCCCCTCTCTCCTCGCGCGGGCGCCCTCCCGGATCCGGGAGGGCGCCCGCGTCTCTACTGTCCGGCGAGCTGCCCTCGGGCGCCGGCTCAGTTGCGGTCGGCCCGACCCGCGCGCGCCAGGCGGGCTCTCCGCTCGCCGCGCCAGCACGCGAGCAGGCGCCGGGCGGCCGCGCCGAGTTCGGGACAGAGCGGCAAATCCGCCAGCAGCTGGAGCTGCAGCTCGAAGACCTCCGCCCGCGCCGGCTCGGCGATGAAGTAGCGCAGCAGCTGCTCTAGCGGCTCGTGCAGGCGTGCGTCGTCGCCATCCGGAGCGGGGAGCCGGAGCACGTCGAGCCCCTGCCGGCAGAACGTCTCTGGCGTCAGCGCGCGTTCCCTACCGCCCTCGCGCCCGCTACACGGCACGCAGCGCCGCTGGCCGTGGAGCCGGCCAGCGACGGCGCAGGAGGTCCGCGGGGCTCAAGCTCAGGCGTACCTGGTGGCCGCCGGCCGCGCGCACCGCCTTGAGCGGGAGGAACAGCTCGCCAGCCTGTTCGAGCCCGCCTCGCACGTGCAAGTACGGCGCGTCGCGGCTGTCGATCACCTCGTCCACCACGCCGACGAACGCGCCGAGGTCCCCTTCGTCCGCCGGGGCGTCTGGGCGCGCGAACACCGGATAGCCCGACTGAATCGCCCCGCGGTCCACGGCCGGCCCGGCGCCCCACGATTCCCACGGGTCGTCCGCGACGCGGTCACCCGCCCCTGCCGCCGCCGAGCCGTCCGGCGCTGCGCGGCCAGCTGGGCCGTCCGCTGTCGCGTACAGCTTCTGCACCAGCGTCTGCACCTCGGCCGTCAGCGGCTCCCCCGTGGAAGAATCGTGGATCAGGCGCTCCAGCACGAGCCGCAGCAGCTCCGCCTGGCGCGCGGTCAGCTCGAGCGTCGCCGGGGGCCGCGGGCGCTCCCCTGGGGTAACGTGCTGCGGCGCGCGGGCCGCCTCGAGGAGCGGGCGCAGCACCAGCAGCGGCGCCGGCGCCAGCCGCAGCAGATCGTCGGCGACGCTGCCCTGCAGCCAGCGCCGGACGCCGGCGCGGCCGTGGCTGCTCAGCACGACGAGGTCGACCCGTGCTCGGTGGCAGTAGTCCGCGATGCCCGCGGCCGGCTCGCCAAGCTCCGCTACCGTGCGCACGCGGCGGCCGGCGGCGCGCTGCCGAGCCGCCACGCCGTCCAAATAGCTTTGCGCCGCGCTCTCGGCATCGCTGAGCAGCGCGGCCCAGACCGGCTCATCGCCCAGCTCGCCCAGCCTGCCGGAGGTCTCGGGCAGCACCGCCTGGTACAGGACCAGTTCGCCGTCCGTGCCGACCAGCCCGCCGGCATGGTCCACCGCGGCCTCCGCCAGCTCCGAGCCATCCAGGGGCACCAGCACGCGGCATGGCCAGGACGACGCGGCCACGTGGCCCAGGCGTACCAGCAGCAGCGGGACGGCGGCGCGGTGGAGGACCGCATCGGCCACGCTGCCCTGCAACGAGCGCTCCAGGCCCGTGCGCCCGTGACTCGCCATCACGATGAGGTCCGCCTGCCACTCAGTCGCGGCAGCTGCCACGGCGTCGGCCGGCGCCCCGTCCAGCACCCGCGCCGCGGCGGCCACGCCGCGCGCTCGCAGGTCGGCCGCGAGCCGGTGTAGGTAGTCGCTCGTGGCGGCCTGCTCGTCCGGCGGGGCGGCCTGCACCAGGCAGAGCGCCCCGCGGCTGCCCCGTGCGAGCGCCTCGGCATAGGACAGCGCGGCCTCGGCCGGCTCGGAGCCGTCGAGCGTCACGAGGATCCGTTGATGCATGGCTGCTCCCTTCCGTCGGCCACCCAATGCCGAGCGCTTCCCGGCGCGCCGGGCACTTGTTGCCTGGGGCGGAGCCCTCCGCCTCTGGCGTCAGCGTGGCACGCGGCGGTAGCAGCCCACGTTGCGGAGCGTAAACGCGGGGTTAAGGCCGCCCTATTTGAATCAGCCCGGCCCGGATGCGTGCGTTAACCTCCCGGCTACCCACGCCAACGCGCGCCGCAACCTCCATGTGTCATTGTGCTTGCAGGAGAGGAGGGATACGATGATGAGCCCCATGACCGCCTCTATTCCGGGTTCACGGCATAATGACCCGCAGCGCCCAGCCGGCGGGCCAGGCGACGACGACGTGCGGGCTCGGCTGACTCACGTCCCGGGCGCCGCGTCGAAGCTCGTCTTGCCGGCCGGGGCGCTGCTGGCAGCCTACGCCCTCGTGATCCGCCCCTGGCACCGTCGCTGGGGCGCGACCGATGCCGAGGTCGAGCGCGCCATGCCGGGCGACGAGCTGGTGCCCAACCCCAACTATTGGACGAACCGCGCCGTCACGATCCACGCCCGGCCCGCCGGCATCTGGCCCTGGCTCGTCCAGATGGGTGAGGCGCCCCGCGCCGGCTTCTACAGCTACACGCTCGTCGAGCGCGCCTTGGGCATGCACGTCGTCAACGCCGACCGGCTCCTGCCCGGCCACGAGCACCTCGCGGTCGGCGACGCGCTCGATCGGACGGGCAACCTGGTCGTGAAGGCGATCGCGCACGACCAGTACCTCGTCCTGGGCCCACCGGCGGACGCCCCCTGGGGTACCAGCACCTGGTCCATTGCGCTCTACCCACTCGACGAGGAGCGGACCCGCCTGGTTTCCCGGGTCCGCGCGCGCATCGACCACTGGACGCCCCAGATGCTGGGCTGGGCGCTGCTGCTCGATCCCGGCCAGTTCGTCATGGAGCGGAAGTGGCTGCTCGGCCTCAAGCAGCGGGCGGAAAATGCCGCCGGCCACGGGCCGCCCTCCGGCGTCGCGCCGCCGCTTCCCTTTCCCGCGTAGCCCGCGCCGCGCCTCCCGGGTCCGCCCTCACGGCAGCCCCGGTGTGGCTGCAGTCCTCAGCGCTGCTCCTCGCGCCCGTCCGGTGGCGGGAAATCGTCGCGCTCGGCCTCTAGCTGCTCCAGCACCGCTTCCATCTCCGTGGCGGTCGAAGGAACGATCTCGGCGGCGTATTCTTTCAAGCCCTCGCTTTGCAGGGGCGATGCGGGCTCCTTCTTGTGCTCGCGCTCGTGCTCTGCCATCGCTGCCTCCCCTACCGGCTCTCCACCGGCACCAAAGCAATATCGATACCCGCGCGCTACCGCCACAGAAAATCGCGCCCACGCTATTATGAGTCCCAGAGACTCGGGCCTGCTCGTCCCTGGAGGTTGCGTGCCCGTGGCATTCCAGCGCGTCTGGCGGCAGTGGCAGAGCCATCCCGTCCTGCCGCAGACCCCCACCGAGGCCTGGGCCCTCGGCGCGGCCGACGGCTACCGGCGGCGCCCGCCGCTCGTCATGTTCACCGAGGCGATCCAGGATGCCTACGCGGCCGGCTACCGCCACGGCCGCCGCCTCGCCCGCCGCGCTGGCCCCTTCTAGCGCCGCGCCAGCCGGTCCGGCGGCGCCTGCCCGCCCAGCTCGCCCGCGAGCGCCCCGAGCGTCCGCAGCGCCCGAGCGATCGGCCGCGACCACCCGGCCGCGCTGAGCCGCACACAGGACCGGTAGCGCGCCTTCGCCGAGAAGAGCGGCCCCGGCGCCACGCTGATCCCCGCCGCCCGCGCCCGCGCGTACAGCACCCGCGCGTCCACCGCCGCCGGCAGCTCGACCCACACCACCATGCCTCCCGCGGGCTCCACCACCCGTGTGCCCGACGGGAAATACTGCCGCACCGCCCCCACGACCGCCGCGACTTGCCGCGCATACGCTCGACGCATCGTCCGCAGGTGATAATCGTAGCTCCCGTTGGCCAGGAACTCGGCGATCGCCAGCTGCGGCAGCGTGGCCGTCGCCAGATTGCGGGCCATCTTGAGCTGCTCGACCCGCGCCTGATACCGCCCGGCGGCGATCCAGCCCACACGGTAACCCGGCGCTAGCGTCTTCGAGAACGACGAGCAGAGCAGCACCAGCCCGCGCGTGTCGTACGCCTTCGCCACGCGCGGCCGTTCCGCCCCGAAGCACAGGTCGCCGTAGATGTCGTCCTCGATCAGCGGCACGTCATGCTCGCTCAGCAGCGCCACCAGCGCCCGCTTCCGTTCGTCGGTCAGGCAGGTGCCCAGCGGATTGCTGAAGTTCGACATCACCACCGCCGCCCGCAGCGGTGTCTCGGCCAGCGCGTAGCGCAGCGCGCTCAGGCTGATGCCTTCCTGCGGGTGCGTCGGGATCTCGACGGCGCGCAGGCCCAGCGTCTCGATCGCCTGCAGCAAGCCGTAGTAGGTGGGCGACTCGACCGCCACCGCGTCGCCCGGCTGGCAAACGGCCTGGAGCGCGAGGTTGAGCGCCTCCTGGCAGCCATTGGTGGTCACGATGTCGTCCGGCGTGAGCGTGCAGCCGGTTGCCAGCGCCCGCCGCGCCACCTGCACCCGCAGCTCCAGGCAGCCCGCTGGCGCGTCATAGGCCACCCCGCGCTCGGGACAGCGACGGCTCAGCGTGGTGAGCAGCCGGTGGAGCTTGGCCGCGGGCAGCAAGGCGGCGTCCGGCACCGCCGCCCCGAGCGGCACCAGCCGGGGATCGCCGATGTCGCGCAGCACCATCAGCATCAGCTCGGCCGCGCTGAGCGCGGTGGGGTCCGGCGTCGCGTCGCGCGCCGGTGCGACCCAGGGCTCGGGCGTCGTCGCTCGCACGTAGTAGCCCGACTGCGGCCGGCCCTCGATCAGCCCGCGGTCCTCCAGCAGCCGGTAGGCTTGCACAACGGTGCTGATGCTCACGCCCTGCTGCTGGCTCAACTGGCGCACGGACGGCACCCGGCCGCCGGCGGGCAGCGTGCCCTGCTCGATCAGCCAGCCCACGTGCGCCGCTACCCGCTCGTAGCGCCGTCCGCCGTCGACCGCCGTGCCCCGCTCCGTCGCCATCCCGTGTCGCCCCCTGCGCGCGGCCCCCCTGCCGGGCCACTCCGGTTCTAGCCCACGACGGTCCGCACCCACAAGACACAGCGCCCCCGGCGCGGCACCAGCACAGTTGGGCGAACAGACCAACTGTACTGGTGCGGTGAGCGGTGCGGTGCGTCTAGGCGGGCGGCTGCCGGCGGGGTATCGTCGATGCAGGACAGCGCAAAGGGAGGCATGGCGATGACGCTCGCGCTCGCGCACCCCGCACGGAGGGTCGTGTCCCTCGCCCCGGGCCAGGTCTGGAGCTTGGACCCCGTTGGCCCCGAGACGGTCCTGCGGTGTGTGGCGGGCCGCTGCTGGGTCACGCAGGCGGACGACCGAGCCGACTACGATCTCCGCGCTGGCGCTACCCTGGAGCTGCGACGGCACGGCCGAGTGGTGGTGCAAGCGCTCGTGCCCACGACGCTCCGGGTGCGCGCCGCCCGCCCCGCCAGCGACCCAGAGCAGCTTGCCGGCTAGGCGAGCAGCAGCGACTCGTAGGGGCGGGTTTCATGCCCGCCCGCGGCCTGTGGCGCGGAATACGGCAAGCGCCACTGCCGCCGCCCCGGCGCCGCTCCGATCACTGCTCCCGCGCGCCTCGCCGGACACCGCGGTCGCGTAGGGGCGGGTTTCATGCCCGCCCGCGGCCCGCAGGCCGCAGCCCCGGCGCCGCTCGGAGCGTGCTTCGGCGCGCCTGCCGGGCGCCGGGGTCGCGTAGGGGCCGGGTCTGGTGCCCGCCCGCGGCCTGTGGCGCGGAATACTGCAAGCGCCACGGCCCCCGTCCCGGGGCCGGAGCCACCGGGCGGGCCGGCGCCGCGGGGGCGTGGGGCGCGGCCTACGGCAAGCGCCACGGCCCCCGTCCCGGCGCCGGCGCGACCGGGCGGGCCGGCGTAGCGGGGGCGTGGGGCGCGGCCTACGGCAAGCGCCCCTGGCCGTAGTCCCCGGTCGGCCGCCTGCTCCGCCTGGCTGCAAACCGCTGTAGGTGGAATCACCGCCGCCGGCTTCACAATTACGCAACTACAGTGCGCCAGGCCCGGGCCAGAAGCCCCAGCGGAGCGCGAGTCACCCGGGCCGCACGACGAGGATGTGGTCCCGGCCCCGCTCGCCGCCCCAGATCCCCGCCGACGTTCCGCTAAGCTGCGCCACGTTCGACGGGCGGGAGATCGTGACGGTCGTGAACGTCTCGGTCGTCGGATCGAAGCGCACCACCGTGTCGGCGTCGGTGTCGGTGAGCCATACCTGGTCGCGCTCGTCCACGTAGACGGCGTATGCTCGCGGGTTGTTGCCCGGCAGGCGCCATTCGGCCCACTCGCCCGTCGCGGGATCGTAGCGGCCGACTTGGCCGGCGTTGTACTCGCTCACCCACAGCCGCCCCGCGGAGTCCGGCCACACGCGGCGCACGCCGGCGCGGGCGGTCGGCGGGTCGATCACCGTCACGGAGCCGTCGTCGCCGTCGATGCGGCCCAGGTAGCTGCCGGCCAGCGAGGCGAAGTAGACCGTGCCGTCCGGCGCCGTCGAGATCCCATACGGCCCCGCGCCCCGCGGCGCCGCGAACTGCTCCACGACCCCGACCGCCGGGTCGAGCCGCCCGATGTAACCGCTCTGCCCAGTGAACCACAATACCCCGCGCCGGTCGAAGGTCGCGGTGTTGAGATTCGCCCGCGGGCCGGGCAGCGGGAAAACTTGCGCCTGCAGGCTGTCCGGATCGATCCGCACGATCGCGTTCAGGCCGCCATCCGTGACCCAGACCGCTTTGTCCGGCCCCATGATCACGCCGTGCGGTGCCGAGCCCTGCCCCAGGTCCACCGTCTTGTAGTCGCCCGTGGCCGGATCGAGCCGGCCCACCGTCCCGTCGCCCTGTCCCGTGTACCAGACGCCGCCCGCCCCGTCGGGCACCGCGTCGTGCGGGTGGCTGCCCGCGGCCACCGCGTACTCCTGCACCGCCAGTCCCGGCGCGCCGAGCCCCTGCGCGCGCGCCGCCGGTCCGCCACTGACGATCAGCACACCTAGCGCCAGGGGAATTACGAGCAACCAAGACACCCAGCCCCGACTCCGAAGGCACCCGGCCATGGTATCCCTCCACGCACCCCCACGCTCACGGCACGCTCGGCCGATAGACACAACTTACCACAGCGCTTGGCCAACCCCCCGCGTTATGGCCCGGTGCCCCAGGCGAGCCTGTCGCTCCCTGGCAGGGCGGCTCACGCGCCGCTTATGGCTTGCCGACGGCGCTCGCGATGCTGGCCAGGAGGAGCAGCGCGCTGACGCCGGCCAGGACGTAGGCAACGGCGTGCAGGCCGTCGCTGCTGGCCGACGTGCCGAAGGCCAGCCCGAGCAGGCTGGTGGAGAGGATCGCTCCCACGTAGCGAAAGGTCTGGAACTGGCCGCCCGCGGCGCCCATCTGGTTGGGCGGGGCATGCTCGTACAGGGCGGCTTGCAGGCCGAGGTTGTTGAAGCCGTTGGGAATCCCCAGCACCACGCCGACGGCGAGGATCACGATCACCGCCGTGGTCGCGCTGAAGAGCAGCAGCAAGAGAGAGCCCGCGGTGAGCACGAAAGCGCCGACGACGAGCGCTGGTCCGGGGCCAGAGCGGCTGATGAGTCGCGCCGCCACGGGGGTGGCCAGCACGCCCACGCCGGAGATCGGTAGCAGCAGGAGCCCCGCCAGGCCGCTCTCGAGGCCGCGCACCTGTTCCAGCCAGACCGGCAGGCTGAAGAACACCGTGTAGAAGACCAGGTTGACGCCCGCGAACTGGGCGTAGACGCCGACCAGCGGGCGGTTCGCGCCCAGCATGCGGACGTTGAGAAACGGCTCGGCTACGCCGCGCTCGCGTAGCACGAGCAGGCCCGCGGCGATCAGCGCGACGGGCAGCAAGGGCCACAGCGGGCCGCTCGACAGCGACAGCAGGAACCCGAGGAGACTGATCAGCATCTCGCTGAACAACCCGATGCCGGGCAAGTCGACGGTCTTCAACACCGCGCGGGCGACGGCACGGCGCGACGACGATGCCGTCATGGCGGCCAGGCCAGGAGCCGGATCGGCCGGCAGCCAACGCAACGCGAGCATCAAGCTCACGGCGGTGATCGGGAGGTTCACTAGGAAGATCGCGGGCCAGCCCGCGATCTCCGCCAGAAACCCGCCGAGCACCGGCCCCAGCGCGACGCTTACCGACGACGTGATGTTGATCGCGCCGAGCGTGCCGGCGGGCGCCTTCCCCTGCGGATCGCCCGCGCGAATGATGGCGAGTCCCGCCGGGTACGCGGCCGAGGTGCCGAGCGCCTGCACCATCCGCAAGGCGACCAGCCACCCGAACGCCGGCACGAGCGGCGCGAGCGCCCCCGACGCGCCTACCAGCAGCAAGCCAGCGCAGAAGACGCGCCGCGGGCCGAACAGGTCGGCGAACCGCCCCATCAAGGGCTGCGCGACCGCCGCCGCCAGCGCGAAGCCAGAGAGCAGCCACGACGCGGTGGCCACGCTGACCCGGAAGTCCGCCTGGATCAGCACGAGCGCCACGGCGATCATCGACGAGTTGAGCGGGTTCAGCAGCGTTCCCGCCAACACCGCGCCGACCAGCCGTCGCCCAGCCGGGCGCGTGCTCTTCGCCGCCGCTGCAGCCGTGTAGAGTTGTGCGCCGTGGGTGGTTCCCACGCGAGGCCCCCCGGACGCGCGATGCTCGCCGCCTGCTCGATCTCTGGGATCGATGCTGGTAGTCTGTTAACGCGGGCCTAGCTGCCGGATTCGGGGCGGTCGATGATTCGCAGCCAGGTTCCGTCCGGCTGGCGGCGCGCAACCTGCGCCCTGGCGCCAGCCCCATCGCCGGGCCGCGTCGCGGTGAGGGCGAGATCGTCGTAGCGCAGGGTGGGCAACGGCCCCTCCAGCTCGAAGTGCGGTTTGGCCGCCAGCATCTGCTCGAACACCGCGCGGATCGCCTCCCGCCCGACCGTCACCTGGCCGGGGGGGTAGCCGAGTACCGCATCGGGCTCATATAGCTCCACGAGCCCCTCGGCGTCGCCCGCGTTCACCCGCTCCACGAAGAGCCGCGCCAGGTCGTCCGGCTGCGCTGCCCGCTCACGTCGACTGGTCATCTCCAGCCTCCCGATCCGAACTGGGGTCGCTCTGTCCCCATTATCTGCCCCGAATATCTAGAATTCCAACAACTAGTTATTCTATCCACTAGAACCAGACGTTATGATATGACGTCAGGCGAAGGGCCCGCAGCGGTGGCAGGGGAGGTGGACCTGAACGGCTATGGAGCTGCATCAGTTGGAATACTTCGTCGCCGTGGCCGAGGAGGCGAGCTTCACGAAGGCGGCCGCGAAGCTGCACGTCGCCCAGCCCGGCGTGAGCGCGCAGATCCGCCGTCTGGAGCGCGAGCTAGGCCAGCCCCTGTTCGATCGCTCGGCGCGCGCGGTGCGCCTGACCGAGGTCGGCGCCGCCGTCCTACCCTACGCCCGCGCCGCGCTCGGAGCCGTCGCCGGCGCGCGGCTCGCCGTCGACGAGCTCACCGGGTTGGTGCGGGGGCGCGTCGCGGTGGGGATGATCAGCTCGTGCTCGTCCCTCGACCTGCCCAACCTGTTGGCCGATTTCCACCAACAGCACCCGGCCGTGGAGATCACCCTCTCCGAGGCCAATTCCGACCGCTTGCTCGAAGCGCTCCAGGCTGGGCACCTGGACATGGCACTAGTGGGCTTGGCCTCCCCGCCGCCGCCGAGCATCCAGACCCTGGTGGTCGCGGACGAGCCCATTGTGGCCGCCGTTAGTCCTGCCGATGCGCTGGCGGGGACCACCAGCATCACCCTGGAAGCCGTCCTGCAGCGACCGCTCATCAGTCTCCCCCGCGGCACCGGCTTGCGCTCCTGCCTCGACGAGGCCTGTGCCAGCGCGGGCTTCGAGCCGCATATCGCCTTTGAAGCCAGCGACCCCAACGTCCTCGCGCAACTCGCCGCGAGGGGGCTGGGCGTGGCCATCTTGCCGCAGTCCGTCGCCAACGCCCACCCGGCAGAGCTCCACGTGATGGACATCACGCGCCCCCGGCTCCGCGGCCGCCTCGAGCTTGCCTGGCGGGCCGATGGACCGATCAGCCCGGCCGCCCGGGCGCTCATCAGCCACGCGCGCCGCGCGCTGGCCGACCGCTCGCCCGCCCGCTGACCGCCCCGGCCTTCCGATGGAGCAAGAGGAAGCGCCCCTGGCGGGCTGACCGCCAGGGGCGCTCGCGGGCTGCGCGTTCGGGCTTACCAGTAGTAGACGGTCGGCCCGGGGGGCCGCTAGACCAGCTCCGGCACCCGCAGCTGGTACAGCTTCAGGCAGTTGTCCTGCACCAGCTTGCGCCGCACGTCGGCCGACAGGTGGCCCAGCGTGCGCCCGATCACCTCGCGCGAGTTCGGCCACGTCGAGTTCGGGTGCGGGAAGTCGTTCGACCACATGCAGTTGTCCTGCCCCCACCACTCCAGGCAGCGGCCCCCCACCGCGTCGTTGAAGAACGTCGCGTAGATCTGGCGGTCGAAGTACTTGCTCGGCACCATGCTCATCGGCGGCGGGTTCACCTTCACGAAGCGGTTGTAATAGTAGTCCCACTGCTGCAGCGTGAACGGCAGCCAGCCGATCTCGTTCTCCACGACGACGAGCTTCAGCCGCGGGTAGCGCTCCAGAATGCCGTAGAAGATGAAGTCGAACAGCGCGTTCGCCGCGTCCGCCGTCTTCAGGTTCACGCTGCCGCGGTACGACTCGATGGTCTTCTGCTCGAGGTTCTTGCTGTAGTTGTGGCCGGTCAGGATGTGCAGGCTGATCGGCGCGTCGAGGTCCTGGCAGGCCGCCCAGAAGCGGTTATAGTGGTCCGAGTAGAACGGCAGGTCGGCGTGCGGCGCCTGCCAGATCAGCGCGCCTTGCAAGCCCGCCTTGCGGCAGCGCTCCAGCTCCTGCACCGCGTGGTCGATGTCGTACACGGAGATGCAGGGAATGCCCACCAGGCGGTCGTTGTCCACCTGGCAGTACTCGATCAGCCAGTCGTTGTACAGGCGGAAGCACGCCTCTTGCAGCCGCGCGTCGTCAAGCCCGAACAGCCGCAGGCCGAACGTCGGGTAGAGCACCTCGGCGCTCACGCCGTCCATCGCCATCTCTTCGAGCCGCGCGTTCGGGTCGTGGCCGCCCGGCCGCCCCTGGAAGCCGCTCACGTCCCCTACGCGCCCGGCGGTGAACTTCGGCGCCTGGTCCTGGAACTGGCTCGGCAGGTTCTTCACCCAGAACTCCGGGTGCTCCATCACGTGCGAGTCGGCCGAGATCAGGATCTCCCCGTTCGACTGCGCGTCCTTCGCGTGCGGCAGGGTGGTCGGCGTGCTCATGGCCCTCTCCTTTCGGCGCTGCGAACCGCGTCGCGGCGCAGCCGCGCCCGGCGACGCATCACGGACCGCGCGGCGGCCGTCCCCGCGCACCGCCCCCGGCCCCTTGACAGCCTGATGGGCAGGAGTCCGCTCCCCCTGATATTCCCACCCGGGCCCCGCCCCTGTCCAGAGGCCCAGGAGCCACTCCTCTCCCCCTTCCCACATTGGGAGGGGGGCCGGGGGGGTAGGTCCGTCCCTCTCCCCCATCCCCTATCCTCTACCCGATGTACAGCCCGCCGTTCACGTCCACCACGGTGCCGCTGATGTAGCTCGCGTCCTCGCTGCACAGGAAGGCGATGGCCGCCGCCGGCTCGTCGCACGCCGCCACCCGCCCGGCCGGAATCAGGCTCTCGATGAACGCGCGCTCCGCCGCCGGCTTCGCCTCCCAGCGCGCCGCCACGCGCTCGCTCAGCGTCACGCCCGGCGCCACGACGTTCACCGTCACCCCAAACGGCGCTAGCTCGGCCGCGCACTGCCGGCTGAACCCGATCACCCCCGCCTTCGACGCGGTGTAGTGCGCGCCGCCGAACAGGCTACGCGTCCGCCCCGCCACCGACGACACGTTCACGATCCGCCCGTAGCGCTGCGCTTTCATGTGCGGCACCACCGCCCGCGTGCAGAGGAACAGCCCGCGCAGGTTGAGGGTCAGCACCGCGTCCCACTCCTCCTCGCTGATCTCCTCCACCGGTCGCTGCGGGGTGCTGCCGCCCACGGCGTTCACCAGGATCTCCAGCCGCCCCAGGGCCTCGTGCGCCGCCGCCACGGCCTCCGTCACCGGGCCGCTCTCGCGCACGTCCACGGGGTAGGTGTGTACGCGGCCCGCCATCATCTCGCGCGCCCGCCCGGCCACGCTCTCCAGGCGCGCGGCGTCGCAGTCGAAGAGCGCCAGGTCATGGCCCGCCGCGGCCAGCCGCGCGACGACCGCCGCGCCGATGCCGTTCGCCGCGCCGGTGATCAGCGCTGCGCGCCGGGTGCTCATGCTTTCACCTCCACCGGGCCCGCCAGGACGAAGATGCGCGGCGGCGTCCGCGCCGCCGCGACGGTGCGTGCTAGCGCGTCTTCCATCGCGCGCAGCTTGTGGGCCGTCTCCGCCAGCTCCGCCTCCGGCACCGAGTCGGGCATGATGCCCGCGCCCGCTTGCAGGAACGTGCGCCGGCCGTAGCGGAAGATGCCGCGGATGGCGAGCGCGAAGCGGGCATCCGCGCGCCCCGTCACCCAGCCGAAGGCGCCCGCGTACAGCCCGCGCGGGTGCCCCTCCAGGCGGCGCAGCAGCGGCAGCGCCGCGCTCTTCGGCAGCCCGCTCACGGTCACGCTGGGGAACAGCGCCCACAGCGCCTCCAGCCCCGCCCGCTCCGGCGCCAACCGTCCCGTGATCAGCGAGCTGAGGTGCTGGACCTTCTGTTGCAGGCAGACGTCGAGTAGCCGGCAGACGACCGGCGACGCGGGCGCGCACACCGGCCCCAGCTCCTCCAGCTGCGTCGTCACCGACAGGACGTGCTCCGCGATCTCCTTTGGATGGTAGCGCAGCTCCTCGCGCAGCCGGGCGTCCTCGTCGGGCGTCGCCCCCCGGGGGCGCGTGCCGGCCAGCGGGTTGGTCTCCAGCGTGCCACCACTCGCCGACAGCAGCATCTCCGGCGACGCGACCACCGCCGTCAGGCCGCCGAAGTCCACCAGGAAGGCGTCCACGAATGCTTGCGTCAGACAGTAGTTGGCGAACAGGTCCGCCGCGTCGTAGGCCACGTCGTACGCCTGGTAGCGCGATAGCACCACCTTGCGCGCCTCGCCGGCGCGCAAGGCCTCCGTTGCCTGGCGCACCGCCTCGACGTACTGCTCGCCCGGCAGGCGCGCGCTGGCGTCGAGCGGCGCGGCCGTAGTGGACGACGGGGCCGCCGGCGCGACTGCCAGGTAGCGCGCGAGGTCCAAGCTCCCTTGCGTCCAGTGGACCGCCGCCGCGCCGTCGAAGGTCACGAGTTCGCCCGGGACGACGAATTCGACCAGCGGCCAGCCACTCTGCGAGCCGTCCGGCAGGGTGCCGGTCGGCTGGTCGACGGCGTCGAAGCCCACGTAGCCGAACGCCTTGCGGCCCAGCGCCGCCGCGCCGTCGGCAAACGCTTGCAGCCGGGCGCGCCAGTCCGGCGCCGGTTGGTGGTCGAGCAGGCGCAGGCGCGCTAGCGGCGCCCAGCCGATCTCGGCCCGGTCGGCGGTGACGTGCAGGTACGAGTACGCGCCGAGCACGCCGGCGTCGCGCAGCCGGCGGTAGGTAGCCAGCGGGTCGTAAGCGCCCGCGTAGAAGCGGGTCTCGCCGCTGCCAGTGGCAGACGGAGAGGCGAGCACGCGCATCGCTATCTCCCTATCAGTTCGTTCGCCCCCGCCCATCCGTGGTGCGGGGGCCTACGGCGCGGGATGGGCCCGCGCCAGCCCTCGCGGCGCCTGGAGCATCGGCGGCTCCTCACCTCCCTCCACGGCGTTCCACCGAACTAACTGTTAGCAGATTGTCACTATACCACCCGCGACCACGGCGTCACGCGAGGCCTGGTCGGTGCTGACGCCACGCCGTCCCGGCCACGGATCTCACGGGCTCCGGTCGTCATCTGCTGCTGCGGATGGCGCCGCGTGAGCCCACGGCTCCTTGGGCTCGGCGAGGCGGACCCGCAGCGCCGCCTCGACCGCCGCGACGTCGAACGGCTTGGGCAGCAGCGTGACCAGCCCGCTGCGCGGGCGCAGCACTTCCTCCGGATACGCCGTCGCGACAACGACCACGGTGTCGGGATATGCCGCGCGCACGGCCGCAATCGTCTCGGGGCCGCCGCCCGGCATGCGCAGGTCGAGGAAGACGTGCCCGAAGGCGCGGCGCCGCAGCGCCGCCCAGGCCTCCTCGCCGCTCGTCGCCTCCTCGACCGCGTACCCCGCCGCCTGAATGATGGCCGCCAGCACGCTCCGCACCTGCGGGTCGTCGTCCACCACCAGCACCGCCGGCCGCGCCCACTCCCGCACGAACGTGCCGCGCCCGGGCTGCCGCATCACATACCCGTCGGCTTCGAGCTGCGCCAGCACCCGGCGCACGGTCATTGGCGCCACGCCGAGCTCGGCCGCGAGCCGCGGATAGCCCGGGATCGCGTCGCCGGGCGCGTACTCGCCCCGCACGATGCGGTCCCGCAGCGTCACGTAGATCTGCCGCGCGCGCGCGCCAACCATGCCGCCGTCCACCGTGATTAGCTAGCTACAAGCTGGCTAATCGTAGCGTGCCGACGCACGCCTGTCAACTCAATCCGTTTCTCTCTGCGAGCCCGCCGCCGGCTCAGCCGCCGGCGCGGCAGGCGCGGGCCGCCTCGATCAGGGCGAGCACGCGCTCCGGCGTGAGGGGGGTGGCGGTGATCTCCACGTCCAACGGCCGCAGGGCGTCCTCGACGGCGTTGGCGATCGCCGCCGGCGGCGAGATGGCGCCGCCCTCGCCCAGGCCCTTCAGCCCCAGCGGGTTGCGCGGCGACAGGCTCTCCTGGTGGCCCAGCGGCATGGGCGGCACGTCACACGCGGTAGGCACCAGGTAGTCCGCGAGGCTGCCGCTGAGCAGCTGGCCGCTCTCGTCGTAGACCAGCTCCTCCATCAGCGCGTTGCCGATGCCCTGGGCCACCCCGCCGTGGATCTGGCCGTCCACCAATACCGGGTTGACGACCCGCCCGCAGTCGTGGACGACCGCGTAGCGCAGCAGCCGCACCGCCCCGGTCGCCGCGTCCACCTCCACCAGCGCCGCATGCACCGCATTCGCGTACGTCACCGTGGGCGGCTCATAGTAGCGCTCCACGCGCAGCGGTAGGGCGGTCGGACCTACCCCCCCGGCCCCCCTCCCGATGCGGGAACGGGGAGCGGACGGGGCTGGGGCGGCTCCCCCCTTCCTTGGTAGGGAAGGGGGGCCGGGGGGGTTAGGTCCCTCCACCCGCGCCACGAGCTGCGCGAAGCTGGCGGCCCGCTCGGGGACGCCGACGACGCGGACCGTGCCCGCGTGAAGCTCCAGGTCGGCCGGGCTCGCTTCGAGCAGCTCCGCGGCGAGCGCGCGAAGCTGCTCCCGCACTGTCTGCGCCGCCTCGACGATCGCCATGCCGGCCGCGACCGTGCTCCGGCTGGCGTTGGTGCCCCGCCCGCGCGCCACGCCGGCCGTGTCGCCGGGCACGACCGTCACCTGGTCCACGGTCAGGCCAAGCTGCGCCGCGCAGAGCTGGGCGAACGCCGTCTCATGGCCCTGTCCCTGCGAGCAGGCGCCGCTGTACACCCACACGTGCCCGGCGGCGTCGACCCCGACCGACGCGCCCTCGAACGGCCCGATGCCCGTGCCCTCGACGTAGGCGGACAGCCCCACGCCGCGGTAGACGCCGCGCGCCCACAGCGCCGGCTGCTCGCGCCGCACGGCGTCGTAGCCCACCAGTTGGAGCGCCTGGTCCAGCGTGGCGGGGTAGTCGCCGCTGTCGTAGACGAGCGGTCGCGCGTCGCGGTACACCAGGCCGACGTCGTAGGGGATCTCGGCCGGCGTGATCAGGTTGCGGCGGCGCAGCTCGGCCGGGTCCAGCCCCAGCTCGCGGGCGGCCACGTCGAGCGCGCGGTCCATGGCGAGCACCGCCTCGGGGCGGCCCGCGCCGCGGTAAGGCCCTAGCGGCGCCTTGTTCGTGTAGTAGACCTCGCCCGTGATCGCCGCGGCCGGCACGCGGTAGGGGCCGAGCAAGTGGGCGGCGCTGTTGTACGGCTGCACGAGCCCGGCGGGGTTGTAGGCGCCCACGTCGATCGTGAAGTGGTCGCGCAGGCCGAGAATCGTGCCATCGGCGCGCAGTGCCAGCTCGATCGCGTGCTCCTGGTCGCGCGAGGCGGGGGCGCAGCGCAGGTGCTCGTAGCGGTCCTCGATCCACTTCACCGGCCGGCCGTGCGTCACGGCGAGCCACGCCGCCACGACTAGCTCCGGGTACACGCCCACCTTGATCCCGTAGCCGCCGCCCACGTCCTGGGCCAGCACGCGGACCCGCGCGGCGTCGAGGCCCAGGTGGTGGACGATCGCGTCGCGCACGAGGTGCGGCGACTGGGTGGCCGCCCAGACCGTCACGCCGCCCCCCGGCTCCGGCCGCGCCACGACGCCGCGCGTCTCGATGGGGATGCCGGTCAGCCGCTGCATGCGGAAGCGCCGCCGCACGACGTGGTCGGCCGTCGCGAACGCCCCGTCCACGTCGCCCGTGGCGAGCCGCACGCGCGCCGCCAGGTTGTCGGGCAGGTCGGGGTGGAGCCGTGCCGCGTCGGGACGGCTGGCCGCCTGGGCGTCGAGCACGGGCGGCAGCGGCTCGTAGTCGACGACGATGCGCTCGGCGGCATCCTCGGCGGTGTAGCGGCTGTCGGCCAGCACCACTGCCACCGCCTGGCCGGCGTACCGCGCCGTGTCCACGGCGATCAGGTGCTGCGTCTCCATGCGGATCAGCACGTCCACCGCGGCTTCCAGCGCCGGATCGACGCGGCGCCAGACAGCCGTGGGCAGCGGGCCGAGGCGGTCACGCACGGCCGCGCCGTCCACGGCGGCGACCACCCCCGGCCAGGCGCGGGCGGGCGCGAGATCGACGTGGCGCAGGCGAGCGTGGGCGTGGGGACTGCGCAGCACGGCGAGGTGCAGCAGGTCGGGCAGGACCACATCGTCCACGAAGCGCCCCGCGCCGGTGAGCAGCCGCGGGTCCTCCTTCCGCCGGATGCCGGCGCCGATCAAGCTGCGCGTCTCGTCGATCACGAGCCCCTCCCATAGTGGCCGGGCGCGCGGCCGAGCCGTCGCCCGTGCGATGATACCGCCCGCTGGCCCGGCCACGCCGAGCAGGGGCGCCCCGACTGGGCGAGGCGGCCCCCACGCGTTATACTCGCCGCGCGCCGTGGGCCACGCGGCCGCGGTAGCCCGTGCGCGCCGGGGACGGCCGGCGGCAGGTGGGAGGGGCCGAGATGCGAGCAGGCGGCAAGATCAGTCGGCGGGGGCTGCTGGGCGCGGCGGCCGCGGTGGGCGCGGCGGGCGCCATGAGTGGGGCGCTACCGGCCCGCGCCGCCCGGTCGCGGCTGAGTGCCGCGCGCCCGGCGGGCCAGTTGCCGCCGCGCGGCGAGTTCGTGATCCGCAACGCCTACGTGCTGACGATGGACCCGGCGCTCGGCGACTTGGAGCGCGGCGACGTACACGTTCGCGATGGCGCGATCGTGGCGGTGGGCGCCGATCTGGCCGCGCCGGGCGCCGAGACCATTGACGGGCGCGCGATGATCGCCCTGCCGGGCCTGATCGAGACGCACTGGCACATGTGGGGCGCGGTCGCGCGCAACATGGCCGGCGAGGAGCCCGACACCGGCTACTTCCCCTGGAGCCGCGTGCTGGGCGCGACCTTCACGCCCGAGGACAACTACCGCGGCGTGCGCCTCGCGCTGGCCGAGGCGCTGTACTCCGGGATCACCACCGTCCACAACTGGTCGCACAACCTGCTCAGTCCCGCGTACGCGGACATCGAGCTGCGCGCCCACCGGGAGATCGGTGGGCGGGCGCGGTTCGCGTACGGCTACTCGCGCAACACCGGGCCGAACGAGGCGCTGCCCTTGGACGACGTGGCGCGCGTCCACCGCGAGTACTTCAGCGGCCCGAGCGACGGCCTCCTCACGCTCGGCATCGCCACGCGCGGGCCTGAGAACAACACCATCGACATCTGCCGTCAGGAGTGGGACGCGGCGCGGGCGCTGGGCATCCCGATCACCACCCACGTCGGCATCACGCCCGACCGTACCTATGGAGTGCAGGCGCTGGGCGCCGCCGGCCTGCTCGGCCCCGACGTGCAGCTCGTCCACGCCACCAACAACGATTACGCCGACTTCGAGCTGATCGCCGCCACGGGCACGCACGTCAGTCTCAGCCCCTACACCGAGCTACGCACCGGCTTCGGCATCACCCCGATCGAGGACATGCTGCGCGCCGGCGTGCCGGTGAGCCTGTCGATCGACACGACGCTGCTCTGCGGCAACGCCGACATGTTCGCCGTGATGAAGGCGATGCAGAACATCGCCGACGGCTCGGCGCAGAGCGAGTTCGCCATCACCCCGCGCCGCGTGCTGGAGATGGCGACGATCGACGGCGCGCGCGACCTGGGCATCGCCGACCGCGTGGGCACCCTGACCCCCGGCAAGCGCGCCGACGTGCTGCTGGTCCGCACGACGGACGTGAACATGGCGCCGCTCACCGAGCCGGTGCGGATGATCGTCCAGGCGGCGCAGCCCCACAACGTGGACACGGTGATCGTGGACGGCCGCATCCTCAAGCGTGGCGGCCAGCTCACCGCCCTCGACGTCGAGCAGGTCGTGCGCGAGGCGCAGGAGACGATCGACCGCGTGCGCGCCCAGGTCGGCGCATAGGGGATGGGGGATAGGGGGTAGGGAATAGAGGGGTAGGGAATACGAAGCCTGATACCCCCTACTCCCTATCCCCTATCCCCTATGCGGCTTGGCAGAAGTAATGATCTAGAGGTAGGGTGAGAAAAAGGGTAGGAGGCTGCCAGGAACGCCGAGCGGCAAGCTCAGGCAGCGAAGCTACGGCAGTTGCTGA
>JAJPHF010000131.1 GCA_021325365.1 Pseudomonadota bacterium
CAGCGCGGCGACGACGTCGACCTGTACAAGTTCCCCACGCCGCAGTGGCACCCGGACGACGGCGGCCGCTTCATCGGCACGGCGTCGCTGAACATCATGCGCGACCCCGACACCGGCGTGGTCAACCTGGGCACCTACCGCAACATGATCCAGGACCGCAACCACCTCGGGGTGTGGATCTCGCCGGGCAAGCACGGCCGCATCATCCGCGAGCGCTACCTCGCGCGCGGCGAGAAGGTGCCGATCTGCGTCTCGGTGGGGCACGACCCGCTGATCTTCATGGCCGCCTGCATCGAGGGCCTGCCGCCGGACCTGTGCGAGTACGACTGGGCCGGCGGCGTCGTCGGCCGGCCGGTGCCGGTGATCCGCGCGCCGATCACGGGGCTGCCGATCCCCGCCCACGGCGAGATCGTCCTCGAGGGCTACATCGATCCGAACGACATGCGGCTCGAGGGGCCCTACGGCGAGTTCATGGGCTACTACGCCAGCGGCGCGCCGACCCTGCCAACGATCGAGGTGCAGGCCGTTTACCATCGCCGCGACCCGATCCTGCTCGGCTGCCCCCAGGGCAAGCCGCCGCACGAGGACAACCAGTTCCTGGCCTACGCTCGCTCCTGCCTGATCTGGGACCAGCTCGAGCGGGCGGGCGTGCCAGACGTGCGCGGCGTGTGGTCGCCACCGCTGGCGGCCAACCGCTACATGACCGTCGTCTCGATCAAGCAGCGCTACCCGGGCCACGCCCGCCAGGTGGGAGTGCTGGCCGCGCAGGTCGGCGCCGTCGCCTACATGAGCCGCTACATCATCGTCGTGGACGAGGATGTGGACGTCTCGAACATGGACGAGGTGCTGTTCGCCGTGCTCACCCGCTCTGACCCCGAGCGCTCGATCGAGATCCTGAAGCGCTGCTGGAGCGGCCCGCTCGACCCGGCCATCCCGCCGAAGGACCGCGGCTACAACTCGCGGGTCATCATCGACGCCTGCCGGCCGTGGGAGTGGCGCGACGAGTTCCCGCCGCTGATCACCACCGCCGAGCGGGACCAGGCGATCCGCGCCAAGTGGGGCCACATCCTGGCCCCGACCCGCGGGCCCGTCCGCGCCGCCGAGCCGGCCGTAGTGTAGCGCCCCGGCCGCGGCCCGGCGCCGCTCCTCCCAGGGCCGGGCTCGGCTCGCCCCACACCGCGACCCAGGCGCCCCGCCGACGACGATCGGCGGGGCGCTCGCGCGTCCGCCACTGGGCTGGCGGCCCTGGCGCGTGGCCCGCAAGCGTGCCCGCGTGCCAGAGAAGTTGCCCTGCGCGTCCACGGTAGCCGCGGCGCTGGCAGCTAGTCCGCAAGCGTGCTCGCGTGCCAGATCGTGGGACCGGCTGGGCGGCACTGGCACGTGGCCTGCATGGGCACGACGAAGGTGGGCCGCGTGGCGGGGCGTGGCGGCCGGCCAGTGTGACCGAAACCACTGTCCGGCCCGCCGGCCCTTGCTATGATTCTCGTAGAGAGATCGCACGCCGGCGGAAGCCAGGGCGAGCCGTGCAACGACGCGCGGGCACCGCCACCCGCCGGCGCCCGCAGTCGTGGCGCAACGAGGCGCCGCGGGAAAGGGCCGTTCCATGATCGATCGCCGCGTTCGTCGCGCCTATGAAGTCCGCTTCGGCGTCGACTTCGAGCCATTCTCCCCCGAGGCGCCCGCCCTCGCCGGCCTGGTGGACGTGCACGCGCACGGCCACGCCGGCCAGCAGGATCCGGTCGCCGTCTCGCGCCTGGCCAGCCGCGCCGGCATGGCGGGCATCCTCTGGAAGACGATCGGCAACCCGCGCGTCCCCTGGATCGCCTACCACGCCCTGCGCGAGGCCATCGCCCGCTGGGCCGACGCCGAGCAGGTCGCGCCCGTGGCGCTGGCGTTCGGCGCCATGACCGAGACTCCCTTCGGCGGGCCCACGCTCGAGCGTGTCCGCATGGCCGTCGAGGAGGGCGCCGCGGCGATCTGGCTGCCGGTCATTACCAACGTGAACAGCCTGACCAAGGTCGGCGCGCCGGGCGCCTTCGCCGGCATCCCCGGCTACGTCGCGCCGATGACCGAGGAGGCGGCGCGCAGCCGAGGCGGCATCTCGCTCACCGATGGCGGCCGGCTGCGACCGGAGGTGACGGACGTGATCCGCTACCTGGCCGACCAGGACGTGGCCCTCTTCTTCGGCCACGCCTCGCCCGACGAGGCGCTCGTCCTGGCCGAGGAGGTGCAGCGGATTGGCTTCCACAAGGCCGTCGTGGACCACCCCTACAGCCCGATCATCGGCCTGAACGTGGACCAGATGCGTCAGCTCACGGCGGCCGGCATTTACCTGAACTGGACCTACGACGAGCTGTCGCCGCTGCTCGGCGTGGACCCGCAGGACGTGGTGGCCGCGATCGAGGCAGTCGGGCCGGAGCACTGCCTGCTCTCCAGCGACGCGGGCGATCCGGTGCTGCCGCATAGCGTGGAGAGCATGCGCCTGCTCACGGCCACGCTGGAGGCCTACGGGCTGCCGCGGGCGGCGATCCAGCGCATGGCCGCCACCAACCCGCGCCAGATCATGGGCCTGCCGGCCGACGCCCACGCCCGCGCGGCCTGACTCCAGCCAGTCCCCCTTCCAGGCGAGCTCCCCGCGCTATGCGCGAGCGCGGGGGGCTCGTTCGTCTCTGCGAGCGGCGAGCGCGCGGGCCGCGGCGCTCGAAGCCGAGCACCTGGGCTCCCCCCGCTCAAAAGGGGCCTGGCCCGGCGTATAATGGCGCTGGTATGGGTGAGCGCGGGCCGGCGGCCCGCGCTCGCCTGCACGTAGAAGGAGGGGGGGGAAGATGCTCCGCCGCTCACTACTCGGGGTGCTCGCGTTTTCGGCGCTCAGTCTGGCTACCGTGGCGAGTGTCGGCGCCAGCTCGGAGGAGGGGACTGCCGCGGCGATAGCGCCACCCACGGACGCGACCGTGCAGGCGACCAGCCCGCTGGGCTGCGGAGACTGCCAGATCGTCGTGGACCCGTGTGAGTTCCTGCGGCAGTGCGAGCCCATGCCGATGCTCTGGCCGCCGAACCTCGGCCTGCACCCGACGGTGATCCGCGCCAACATCTTCAACTACTACCCGAACGGTCCGCTGACCTGCATGGCCGACCGCCTGCACGGTCCCGCGGACTGCCGCAGCTCCGAAATGGGCTATGGCCAGGGCGGCATGCAGACGCCCCCGGACATGAACACGCCGCTGCCGGGCACCGGCCCGGGCGGCACGCAGGGCCCGCAGGGCCCACGCACGACGCCGGGCACCCCGGGCGCGGCCGGCAGCGGCGAATAGCGAGCGCGGCACGGGGCCGGGGCGAAAGGCCCCGGCCCTCAGCCGCTACTGCTACCGTCCCCGTCACCACCCACTACCGACGGTGCGTGATTGGACGCGCCAGGCGCCTGTCCGTTACAATTGTCCTGTCCGCGCTCCGAGCCAAGGTAGCTCAGTTGGTAGAGCACACGACTGAAAATCGTGGTGTCGGCAGTTCGATTCTGCCCCTTGGCACCGAGTTTTTCCCGCAATGATGCCAGGAAAGAACCCCGCCGCTGTGGCGGGGTTCTGTTTGTTCACCCTCTTGACAGCCACCGTGACAGCAACCCGGCGCTAAGTGGCCTGCCGGAGCGCCTGCTCGATGCGCGCCGCGGCCTGCTGGCGCGCCTGCCGGGTGAGGTGCCCGTACACGTCGGACGTGATCTGCACGCCGCTATGCCCGAGCAGCTTCGAGACCTCGTGTAGGTCGGCGCCGGCGGCCAGGTGCAGCGAGGCGAACGTGTGCCGGTAGCGGTGCAGGTGGTGGTGCGGGATGCCGGCTCGCCCCAGCAGCGCCGCGGTGTGCCGCCAGAGGTTCGCGGGGTTGTACGGGGTCCCCACGCTCGACGGGAACACGAGCCCGTGCTCGCGCCAGGCCTCGCCGAGCTGCAGGCGGTGCGCCAGTTGGGCCACGCGGTGCCGCTGGAGCGCCTCCACGGCCATTGGGGCGAGCGGGATGATGCGCCGCCCCTGCGCGCGCTTGAGGGCGGTTAGCTCGCCGTGCTGGGCCTGGGCCCGCACGCGCAGCTCGCCGTGCTCCAGGTCCACGTCCTCCCACCGGAGCCCGAGCAGCTCGCCGCGGCGCAGCCCGGTAGCGAGCGCGACCACATAGAAGGCCTCCAGCGCGTCGCCCCGCGCCGCCGCCAGGAGCGCGTTGACGGTCTCGGGCTCCAGCGGCTCGACGGCGGGCCGCTCGACGCGGACGCCCTCCACCAGCTTCGCCACGTTCCGCTGGACGAGGCCTTGCCGCTGGGCGTGGGCGAGGGCGGCCCGCAGCACGGCGTGCGCGTACTGGATCGTGCGCGGGGCCTGCCGGCCCGCGCGCATCCCGCGCAGCCAGGTCTCGACGTGGTGGGGCTGCAGGTGCGCGAGCTTGTGCTGCCCGAGGTACGGGAGCAGGTCCTTCCGGACGCGCACCTCGTAGCCCAGGTAGGTGTTCAGGCGCCGCGCCGGCGGCTTCACGGCGACTTCGAGCCAATGGTTGAGCCACTGCGCGACCGTGAGCCGCTCGGGCACCGGCACGATGCCCTGCTGTAGGTCGGCCTGGACCCGGGTGAGGCGCGTGGCGACGGCGGCCCGGGTCGGGCCGTACAGGTACTTGCGGCGCAGGCGGCCGTGCGGGTCCGGTACCCATACCTGCCCGACCCAGCGCCCATCCTTCTTCCGCTGGTAAATGCTACCCTCGCCGTTCGCGCGCCTGGTCTTCTTGCCGCTCGCGCGGCGCGCTACACTGGTCATGCGGGCCTCCTCTCAGCCATCAGGCTCGCCAGCCCCGGGCCGCTGGCGGCGGCGCCGGGGCATCTACTTACCTTGGGCGCGGCTTGGGTCCCGGGCGCAGCTTGCCCTGCTTGCGCCAGCGCTCGACCTCGGCGCGCGGGATCAGGTGCACCCGCGGGCTAAGCACCACTCCCTGCATCAGTCCATGTTGCAGGCGGTACTGGATAGTCCGCAGCGGCACGTCCAGGAACCTAGCAGCCTGGCCCGGGGTGAGGTACTCGCTCTCTTGCTCCGGCATGCGGATATCATAGCCATTGCTGCGCCTACACGCAATACCCTTTCGCACGCCGGGGGGAGGCGGCAACGCTTGCTCGTCTCGGGGCGGGCGCGTGGCGCGTGTGGTGGCGGCGATAAAGGGGCTCGGCCAGAACCGGCAGCCGTGCGGTCGCTGTGTCGCGCTTCACTGTCGTTTCGCGCCCCGCTCAGCTATCATGGCGGCGTGGGGTGGCCGGCCGCCCCACCTGGCACGCTGGCTGCTGGAGTGACGATGCGTGAGCACCGCGCGTGAGCTGGAAGCCCGACGAGAGCACGACGCGCGAGGACGGCACCGTCGTGGAGATTCGCTACAGCCGGCGGCCGCGGCACGATCAAGTGCGCCAGCGCATGGTGCGAATCTTCGGACCCGACAAGCGGCTCCGCGAAGTTTGGCACGAAGTGATTGACGGCGCGGGGAAGATCACGCACCGGCATCGGAAGTTCTAGGGGGGGGGGGGGCCGCATGGTGTCATCGCCCGAAGCGCCCGTAGCGATCACCCCGGCCGCGCTGGCGGAGGCCGTCGTGGCCCTCATTGCCGCCCACCAGGTGGGGGAGGCGGAAGTCGCGCTCGCAGCGCTCACCGGCGTGCTCCTCACCGGCCTGGAAACGGGCCAGATCCCCCCCGCCGCGGCGGACCAGTTCTATACCGCCCTCGACGTGCGCCTGGCCCAGCCGGGCGGCGAGACGCCGTTGTCGGAGCCGGCCCAGGAGCTGATCTTCGAGGGGGAGCAGCTCCACCACTTCGGCGACGCCTACGGCCCGGACCCGGCCTACCTCCGTCACCTGGCCGCGGCGATTCTGCACCGGCGCGCGCCCGCCGCGGAGTAACGTCGGCACGGTTGCACTCCCAAGGCGCGTCAGACGCTTCTGGCTCCTAGCGCCCACCCGGGCGGCGCCACGGCCCTAGAACGGCCGCTCCTCATCCGCCAGGCCGGCGCCGGCCCCCCGCGCCCCGGCGGCGCCGGCCAGCACGGCGTCGCGCCCGGCTTCGCCGGCCTCGCGCCGGCCCCCGCCGGCGCAGTCGATCTCACTGGCGATCACGTCCAGCGCGCAGCCGGCCGTGCCATCCTGGCGCGTGTAGGGCCGATGCTGCAAGCGCCCCACGACGGCGACGCGGGTGCCCTTCGTGAGGTACGGGGCAATCGTCTCACCGCGCTTGCCGAACAGCGAGACGTTGTACCAATCCGTGTGCTCCTGGCGCCCCTCGCCCGTGCCCTGGACGCTGGAGGCGGCGACGGTGAAGCGGAGGACGGGATTGCCGGTCTGGGTGTAGCGCAGCTCGGCATCGCGGCCGAG
>JAJPHF010000192.1 GCA_021325365.1 Pseudomonadota bacterium
ATGGCGCCGATCTTCCACGACGGCGAGCTGCTCATCTGGTCGGGCGCCATGATGCACATGCTCGACATCGGCGGCCTGCGCCCCGGCAGCTTCTGCTACGACGCCACGGAGTGCTACCAGGAGGGGCTGCAGCTCACGCCGACGAAGCTGGTCGAGGGCGGGCGGCTACGCCAGGACATCCTGACGATGATCCTGTCGCACAGCCGCATGGCGCCGACCATGCACCTCGACCTGAAGGGGCTCATGGCGGCCAACCTGGCGGCGGCCCGCGGCTTCGCCACGCTGGTTGGGCGCTACGGGGCGGACACGGTGCGCGCGGTCATGGCCGGGCTCATCCGGCTGTCGGAGGAGCGGATGCGGGCGCGGCTCCGCGAGCTGCCCGACGCGACCGTCGAGTCGACGGGCTACATCGAGGGCCACGACACGAAGGGCACGGTCTACGAGGTGGCCCTCAGCGTCACCAAGCAGGACGACCGCCTGATCTTCGACTTCTCGCGCTCCTCGCCCCAGACGCCGGGCGCCGTCAACTGCACCCGCTCGGGGCTGATGGCGGGCATCTCGGCGGCGCTGCTGCCCACGCTAGCCTACGACATCCCCTGGAACGAGGGCCTGTTCCGCCCCCTGGAGATCGTCTGTCCCGAGGGGCTGATCTGCAACGCGCGCCGGCCGGCGGCGGTGAGCGGCGGCACGCTGGAGGCCGTGTGGGAAGTCGAGATGACGGCGACCGATGCGCTCTCCAAGCTGGCCGCCTGCTCGGACGCCTACCTGGCCGAGGCGCAGGCCGCGCCCGCCGGCGGGCCGGACAACTTCTACCTGAGCGGCATCAGCAACCACGGCGAGCGCTTCGCGCAGTCCACGCTCGACGTGCTGGCGACGGGCGGTGGCGCATACAGCCACCGCGACGGGGTGTGGACGCAGGGCCAGCACGACATCGAGCGGCTGAACATCTCGAACGCCGAGGCGCTGGAGTTCGACCTGCCGCTCCTGTACCTCTGGCGCGGCCTCGCCCGCGACTCGGGCGGGGCGGGGCGGCAGCGCGGCGGGCTGAGCCTCGGCGCCCTCTACGCCATGCACAAGACCGAGGGGCTGGAGTGCCGCCTGGGCTGCCACGGCTGGGACATTCCCAACTCGCCGGGCCAGTTCGGCGGCCTGCCGAGCAACGAGAACCAGCGCACCTGGTGGCGCGACTCGAACGCGCCCGCGCTGCTGGCCGCGGGACGCATCCCCACGCTGGCCGAGCTGGAGGGCACGCTCACGCCCACCAGCGGCCGCCAGGGCACGATCCAGTTCGGGCCGCACGACGTCATGCTCAAGACGCCGCAGGCGGGCGGCGGCTGGGGCGATCCGCTCGACCGGCCCGCCGCGGCCGTGCAGGACGACCTGGAGTTCGGGGCCATCTCGCCCGAGGCGGCCCGCACACTGTACGGCGCGGTGCTGGACGCCGACGGCCGCGTGGATGCGGCCGCCACCGCCGCGCACCGCGAGGCGCTGCGCGCGGCGCGGCGCGGGTGGCCCGCCCGGCGGCAGCTCGCGAGTCCGCCCGCGGCGGAGACGCTGGTGCGCGTCGGCCCGCTCGGCGACCAGCTCGAGATCGTGCGGGACGCGGACGGCGCGCACTGGACGCGCTGCCGCTGCGGCCACGTGCTCGCCCCGGCGCGCGAGAACTGGCGGGAGTACGCTGGCCGCAAGCAGGCCGAGGCGGCCGAGCTGGGGCCGGCGATGCGGCTCGCCCCGTACATGGAAGCGCGGCTGTACGCCTGCCCGGGCTGCGGGCGCCTGCACGCCGTGGACATCTGCCGCCAGGGCGCCCCGGACCGGCACGACATCCGCCTGGCGCTGGCGTAGCAGCATGGTACGGTCCGGCCTGGAGCTTACAGCGGTGTGCAGTTTGGCTGAGCGATCGGCCGCCGCCGGAGTTGCGGCCTCGACGGCCGCGGGCGGGCATGAAACCCGCCCCTACGAGGCTCGGCGCGGGTGGGTGCGCGCGCCGGGCCGGCGCCAGGCCAGAGCGAGTGCAGGAGACGCCGGCGCAGGCCGAAGCGCGACTGATGCGAGGCAATAGAGCAATTGGCCGAGGGGAGCGGAATGGACGGTCAGCGGTTCGCGGTGGGCACCGACATCGGCGGCACGTTCACCGACATGGTGGTGATCGACGGCGCGACGGGCGTGCGCGTGTTCAAGACGCCGACGACGCCGCGCGACCGCAGCCTGGGCGTGGTCGAGGGCTTCCGGCTGGCGGCCGCCGAGTACGGGCTGTCGCTCGAGGAGTTCTGCCGGCGCACGGCCTACTTCGCGCACGGTACCACCGCCGCCACGAACGCGCTCATCGAGCGCAAGGGCGAGCCGACGGGGTTGCTCACGACCCGCGGCTTCCGCGACACGCTGCTCATCCAGCGGGCGATGGGCTCGTGGACGGGCATCGGCGACGCCTCGGGCCACTATAGCCAGCGCCGCAACCCGGTGCCGATCGTCGACAAGCAGAACATCATCGAGATCGACGAGCGCCTCGACTTCGCCGGCGACGAGATCGTCCGCCTGAACACCGAGCAGGTGCGGGAGGCCGTGCGGACGCTGCGCGCGCGCGGCGTGCAGGGCATCGCCATCTGCTTCCTCTGGTCGTTCGTGCAGCCGGACCACGAGCAGCAGGCGGCGGCCATCGTGCGCGAGGAGTGGCCGGAGGTCTTCCTAACGCTCTCGAGCGACATCGCGCCGGTGATCGGCGAGTACGAGCGCACGGCGACGGCCGTCATCAACTCGTACCTGGGGCCGGTCATCAACCGCTACGTGGGGCTGCTCGAGGACCGGCTGCACGAGTCCGGCTTCCGCGGCGACTTCAGCGTGATGGACTCCGGCGGCGGCGTGATGCGGGCGCACGAGGCGGCGCAGCGCGCGGTGAACATGCTCACTTCCGGCCCCGCCGGCGGGGTGCTGGCGTCGGCGGCGCTGGCGAAGCGGCTCGGCTACCCGAACGTGCTGACCTCTGACATGGGTGGCACGAGCTTCGACGTGGGCCTGATCGTGGACGGCGAGCCGCTGGTGGAGACGTTCAGCCAGGCGGGCAACTACCACCTGGCCTGCCCGCGCATCCGCGTGACCGCGATCGGCTCGGGCGGCGGCAGCATCGCCCGCGTCGAGGACGGCATCCTGGTCGTCGGACCGCAGAGCGCCGGCGCCGAGCCGGGCCCCGCCTGCTACGGCCGCGGCGGCACGCAGCCGACGGTCACGGATGCCGACGTGGTGCTGGGCGTGATCGACCCGGACTACTTCCTGGGCGGGCGCATCCCCCTGCGCCGCGACCTGGCGGAGGAGGCGATTGGGCGCGTGATCGCCGAGCCGCTGGGCATGACGGTGGCCGAGGCGGCGGCGGGCATCCGCAGCGTGGCCGACAACCAGATGGCCGACCTGCTGCGTAAGGTGACGGTCGAGCAGGGCCACGACCCGCGCGACTTCGTGCTGTTCGCCTACGGCGGCGCCGGCCCCACGCACGCCTATGCCTTCGCGCGCGAGGCGGGCATCGGCACGATCGTCGTGCCCTCGACCGCGACCGCGCACTCGGCCTACGGCGCCGTGTCGTCCGACCAGTTCCGCGCCTTCCAGCTCAGCGATCCTCAGCGCACGCCGCCGCACTCGCAGCGGGTGTCGGAGCACCTGGACGTGGCGCGCATCAACGCGAAGTTCGCCGAGCTGGAGGCGCGCTGCCGTGCTGCCATGGACGACCATCCCGGGCTGCGCCTGAGCCGCGTGCTGTACTTCCGCTTCCGCCGCCAGACGCACGAGCTGCCGATCCCGGTGCCGGCCGGCGAGCTGACGGGCGAGGACGTCGACCGGCTGGCGGCGGAGTTCCACGACCGCTACGAGCGCATCTACGGCAAGGGCACCAGCCTGCCGGAGGCGGGCATCGAGATCAATACCTACCGGGTCGAGGGGCGCATCCCGACGCCCGCGCCGGTCACGGAGGCGCGGGCGCCCGGCGGCGCGGCGAGCCTGGACGCGGCGCTGCTGGGGCGGCGCAACGTGGCCTTCGGCGCGGACCTGGTCGAGACGGCCGTCTACCGCGGCGAGGACGTGCCCGCCGGCGCGCAGCTCGACGGCCCGGCGATCCTGGAATTCCCGGGCACGACGGTGGTCGTCGGGCCGGGCCAGCACGCCGCGCTCGACGGCGAGGGCAACGTCGTGATCCGCGACGAGCAGGTCGCGGCCACGGCCAGCGACCGCGTGAGCGTGGCGGCGCTGCAAGGGGTGTAGCATCGACAGGCGCCGCGGCGCCTGGCCACGCCGAGGAGGCACTCATGGCACGATCCCTCGCGCGTCTGCTCCTGCTGGCGCCGCTGCTGCTGGCGGCGAGCTGCGGCACGGGCGCGTCGACCAGCACGTCCCCCGCGGCGCCGGCGGCCAGCGCGCCGACCGCGCCCGCGGCGGCGCCCACGAGCGCCGTCCCAGCGACCACCGCGGCGCCGGCCGCTCAGCCGGCGGGCGCCCCCGAGCCCACGACCGTTCATGTGGGCGTGCTGGCGATCCTCGCCGAGGCGGGCCTGTATGTCGCGCTGGAGCGCGGCTACTTCGCCGACGAGGGCATTAGTCCCGACTTCATCACCTTCGACACCGGCGCGAAGGCGATTCCGGCGCTCGCCACGGGCCAGGTGGATGCCTCAGGCGGCGCGTTCAGCCCCGGGTTCGTGAACGCCGTGCAGCGCGGCGTGGACGTGAAGATGGTCGGCAGCCTGAGCAGCTACGAGGAGGGCTTCAACTCGGGCTACCTGATGGTACGCAAGGAGCTGGCCGACAGCGGCGCGATCCGCGATTGGCCGGACTTCCGCGGCCGCGCGATCGCCATCCCGCCCGGGCGGCCGACAGTCGGCGACTACACCGTGGCGCGCGGGCTCGCCCACGGCGGGCTGACGCTGGCCGACGTGAACATCGTCGAGCTGCCGTTCCCGGATATGATCCCGGCCTTCGCGAACGGCAGCATCGACGCTGCGCATACCAGCGAGCCCTTCTCGACGCTGGCCGCCGACCGCGGCGTGGCGACGAAGTGGAAGGCCACCGTCGATTACGCGCCGGGCCTGACGCCGGCGGTCCTCACCTACGGGCCGGGCCTGCTGCACAACGCGCCCGACGTGGGCCAGCGCTTCATGATCGCCTACCTGCGCGGCGCGCGCGACTACAACGCGGCGTTCAAGCAGGGCACGGACCGTGCGGCCATCGTGCAGATGCTCACGAAGCACACGTCGGTGAAGGACCCCGCCATCTACGAGCGCATGGGCCTGTCGTACATCGATCCCGACGGCACGCTGAACGTGGCGAACCTGATCGACCAGCAGACGTTCTACACCGAGTTCGGCGCCATCCCGAACCCGATCGACGTGACGACGGTCGTGGACAACCGCTTCCGCGAGGCGGCGCTGCAGCGCCTCGGCCCCTACCAGGGGCGGTAGCCGTGGCGACACGATCGGAGCAAGCGACCTGGGTGGTTCCTACCGTCGCCGCCGTGAACGGCAGGCCACTAGACGGGACCTGGGCCCGCCGTTCACGGCGGCGGCCGAAGTGGCAATCTGTTGAGACCGTAAGCTTAGCGCAGCCGCGAGGGGAGCAGGGGTGACGACGTGAGCGACCCGGGCACCGACCGGGCGGAGATCCGAATGGTGGCGAAGGCCGCGGGGCGGCGCGGGGGCGCCGGCAAGGAGACGGCGGCGATCGGGCCGCGCGCCGTCGACCGCGCCGCCGCGATCCTGCTCAGCTTCTCATTCGGCCAGCCGTCGCTGTCCCTGGCGCAGCTCGCCCAGGCGGCCCGCCTGCCCAAGCCGTCGGCCTACCGCATCGTCTCGTCGCTCGTGACGAATGGGCTCGTGCGACAGGCGGAGGATGGGCGCTACGAGCCCGGCTTCCGCCTGTTCGAGCTGGGCGCCATCGTGCAGAGTCGCCTCGTGCTGGCCCAGGTCGTCGCGGAAACGGTGCAGACGCTGGCCGAGGAGACGGGCGAGACGGTGCTGGTGACGCAGGTGGACTGGACCTCGCACGAGGTGGTGGTCGTGGCGAAGGTCGATTCGCGCCACCCGGTAGGGGTGCTGTCGCCGCTCGGCCGCCGCTCGCACATCGCGATGGGCTGTCTGGGCAAGGCGGCGCTGGCGGGGCTACCGCCCGAGCAGGCGGGGAGCTTGCTAACCGATCTCCCGCTCACGCGCTACACCGAGCGCACGATCACGGCGCGGCGCGCGCTGCGGCGCGAGATCGAGGCGACGCGCCAGCGTGGCTACGCGCTCGACCAGGAGGAGTACCTGGTGGGCGTGTCGGGCGCCGCCTCCTGGCTACACCTCGGCGACCCGCGCCCGGTCGGGGCGCTGGGCGTCGTCGGGCCCAGCCAGCGCCTGTCGGCAGAGCGCCTCGCCCAGATCGGCGAGCGCGTCGCCGCCCTCGCCCGGGCGCTCTCCTTCGAGCGCCCCGCCACCGCGGGCGCATAGCGAGCGGCCCGCGCCGGCGGCCCCCTTATATCAAGCGACGCCGATCAGTTCGCGTACACCGCCAGCAGCCAAGCAGGCCGGGCCGGTAGGAAAAGGAAGGATTGGCCGTCAGTTGGTATTACCCCAGCCTTCTCCCAGGGAGCGAATGCGGGCGGGGCTAGCGGCTGGCCCGGTCCAGATAGCTCAGGTCGATCCAGCGGTCGTTGGGCGGGATCTCGGGGAGGGCGCCCTGCTGGTAGGCGAGCTTCAGGATGCTCTCCGTGCCCGTGAGGTTGGGGCGCAAGGTGCGCGACAGCATCTTGTCCGTGATTGCCTGATCGTACAGCCGCTCGACCTGCTCGCTGCCCAGCTCCGGCCCCTGCGCCAGGAACAGCCGGTTCGCCTCGTCGCGGTTCGCGGGGTCGAACAGCCAGCTCGTGGCGCGCAACAGCCCGCGCAGGTAGCCGACGAGCGCGGCGTCGTTCGCCTTCGCCCAGTTATCGTCCACCGCGTAGCCGCTGTACTGGATGTCCTTGACGTAGTCCTGCACGAAGCCGAACGACTTAAAGCCGTCGCGCAGCGCGAGGTTGGCGTCGTAGTCGCTGAGCAGCGCGCCCGCGACCTGGCCGGTCTGCAGCGCGGGCAGCCGCGCGGCGCCCGGCATCGTGCGCATCGTGTAGTCGCCGTCGTGCAGGCCGTTCGCGGCGAGCACCATGCGCATCACCACGTCGAAGTAGTCGCCAGTGGTGTTGCCCGAGCTGATGACCTTGCCCTTCAGGTCGGCCCAGGAGTTGATCTCGGGCTGGACGACCACGCGGATGCTGGGCAAGTCCTGGGTGGAGGCGACGAGCTTCAGCAGCGCCCCGCCCACCACGGCCGCCGCCATCGACAGGACCGTGAAGCCGACGAGCTGCACGTCGCCGCCGACGAGCGCTTGCGTCGCCGTGTAGGCCGCCGGCACCGTGATCAGCTCGACGTCGACGCCCTCTTGCGCGAAGTAGCCCTGGGCGTTCGCCACGTAGACCGGCCAGAATTGCACCTCGGCGCCCTGGCCCGTCTTGCCAATAGCGAGCTTGGCCGGCGCCGCCCGGGTCGGCTGCGACGCGGGCGGCCCGGCGGCCTGGGCCGGTTGGGCGGGCTGGGCCGACCGCGACGCGGGCTGGGCCGGCTGGCAGGCGGCCAGCAGTGCGCCCACGCCGAGGAGCAGGCACAGCAAGCGTGCGGCGAGTGTCATGTGTCCTCCTTGGCAGCAGGCTCGTGTCTAGGCTACGCGCGCTGCTGCTCAGTGGGAGGCGGACCGGCCGAACTGCGCCGGCAGGTCTTCGTCCGACTCCAGCTCGATGTAGTTGCCCTCACTGTCCCAGAGGTAGAGCGCCTTGCCGTGCGGCCAGCGGAGCGTCGGGCCATTGTGGAAGCGGATCGTGGTGTCGCCGCGCTCCTTCAGCTCGGCCAGCCGCGCCATGTCCGCCGGCGAGATGTGGAAGGACTGGTGGAAGACGCCGTTCTCCGCGAGCGTGTCGCGCTCGACGGGCTCCGGGCGTAAGAACAGGTCCACCTCGTCCTCCCCGGCGCGGAGCTGCGCGATCGTCGTCCCGGGCGTCCGGCCGGGGCGCGGCTGCTCGTACGTCGCGAGGTACTCGCGGTACTCCCGCTCGGCGGCGGCGTTGTCCCACTGCAGCCCGGCGGGCAGGTTCGTGCCGAGGAAGTGCGGCGCGGTGTCGCCCTGGACGATGCGCACGAACCGCATCCCGAGCACCTCGGTGTAGAAGCGGATCGCGCGCTGGAGGTCGTTGCAGGGAATGCTGATGTGGTGGATGCCGGTGACGTTGACGATGCTCTTCGCGGCGGCCGTATCAGCCATGTGATGCCTCCTTGTCAGTCGGGGGGGACGCGCTCGCGGGCGGCGCGGACAGGCTTGCCGGCGCGCACGTCCGCCACGTAGGCGGCCGCGGCCTCGTAGACGGCGCGTGAGACGGGCCCGTACGGCGTGCGCGGGCGGTCGATTTGCTCGGCGGTCCAGCCCAGGCTGCTGGGCGCCACGCCGATCTGCCCGTCGCAGTCGTCGCCGGCCCCGTGGCCGCTGATCACCGGAACGCGCAGCTCCTGGCTCAGCCGCGCCGCCAAATCGGGCGACACGCCCGTGAGGATGATCGAGAAGGCGCCCGCGTCCTGCAGGGCGAGCGCGTCGCGCCGGACCTGCTCCTCGGGGAGCACCGCGCCGCCCAGGTAGCCGCCGACCGCCGCGCTGGTCATCGGCGTCAGCCCCGTGTGGGCCATGACCGAGATGCCCACTTGCACGAGCGCCCGGACCGTCGGCGCGAACTCGGCGCCTCCCTCCAGCTTCACGGCCTGGCAGCGCGTCTCCTTGACGAGGCGGCCCGCGTTGCGAATGGCCTCCTCGACGCTCACCTGATACGACATAAAGGGCAGGTCGCCGACGACCAGCGCGTGCTCGGCGCCGCGGCAGACGCTGCGCGTCATCAGGACCATCTCGTCCATCGTCACGTCGTTGTTGTCGGGGTGGCCGAGCAGGAAGCGGCCGCCGCTGTCGCCCACCAGGATCATGTCCGGGGCGGCCCGATCGATGGCCCGCGCCATCTCGTAGTAGTAGGCGGTGAGCACCACGATCTTGCGGCGCTCGGCCTTCATGCGCTGGACGTCCGCGACGGTGACTCGCGCCATGTCGCTCCCGCCAGTTCAAGGATGCAGTCGGGGTCTCCGAGGGGCGCGTCGCTGAGTATGGCAGGTCGCCGGGGGGCGCGCAAGGTCAGAAAGCGCCTGCTAGGAGTTCAGCACATGCTCATTCAACTCAACTGCATCGTGCCGGCGGCGAGACGTGACGTTCTAGCCGTAACCGTTGTGCGTCGAGCCCCATAGCATCGTGCTCGGCGCGCGAGGGTCTCCATCTTGCACGCTATCGGACACTGTCGAACAAGATATCGCTACTGACCAAGGGGAGGCTCACGCCGTGACCCGCGTCGAGCTGTGGCAGGAGCTCAACCCACCTCTGAACCTGAGCAACAGTGACGCGCGTTTCGAGGGTGGGAAGCGCCACCCGATCGGCGATGGCCTGATCGAGGCCCAGATGCCGGGCCAGCGCCGCGCGATAAGCCACCGGATTTGCCTGTAGATCGGCGTGGGTGCGATGGATGATACTGGCGAAGCGACGGGCCTGGTCGCCGTGGCTACTGAGCCAGGTCGCGTCCGCGACGAAATAGCTGAGCGCCGTCGAGCCCTGGCCGAGATCACCATAGGGTGAATCGAGCGCTCGCACCCCATAATCCGTAACGGCGCTGAGATAGGGCTCCGACAGCAGGGCTGCGTCCAGTCGCCCGTCCATTAACGCGGATACCAAGAGCGGTGCTGATAGCTCAGCGAAGTGCACCTGCTGGGAGTCGACACCCTACCGAGTGAGCCATGACTGGAGCATGAGGTGATCGGCACTGCCCAATGCGGGCACCCCAACCCAGTGATCGACCAGATCACCTGCCCGTTGGATAGTGGATCGCTCGGGTACCACCAACCGGCGCGTCGGCGCAGCCGCTTGCTCCACCGTGCCCGCCGCCACGATCCGCAGGTCGTGCCCGAGCGCCCGCGCGCTAACGAATGCCACCGAGCTTATCAGGCCCGCGTCGAGCCCGCCGTCCGCCAGCGAGTCCATGATCTCGCCCCAGCCGAGGTACCGCACCTCCAGCGCCAGCCCCGCGTCCGCCAGCGCTCCCTGTTCCTGCGCCACGAACACGCTCGGATCCACCAGGTCAGGCTGCACGCCGAGGCGAACCACCGCTTGCTGGGCAGCGATCTGCCCGGGTGCCGACCATTCAGGCCTTTCCCTGGCAACACCGGCCACTCCCGGGGTGGAATGAACGTACGCATTGGCTGGCATACTCCACACGCCCAATACAAGGACAGCCCAAACCCATACGCGGTGTAAATATCTATTCTTCATCTGAAACCCTCTACGCGCTGGATTTCGGCATCGCTTACTTACAGCCAATATGCATGCTACTGCCACCGTGTTTGCCTTCATAGGTGGTGGGTTCCCTTGCCAAGCGCAGTTCTGCTCGAAACCGGCAATCGATTCGCGGCTTGCCTCTGGGAACGTCACCTTGCTCGCCTTCCGTCTACGAGGAACTACTAATCCGAGCGTCAGCTCGTAAATACGTTCGAGGCGCTCAAGCGGACCGCTCAGCCAGGCGCGCGCCGCCGCGATGGTCCCGGCGGGCAGGGTTACGAGCCAAGGCTCAGATCAGTAATAGGCCTCGCCCTAGTTCATCCATCCATTGTACGCCGGTTACGTCTGTAAGATAACCGCACGGCAGGGTTCGCTGCGTCATGCCTCGCCTACTGCATTTCGAATTCTCATCGAGGTTTTCTGGTATTATACCTTCACCGAATGTCAATATCCGTCCCGTGGACACCGCGCCAGTGCGTTAGACACATTTGTCAATAACTATGTAACCTCGACGGATTCAAGCATTCCAAATTTGTCGAATGTTATAACGACAATTCCGTATGGGCAGTCCGTCGATATGATCTGATCTTTTAAGTCCTCAGCAATCGCATCTGTTACGTACCCTGGTCTATCAAATCGGATTCGCACGATCTGCATGGCATCCTTCTGCCCTCTCTGAACAAGCCATTGGATTATCTCTCCAAGAGTTACCTCTGCCATCGTATCCTCCCTAACGTGGCGGCGGCAATGCGGAGAATGGAAGTAGTATGTAGTCGCCAGCTGCGATCCGGTTCCTGACCCTGCTCCAATCAATTGGACCCAAGGAAATTACCTCCATCCTGGTGTCGGAAACGGTAATACGTAATGGATGTGTCATTCCCGGCGCGTCCTGGACTACACTTATGGCGAGGTTCGCTCTGTTCATAAATCGTACAGCGTTTGGGTTGTTCAGAAGGCCATTGATGTCATCAGCTGTGAGCCGCCCTTGAAGACCCTGCATACGAGGATCATTGAGCCTCCACTCTAGGTTTGGATGCAGCGCAAATGGGACGTTGCGAAATACTGGCTCTGCGCCGAACAGCGGCCCTTCGTCAGGCAGTGTAACGCCTAGCGCGGCACCGTAAGCGCCCGATATCTGCTGAATTAGGCACCACGGATAGTAGGGACCACATCCCCAATTCAGTGACGGACTGCAAGGAATATCGCCTCCACAGGCGTCATGCCCACTCGGGTCATTGTACATCATCGGATTGTCGCGGGCATACACATAGCGGTTGAGGGAGACGGGGTCGGTGTCGCTGCCGAAGACGCTGTCGCGCTGGATGAAGCGCGCCTCGCCAGGGGCGTAGTAGCGCGCGTTCAGGTAGATGACCGCGCCCTCTGGGTCGAAGGG
>JAJPHF010000132.1 GCA_021325365.1 Pseudomonadota bacterium
CAGCCTGGGTGAGCGGTCGGCAACCGCTGGGCTGCTCCGATCCGGCGGCTGCCCTACCGGGGCGGGCCCTCACCCCGACCCTCTCCCAGGGGGAGAGGGGGAGGGACGTCCCTGGCCGGATTCGCTAGGACACCGCCCGATTGGCCGACCGAGCAGGGCGCAGCAAGCAGCGCCTCTACAAGAGAAGGCATTGGCGGGGGGCGATCGTCCGGCCTCGTGCCCCGCCGCTCGTTGAGCTCGTAGCCCCTACAAGAGAAGGCATTGGCAGGGGGCAGTCGTCCGGGGGACGCGGGGAGCAGGACGAGGCGCCGCGAGCAGCGAGGGGGAGGAATGACATGGCTACGGCGCGGCCACGGGACCGGCTGCAAAATGTTGGGGCTCGGACTAGACGGACAGGCGCTTCGCCGCGGACTCGGCGTCGGCGTCGGGTGTGTCTCGGATGGCGAGCACGTTGTAGGCGCCGACCGGGCGCAGGAAGCCCTTCAGGGTCAGCTCGCCCAGCGGCTCGGCCTCCAGCAGCTCCTCGATCATGAGGTGGACGCGCTCGCTGATGAGGATCTGGCCGGCTTGCGCCTCGCCGCACAGCCGCGCCGCCAGGTTCGTCACGCTGCCAATAGCGCCGTAGTCCCAGCGGCCCTCGAAGCCGATGCGGCCGAGCGTGGCGTAGCCCACGGCGATGCCTACGCCGAAGCCCAGGTCGTGCCCGCGCCGCCGCCAGGCGCGCGCTAGCTCGGCCGCCCGCGCGCGCATCGCCACCGCCATCCGCACGGCCCGCGCCGGCGGGTCGGGGCAGGGGATCGGGTCGTTGAAGAAGACCATTAGCCCATCGCCGGTGAAGCGCTCTAGCGTGCCCCCGTGCGCGAAGATGAGCCCGCCCATCGCGGCGTGATACTCGCGCAGCACCCCCATCACGTCCTCGGGCTCGGCGGTCTCGGCGAAGGCGGTGAAGCCGCGCAAGTCGGTGAACACGACCGTAATCTCGCGGCGGTGGCTCTCCAGGATGCGCTCGTCGCCCGCCGACACGATCATCTCGGCGAGCTGCGGCGACAGGAAGCGCCGCAGGCGCCCCATCCGGTCCAGCTCCGCCACCTGCTGCGCCACGCGCTCTTCGAGCGTGCGGTTCCACTCTGCTAGCTCGGCTGCCTGCGCCTGGATCGTGTCGTGGTACTCCTTGATGCGCAGCAGCGAGCGCACCCGCGCCAGTAGCTCGGCCTGGTTGAACGGCTTGAGCACGAAGTCGTCGGCGCCGGCCTCGATTGCCTTGATCTTCTCCTGCTCGCCGCTCGCGGTGATCATGATGACCGGCAGGAGCCGCGTCTCGGGGTCCGCACGCAGGCGCCGGCAGACCTCGTAGCCGTCCATGCCCGGCATGACCACGTCGCAGAGGATCAGGTCGGGGCGCTCGGCGGTCACCTTTGCGAGGGCCTCGGCGCCCGACGTGGCCGGGAGCACCTGGTAGTCGCGCGGCAAGAGCACCGCTTCGAGCAGCTTGATATTGTGTGGCGTATCGTCGACGACCAGAATGCGCTTGCGCTGCCGGTCCACCTAGCCCTCCCGGCGGCCCTGCTCACAGAACTGCCGCACTCGCTCGGGCAGCTCGCGGATATTGATCGGCTTCACGAGATAGCCGTCGAACCCGGCGCTCAGGAGGCGCGCCTCGTCCTCCTTCATGGCGAACGCCGTGAGCGCCACCACGGGAATGCGCGTCGTCGCGGGCTCGGCCTTCAGCCGGCCGAGCGCCGCGACGCCATCCATGTCGGGCAACTGGATGTCCATCAGGATCAGCTGCGGCTGTTGTGCGGTCGCCAGGGCAATGCCCTCCGTCGCGGTGTCGGCCTCCAGCGTGCGATAACCCTTGAACTGCAAGAGATCGCGCACCAGCTTCATATTCTTCTCGTTGTCTTCGACGATCAGGATCAGCTCACCCGCCATCGGCCCCCCCTTGCTTGTCGGCTGGCACGAGGGTCAGGTGAGCATTGTGGAGCACATCCCCGCGTCCCCGCCAGGGGAGTTGGCCCAGCTCCCCAATCCTGGGGGAGAAGGAGGCTATTGGAGGACGCCTCCAGGCCCTTGGGAGGCCAGGCCGGCGCTCGCCAGACCTCCGTTCTGGCGAGGCGCTACACCGGCGCGGGGCAGAAGCGGCGCACGAGCGCCAGGAAGGCGGCCGGGCTGAACTGCCCCTTCTGGGCCAGGTAGCTAATCTGCCCGTTCAGTCGCGTCTTGTCCGCGTCGGTCATCGTCTTGGCGGTCAGGATGACGATCGGGATCGCCGTCGTGGCTGTGTCGGCGCGCAGGCGCTCGACCACGGTGAAGCCGTCCACGTCCGGCATCATGAGGTCCAAAATCACCAGCGCCGGGCGCTCCTGCCGCGCCAGCGCGATGCCCTCCTCGCCGCTCGTGGCCTTGAGTACGGTGAACCCTTCGGGACCGAGCACCGCCTCGATCAAGGCGATGGCCAGCGGGTCGTCGTCGACGGCGAGGATCTTGGCTGGCGCCTTGGCCACCAGCCGGCGCAGCGTGGCCGCCAGCAAGTCGCGGTCCACGGGTTTCACGAGATACTCAGCGGCGCCGAGCGCGAACCCCTTGCCCCGCTCGTCGAGCATCGAGACGATGACCACCGGGATGTCCGCCAGCTCCGGGTCGGCCTTGGCGCGCGCCAGAAAGTCCCAGCCGTCGACGCGCGGCAGGAAAATGTCGAGCGTGATCCCGTCGGGGTGGAGGATGCGCGCCATCTGCAGCGCTTCCTCGCCGTCGCCGGCCACCACCACCTGGAAGCCGGCCCCTTGCAAGCACAGCGACAGCAGCGCCACGGCGTTCGGGTCGTCCTCGACGAGCAGCACCGTGGCGCCGCGGCCGTCCACGGCCGCCGGCGAGGACAGGGCGCCGTTGCTGGCGTTAGAGCCCTCACCCCCCGCCCTCTCCCAGGGGGAGAGGGGGCTGGACGTGCCCCCCTCGCCCGCTAGTAACGCCTTGCTCGCCTCGTCCTCGGGGAGAGGGGGCGGGGGTGAGGGAACGCCCCGCAGGGGCAGGGTGAACGTAAACGTGCTGCCGACGCCCACGGCGCTCTCCACCCAGATGCGGCCGCCGTGCAGCTCGACGAACTTCTGGGTGAGCGCCAGGCCGAGCCCCGTGCCCTCGCGCGCCTTGCTCCGCTGGTGCCGCGCCTGCTGGAACTCCTCGAAGATACGCGCCTGGTCCTCAGGCGCGATGCCGATACCCGTGTCGCGCACGGCGACCTCGATCGCGTCGTCCACTAGCCGCGCCGACACGCTCACGTGGCCGCCGTCGGGCGTGAACTTGATAGCGTTCGACAGCAGGTTGAAGACGATCTGCTTGACCTTGCGCTCGTCCGCCTCCACCACGCCGAGGCGCGGGTCCACGGCCAGGCTAAGCTGAATGCCGTGGCGACTGGCGCGCTCCTTGATCATCGTGAGGCCGTTGTCCAGCGCCTCCGGCAGCGAGAAGCAGCCCCGCTCTAGCTCCATGCGCCCGGCCTCGACCTTAGAGAGGTCGAGAATGTCGTTGATCAGCGACAGCAGGTGGCGCCCGGAGCTGAGAATGTCTTGCAGGTACTCGTCTTGCTTCGCGTTCAGCTCGCCGAACATCCGCTCGATGAGCACTTCGGAGAAGCCGATGATGGCGTTCAGCGGCGTGCGCAGCTCGTGGCTCATGTTCGCCAGGAACTCGGACTTGTGCTGGCTGGCGATCTCGAGCTGGCGGCTCTTGTCCTCGATCTCCTGAAACAGCCGCGCGTTCTGGATGGCGAGCACCGATTGATTGGCGAACGTCTGTAGCAGGTTGACCGTGGCCGCCGGGAACTCGCCCGGCGTCCGCCGCCGCACGACGAGCGCGCCGACGATCTGCTCCTCGCGCAACAGCGGCACGGCCAGGAGCGCGCGGAACCCCGCCCGCTCCAGCTCCGCGCGTACCGGGTAGTCAGGCTCGCCGTGCAGGTCCGCGATCTGCACCGCCGCGCGGCGGGCCGCGGCCTGGCCGATAACCGTCTCGCCCAGGCGGATCTGGGTCGCCTGCACGGCCTCGATCAGCTCCGCGCTCATGCCATGCGTGGCGCGCAGCGCGAACGCCTGCGCTGCCTCGTCGTACTCGTAGATCGCGCCGCCCTCGGTGCCCGAGAGCTGCACTGCATGGGCCACGATCGTCGTCAGCACTGCTTGCAGGTCGAGCGTCGAGTTCACCGCCTGGCTGACCGCGCCCAGCGCCTGCAGCTCCTCCACCGACCGCGCCAGCTCCCGCGTCCGCGCCTGCACCTCCTGGAACAGCCGCACGTTCTCGATGGCGATCACCGCCTGGTCCGCGAACGTCGTCACCAAGTCAATCTGCTTTTGCGTGAACGGCCGTACCTCCCGATTCCAGATCATCAGCACGCCGATCAGGACGCCCTCCCGAAGCATTGGAACGCCAAGGGTCGTGCGGCCGCCAGTGGCACTTTGTCCCCCGTGAAACTCAAACTCGGGATCGGCCAGCACGTCGTGGACGTGCACGATACAGCGTTCTAGGGCGACTCTGCCCACCACCGACCCTCGGTCCAGGGGCACAGCATGACCGGTTTGCCGCAAGTAGTCCAGCAGAGCGGTTTCGCCGTAGGCAGTCGAAAGGTTGGGCCGCTCGCCCTCGCAACGAACGATAATCCCGCTGTCTGCCCCGCACAGCCGCACTGCATTCTCGATGAGCGTCTCGAGCACGGGCTGCAAATCGAAGGCCGAGCGGCTGATGACCTGTAGCACCTGCGCCGTGGCCGTTTGCTGCTCTAGCGACTCGGCCAGGTCGCGCGTGCGGTCCTCGACCTTCTGCTCCAGCGTGGCGTAGGACTCGCGGAGCTGGCTGGTCATGCGGTTGAACTCTTCGGCCAGCGCCTCCAGCTCGTCGTCGGTACGGACGTCGATGCGCTGGTCGAGCGCGCCGCTGCCGATGCGCGCGGCGCCCGCCTGGAGCGCCTGGATGGGCCGCACCATCTTGCGGGCCAGCACCAGACTCGCCAGGACCGACAGCCCGATGCCGAGGACCAGCAGGAAGCCCATGCGGGCGAAGGCAGCGAAGATCGGCGCGAACGCCTCCCGCAGCGGCTGATCGACGAACACCGCCCAGCCCGGCGGGCTCACCGTCTCGTAGGCCGTGAGCACCTCGCGGCCCTGCATGTCCCGAGCAATGATGGCCTCCTCGCCCTCCTGGCCGGGCAAGGCAGGATTGGCAAGCGCCGTCTGCACCTGGGGCAGCGCGACCAGACTGGTCTTCTGCAGGACGAGGCTGATGTCGGGGTGCGCGATGAGCTGGCCGTTGCCGTCGACCACGTAGGCGTAGCCGGCCTGGCCGATCTTGATGCGCGAGATCACGTCCCAGATGAACTTCAGGTTGACTTCGGCCACCGTCACGCCGCCATGGTCGCCGTTCTCGGCGATGGCGATGGTCATGTAGGGCTCGGACTCGTTGCGGAAATAGACGGGGCCGTAATAGGGCTTCCCGGTGCGAGCTGCTCGGAACGCCTCGTCGCCCGAGAAGTCCTGGCGGGTCCCCTCGACGTTCATCGCCAGCCGCGAGACGCGCAGCTGCTCGATGCCGTCCGCGTCCAGGTAAGCGACCTCGGTGACCTCGGGCGCCTGGCGCAGCAAGCGGAGGTAGTCGTCGCGGCGCTGCTCGCGCGACACGCCGCTGCCCAACTGGACGGCGGGGTTGGCCCAGCCAATCTGCTTCTCGATGTCCGCGATGAACTGCTGGATGGTGGAGGCGGCGTTTACGGCCTTCTCGCGCTCGATGCGCGAGAGGGCGCTCTTGCTCTCCCCGTAGGCGAAGTAAGTTTGGATGAGCCCGCTGGCCAGCAGCGCCGCGCTCACGAGCAGCACGAAGGCGACGACGTACTTGCGGAAGAGCCGTCCTTCGCGCGTGCGACTACCGGGCATAGTCTCGTCTCGTGGCGTAAGTCCGGTGGCCCGCCTCGATGAGCGCTACTATGCCCCGCCCTGGAAGACGAGTCAAGTATCGGGCCGTCAGTGTATCATGGTACGCTCCCGCGCACGGCGTCGCTGTCGCAGGCTTGACCCAAACCCTGTCAAGCACTTGACGGAGGACTTGTCTGGATCGGGGCTGCGGTCTGGAGCAGTCTCCATAGCGCTTGAGCCGCCCGGCCCCCGGGCGGCAGGGGACCAGCCCCGGCCTTACGTGACCTGCGCCGGAGCGGCGTGTGTCAGCCATCCCGGCCGGGCGCCAGGGGACCAGCTCCGGCCCTACGACGCGGCCGCTATAGGGTGGCTCAACGGCGGCGAAAGCGTGGTAGTCAAAACGCGGCGCCCCCGGCACCTCTCAGCGAGGTGCCGGGGGCGCCGCGTTTGTCGACGACGGGCCTTACGGCCGCGGCGCGCTGGTGGCCGGGCTGAGCCCGGGCGCGTACACGCACGAGAAGCCCCCGCTCCCCGCCGTCAGGGTGTAGCAGAGCACGCCGTTGGGCAACGGGTACTCCTGGATGGACGAGGCGGACGGAGAGCCGCCCGTCGTCTGCGCCTGGGCCGTTCCGAACGCGCCGTGGCTGCCCACCAGCACGCCCGCGGAGAACATCAGGCCACTGACCAGGCCCACGGCCAACATGCGTCGCATGCGCATCGCATCCCTCCCAGAACGTGGTGCGCCTCATGATACCCGGTTCGGCCGACGAGATACCCCGATTTCTGCGCTGACTGAACTGCGCGCGGCTCGCGCCCAGCCAGACATGCCTGGTCCGCGCTGGGCCGCGTAAGGGCGGACGGCTAGCGCAGCGTCTCTGGCTGCTCGGCGCGTTGGAGGATGGCGAGTGCCATCGCGCGCAGGCGGTCTGGATCGGGGCCGTCGGTCTCGCCCAGATGGTGCAGGAACTCCCCTTCGAAAAGCAGCTCCTGGACGTCCGGAGAGAAGGGCGACCCCTGCCCGGGTGCGCTCAAGCGCGCATCGATCGCCGTGAACACGGCGTCTGCCTGCTCTCGGCTCATTCGGTTCGCCTGCACGCGATCCAATAGCCATAACGCCAGGAACGCCAGCACGACCTCCGCATCCCGGACCAGGTCACGCTGGATCAGCTGCGCGAGCGACTCCACAACGTCGGCCACGTCGCTCTCAGGGTGTCGGGGGTCGGCCGCCAGCGCCATCAGGCGTCTCCCTCACGCTTCCATTTGATATGCTGATGAATGAGCCGACCATCGGCCGCGACCACCTCGTGCCACACCTCTTGCGTCCGGCCGTCAGCGCCCAATACCTTCCGAATGCGCGCCCGCGCACCGTCCGCGGCGAGAGTACGACGGTAACGAAGATGCTCCTCTGTTCCATCGGGATGCCGGAGGATCTCGTCCGGCGCCCAGCTACCGCGGCTCATTCAGCTCCCGCAGGCCGTATACCACTATTTTGCTGCCTCGCGGGAGTAAACGACGATCATCGCGCGATGTTACAGACTCCGCACCCTGGCCGCTGGCCAAGCAAGTCGGTCGGGAAGGGTTAGGCGGCGAGGTAGCCGCGGGCGAGCCGCCGCGCGACGATCGAGACGACGATCAGCACGCCCATGAGCAGCACCGCGCCGGCGGCCGCCTGGTCCGACTTGCCGTTGGCCTGCAAGTTGAAGATCAGCGTGGCGACCGTCGGGTTGTCGCGCGCGTAGAGCATGATCGGCGTCGTCAGGTCGCGCGCCGCCAGCACCGCGACCCACGTCCAGGCGTAGACTAGCGCGGGCGCGACCAGCGGCACGAAGATGCGGCGGAAGGCGGCGAGCGTCGGCAGGCCCGACACACGCGCCGCCTCGTCCAGCTCCGGGTGCAGCTGGATGGCCGCGCCGTTCAGCGTGCGGCTGGTGAACGCCAGCGCCCGCACGGCGAGCGCCAGCACGATCAGCCAGATCGTGCCGTAGAGCGGCACCACGCGGTAGATCGACAGCGCCACGTACATGAACGCCACCGCGCCGATCAGCGCCGGGATCGCCGGCGCCAGGAAGACCACCCCGTCGAGCAGCTTGCGGCCGGGCAGGCGCGAGCGCGTCACCACCCAGGACACGCACAGGCTGAGCCCACAGGCCAGCGTGGCCGTGGCGACCATCAGCAGCAACGTGTTCTTGAGCGGCGTGCCGAAGAAGCCGAGCGCGTAGGCGTAGCTCTGGAGACTCGCGCGGCCGAGCGCCGCCGCGGACGGCGGCTGGAGATACGGGACGAGCGACGCCCAGAACAGCGTGAGCGCGGGGATGGCGAAGGAGAGGCTGAAGTAGCCGCCCACGAAGGCGAGCGCGGGCCAGCGCCAGCGCCCGAGCGGCAGGGGCCGCGCCCGCCCGCGCTTGCCGGTGACGGTGACGTAGCGGCCGGCGCTGCGCGTGGCCCACAGGTAGAGGATCACTGCCGGCACCGTGAGCGCCATCAGCAGCACGCCCACGCTGCTGGCCGGCCCGTAGAGCGGCAGGCCCGTCGAGGGGTGCGTGAGGTCGTAGATCCAGCTACTGACGACGAAGATGTCGGCCGGCATGCCGATGATGCCCGCGAAGTCGAAGATCTCGACCGCGATCACGAAGAAGAACAGGCCCGCGGCCAAGATGCTCGGCAGCAGCATCGGACAGACCACGCGCAGTATGACCTGCGCGCGGGGCAGGCCGCTCACCGCCGCCGCCTCCTCCAGCGTGGGGTCCATCGCGGCGAACGCGGCCAGCATCATGAACACTGCCGCGGGCACCAGCACGATGCCCTGGAGCGCGGCCATCCAGGCGACGCTCTGCACGTTGACGAGGGGCTCCTGCACGCCGAGCAGCGCCTTCAGCCAGAGGTTCACGATGCCGTTGCGAGGGTTCAGCAAGAACACGTAGGCCATCGCCGTGAGGAAGCTGGGGATAGCGACCTGCGCGACGAGCAGCGTGTACACGAGGCCGCGGCCCGGCAGGTCGGAGCGGGCGACGAGCCAGGTGAGCGGCACGGCGATCGCCAGCATCACCGCCACCGTGCCGAGTCCCAGCGCCAGCGTGTTGCCGACGACCTGGCCGAAGCGCGGGTGCGTCACGACCGTCTGGAAGTTCGCCAGCGCCCACGGCCCGCCCTCGGTCAGCAGCCCCTCACGCAGGCTGGCGACGAGCGTCAGCGCGATGGGCAGCAGCACCGCGCCCGTGGCGACGAGCGCGAGCGCGTACAGGCCGAGCGCGCCGTAGTCCGGCCGCGCCCGCCCCGCCATCGCCCAGCCCAGCGGCCAGGCCGGCAGCCCCTTGCGCGGCGCGACTCGCTCCACGGCAACGCTTCTCCTCGGGTAGCTTGGCGGCCCCTCGCCTGGCCCGCATCGTAGCACACTTCCACGCCGCGATACTGGCACCCTGGTGAGAGTGGCGCGTCACGCCCCGGCTTAGAGAAGGGTCAGGCCGGGGATGTCAGCGTAGTCCCTCGTGTTGCGAGTTACGAGAGTAAGGCCACGCCCTGCGCGAGAAGGGGATTGATGAGCTGCGTGGCCGCGGGGACGTTCTTGAGATAGTCGATCACCAGATCGGTGTCTACGAGATACCTCATAGCCGCGGAGTGGGGCGGTGATCGCTGCGTCCTTCCCGGAGCTGCCGCTCGAGAGCTTCGGCGTCCACGTCCGCCCAGGTGCCTGCGGAAGACATGGTGGCCGCAATGTCGGCCTCGGTCGGGCCCTGGGGAGCACAGCGCTCTCGGATCGGCACCACCATGGCGATGGGCTCGCTGTTGCGGCTGAGCACTCGCGGCGTGTTGGTGGCCTTGACTTCCTCAGCTACGCGGGCGAGCTCAGGAGCATTCGTGACGTCGATGTCCAGTAGCTCTTTGCTCACGGGCTAAACCTCTACTATCTCAGTCCGATCATACCAGACGTCCACGCGTGTATTTTGCCCCTGTCGCCACGAGGTGGGCGCCAAATCGCTATCCTACAGAGGACACTGGCACGTGTAGTGTCCTGGGCGCGGCTGACGCCCCGCCCCGAATGTGGACCGGGTGAGGGGAACCGTGGCCAGCCAGCCGCCCGCCGCGCTGATCTTCAATCCCAACGCCGGCCACAAGCTGGGGTTGACCACGAACGCCGGCGGGCCGCACGAGGTGCAGCAGGCGCTCCGTGCCGCCGGCGTGGCGTTCGAGCCGCGGCCAACGGAGTACGCCGGCCACGCGACCAAGCTCGCGTGGGCGGCGGTGGCCGCGGGGCACCGTCTGGTCATCGCCGCCGGAGGGGACGGCACCGTGGGCGAGGTCGCTCAGGCGCTGGCCGGCACCGACGCCGTGCTCGGCGTCATGCCGCTGGGCAGCATCATGAACGTCGCCCGCACCCTCTGCATCCCGCGCGACCTCATGGCGGCGGCGCGGCTGATCGCCGGCGGGGAAGTGCTGGCGATGGACCTGGGCAAGGTAGGCCACATTTACTTCCTGGAAGCGGGGGGCGTGGGGCTGGCCGCTGGCCTGTTCGGCTACTTCGAGCAGCTTGACGCGCGCGGCCTGCGCCTGCGCACGCTCCAGGGCCTCCTTCGCTTCGTCCACGACCTCGGGACGCCGCGGCTGCTGGTCGAGGCCGACGGGCGCGCGCGCCAGGTGCGCGCGCCGATGGTCACGGTGGCGAACTCGCCGTTCGTCGGTGCGGCCTACGCGCTCGCCCCGGACGCGCGCATCGACGACGGGCTGCTCGACGTAGTCATCTTCCGCGGGCTCGGCGTGCTGCGCATCCTGGCCCACCTGCTCGCCGTGTTCGGCGGCCGCCGGCTCCCGCCGCCGCCGGGCACGATCACGCTGCGCGCGCACTCCGTCCGCGTGAGCCTGGTCAATCGTCACCGCCGCCCGCTGCCGGTGCACGCTGATGGCGACGCTGTCGGCATCACGCCAGCCCAGTTCGAGATCGCGCCGGGCGCGCTGCGCGTGCTCGTCGGCCGACCCGACGAGGGCACGCCCTGCTCTTGGCGCCCGACGGCAGCCCCCTGAACCAGTGCCAACCGTAGCCCTGGGCGCTTGTCCCCTGCCTCCCTGACGCCAGGATGTCTCAGCGCTTTCTAAGATGTTCTGCGCCTGCAGGCGCCGTCCGCGAGGCGCCCCGATGCTGGCCTGAAGCTTGCAGCATCGCTTGCGCTAGCCGCTCCAGCCACCGCCTAGCTAGTACCCCGCCAGGGCCGGGGTTTGGGGGTGACCTCCAAGCCTCCTGCGTATCCGGGGCCAGGAGCGGGGGGCTATGCCCGGATAGCTCCCCTGATCCCGCACTAGGCACATCGAAGGAGCATCGCGCAGGAGGGCGCACTATGAAGACATTCCTTATCCGCAGTGTGGTCTTGGCCGCGGGCGTATTCCTCGTGGGGCTCGTGCTTACGGCCTCCGCCGCTCAGGCCAGCGAGCTGAGGCATCGTGCGACGCCGGCCGCGCGGAGTCAGGCGGCGGCCCACGCAGCCCGCCCCGCTGGCAGCCGGACGGTTGCCCAGACACCGCGACGCCGCTATTCGGCACGCCCCACGGCTCGCACGGCGGCTGCCAGCCGGACCACGATGGCGGCCCAGACGGTGCGAGCTACTTGCACCTGCCCGACACCTAGCACCGCCCGTGCCGCTCAGGCTCGGCGGACCGCTCGGGTCGCTCAAGCCTATCGGAGGCCGACGACGCCCCGGCCGATGCGGATGGCTTATCGCGCCACGGCCCGGCCGCGCGCCGGCTACCAGGCGCGAACGCGGGCTGCCACAGCAGTAGCCCGTCCGATGAGAACGGTGCGGACGACGCGGGCTGCCGCAGCAGTAGCCCGTCCGATGCGAACGGTGCGGACGACGCGAGCCACCTGCGTCTGCCCGACGACTACTGCCATCCGCTACGTCCGGACGCGGGCAGCCGCTCAGACATGTAGCGGGCGCGGCCGGGCGTAACGGGAAGCCGGGTCGGCAACGCAGGTAAGCATCAGGGTGACAGGCGCTGGCGCGGGCGGCTGGCTCGGCGCGCTGGCGGCGGATGAGGCCCGGGCGCCCCATTCCCTGCCGCGCTCTTGCTCGAGTGCGCATTCGCCACTCGCCCCGCGCGTGGCGACGACGGCGCTACGGTCGCGCCGTAGACCAGGAGCCCCCAAGAGAGGGCCTGGCTCTGAACGAGCCAGGCCCTCTCTGTGCTCTACAATAGCGGCCAGCAAGCTACCTCGGGGTCTGTTCGCAGCAGACTGACAGGAGGCCGACATGGAGCCGCAACTGCGCCGCGGCGCGCCGAACGCCGCGATGATCCGCAACGTCATGCTCTCCGAGCTGGCGCTGCAGCTCAGCGATACCGCCAAGGCCCGGGCCAACGCCACCCGCACGCTGTACGTCGCCGTCGGCAGCGGCTCGGGCGAGCAGTTCCGGCCCTGGCTGCGCATGACCGACGGCTCGCCGTTCCTGGCCCACGCTATCGTGCGCGGCGAGCTAGACGTCACGTTCATGAACCCCTCGGCGCTGCTCACGCAGGCGTACCGCGGCGTCGGGTTGTTCCGCGAGCTGCTGCCGGTGCGCGTCATCGGCAGCTACCCCTCGTGGGACCGCTACGTCCACGCCATCCACCCGCGCACGGGCATCACCGCGATGGCGCAGCTCAAGGCCGAGCGCTACCCGCTGCGCCTCTCCATCCGCGCCGACGCGACCCACTCCACTCGTGTGCTGCTCGACCAGATCCTGGCGCTCTACGACTTCACGCTCGACGATCTCGTGTCCTGGGGCGGCTCGCTACAGCTCGTCGGCCCGCCCTCCGATCCCGCCCGCCTGGAAGCGCTCCGCACCGGCGCTATCGACGCTGTCTTCGATGAGGGCATGAAGAGCTGGCTGGACGCCGGCCTGGCGGCCGGGCTGCGCCCGATCGCCTTCGAGGAGCCGGTGCTGCAGCAGCTCGAGGCGCTCGGCTGGCGGCGGGCGGCCATCCCGCCGGGTGGCCCGCTCGGCCGCTTTCCGCACCTGACCGAGGCGTGCGTGGGCATCGACTACGGCGGCTGGCCGCTGTACACGCGCGCCGACCTGCCCGACGACGACGTGTACCTGCTCTGCGAGGCGCTGCAAGCCCGCGCGGCCACGATTCCGTGGGAGCCGGGCGAGTACACCGGCATCCCGCAGCTCTACCAGCAGACGCCGGAGACGCCGCGCGACGTGCCGCTCCACCCGGGCGCCGAGCGCTGGTGCCGCGACCACGGCATCACCCTCTGACCGCGCCCCGCGTGCTATAGGGGCGTGATTCATCGCGCCCGCGGCCGGTCGGTCGCCGCGGCGCGGCCGGCGGCGTGGAGGCGAGCTGCATGTACAGGAACCACCGCGTCATCCGGTCGCGGCGCGACGGCGAGGATTGGTACGCGATCCACGAGGTCTACTACGACGACGAAGACCGGCCGGAAGCCTGCACGGCCATCCCCGAGGCGGTCGAGGGCGAGTCGTTGGAGGAGCTGGATCGCTACCTCGCCTGGATGCGGGCCTCCCTCCGCCAGCCAGTGCTAACGGTGGACGACGCTGGGCGGCTCGTGGAGGATGAGGCCGGCTAGGCCGGCCCCATCCCAGCTTAGCGGCCGGCGGGGGCGGGCGCGTGGCTCACCTGGCGGGCGTCCTTGCGGGCGCGGCCGTGGGCGTCGAATAGCTCCGGCCAGCGCGCGCGCAGGTCCTGGGCCTCGGCGGTCGTGCAGCGCGCCACCGCGGGGAACGTCTGCAGGCGGTCGTAGGGCCGGCAGGCGTCGATGATCATGCGGTTGTTGTAGTAGCGCGGGCCCTCGCCGGCGTAGGCCATCGGGTCGAGCGGCGTGCTCCAGCACTTCTTCATCACGTCCACGTCGTCGATCACGTCCGTGCGGGTACACATCGCCCAGAGCACCTGGTTGGTGTCCGTCGGGTCGACGTCGTCGTCCACGACGACCACGTAGCGGTTGGCGTAGGCGCCCGCGTGGCAGCTCGCCACGGCCATCCCCACCTGCTTCGAGTGGCCTGGATAGAGCTGCTTGATCGCCACGATGTTGAACAGGCGGCCGCCGCCGGCCTCGTGCGACCACACGCCGGCGATGCCCGGCACGCCCGACCGCTCTAGCTCGTCCCAGATCAGCGCCGCGCGCAGCGGGCTGCGGAAGTAGGTGTTGTCGTTCGGCGGCATGCCGGGGATACAGCCCAGCACGATCGGGTTGTCGCGGTGGAGCACGGACTTCACGCGGATGATCGGCTCTTCCTTCTCGCCGCTCGCGTAGTAGCCCGTCCACTCGCCGAGCGGCCCCTCCAGCCGCGTCTCGCCCGGCGGGATCTCGCCCTCCAGCACGATCTCGGCGGTCGCCGGCACTGGCAGCCCCGTGTACGGCGCCGCGATCAGCGACACCGGCTCGCCGCGCAGCGCGCCCGCGAGGTCGTACTCGTCCTTGCCGTAGTCCACCTCCAGCCCGCCGAGCAGCAGCAGCAGCGGGTCGTGGCCGACGGACACCGCAACGGGGCACGCCTCGCCGCGCTGCCAGTACTTCTCGCGGATCAGGCGGCCGTGCTTGCCGGGCGAGATGTAGATGCCGAGCGTCTTGTCGTCGTGCGCCTGCACGCGGTACGTGCCCGCGTTCACCCAGCCGGTGTCCGGGTCGCGCATCACCACGATGCAGCCGGTGCCCAGGAAGCGCCCGCCGTCGTGGGCGTGCCAGACGGGCGCCGGGAACTGGCTGACGTCCACCGCGTCGCCCTGCTGCTGGTTCTCCAGCACGGGGCCGCGGTCGACCAGCACGGCCGGCTGGGGCTGGAGGTCCTTGAGCTGGGTGCGCCAGGCCTCCACGAAGTCGCGTGGGCCGTAGTTCGTCGGCAGGTTCAGGCTGAGGGCGATGCGGGGGAGCGACGTGAACACGTTGGCAAGCAGGCGGTAGCCCGGCCGGTAGCCCTTGATGTGGTCGAACAGCAGCGCCGGGTTGCCCATGTCCCACTGGTAGAGGTCGACCAGCCCGCCCAGCTCCAGGTACGGGTCTACGCCCTCCACGCGGGTCAGCTCGCCCATCGCGTCCACGGCCGCGATCCACTCGCGCAGGTCCTGTACCGGCATCGCCCCTCCCTCTCGCCCCTTGGGCACGCCCCCACGTAGGCTAAGGACTCGTTCCTTACCGCCCCGTGGCGATCGCCACAGCGGGCGGCAGGGGACGAGCCCCTGCCCTACGTACTGTCGGCTGATGGCCAGGCGCGACCGCGGGGCTGACCAGCCTCCCGGTCGCCGCACACTCGCGCTACTGCTTCGGCGGCCACTGCGGCAGCGGGTTCGCCACCACCTCTTCCAGCGACTTCGCGCGCCGCCACTGGTCGCCGGGCCGGCTCACGCCGTTCTCCCAGTCCACCTTGTCCATGTCCGCGTACAGCTCGAGGGCGTAGCCATCCGGGTCGAGGAACTCGATGCCCGGATTCGACCCCGGGCCGCGCCGCCCCTCATAGACGAACTGCACGCCGTGCTGCTTCAGCCAGTCGCGGATCGTGAACAGCGTGTCTACGCTGTCCACTTCCATCGCGAAGTGGTGCAATCGCACGGAGTCCGCCGGCGCCATCTGGCCCTCGGGCCGCGGCACGAGGGCCAAGGTGTGGTGGTCGTTCGCGGCGCAGCGCAGGAACACCATGCCCTGCTCGTTCACGTCGCTGACCTTGAACGGCAGCACCTCGGTGTAGAACTTGATCGAGCGGTCAATGTCCGACACGTAGAACACGACGTGGCCCACCTTGTTGATCTTGAACGGCGGGGCCGACGCCTGCTTGCCCTGGGCCGTGCCTGGCTGCTCGGTAATCATGCGCTCCTCCCAAAGTTCCGGTACTGTGCCCCCGGGCTCCTCGACGCCCGATTCTGCCTACATCATACGGGACACCCCGCGTCGCGAGCACCCCGCGCTACTGGTTGGGCAGCCCCAGCTCGCCCGCGACCTTCCGCGCCAGCGCGAAGTCGAAGATACGGTCGGGCGTCGCGTCGGCCGGCACGTTCGCCGTCTCCTGCATCAGCCCCAGATACGCCCGCTGCTGCGCCTCGGTCGGGATACCGTTCGCGCTGAAGGTGTCGATCACGAAGTCATAGGCGCGCGCCGCGTCCTCCGGCGACAGCGCGATCCAGTCCGCGATCATCTGCACCACGGCGTCGCGGTCAGTGTGCAACACCGGCAGCGCCCGGGCGCTGGCGCGCAGGGCGCGCTCGATCAGGTCGGGCTTGTTGCGCAGCTCGTCCTCGCTCGTGCCCAGCCCCGCCTGCGGCACGTCCAGGACCGTGCTGAAGCGTAGCAGCGTCGGGTAGCCGCGCCGTTCGGCGATGATGTTGCCCGGCACCGACGCCACGTAGGCGTCACTGGCGCCCGCCTCCAGCGTCGCCAGGCGCTCCGGCTCGCTGCCCGCCGAGAGCATCGTCACGTCGCGCAACCCGTAGTGGTCTGCCATCTTCTGCGCCTCGAACGACGGCAGCGTGCCGGGGCTCTGCACCGTGATACGCTTGCCGCTGAGCTGCAGCACGTCCGTGATCGCGGGGTTGACCACCAGCACGTGCTGCAGCTTCACCGAGTGGAACTGCAGGATCTTCGACGGCCCGCCCTGCCCCGCGTGCGAGCCGATCGACGACAGGTTCGTCGTGAAGTCGATGTCGCCGCTCAGCAGCGACGGGATGATCGCGTTGCCCGTGACCTGCGGGAACTCGACGGCCAGCCCCTCCTCTTCGAAGAAGCCCCGCTTCCAGGCCACGTGCGCCGGCAGGTACGCCAGCGACGGGTCCGGCACCCCGATGGCCACCCGCTGCGTGGGCGGCCGCGTGGCGGTCGCCGGCGGCGCCGGCGCGGCCGGCGCGCTCCCGGCCGCGGCCGCGCCCCCGCCGGCCGCGGGCGCTCCACTCGCCGGCGGCGCTCCGCCTGGCGGCTGGCTGGCCGGCTGGCTGGCCGGCGCCGCGCACGCCGCCAGCGCGGCCACCAGCGCCCCGATCGTCAGTCCGCGCCGCAGCGCCCCCCCGCTCATGCCCGGCGCTCCCACCCAATCGTCACGCCCTCGCGCCGCCGCCCGCGCAGCAGCACGTCCTCCAGCCAGTCGCCGATGTAGGCGTAGGCCAGCGGCCGGTTGTCGTTCTGGCTGTGCGCCGAGCCGCCCTCCGCCGCCGTGAAGATCTTCAGCTCCTTTTGGGGCGAGCCGGCCGCCTCGTACAGCTTGTACGCCTGCTCGACGGGGATCTGCGCGTCCTGCTCGCCGTGCGTGACCAGCAGCGGGCACTGGATCTGCCCCGCCACCGGCTCCAGCCGCCAGTCCTGCACGATGCGCGTCACCTCGTCGATGCTGCCCGCGCCCATGACGTGCATCACGTGGCTGTGCGGCACCGGCACGTTGCCCCGCTCGTTGGCGATGCGGCCGGCCCAGACCACCGCCCAGTCCCACACGGCGCCCCAGGCCACGCAGCCCGCCAGCCGCGGCTCGAACGCCGCGAACCGCGGCGCGCGGTAGCCGCCCATGCTCACGCCCACCGCGACGA
>JAJPHF010000092.1 GCA_021325365.1 Pseudomonadota bacterium
CGGTGTCGATCCTGCCGCTGCACCAGCCGCTGCGCATCGCCGAGGACTTCGCCATGCTCGACGTGCTGAGCGGCGGGCGGCTGGAGTTCGGCGCCGGGCGCGGCATGATGCACTCCGGCTACCGCGGCTTCGGCCTCGGCTGGGACGACGCTCAGGACCACATGAAGGAAGCCGTCACGCTGATCGACCGCGCCTGGACGCAGGAGCGGGTCAGTTTTGAGGGCCGATACTATCAGGCCCGCGACGTGACCGTGCTGCCGCGCCCGCTCCAGCAGCCGCGGCCGCCCATCTGGGTCACGGCGAACCTCGACCCGGAGAGCTTTCGCTGGGTGGGCGAGCAGGGCTACGACCTGATGACGCTGCCGTGGCTGTTCCCGCCCGAGGCGACGGCCGGGCGCATCCGGCTGTACCACGAGGCGCGAGCGGCGGCGGGTCACGCGGGCCGCGGGCGAGTGCTGGCGATGTATCCGGCGCACGTGGCGGAGACGAGCGCGCAGGCGCGCGCGCAGGCCGAGCCGGCCTGGGCGAACTGGCGCGGCTTCATCATGCAGGAGCTGGCGGACGTGCCCGGCCGGGCGGAGCAGGCGGCGCAGCGGGAGCGCATGCTGCAATGGGACAACATGGTGGCCGAGCGGCGCCTGATCGCGGGCGACGTCGAGGCGTGCGCGACCACGGTGCGCTGGCTGGCGGAGACGTTCGGCATCACCGACCTGGGGCTGACGTTCCACTTCGGCGGGCTGGACCACGCGGCGGGCCTGCGTGCGGTGGAGCTATGGGGCCGCGAGGTCGCGCCCGCGGTGCGCGCGGCGCTCCGGCCCGCGGGGGCCTCGTGATGCGGATCGAGCGGTGACCCCCTTCGTGCGCAGCTTGCTCGCCGCTATGTGCCTGGCCGTGATCGCCTGCGCGCCGACGGCGGCGGGGCGAGCGCCGGGGCCGGCAGCGGTGCCGGTCGCCGAGCCGGCGCCGCGCGCGGCGCTGGCGCCGGCGGCGCAGGCGCTCGTGGAGGCGGGGCGCAAGGAGGGCGGGCTGTCGCTGGTGTGGGGCGAGGGCTCGGTGGGCGGCAGCGACAGCCAGCAGGGCCTGGCGGCGGGGTTCGCTCGCTACTACGGGCTGAGCCTGCCGGTCAGCTTCACGCCCGGCCCCAGCATGAGCAACATCGTGCAGCGGCTGCTGCAGGAGTACCAGGCCGGCCGCCCGGCGACGACCGACGTGGTGCTGGGTTACGGCAACCACATCGCAGCGCTCGCGCAGGCCGGGGCGCTGGAGCGCGTGGACTGGCAAGACTGGGCGCCGGCCATCCAGGACAGCGCGCTTATCGCGGGGGGCGGCGTGGCGGTGCCGATCCAGTCCAGCGTCATCGGCATCACCTACAACAGCGCGCGCCTGCGTCCCGACGAGGTGCCGCACAGCCTGCAAGACCTGCTGAAGCCGCAGTACAAGGGGCGCATCGCGGGCCAGAACGCCGCCGCCGGCTTCGACCAGTTGTCGATGCCGGACCTGTGGGGCGAGCAGCGCGTGCGCGACTACATGGCGCAGTTCGCCGACCAGGTGGCCGGCGTGCTGCGCTGCAACGAGAAGCAGCGGCTGGCGAGCGGCGAGTTCGACGTCTTTGCGCTCGACTGCAGCCACGGCGACACGCTGAAGCTCAAGCAGGCGGGAGCGCCGCTCGACTTCATGGTCGCCAGCGACGCGCCGCTGCTGAAGCCGATCTACATGGCGGTGCCGAAGAACGCCGTGCATCCCGCCGCGGCGAAGCTCTGGATCAACTACCTGCTGACGCGCGAGGCGCAGGACACGATCTATGCCGCGACGCGGATGGACAACCTCCACGTCCCCGGCTCGCACACGGCCGCCGACGTGGAGCGGCTCCAGGCCGGCGTGACGCGCTTCTACGAGGGCGACCTGGAGTTCTTCCTGCAGAACGACGAGGCGCGGTTCGAGCCGCTGCGCGCCGACCTCATCCGCCTGCTCAAGAAATCGTAGCGACGCGCGCACGACCGTGTGAGGGAGGGCAAGCATGGCCGCCACGGAGCCCCAGCCGCGTTCTGGCGATCCGACCACCGACCCGACCGCCTTCGAGTACACGGGGCCGGGGACGCTGGCCGGCCGCTACCTGCGAATGTTCTGGCAGCCGGTGGCGCTGGCCGCCGACCTGCCCGCCGGCCATGCGAAGCCCATCCGCGTGATGAGCGAGGACTTCACGCTGTACCGGGGCGAGGGCGGGCAGCCGCAGGTGGTGGCGCCGCGCTGCGCGCACCGCGGGACGCAGCTCTCGACCGGCTGGGTGGAGGGCGCCTGCCTCCGCTGCTTCTATCACGGCTGGAAGTACGACGCCTCCGGCCAGTGCGTCGAGATGCCGGCCGAAGACACGAGCTTCCCGTCCAAGGTGAAGATCCGCAGCTATCCGACCGAGGAGTACCTGGGCATCGTGTTCGCCTACCTCGGCGAGGGCGAGGCGCCCGCGTTCCCCCGCTGGCCCGAGCTGGAGGCGGAGGGGGTGCTCACGGCGACGAGCTACGTGCGCGCCTGCAACTACTTCAACGCGCTCGAGAACAGCCACGATCCGGTCCACCTGGCGTTCGTCCACCGCCGTTCAGCGTTCACCGAGAACGGGCTGATCGGCGTGCCGACGGTCGCGGCCGAGGAGACGCCCTGGGGCGTCGCCATCCACGCCACGCGGCGGGGCGGCACGGTGCGTACCGTGCAGTTCTGCATGCCGAACATGACGCGCCGCACGAGCCCGCCGGACGATCCCGCGGAGACGCGCTGGCAGGAGGCGCTGGCCTGGCGCGTGCCGATCGACGACGGCGCCTACCGCAGCTTCAACCTCGACCTGGCGTTCCTGACGGGCGAGGCGGCGGAGCGCTACCGCCGGCTGCTCCAGGAGCGGGAGGCCGTCCGCGAGGCGGCCGGGTCGGTGGAGGAGCTAGCGGGCCGGGTGCTGCGCGGCGAGCTGGCGATCGACGCGATCAAGGACCACCCGAACGTGGTCAACATCCAGGACACGGTTGCCCAGGTGGGGCAGGGGGCGATCGCGGACCGCCGCGCCGAGCGCCTGGGCCGCTCCGACGTGGGCATCATCCTGATCCGCAAGATCTGGGAGCGGGAGCTGCAGGCGCTCGCCGACGGCCGGCCGCTGAAGCAGTGGCAGCGCCCCGAGCGGATCGCCCCCACCGTTGGTGCCGTTGGCTGACGCGCGGCGCTCGCCCCTCCCGCTGGCAATCGGTCCCAACCCCCTCAGTGAAGGTATCCACGCCAACGCTGTGATGGTACGCACAGCGCCACGGCGGCCCCCCGCCTACACTGAGCAGTAGCAGAGCATCCAGAGCCTGTTGCGGGAGGAAGCGCCGATGGACAAGTGGAGCGTCGCGACGCGAGTGTTTGCCGGGGCCTGGGTCGTTCTTGGCCTGATCCTGGTGTTCAAGGTGTGGGCAGCCCTCACCGGACACTATGCGGTGGACTGGCAAGGCGAGCTGCGCTTCTGGGCGCTGATCGTCACTACCAGCGCCGGGTTCCTGGCCACTCGCGCCAACCGCTCCGCCACGCGAGATCGCTGAGCCAGCATGTGCAGTACGGACTACACGGAACGTATCGGCGATGGCCATCGGCACATGGCCGCAGGATAGGCACGCGCGGGCAGCGCCCGGCTTGGCCGGGTTCGCAGGACGACCGGAGCAACCCATCCAGAAACAGGAGTGAGGACCAATGCACGACGAGAGTGTGAAGTGGGAGCGCGGTCGCGCGCTGGCGTGCGAGCAGTAGCGCGGCCGCGTCAGGACGCGGCGGGGAGCTGCGGGCGGGGGCCGGCGCGGAGCATGCGGCTAGGCACGTCGTGGCCGACGGCGTCGCGCATGAGGCGGGCGGCGGCGATGAGGGCGGCGAGGTCGACCCCCGTAGCAACCCCTAGCTCGTCTAGCATGTAGACCAGATCCTCGGTGCAGATGTTGCCGGTGGCGCCGGGCGCGAAGGGGCAGGCGCCCACGCCGGCGACCGAGGCGTCGTAGCGGGCCACGCCCGCCTGCAAGCCGGCCAGCACGTTGGCCAGGCCGAGGCCGCGCGTGTCGTGGAAGTGCAGCCCGAGGACGAGCGTCGGCCAGCGCGCCCGCACGGCGTCCACCAGCGCCTCGACCTGGCGGGGGTTCGCCACGCCGATCGTGTCGGCCAGGGACACCTCGCTCACCCCCACGTCCACGAGGCGCTCGACGACGGCGAACACCTGGGCGACCGTGACCGGGCCCTCGTAGGGGCAGCCGAAGCTCGTGCTCACCACGCCGGCCACCGGCACGCCGGCCGGCGCGGCCAGCCGCACGATCTCGCGGCAGGCGGCGATCGAGTCGGCGATGGTCATGCGCAGGTTGCGCTGGTTCATCGTCTCGGTGCTGGAGGTGACGACGTTCAGCTCGTCGGCGCGCGCCGCGAGCGCCCGCTCGGCGCCGCGGGCGTTGGGGACGAGGGCGCTGTAGCGCACGCCGGGGGCGCGCGCGATCCGCGCCAGCACGGCCTCGGCGTCGGCCATCTGGGGCACGGCGCGGGGGCTGACGAAGCTGGTGACCTCGATGCGGCCGACGCCCGCGGCGCTGAGGGCGTCCACGATCGCCACCTTGCGCTCGGTGGGGATGAAGGCCGGCTCGGACTGGAGGCCGTCGCGCGGCCCCACGTCCGTCACCAGCACGCGGTCGGGCAGGCGCATGGGTCAGTCCGCGAGCGTGCGGTAGGCGCTGCGGAAGTACAGCAGCGGCTCGCCGTCGCGGGCGCCGGCCGCCTCGACGCGGCCGACGAAGATCGTGTGGTCGCCGCCCTCGTAGGCGTGTTCGACGCGGCAGTCGAGGTAGCCGATAGCGTGATCGAGCACGGGCGAGCCGGTGACCTCGGTATGGTACGGGATGCCCTCGAGCCGGCGCGCCTCCTCGACGCGGCGGCTGGCGCAGACGCGCGACACCTCTTCCTGCTCGCGGGCCAGGATGTTGATGGCGAAGATGTTGCTCTTGGCGACGACCTCGTGCATGATGGCGCTGCGGTCGATGCAGACCAGGACGAGCGGCGGGTCCAGCGACAGCGAGCAGAACGCGCTGGCGGTCATGCCGCGTAGCTCATCGTCGTGGCGGGAGGTGACGACGGTTACGCCGCTGGCCCAGTTGGACAGGGTACCGCGAAAGAGATCGGGATCGACGGGCACGGGCGGCCTCCTCCGGCAGGGTCTTGGGCGACCCGCCGCGCGGGCCGGCTAGCCGGAGTGTAGCAAACCCGCTCCCGGACGGGCCAACGCGTCATACAGGTTGCGGTGCTAGCCCGCGCCGCCGTCGGTTGCGTCGGGGCGTGCCGCACCGCTACCCTCGCCGGGAGACCAGGCAGGAGGGACAGTATGTATACGGGTGGCAACTTGACCGTGATGGTGTCGGACTTCAACCGCGCGGTGCGCTTCTACACCGAGACGCTCGGGCTCACGCTGAAGATGCGCGCGGGCGACGGCTGGGCGGAGATCGAGGCGCCCGGCGTGAACATCGGCCTGCACGCCGCCGGCCCCCACGGGCCGCAGCCAGGCGGTGCCGGCGGCATGTCGCTGGGCTTGCAGGTGGACGACCTGGAAGCCGCGATGGCGACGCTCCGCGCCCGCGGCGTCGAGTTCGCGCCGCCGACGCAGGGCGAGGGCGTGCGCTTCGCCTTCTTCCACGATCCCGACCACACGCCGCTGTACCTGTGGGAGACGAAGGCCGCCGGCCATCCCTAGCGGGAGAAACACCATGAGCCTGACGGCCTCCGCGCCGACCAGGTGTACCACCACTACAGTGGCGACCCGCTGGAGGTGCTGCTGCTGTACGCCGACGGCCACGGCGAGGTGCAGACGGTCGGCACGGACCTGGCGGCGGGGATACGGCCGCAGCTTCTCGTGCCGGGCGGCACGTTCCACGTCTCGCGCGTGCGGCCAGGCGGCAGCTTCGCCTTCATGGGCACGACGGCCTGGCCGGCGCCCGCCCCGGCCGACTTCGAGCTGGGCGACCCCGCGCGGCTCATGACAGCTTATTCGGCGCTGCGCGAGCAGATCCAGGCATTCACGCGGTAGCCCGCGGGAGGCGCGGGCGCGTGGCGGCTCGCCCGCGCCGGCCCGGCGCTTCTGCGCCATTGGCATCAGCCGCCGCGCGGGCGACGGCGAGGAACTGGCGGAGCAGCGGGGAGGAGTCGTCGCGGCGCCAGGCGACGGCCATCTCGACCGCGGCCGTCGCGTCGCGCAGCGGCCGATAGGCGACGCCGGCGCTGTGCAGTGTCTGGACCGAGCGCGGCACGAGCGAGACGCCGATCCCCGCGCCGACGAGCCGCGCGACCGTCTGCATCTGCATCGCCTCCTGCGCCAGCCGGGGGCGGAAGCCGGCGCGCTCGCAGAGGCCGAGAATCTGGTCGTAGAGGTCGGCCGCCAGGCGCCGGGGGAACAGCACCCACGGCTCGCCGGCGAGCGCGGCGATGGCCACGCGCCGCTGGGCGGCGAGCGGGTGGACGGCGGGCAGCGCCACGACCAGCGGCTCGCGCAGCACCGTCTCGGCGGCCAGCGCGGCGTCGGCCACCGGCGGGCGCACCAGCCCCGCCCGAATCTGCCCGCCGCGCAGCGCCTGAAGCTGCTCGGCGGTAGTCATCTCCTGCAGGACTAGCTCGACGCCGGGGAAGCGCGCGCGAAATGCCTGCACGATGCCGGGCAGCACGCTGTAGCTGGCGGCGCCGATGAACCCGACCGCGAGCGTGCCGACCTCGCCGCGGGCGGCGCGGCGCGCCGCGTGGGCCGCCTGCTCGGCGTGCGCTAGCACGGCCCGCGCCTCCCCGAGCAAGACGGCGCCGGCGTCGGTCAGGCGCACGTGGCGCTTGTCGCGCTCGAACAGCGGCACGCCCAGCTCGGCCTCGAGCTGGCGGATCTGGCGGCTGAGCGGGGGCTGGGCGAGGTGCAGGCGCGCGGCGGCGCGGCCGAAGTGCAGCTCCTCGGCCACGGCAACGAAGTAGCGCAGGTGGCGCAGCTCCACGACAGTGGAATACCCGGGAGGTATCAGTCTCTTACGAACAATGTATTGGACAGGCGCGCGGGCGGGCAACTACGCTATGTCGTGGAGCGCAAGTGCGGCGCTTGGAGAGGCCGGGGGCGCCGAGCCGCCGGGCGGCTGGCGAGCGAGAGGCGCGGGAAGCGCTCCGGCGGCTGAGAGGCTTGCCGCGAGCCAGCCGCTGGTGCGCTGGGCGTCACGTTTTTTATGGTAAGGTAGGCGGGCGGATGGCCGCGCCGCCGCCCGGGGCGCCTTCGCGGCTGCCTGGCCGCGCCGCGGCGACTGTCGGCCGGCCCGCGAATCATCAGGAGACGAGGAGCGACCATGCCCGAGCTATTGTTTGACAAGATCTGGAACAGCCACGTCGTCCGCGAGGAGCCGGGGCAGCCGACGCTCCTCTACATCGACCTGCACCTGATTCACGAGATCACGACGGCGCAGGCGTTCGAGGGCTTGCGGCTGAGCGGGCGGCGGGTGCGTCGCCCCGACCTCACGCTGGCGACGGTCGACCACAACGTGCCGACCGACCCGGGCCGCGACCACCTGCCGATCCGGGACGAGATCGCGCGGAAGCAGATCGAGACGCTGGCCCGCAACTGCCGCGAGTTTGGCATCAAGCTGGAGGGCATGGCGAGCAACGACCAGGGGATCGTACACGTCATCGGCCCGGAGCAGGGCTTTAGCCTGCCGGGCATGACGATCACCTGCGGCGACAGCCACACCGCGACGCACGGCGCGGTGGGCGCGCTGGCGTTCGGCATCGGCACGTCAGAGGTGGAGCACGTGCTGGCAACGCAGACGCTGCCGCAGATGAAGCCGAAGACGATGGAGGTGCGCGTCGAGGGCAAGCTGCCGCCGGGCGTCACGGCGAAGGACGTGATCCTGGGCATCATCGGCCACATCGGCGTGAGCGGCGGCGTGGGGCACGTGATCGAGTACACCGGCGAGGCGATCCGCGGCCTGTCGATGGAGGGGCGGATGACCGTCTGCAACATGTCCATCGAGGCGGGCGCGCGGGCCGGCATGATCGCGCCCGACGACGTGACGTTCGCCTACTGCGAGGGGCGCCGCTACGCGCCGAAGGGAGCCGAGTGGGAGCGCGCGCTGGACTACTGGCGCTCGCTGCCGTCCGATCCGGGCGCCCGCTACGACAAGAGCGTCGTGCTGCGGGGCGAGGAGATGGTGCCGTACGTCACCTGGGGCACGAACCCCGGGATGGTGCTGCCGGTGACGGGGCGCGTGCCCGACCCGGCGGAGATGGCGACGCCCGACGACCAGAAGGCGACGGCGCGCGCGCTGGAGTACATGGACCTGCGCCCGGGCACGGCGATCGCGGACATCCCCGTGGACCGCGTGTTCATCGGCTCGTGCACGAACTCGCGGCTGGACGACCTGCGCCTGGCGGCCCAGGTGGCGCGGGGCAAGCGGGTGAACCCGAAGGTGCGGGCGATGGTGGTGCCCGGCTCGGTGCAGGTCAAGCGGGCGGCCGAGGCGGAGGGGCTGGACAAGATCTTCGTCGAGGCGGGCTTCGACTGGCGCGAGCCGGGCTGCTCGATGTGCCTGGGCATGAACCCGGACATCCTGCAGCCGGGCGAGCGGTGCGCGTCGACCTCGAACCGGAACTTCGAGGACGCCAGGGCAAGGGCGGGCGCACGCACCTGGTGAGCCCGGCGATGGCGGCGGCGGCGGCGATCGCGGGCCACTTCGTGGACGTCCGCGACCTCGACCTGGAGCGCTAACATTCCTATTGGGCACCGGGCGCGACCCCGCCCCCGGTGCCCGTCCGACCCCGGATGCCGGTACAGGTCGTGGAGGGGGGGCTGATGTCGTCCAGCAAGGACAAGCTGCACCAGCTAGTTGAAGAGCTGCCGCAGAGCGAGGTCCACGCCGCGGAGAGCATCCTGGCGTATCTGCGGGACATCGGCAGCGACCCGTTCCTGCGGGCGCTCGCACTCGCGCCCGTGGACGACGAGCCGACCACGCCCGAAGAGGACGAAGGGGCCTCGGAAGCCTGGCAAGAGTACCTGCGCGGCGAGTTTCGCCCCTGGGAGGAAGTCCGGGAGGAGCTAGCCGGTGGTTGAGGGCCCGCCGTGGCGGGTAGCGATTACCGCGCGGGCAGAGCGCGAGATGAAGCAGCTCTCAGCCACCGATCAAGCGCGAATTCGGGCCGCGCTCGACGCTTGGGCCGCAGGTACCTGGCCCCGCGACGTGAAGAAGCTTGAGGGGAAAGCCAACGAGTAGCGTGTCCGGATCGGGGGCATCCGCATTCGGTTCGCGCGCGATCCCCGAGCGCGAACAATCGTGGTCCTGCGCGTGCTACCCCGCGGCCGAGCTTACCGAGACTGAGCTGAACACGAGGGAGTCGCATCCGGGCCAGCAGCGCGGGTGCGCCGCCAGATTGGAGATCGCAGAGATGGAGCCGTTTGTTCGCCGCACGGGCGTGCTGGCAGTGATGGACCGCGTGGACGTGGACACCGACCAGATCATCCCCAAGCAGTTCCTGAAGCGCATCGAGCGCACGGGCTACGAGGACGCGCTGTTCTTCGACTGGCGCTTCCGGCCCGACGGCTCGCTCAATCCCGACTTCGAGCTGAACCGGCCAGAGTACCAGGGCGCGAATGCGCTGGTGGCCGGGCGCAACTTCGGCTGCGGGTCGTCGCGCGAGCACGCGCCCTGGGCGCTCCACGACTACGGCATCGTGACGGTGATCGCGCCCAGCTTCGGCGACATCTTCCGCAACAACTGCTATCAGAACGGCATGCTGCCGGTGCAGCTCACGGAGAGCCAGGTGCGCGAGCTGATGGACCGCGCGAAGGCGCGGCCGGGCTGCAAGGTGACGGTGGACCTGGAGCAGCAGACGGTCACGCTGGACGACGGCTGGAGCGCGCACTTCGACATCGACCCCTTCCGCCGCGACTGTCTGCTGAAGGGCCTGGACGACATCGGGCTGACGCTGCAGCACGAGGACGAGATCGCCGCCTTCGAGCGGCAGCGCCCCGCCTGGCTGCCCGCCAAGCGCTAAGCACTCAGCCAGGGATAGTGCGTAGGTTTGGCTTCGCCAAACCTACGCACCAACCTGGGCCGCCCGTTTAGGCGCATAACGCAGCGCCCGCGGCCCGCCCCGCCGATCTGGCCGGGGCGGGCCGCTTTGCGTCTAGTCACCACCCACGCCGGCGCGCAGGTAGACGACCCGGGCACGGACAGGTAGGGCTCCAGTGGCCGATCGCGCGTTGCGCCTGGTCGGGCGCGGAGTTGAGCGGCAGGACGGCCGCGCCTATAATCGCGCCAACACGCTGCCGGCCGCCGGGGCGCTCTCGGGGGAGAGCGTGCCCGGACGGGCGGCGAGGGAGCGAGGGCGCGATGGCCCAGGGTGGCGCAAAGTCCAGCATCCGGGTGGCGAGACTGCTGGCGGGGCTGGCGCTGCTGGCGCTGGTCAGTTGCGGGCCGGGTGCGGCGCCGCGGCAAGCCGCCGGCGCTGGGGGGAGCGCGGCGGCGGGGACCGCGGCCGGGGCCGCGGGAGGCGCGGGCGAGGCGAGGGGCGGCGCGGGGACGGCCGCTGGCGCCGCGGGGAGCACCGGGAGCGCGGCTGGGCGCGTGGCGGCGAGCCCGGCGGCGCCGCTGAAGGTGCGGATCGGGACGACGGCGGTGGCCGCCGCGCTGGCGCCGCCGTATCTGGCGCGCGACACGGGCATCTACGAGCAGAACGGGCTGGTCGTCGACCTCATCAGCGTGGGCACCGGACCGCTGGCGGTGCAGGCGCTGCTGGCGGGCGAGCTGGACTTCGCCTACAACACCGCGCCGTCGCTCGTGACCGCCGATCTCAGCGGGGCCGACGTGGTGATGCTGGCTGGCGGCGTGAACACGATGATCTTCTCGCTGGTGGCGGGACCGGGCATCGAACGGGTCGAGGACCTGCGCGGCAAGCGGTTGGGCATCACGCGGCTGGGCACCTCCAGCGACTTCAACGCGCGGTACGTGCTGCGGCACTACGGGCTGGAGCCGGACGTCGACGTGACGATGGTGCAGATGGCCGGCATTCCGGAGATCCTGACGGGGCTGGCGGCGGGGGCGGTCGACGCGGGCATGATGTCGCACCCGACGGTGGTGAACGCCACGCAGCAGGGGTACCACGTCGTGCTGGACCTGGGGAAGCTGGGGCTGGAGTACCAGCACAACGGCGTGATGAGCACGCGTCACTACGTGGAGGAGCATCCGGACGCGGTGCGCGCGGTGCTGAAGTCGCACGTCGAGGCGATCCACCGCTTCAAGACCGACAAGGCGGCCGCCATCGACTCGCTAGCCCGCTTCACGAAGCTCAGCGACCCGACCATCCTAGAGGAGACCTGGCAGGCGTACGCGAACACCTACTTCGAGCGGGTGCCGTACGCCACGGTGCCGGGCATGCAGGTGGACATCGACGGCCTGGCGGCGACGATTCCGGCGGCCGCCGGGGTGCGGGCCGAGAGCTTTGTGGACAACCGCTTCATGGACGAGCTGGTGCGCGACGGGCTGATCGAGCGGCTATACGGGAGTTAGCGCATGAGCACGCAGTACGGCTGGCGGGCGCGGGTGGGGCACATCTCGCCGGCGCTGCTGGACACGTCGGCGGAGGAGTGCCGCAAGCTGCTGCCGCCGGGGGTGCTGCACGTGGGGCTGAGCATCAGCCAGCCGGTGCAGCGCATGGCGCCGGACGAGCTGGACCAGGCGGGGCGGCTGATGGTGGACGCGGCGCGGCGCCTGGCCGCCGAGGAGGTGGACGTGATCGTGGCGGGCGGGGCGCCGGCCACGGCGCGGCAGGGCCCGGCGGCGGACGACGCGCTGCTGGGGGCGCTGCGCGAGGCGAGCGGGCTGCCCTGCACGACGGCCAACCGCGCGGTGGTGGAGGCGCTGGACGCGCTGGGGCTGCGGCGGGTGGTGGTCGTCTCGCCGTTCGTGGAGGCGCGCAACGAGGAGATCCGCGCGTATCTGGCAGCGGTCGGCGTGACGGTGGTGGCGACGCGGGGGCTGGGGCTGCCGCGCAACGTGGACATCGCCAGGCAGTCGGCCGCGACGCCGTACCAGATGGCCCGCGCGCTCGTGCGCGAGACGCCGGACGTGGACGGCGTGTACATCGCGTGCCCGCGCTGGCCGGTGGTGGACATCGTGGAGGCGCTGGAGACGGACCTGCGCAAGCCGGTGGTCGCGGGCGTGACGGCGATGATGTGGCACTGCCTGCGGCTGATCGGCGTGGGCGACCCGCCGCGCGGGTACGGGCGGCTGATGGAGACGCTGCGCGGCGCCTAGCGAGCGGTGGGGAGCGGGGAGCCATCGGCCGGCGGCGGGTGGCTGCCGGCCGCGAGCGGCAGGTCGAAGCGCGGATGCCGGCCCCGGCGCGGAGCGCGGCGGGGGGAGAGGGAGGTCGCCATGGGGGCTTCGGGCCAGTCCGGACCGCGCGCGCTCGTGGGCCTGCTGCTTGCGGCCGCGCTCGTCGCCTGCGCGGCGCCGGCGCGGCCGGCCGCGAGCGGGGAGGCGGCGCCAGCGGGCGAGGCGGCGGCGGGGGCGGCGGGCGCGGCCGCGGCGCCGGCCCGCCAGGCCGCGTCTGCTGCACCGACGGCCGCGCCCGCCGCCGCGCCGGAGCACACGACGCTGCTAGTGTCGACGACGTCGTCGGTGTTCCTGCCGCACAAGCTAGCGGAGGTGAAGGGGCTGTTCCTGGCGCAGGGGCTGGACACGGAGGTGGTGGTCACCAGCAGCAACGTGGAGGCGGCGGCGGTCGCCACGGGCGACGTGGACTTCTCGGGCCAGCTGCCCGCGGCCATCCGGCAGCGACTGGCGGGGCTGCCGATGGTCGGCACGGCGGCGGTGGTCGGGCACTCGACGCGGTATCTGGTGGCGTTGCCGCAGTACACGTCGATCGGCGACCTGCGCGGCAAGACGCTGACGGGCTCGTCGCCGGCAGGGAGCGACACGCAAGTGCTGCGGCGGGTGCTGAGCTTCTACGGGCTGGACCCGGACCAGGACGTGACGATTCTGAACGCGGGCGACGTGCCGGCGCGGTGGGCGGCGATTCAGAGCGGGCACGCCGAGGGGGGGCTGTTCGCGGGCGGGGACGTGCTGAAGGCGCAGGAGCTGGGGCTGCGGCCGGTGGTGCGGGTGGCCGACGTGCTGGACATGCCGGAGAACGGGCTGGCGGTGTCGGAGCGCAAGCTGGCGGAGCAACCGGAGCAGGTGAAGCGGGCGCTGCGGGCGCTATTGGATGCGGTGACGTTCGTGCGGAGCCAGCCGGACGAGGCGGCGCGGGTGCTGGCGGACTGGGTGGGCATCGACGAGCGGGCGGCGCGGGCGCAGATCGACGCGCTGATCCCGGCGCTGAGCCCGGACCTGACGGTTAGCGATGCGGAGCTGCAAGCGGTGATCGACGCGGAGCGGGCGGCGGCGGGCATCGAGCGGGAGTACAGCCCGGCGGACGTAACGGACTTCACGCTGCTGAACGAGGTGCTGCGCGAGCGCGGGCTGCGATAAGGAGAATAGGTCTTGAAGGTCGGCGGGGGATAGCGTATACTGTGCTGCGCGGGGCAACTCCCCGCGATGCGGAAGTGGCTCAGTGGTAGAGCATCTCCTTGCCAAGGAGAGGGTCGCGGGTTCGAATCCCGTCTTCCGCTCCCCGGCCGCGGCGCCGTGGTGGCCCCCAGCGTCGCTCTGTCCACGGGGGCGTGGCCAAGTGGTAAGGCGAGGGTCTGCAAAGCTCCTCGCCCGTCATTTCTCCAGTGCTACCGCCAGATTTGAGCCTCCTGTAGCAATCCTGTAGCAGCACCAGAGCCGTAGGAGACACCCTATGGCTCGACGTGGCAACTCCGAAGGCAGTATCTACCAGCGGTCCGATGGTTACTGGGTGGCCGCAGTCTCCACGAGCGGCAAGCGTCGGGTAGTCTATGCTAAGACTCGACGGGAGGTCGCGGAGAAGCTCGCTGCACTCCAACAGGCAGCATCCACGGGTACCCTAGTCGGGGCGTCACGCCTGACGGTCAAGGACTTCATGCAGCAGTGGCTCGACGCCGCAAGCCTTACCTGTAAGCCATCCACGCTTTACGGCTACCGTGTCGTCGTCCGCTGTCATCTCGTTCCCGAAGTCGGCGCCCTCGCCCTCCAGAAGCTCGCGGCGCAGCACATCGTCCGCCTGTACCAGGCCAAGCGGCAGCAGGGACTCTCGCCGCGCCGTGTCCAGATCATCCACGCCGTACTACACCGAGCGTTGACAGAGGCGGTCCGTTGGCGGCTGGTCCCGCGCAACGTGGCTGATGACGTGAAGCCGCCGCGCCAGGAGCACCAGGAGCCGCGAATCTGGAGCCTGGACGAGGTACGCGCCTTCGTGAACACGGCACAGTCTAGTGCGGACCGATATGCACCTGCCCTGGTCCTGGCGCTCGCCCTGGGACTCCGTGAAAGTGAATTGCTCGGCCTGCGTTGGGACTCACTGTCCACGGAGCAGGGAACCATAACTGTAGACCGCGCGCTGACATGGGTGGGGGGTGTTCCAACCTGGGGGACGCCTAAAAGCCGAGCGGGCCGACGAGTGTTGCCATTGCCGCAGCCCGCACGCGAGGCGCTCGCACGGCTCCGCGAGCAGCAGGACCAAGACCGATTCAAGGCAGGTCATGACTGGCAGCCCACCGAGGGCAGGATCGTCACCAGCCGCGTGGGCACGGTGCCGACACCGAACCGCCTGAAGGACACGCTGGATCGGCTCTGCGCGCGTGCAGCCGTACCACGTCTGACCGTTCACCAACTGCGTCACCAGTGCGCCTCACTCCTGTTCGCGGCAGGCGCGGACATCAAGCAGGTTCAGCACTTCCTCGGACACAGCCGCGCATCCGTGACGCTGGATGTATACATGCACCTACTCAACGCGACCAGCGGCGAGATGGCGCGACGACTGGATCAGATGTTGGGCTAGACGGGAATTCTGCTCGCACGCGCGGAATGGCAGCGGGCAGAAGCTTGCTCGGGCGCTAGATGAGATGCTGTCCTACGAGGACCAGTAGAGCGCGATACAATAGTAAATGATAAGGGTAGGCGTCGTCCAGGCGATGCCTACCCCTATTAGCTACACGAAATCGATAGTTACGGAGTATTATAATGCGATTTTGCACAGAGCACGACGGCCACCCACCAGAGTGTTTATGTCTTCCACGAGAACCTTTCTGCGAACACGGCCATGAACTACTCGACGCCAAAGGCGAGCCGACCGATGTGCTGATGTGGGATGCTACGGGTTCGCCCGAGTGCGCCGAGTGTCACGCGCACCACCTGATGGCTGTGCAGGCGATTTTGCGGCACGACAGTAAAGACACGTCGGCTTGTAAGCGTGGACACGCGGTTACAGCGATCTCTCACGGCATCCGCTGGAGCCAGGATGGCAAGCCCGAGGCGTACTGCAAGGATTGTGACCAGAGGATCAGGAAGGCCCGATCAGCGCCTGTTGAGGTTCACCCACGTGCGACGAGGCCGCGTCGTCTGGTACTCCAGCGACCAATTCCCCAGGCTGCCAAGCGCGGCCTGCGTGTAGTCATGCGGGGTGATGGCACCGTGGGCGGCATGCGGCACGAGACGATCTTCGGCAACGTCATCCCGTTGTCCCCCGATGTCCCGCCACCACGACAACGCTCTTACGCGAGACGAGCACGAGCACTGGGCGCTGAGCCGACCCAGTATGATGGTGGGCAGATTGTCAAGAACTCCGCGAGCGGTATTTGTCATGGCTGCGGCGAGCGATTCCAACCCCATGAGGAGCTTGCTGTGGACCACTGGATACCCGCGAGGGCTTTTCCCTTCCTGAGCCTGTCGAGCCAGAATCTGCGACTAATCCACCCTGCCTGTAATTCGAAACTGCAAGACCTGGTCCCTACAATCGAGGACGCCAAGCGCGACTCGATGCAGCATCTCGTCCCGCTGCTCCGAGCGATCAATCCGCTCAACGTTCGGTTCCGTGCCAGTGCGACGCCGCTGCACCCACGGGACGAGTCCGCAGGCCCGTTCGTGCGGTATGCGATCCCTGGCTTCAACCAGGATACCGACCAGGAATTCGATGAGCACGGCGAGCGGCATCCAGCCGTCGAGCGGTGGTTGCGGGCGCTGGAGCAGGTGCATGGACCTGTCGAGGCGTTTGACCGTCAGCGTGATGCCGTGTTCCAGGGGACGAGTCGACAATTCCATCCCGCGCTCAAGGATCACCTGGCGGCGACGTTGCCCGAGGAGTACTCGGAGCAATTTCGTCTACTTCGCGGGTACGGTAGCGTGTGGCTGCGTAAGGCAGTCTAGAACGCGTTCGGGTCCCCGCCCACGAACGTCGTCGACTACTTGCGGGCTGGATATGCCTCGTCAGTATTACTCAAGGGGTCTGCGGACTTCCTCAAGATTACGAGCATCTACAAAGCCAATCACACCGCTTGTCAATCTGACCCTGTAGAAGTCGCCGATAATTTCCAGAACCTCGAACAGTTCACCACGCCCCAATTCGCCAACGGCTGCGCTTCCAATCACTGGCTGCTGAAGGACCGTAACGCGCTGATAGCGCAGACGGAACGCTGCATCTGTTTCTTCCTGAGTATGAGGCGATGGCGTTGCTGACTCGCCTTGCCTGCTAACTGATACCTCGCCCTCGCCTGTTGGCGTCGACTCCTGATATGGTGGCATGGGTATCCCAAGCTCGGCTCGTCTCTCGGCTTGGCGCTGCTTTATCTCAAGAACACTTCGTGATAAAAACGGATTCTCCGCTGATGTCGGAGCTGGTGTTTTTGGAGGTGGGCCATTCTTCTTGTATTCATTCGATGCCGCCCGAATGACGGGCGCTATATCTCGTCCGCTTGGCAGAGTTGCAATGACGTAGTCCTTCCCAGAAAGGGTGTGGATCACAGCATAATCACGGTAATGGACGTTGTGTTTCTCTACTACATCCATTTGCTGCGGGGTGGGAGCAGACACAGCAGATATATCACCGAGACTGATCCTTGTCAGGCGACTATCTTTCGCGAAAGGATAGTGCAAGAAGATGACATTGTGGTTCATGATACGGAGTCTACCATCAGTTACGTGCCCATCGTTCAGCATTGCCGCATCCCCGCTATACAGTAACTCCTCACCCCTAGCAGCGGCGTCATCGCGTTCGAATGCGCGAAGCAAGTTCGCACGCCACGCGTGAAATTCCTGCGGGGTTCTCCTGAAGAAATCGTGCTCCTCCTTTGTTGTTACACTGTCCATCCACCATTCCCACTCCATAGATCTAGCTTTCGACGGTGTAATGGTGCCAAGGACATGCTCATCAGATTGATATAGGAGCGACTCCATCTGAGACGCTGGTGTTGATAGCGTTTCACCTGGGAAAAATACTTGATCGCATCGGTGACAGTAGTATAGCCGCTGCCACCGCTCCCTAGCCGATTGCCAACTTTTGTATAGAGCTTCCCTCCGTCGCGTGTCGATACCTCTCAGTGTGTTACGCGTAACAGAGAACTCTCGACGTGTGAACAACAATCCAAGAAAAGCTGCTGCACCTATCCCTACAAGAGCACCACCAACACCGCCCGCGCCGCCATGGGTAAGAGAGCTAAGTCCAGACATGGCAGCGATAGCAATGAGAACTAGGAGCATCCAGCCCGAGCAGGAGATCGCCAGGCATCCGTTGTCTATGCCCGTACTGGTGCGTTGTGCGGGAGGGGCAAGCCTTTGACTGAGAGTCGTCTGGCTCCTGGCCGTGCCAGAGGTTTGTGCGCCACCCACGGTCCAGCCGCCACCCCGACCGAAGGAATAGGCGGCACCGCCAGTCTGTGCTGAATAGCGGTTCGTACTGATTCCGCTTTCATGGACCACGCTGACCTTTTGAACCTGGTCTACCTGGTGGCAACTAGGACAGGCGAGCGCCTCAGGGCGATGCTGCGACACCTAATCCTCCAGACCTGCGAGTGGCGTCTAGTATCTTGCAGCGCAGCGCCAAGGCCACGAGCGGAGTTCACTTGAGCGGCACGGGTAGAGGGAACATCAACTGGCGGCGCATCGGTCCACCCCCACACCCCATCTGGACTGAGCGCGCGTGCGGAGAATCAGGCTCTCCAGCGGAAGTAGCAGTTAGCAGGAATCGTACCACCGCCAATATACAGCGAGGACAGGAGCAGAGTCAAATTACGGCGGCAACAGGATCAGTGGCGGCGGCTGGCCCCAGCCCTGCCGCGCGAAAGCACGGCACATCCAATGATCCAACGGGCACGAGGAGTCTCCACCTGATCGGCCAGGGGGACCCCATGAGGACTCTCCATCCCAGGCAGGATGTCCAGCGGTCCCATCCCGCTTCTGCTCGCCTGGTCTTCAGGGTACGGCACGGCCTGCTCACCGAAGGGTGGTCTGTGCTCGCCGCCACATGCCAGGCCGATAGTTCCTGCTGCTGACGACCACGACACCCACCGTCGCCGTCGCCGTGAACCCGCATGCCACAACCTTCTATCTCCTCCCGTTCTGCAACAAGCCTGCCATCGCCCCGTGGATCAACTCGTAGACCCCAATTCCATGTATCCCGACCGCGAGTGTCGAGCTAACCCTGAACGGCGAGCTATCCTCTAGCTTCTCCGAGCGCACGAGCCGCCTCATAAGCGAACTCCTTGTACGCGTCTCGAAAATTCCAGTCCTGGTAACGTCCTTTTATGGCGTTACAGGAGCTACAAAGTATCTGGATGTTATCTATATCATTACTGCCGCCGTGCCGAAGCGGTACGATATGATCCTCGGTCCAGCCCCAGGTTACTCCTCTGGTCGGATCATACCGTTCGGGACAGTAACGCAGACATCCCCAACACTTCTTACCGACTAACTCGTGCAAGAGCTTGACCTGGGCCAACGTGTGTGATCCAGGCGCTTGCCGACGCGCCTGCTGCTGCTTACGGCGCCTCAGCGTTTTCTTCGAGACGTTCAGCGGCGCCGTGCGGCCGTCGTCCTTTGCGGTCGGCTCCCACCACTGGCAGAGCCAGCACAGCGTGTGACATGGGTCGTCTTCGTCACCGCTCCACCCGTGCAGCTTCGGACGCATGTAGAGACCGCAGGGGGAGTACCCCGTGGGGAGTTGTCTATGGGCGCGTCCGTCCCGTTCTAAGCACCAGAATGCCATCGCGAACCGTCATGCACGAGGGGATTGCTTCGCTTGCCACCGTGCCTATATGTGTCACATACCATGCTCTTCTACTCCGTGATGGGGGCAGGCGCGCGGGCGTCACCGCTGCGCGCTGCCCCATCCGATCCTTAGTTAGTTGGTGTCGGGTCCGTATCGCTCTCGGCTTCGCCCTGTTCGTCCGCTGCATCGCCTGCCGCCTGTTCGACTTCGAGCCAGAGGTCCAGGTACCAGTTACCAGTTGTCATCGCTGTTTCCTTCTCTGTTGTAACGATGTTTGAGAGGGTGACAGGTGACAAGCGGTGACAAGAAAATCAGGGTTATCTCGCGAAGCAAAGTGCAGGCAAAAAAACCCCAGAAATCGTGTCATCCGCTGTCACCTGTCACCCGATCAGAACGGCGGGGGACCGCTGAACATCTTCGTGGCTGGGATACGGTCCACGATCTTGATGCCCTGCCACCCCCGCTCGCTCTTGGTGTGGTACTGCTGGAAGCCCTTCTCCTTGAGCCTGCTCGTTAGCTCAAGCTTCGTCAAGCGGTCGTACCCGTAGAAGTCGGCCCACTGGACAAACTGCTGATAGAGATCGTCCAGGCGTGTACGGGCGGTAGGCTCGCGCTCGGCCCACGCATCCAGGAATTGCTCGACTACATCCATCTCGCTGCGGTATTCCTGATTCGCCTCGATCACATCAGGCGGCGTCATCAGGCCGTGCGCCTGCCATTCCAGACAGCCCGCGATGAGGAAGTTCAGGATGCCCGACGCCTCAGGCCACAGCTTCTTCTTCTTGAAGTGGATGTCCCGCTCGTGATCGGGGAAGCGGTAGTTGAACGGGATCAGCCGCACGCGGTCCCAGATAGCCTGATTGGACTCGGTGATCGTCGGGCGGTGATTCGTACCGACCCAGATTTTGCCCTCGAACTCGAAGTTGAAGAACTCGCCGTGCAGGAATCGGGCCGACATCGTGTCACCACCCGACAGACGCTTTACCAGGGCGACGGCGAGCCGTTGATTCTCTTCGGTCTCGCCCGCATCCACAAAGCGGGCACCGCGCAACGCGGCGATATCGTTCGGGATGCCCGAGGCGTTCTTGCCCTTGGTCATCAGCGTCGATGCCTGGGTGGTCGTGGCGTAGTCGCCCAGGATGTAGGTGGTGGTCTCGATCAGCGTACTTTTGCCGTTCGCCCCACAGCCGTAGGGAATGAATACCACCCGCTCGCCCGTCTCGCCAGTGATCGAATAACCCAAAGCACGGCGGATGTAACCGATGTTGTCGGCGTTCTGCTGCATGATGCGATCCAGGAACTTCTCCCACTCGGGGCACGTCGCGCTGGCGTCGTACTTGACGGGGGCCAGCTTGCTAATCAGGTCTTCCCGCCGATGGTCTCGACACTGCCCTGTGCGGAGATCGATGGTGCCGTTGAGCACGTTCAGCAGCATGGGGTCACGGTCTAGCTGGCTGGAGTCGATCAGGATGCCAGGCTCGGACTTAACCAACTCGATCATCGCCTGGAGCTTCTTGGCGCTCTCGGATGCGGCCTGATGCTTGACCAGCGCGAGCCGCTTCGCGTCATCCTGGATGTTGGCGGCGTCCTTGAGCATCTCGCGCACCGTCTGCTTGGCGATCTGAGTGATGCGCGGTCCGTTGTCACGCACCCACCGCGTGCCATCCCATACCAAGAAGCACCCCCAGTCGGTGCAGTAGCGGAAGTCGTCGCCGTGCGCCGCTACCATGCGCTCCGCGTTGCCGTAGTCGGTGAGGCGGAAGTCCCGCGTAGGCGCTGACGCCACATCGGGCGCACTCGACACTTCTAGCCACTCGCAGACCTTGCCGACGACCTTCGGATCAACGCACTCTTTCAGGTGGGTCCAACCCGTCGCGGTCTCATTGGCGGCTAGGCGCTCCGCTGTGGTCTGCACGCAGCGCACCCGATCCTCGACTTCATCGTCGCCTGCCACGGACGTGACCGCGCGAATGAAGTGCTCTACGTCGGTCTGCGCCCAGCCCGCGCGGAGCAGCCCGCCTGCCAGGGCCAGCGCGGCGTGGTGGCGACTGCCCTCGGCGGGCCAGTAGCGCGCGAGCAGGGCGGCAGCGGCGAGCTTGCACACGGCCTGCATTAGCGCGTGGCCGTTGATCTGGAGCGGCGCGTCCTCCTGCACCCACTCCACAGGTTCACCACTCGGATGCACGCTCGGGGGGATGACGGTCTGCGCGCCGTTCGTGCGGAACTCAACGAGCATCGCGCGTTGCTTCGTCGCAATCGGGTCTTCAAACCGCTTGGTCTTAAGCACGGGATCGATCTGGTACCATCGATGACTCTCGGGGGTACTCGCGCGACCGTGAATCATGCCCGTGGCGGGCAGGAAGGATCGTGCGAGGGCGAGGGTTTCGGGGGCGTCTAAGTCGATGTCGGCCAGGCCCCCTGAGGGAGCCCCTGGCAGTAGGCTAATGTTCTGAGGATGGCCGTTGAAGTAGTCCCCGACCGTCTCTTCGGTCAGGCGAAGGTGCTGCCAGCCTGGGAGGTTCGGCACCTTCTCCTGGTACGGCACGGGGATAGGCGCGTAGCCCTGTTGGATATGATGCAGCGCCACAGCCCGCATACTGGTGGCGTCGGTTGCATTGGTGGGGGTAGTCACGGTAGAATGGTGTGATGGCAGCGCGACGCTGCCACTCAGCGAATCATCGGGTCTAAACACGAGGGATTAACTCCAAATAGCGTCGGAAATGCGATTCGTGGCCGTATTGTCCGCGCGAATAATGATTTTGAGGTAGCCTGCCGCCCTGCATTGGGGCGGCAGGCGTCTTGTTATCTAGCGACTGGCCACGGTAGCTTCAGGGTGAGTGAGTCCGATACGCTCGCACTCGGTCTTAATGAGTCCCCGCAGCGTGTCGGCCATCGTCTCCTGCCGCTGCTGCGAGAGGTTCCGTAGCCAGACCTTCTCGGTGGGGGTCATATAGAAACACAGGCCCTCGGCCCGCTTGTGGATCAGTTCCATAGTCTTCTTTCTCTCTCGTGCTGTGCGTTTAATAGCTGGGGCTGTGCATACCCCCTATTGTATTATACAGGACGCCGACCAGGTTTAGGCGCAAAAAGGCGTTATCGCCTTAGAAGCGCACAGAAATCCGCTAAGACGGGTAGTTACCGAACGAAGCTTTGCTTTTAGGCCAGTCTCGCGGGAGATGCTGGCAGCGACCGTAGAAAGCGCGGACGTGTTATCCAGTGGATGCACGATTCACTGGTCTATGGCGCGATCCCCACGCTTCGCGCGGTGCTCCGCTCGTTCTCGTCGTCGGTCAATGGTTTGAGCGGGTGGCGGAGCCGCATGATGCAGCCAGCCGTGGTGAACGGCGGCTAGCTCCTGCGCGCCCCTACCCGAACATCCGTTCGTACGGCGGCTAACGCAAGTACCGTGCCAGCGGCGGGGATGAGCTAGGGGGCTTGCTCGTGCAGGGAAGCTAGGGTAGAATCTGCTACGCGATGAAATTGCTCTGGCGCTGCTGGAGCAGGAGCCTTTCTGTAGCAGCGTTGTAGCAACGGGAAGTGCCCGAGTAGGTCAGTCCGCAGGCGCGGCGCCGTGGTGGCCCCCAGCGTCGCTCTGTCCACGGGGGCGTGGCCAAGTGGTAAGGCGAGGGTCTGCAAAACCCTTATTCGGCGGTTCGAATCCGCCCGTCCCCTCTAGTGGAGGCCCCGCTTTCGGGGCCTTTTTCTTTGCCCTGAGCTGCTCCGCGGCCACTCCCAGTGGCATCCCCGACCTGAGCCATCCTTATAGAGTCCCCGCCTTTGACGGGGCTACCCCTAGTATGCCAGTGTCCGATATGAACTACACTTGCTCAGCCAGGCTCTCCCGCAGCCCTCGCCACTAACCTTCCTTTGATAACGTCGTTCGTTGTGGCATTGATACCGTGTCGCACAGGTGGGCGGTAGCGAGTCTGCCCACCTGTGCGGGCCATGCCAACAAGGAGAGCGGCAGGACTCCCAAGACGGAGAGCATCAGGAGTGACGTTGATCCTTGTAATACCAAGTCGGCACATAGGCTCCGGTTGGAGTCCGTCGCCCGGAGGTAGCCATGCGACGGATCAAGCTGGCGCCGCACCTGATGGTGGAGGAGCTGGGGCAGCGCTATCCACCTCGGTGTGCTCGCACGCTCGCGCTATGGAGTCCGGTGATTTCTCGGCTGCGGGGTGCCGCGACTTGCTGCCGCGGGGACGCCGGGGCTCGTGGGCGAGATGCCCTGCTCGATCGCGTAGATCGCCGCGGAGATGCGGTCGTTGATCTCTAGCTTGCGGAAGATGTTGGCGAGATGGTTTTGGACGGTGCGCACGCTGATGCTCAGCTCGCGAGCGATCTCCTTGTTCGACCGGCTCTGTGCGACCCAGCGCAGGACCTCTAGCTCGCGTGCCGAGAGCCCCGCGGCCGGGAGGGCGCCGGGAGCAGGAGCGCGGCCCGAGAGCGCTGGCGTGTGCGAGAAGGCTCGCAGCATCTCCTGGGCCACGCGCACGTGCAAGACGACGCTGCCTCCCGCGACCGTTCGGATCGTGGACAGCAGCTCCTGCGCCTGTACCTCTTTGGCGAGATACGCGGCGGCGCCCGAGCGGTAGATCTCCATGATGTGCTCGACGTCGTCGTAGCGCGTGAGCGCGATGACGGCCACGCTGGGGTTGTTCTGCTTGATGAGGCGCGTGGCCTGGATGCCGTCCATGCCGGGCAGCACGATGTCCATCAGCACGACGTCGGGGAGCAGGTGGGCGACGAGGTCGAGCGCGGCCTCGGCCGAGTCGGCCTCGGCGACCACTTCCATGTCCGCCTCGCGGCTCAGGACTGCCTTGAGGCCCTCGCGAATGAGAAAGTGGTCGTCGCAGACCAGGATGCGGATGGGCTCGATCGAGACGTCCGCCATGGGCCGGCTCCTGCTAGCTGATCGCCGCGGCAAGCGCCTCGAGCGCCGCGGCGAAGGCGGCCGGCGGCGCGTGGGCCACGCCGGCGCCGATCTGGCCGATCCCCGGCTCGCGGTGCGCGATGGCCGTGTTGATGAGCGGCGTGATACCTGTTTCCACGACCTTGCGCACGTCGATGCCCACCGGCGTGCCTTGCCCGCCCAGCGCGGGCAGCAGGAAGACCTCGTGCTCGGCCAGCGTGATCTCGCGCGCGAGCTGCGTCTGCTGCTGGCCCGCCCGCGTGTCGCGGAGGCCCAGGAACGGGACGAGCGCCGGGGCGGTCGCCATCGCCATCCCGCCGAGCCCCACCGTTTCCATGATGGCACTGTCGCCGATGTCGCGGCAGGCGTCCGCGGCAGTGTAGCCGGGGAAGTAGAGGCCCTGCACCAGGTCGGCCGGGCCGGTGAACCAGCGATCGCCCAGGCCGCTCACCCGCAGGCCCAGCTCGACACCGTTGCGGGCCATCGCCGTGACCAGGCTGCTGTCCGGCACGCCGTGGGCGGCGTCGGCGGCGGCCTTGGCCGCGCCCATCGCCAGGTTCAGGAAGAACTGGTCGTTGTTGCGAGTGAGGAAGCGCATCACGCGGTCGAGCCGGTCGCCGTCCCGCCGCAGCGCCGCCGTGAGGTGCGGGGCGATGGCGCGCACGAAGAGCGCCGTCGACGCCAGGTTGCGCATGTGCAGCTCGTCGCCCATCTGCAGCGCCTGGGCGACGAGCGCGTTCAGGTCGAGCCCGCCGGCGTCGGCGATCGCGGCGCGCAGCGCCGGCGCTAGCTCGTCGCGCATCCAGCGCAGCCGCTCCAGCACCTCGGGCTGCGTCGCGCCGAAACGCAGCACCTTGCCCATGCCCTCGTTGATCGTGACGTAGGCGCGATTGCCCGTGGCGCGGTTCTCGACGACGAAGACGGGCATGGACGCGGTGATGATGCCGGTCATCGGGCCGACGGCGGCGTGGGCGTGGCACGGCGCGATGCGGATCGCACCTTCGGCCAGCCGGCGCGCTGCCTCGGCCGGGTCGGCGGCCAACCCCTCGTACACCGCCCCCACCGCCACGGCGCCGCGCTGCAGCGGGCACATCGCGTCCCAGGCGATCGGGGGGCCGGCGTGCAGCACGAGGTCGTGCGCCATGCCGGGGAGCGCGTCGCCGGCCGTCAGTACGTCCACGAGCACGGGCTGGCTGTCGAGCAGGCGGCGCACGGCCGTCGCGTTCGCCGCCTCGATGCGGGCCGCGGCGCTCGCCTGGCCGGGGCGGTCGCGCGCGTCGCCGGCCGTGAGCCGCGCGAGCAGGCCCGCCAGGCGCGCGTCGCCGCCGGCAGGCGGCTGCCAGTCCACCTGCACCACGGGCGCCTGCTGACGCTGCAGCTCCGCGGCAAACAGCTCCAGCCCAACGTTCACCACGCGGGGTGGGCCGCCGAGCAGCGCCCGCGCCTTCTCCGTCGCCATGCCGCCTCCGCTATCGCCTAATATAACGATGGAACGTCAAAACGTTTTGGAGTCAGGATGCGCGGCGACATGGTTCGCTCCACCATTTATCTAGACGCGGCGCTGCACCAGGCGCTACGGCTCAAGGCTGCTACCGCTCATCGCAGTATGTCCGACATCGTCAACGACGCTCTCCGCTCGCTGCTACGCGAAGACGAGGAGGATCTGGCCGCCTTCGCCGAGCGCGAGCAGGAACCGTCGATAAGCTACGAGACTTTCCTGGCCCAGCTCAAGGCCGATGGCACGCTATGACCTCATCGTCAAGCCGTCCGTCGCCAAGGACCTCCGTGGCATCCCGCGGGCGGACGTGCGCCGCATCCTGGAATGCATGGAAGCCTTACGCGACGACCCGCGCCCGCCTGGAGCCGAGAAGCTCTCGGCGCAGGAGCGTTACCGCATCCGGCAGGGCAACTATCGCATCCTCTACACGGTAGCCGATGCCGCGCTCACGGTCGAGATAGTGAAAGTAGGACATCGGCGCGACGTGTATCGCGAGCCTTGAGCCGAGCCTATCCGCTCGCCGGGGCGGCGCGCAGGGCGATGGCCGCGGCCGCCCGCGCCGCCTGCGCGTTGGTCGGGAACACGAGCGCGCCCACGGCGCGCAGCGCCGCCTCCTGTGGGCGGAGGCCCTGCGGGTCGCCGTCGGTCCCGCAGACCGACACCACTACCGGCAGGTAGCGCCCCGCCGCCTCGGCCCGCGCCCGCGCCTCGGCCAGCGTCGGCGCGAGCGCGCCCGCCGGGTCGGCGTGCGCGCCGTAGCCGAGGATGACGTCCAGCAGCAGCACGGCCGTTTCGGGGTCGTCGGCCTCGGCGAGCAGCCGTTCGGCCCGCAGACTGCCGTCGATCATCGGGTGGGGCCGGCCGACCGTGAACTCGTCGGCGCCCAGGTCCACGATCGTATGGCCCACGGACTGGCGCGGCGCCGGCAGGCGGCGGTCCTCGGCCAAGGGGACGTTCGAGTAGACGGTGAGCTGCGGCTGCAGGACCACCTGCGCCTCGTAGGCGAGGGTGCCGCCCGCGTAGAGCCCGCGGAGGTACTGCTGGCTGGGCGCGAGCCGCGCGGCCTCGGCGCGGAGCGCGGCGAGCGGCTGGGGCGCGGCGTCGAGCGCCGGCTGCTCGCCCGCCAGGCGGATCGCCAGCGCCGCCGCCTGGTCGAGCGTGGTCACGGGATGGGCGCCCGCCCGCTGGGCGCTCTCCGGCCGCGCGTTCAGGAAGCAGGTCACCACCGGCTTCCGCAGGTCGCGGATGCGCTCGTACACCGCCGCGGCCGGCACGAGGTCGGGCGGCTTGGAGACCAGCACCAGCACCGCCGTCGCCGGATCGTCGGCGAGCAGGTCGATGCCCTGCCGCATCATCAGGCCGCCGACCGCGGCCGCCATGTCGCGGCTACCCGTTCCGATGCCGTGCGAGACGCCCGAACCGTAGCGGTGCACGAGGCTGCTGACCGCCTGCAAGCCGGTGCCGGAGGCGGAGACGAGCCCGATCGGCCCCCGCCGCACGGCGTTGGCAAAGCCGAGCCCCACGCCGCCGATGAGCGCCGTACCCGCGTCGGGGCCCATCAAGAGCAGGCCCCGCCGCGCGGCCAGCCGCTTGAGCGCGACTTCCTGGTCCAGCGGGACGTTGTCGCTGAACAGGAGCACGTGCAGGTCGCGCTGGAGCGCCTTCTCCGCATCGGCGGCGGCGAACTGGCCCGGCACGGAGACGATCGCCAGGTTCGCCTCCGGCAGCGCGCGCAGCGCCGCGTCGAGCGTGCGCGCGCGCGGCAGCGCGGCCCGCTCGCCGCCGGCGCTCGGCGGCTCCAGCAGGCGAACGGTGGCCGCAAGCGCTCGCTCGGCCGCGGCGGCCGAGTCGGCGGCGACGCCGATCAGCAGGTCGGCCGGGCCGGCCGCGTGGCCCGCGTCGTCGAGCAGCCCGGCCTCGGCCATGAGCGCCTTGTTCGGCCCGGTGGCCATCATCGCCGCCGCGCGGAGCACCCCCGGCAGGCTGGTCAGCTCGCCGGACAGCCGCATCAGGACCACCGAGTCCCGGTAGCTGTTGGGCCGGACCAGCGCGCGGACCACGACCATCGCCAGCGTCGTCCTCTCTCGCCGCGGGCAGCGCCGGGAGCCGGGCGTGCCCCAGGGCGCTCTCGCTGCCAGTGTACTTCATGCCGCGCCGCACCCGCGCGACCGCGCGCCGGCCCGGCGCGACGGTGGGCCGCCCGCCAGCCCAGCCCCGGCGCCAAACCGGCGGGGGGCTAGGTAATCGCGGCAAGAGCCGGGCACGCCGCGCTAGGTACACGTTAGGTAGATCACACGATTGTCGGTGAGTAGCGGCGCGTCGATACTTGAGGCCTAATCAGGGCTTGAGGCCGCATCGGAAGTCGCCGTCTGCCGCGCGAGCCGGGCGGCCAGCGGCCGCTCTCGCGCCTGGAGGTGAACGTGCCGGCAAGTGGCGACCACACGCCATCGCCCGGCGCGGCGCGTACGCCGGCCCCGCTGGCGGTCGTGGCGTTCGGGGGCAACGCGATCGTCCGCCCGGGCCAGCGAGGCCTGCCCGGCGAGCAGGCGGACAACCTGCGGCCGATGGCGCGCGAGATCGGCGCGCTGATCGAGGCGGGCTGGCGGGTGGCCGTTACCCACGGCAACGGCCCGCAGGTCGGGCACATCCAGCTCCAGCAAGCCGCCGCGGCGCCCGCCGTCCCGGCGATGCCGCTGGACGTGTGCGGGGCGATGAGCCAGGGGCAGATCGGGTACCTGCTGGAGCAAGCGATCGCGGCCGAGCTGGCGCGGCGCCGCCTCCCCGTCCCGATCGCGAGCGTGCTCACCCAGACGCTCGTCGCGCCCGACGACGCCGCGTTCGAGCGCCCCACCAAGCCTATCGGGCCGTTCTACGACGCGGCGACCGCGCGCCGCTTGCAAGCCCGGCACGGCTGGTCGCTCGTCTCCGAGGCCGGCCGCGGCTTCCGGCGCCTGGTGCCGTCGCCCGCGCCGCGGCGGCTCGTCGAGCGCGACGCGATCCGGCTCCTCGTCGGCGCCGGGGTGCTGGTGATCGCCGCGGGCGGCGGCGGGGTGCCGGTCGTCCCGCTGCCGGATGGGGCATACCGCGGCGTGGAGGCGGTGATCGACAAGGACCGCGCGGCGTGCCTGCTCGCCCGCGAGCTGGGCGCGGCGGCGCTCATCCTGCTGACCGAGGTGCCGGCCGTCGCGGTCCACTACGGCACGCCGCGGCAGCGGGACCTCGGCGCCGTGAGCCTGGCCGAGCTAGAGGCGCTGGCGGCGGCGGGGCACTTCCCGCCGGGCAGCATGGGGCCGAAAGTCGAGGCGGCGGTCGAGTTCGTGCGCGGGGGCGGTGGGCGCGCGGTGATCACGACGCCGGCCCTGCTGGGCGAGGCGCTCGCCGGGCGGGCGGGGACGCGGGTGTACGGCGACCACACGGCGCCGCCGCCCCCGGACGTCGCTGGCGAGGCCCTGGCGCGGCGCGCGGACCGGCGGCCGGTGTGCAGCAGTTGACGTATCTCGCCGTTAGCTGGCACACTTGGGGCCACCGCGGATGCGCTCGCCCAGCGTCACTTGCTGTTGTTCGAGGTTGGCGACCATGACGGCACCCTCCCCCGCGCGCATCCCACTCGGCTCTAGCCCGCGCAATCACTGGCGGGTCTCGGCGGACACCGTCGACCTGACGCGCCCGGCCGTGCCGCCGCGCCCGCTGCACCTCGACGCCGAGCCGCAGCGGCTCATAATCGACGCCGCGCGAACGGCGATGGTCGTGGTGGACATGCAGAACGACTTCTGCTCGCCCGCGGGCTGGCTCGCCCATATCGGCGTGGACGTGACGCCCGCCCGGGGCCCAATCGAGCCGCTGCGGGAGCTGCTGCCGGCACTGCGGGCAGCGGATATGCCCGTCGTCTGGGTCAACTGGGGCAACCGGCCCGACCGGCTGAACCTCAGCCCCGCGCTCCATCACGTCTACAAGCCGACGGGCGAGGGCGTGGGGCTGGGCGATCCGCTGCCGGGCCACGGCGCGCGGGTGCTGGAGCGCGGGAGCTGGGCGGCCGCGGTGGTGGACGAACTGGCGCCGGCCGAGGGCGACGTGCGGGTCGACAAGTACCGCATGAGCGGCTTCTGGGACACCGAGCTGGACAGCATCCTGCGGAACCTGGGGATCACCACGCTGCTCTTCGGCGGCGTGAACGCCGATCAGTGCGTGCTGGCCACGCTGATGGACGCGAACTTCCTCGGCTACGACTGCGTGCTGGTGCGCGACTGCACCGCCACCACGTCGCCGGACTACTGCATGCAGGCGACGCTCTACAACGTGAAACAGTGCTTCGGCTTCGTCGCCGACAGCCAGGCGCTCCGCGAGGCGATCGCGGCGCTGGGGAAGGAGTAGGCATGGACCCACTGGCGAAGCCGCCCGCCCAGTACCGCGCATACCGCATCGAGCCCGGGGCCACCAACCGGCTGGTCGTCGTCTTCGACCCGCTGGCCGAGGACGTGTCGTTCATCCACTGCGTGGAGATCTGGGACGAGGGCGGCGCCCAGCCGCCGAACGTCCATGCCAACGCCGACGAGATCTTCTACATCCTGAAGGGCGAGGCGCGGGCGCACTGCGACGGACGCACTTTCGCACTCCAGGCGGGCGACAGCTTCCTCGCGCCGCGCGGCAAGACGCACCAGATCGAGAACGCCGGCCCGGGGCGCATGTACGCGCTCTGCACGATGATCCCGAACGACGGCTTCGCGGAGCTGATCCGCCAGGGCGTGCCGGACGCGCTCGACGACGAAGACCTCGCGGTGCTGCGGCGGCTGGCATGACGGTCCATGACCTGCGCACCTGCCTGGACGCGCTGCGCCAGGCGGGCGAGGTGTACGACATCTACCGCGAGGTGGACCCGGTGCGGGAGCTGGGCGCGGTGCTGCGCGCCTGCGAGCGCGCCGAGAAGGCCGGCTACTTCCACCACGTGCGGGGCTACGACGTGCCCGTGGTGGGCAGCGTGCTCAGCTCGCAGAAGCAGGTGGCGCTCGCGCTCGGCTGCCCCGTGGAGGCGGTCGCCGGGCGCATGGGCGAGGCGACCGAGCGGCCGCTGCCGCCGGCGCTGGCCGAGGGGCCGGCGCCCTGCCAGGAAGTGCAGGTGCGACCGCCGCTCGACCTGATGGCCTGGCCCATCCCCACCCACTCCCCGCTCGACGCCGGACCGTTCATCACGGCCGGCGTGGTGATCGCCCGCGACCCCGCCGACGGCCGCCACAACCTGTCGTACAACCGCATGCAGGTGTTCGGGCCGGACCGGGCGGGCGTGAACATCAACGTGTGGCGGCACCTGAAGGAGTTCTTCGACGCGATCGAGCCGGAGGGGCGCAGCCTGCCGTTCTGCGTGGCGATCGGCCCCGACCCGGTTGTGATGATGGCCGCGGCCTTCCGCTACGATGGCGACGAGTACGAGATCGCCGGCGCCCTGCGGGGCGCCCCCATCCCGGTCGTGCGGGCGCTGACCTGCGACGTGCTGGTGCCCGCGTACAGCGAGATCGTGCTGGAGTGCGAGCTGCTGCCCGGCGAGCGGGCGCACGAGGGGCCGATGGCCGAGTTCACGGGGCACTACTCGGGCGCCGGCCAGCGGCACGTGGCGCGCGTGAACGCCATCACCCACCGGCGCGGCCCCATCTTCCAGACGATGAACGGCGGCGGCTACGAGCACGTCAGCCTGGGGAACACGATCACCCGCGAGCCGCTGCTGGCACGGTTCATCGAGCACATCACGAAGCGGCTCGTGGCCGTCCACCTGCCGCCCTACGCCTCGGGCTTCACGGCGATCGTCAGCCTGGACCGGCCGGCGCCCGGCGAGGCGCGCAACGTGGCGCTCGCCGCGATGGCCGCCCACGTCAACGTCAAGCAGGTGATCCTGGTCGACGCCGACATCGACGTGTACGACCCCGCCGCCGTGCTGTGGGCGGTCTCGACGCGCGTGCGCTGGGACCAGGACGTGGTGCCGATCCCGGGGATCCACGGCAACGAGCTGGACCCGACGGCCGACGACGACGGCGTGCAGTGCAAGACCATCATCGACGCGACGCTGGACGCCGCGGCGCGCGAGCGGTACGTGAAGGTCACGTATCCGCCCGTCGACCTGGCCAGCTACCTGGGAGCGGCGCCGTAGCCGTGGCCGAGCCGTCGAGCGCGCCGGCGGCCGCGCGCCCGCTGGCGGGGCGGGTGGCCGTCGTGACGGGCGGCGGGCGCGGGCTGGGGCGCGCGATCGCGCTAGCCTACGCGGCAGCGGGGGCGCGGCTCGTGCTCGCGGCGCGCACGCGGGCCGAGATCGAGCAGGTGGCGGCGCTGGCGACGGCGCGGGGCGCCCGCGCGCTGGCGGTGCCGACGGACGTGCGCGACGCGGCGGCGGTCGAGCGGCTGGTCGCGGCGACGCTGGAGGCGTTCGGCCAGATCGACGTGCTGGTGAACAACGCCGGGGTGGGCCAGGGGATCGCGGGCCGGCCCATCGGGTCGCTGCTCGACGTCGAGCCGGCCGTGTGGGACGAGATTTTCGCGGTCAACTGCCGCGGGCCGTTCCTGTGCGCGCGGGCGGCGCTGCCGGCCATGCTGGCGCGCGGCCGGGGCGCGATCATCAACATCACGTCGGAGCTGGCGTGGAAGGTCTTTCCGGGCACGGCGCCCTACGGGCCGACGAAGGCCGCGGTGGAGCAGCTTACCCGCATCATGGCGGCCGAGTTCGGGCCACGGGGCGTCCGCGTGAACGCGCTGCACCCGGGCGGCCCGGTCGACACGGCGATCTTCGGGCCGAACTTCCCGTCGACCGCGCCGGAGCGGCTGCGCCCGCCCGAGCTTATCGGGCCGGCGGCGGTCTGGCTGGCGTCCGACGCCGCGGCCGACGTGTGCGGGGCGGTGATCGACGCCCGCGCCTGGAACGCCGAGCACGGCATTGCCAGTTGATGGGACGGCGGGGAGCGCCGCGCGGCGCTGACCCCGAGTGCGCCGGCGCGGGCCGGCGAGGAGGTAGGGCGTGAGACTGGGGCTCTCCCTGTGGCCCGACCGCGATCCGCGGGCGCTGGCCGAGCTGGCGGCCGCGGCCGAGGACGCCGGCTTCGACGACCTGTGGCTGCCCGACCACTACAACCTGCGCGACTGCGGGGTGGTGCTCACGCTCTGCGCCGCGCGCACGCGCCGCATCCGTCTGGGCACGGCGGTCGTGGCAGTCCTGCTGCGGCACCCGGCGATCCTCGCCTCGTTCTTCGCCACGCTGGACGAGATCTCGGACGGCCGGGCGCTGGCGGGCTTGGGCCCCGGCGGCTTCGAGGTGAAGAGCGAGCTGGCCGTCGGCACGCCCAGCCCCCTCTCGGCCACCCGCGAGGCGGTGCGGATCGTCCGCGACCTGTGCGCCGGCGAGCGGGTGGCGCTGCCCGGGGCGCGCGCCTTCCCGGTGACGAACGCGGGCCTCGCCTTCCGCCGCCCCGCGATTCCCATCTGGCTCGCGGGCCGCGGCGTGCGCATGCTGGAGCTGGCCGGCGAGGTGGCGGACGGCGTCATCACGCACGGCCTGGCGCGCGGCTACCTGGACCTGGTGAACGAGCAGGTGGCCGCGGGCGCGGCGCGCGGCGGCCGGCGCCGCGCGGACTGCCAGGTGGCGCTGATGTTCGAGATGCACTTGGACGAGGACTTGCAGCGCGCCCGCGACACGCTCCGGCCCGGCTGCCTGATGATGGCGGGCGGCGAGTACGCCGAGGCGCTCATCCCCCGTTACGGCCTCGATCCGGCGAAGGTGGCCCCCCTGCGGGCGGCCCTGCGCGCGGGCGATTCGGGCGCCGTGCGCCTGCTGGACGACGACATGGTCGACGCGTTCGCGGTCGGCGGGCCGCCGGGCTTCGTCGTCGAGCGGCTGCAAGCGATCCGCGACGCGGGCGTGGACGCGCTCATCGTCGGACCCGGCAAGCACGCCGACGCGGCGACGATCGCGCGGCTCGGCAAGGTGCTGCACGAGGCGTACGGATGAGCGTGGCCGTCCTGGGCTCGGGCGCGGGCGCGCTGGCCGTCGCCGCCGACCTGGCGCGCGCCGGCCGCGATCCCGTGCTCGCCGACCTGCCGGCCTTCGCCGCGAACCTGGCGCCCGTCCGCGCGCGGGGCGGCGTGACGATGATGCTAGGCTGGGACGGCCCGCAGGTCGCGCCGGTGCGGGTGGCCGACGACCTGGCGGCCGCGCTGCGCGGCGCCGACCTGGCGATCCTCGTCGTGCCCTGCTTCGGCCACGCGCCGTTCCTGGAGGCGCTGGCGCCGCTGCTGCACGACGGGCAGACGCTGCTCTTCTTCGGCGAGGGCAGCGGCACGCTTACGGCGCGGCGGGCGCTCCGGGCGGCCGGCAAGCGCGGCTTGCGTCTGGCCGAGACGAACACGCTGCCGTACGCCGCGCGCGTCGCCGGCCCGGGCGCCGTCAGCGCCGAGCGTAAGAGCGGCGGCGTGCTGCTGGCGGCGCTGCCCACGAGCGACACAGACGGCGTGCTCGCCCTCGTCCAAGACGTGTGGCCGTACCTCGCGCCGGCCGAATCGGTCTGGGAGACGGTGCTCGTCAACTACAATGCCATGGACCACGTGCCGACGGTGATCGCGAACGCGGGCGCGCTGGAGAACCGGACGGGTGGGATGCTGCTCTGGGGCGAGGGGGCGACGCCGAGCGTGGTGCGCGTGATCGAGGCCGTGGACGGCGAGATCCTGGCGCTGCGCGCGGCGCTCGGGCTGCGCGACCGGCGGCGCTACCGCGACTTCCTCATCGCGCAGGGCTTCGCGCCGCCGAGCGACGATAGGCTGTACGCAGTGATGCAGGCGAGCCGGCTGATGGCCGCGCGCGTGGCCGCGGGCCCGGGCGCGCTGGGGACCCGCTACCTGACGGAGGACGTGCCGTACGCGCTGCGCCTGATCGCCAGCATCGGCGATGCGGTGGGCGTGGCGACGCCGGTGATCGACGGGCTGATCGCGCTGGCCGCGGCGCTGCTCGGCCGCGACCTGCGCCGCGAGGGGCGCACCCTGGCGGACTTCGGCCTGGCCGGGCTGGACGCCGCCGGGCTGCGGCGCTTCGCGGCGACGGGCGAGGGAGCGGCGTGAGCGATGCTACACGACCCTGGAGTGACGTAGGGACGCGCGGTGAGGGAGGCGGCCGAGCCTAATCGGCTCGCCGCGGCGCCCGGCCGGCGGCCGGGCGAGAGGAGCGGAGTCATGCGGCTACACGGTCGAGCGTGGCTGGCGCCGGTCCTGGCGCTCGTGATGGCGGGCGCGGCTTGTAGCGCGGGCAGCGGCGGGACCGCGGCCCAGCCGAGCAAGCCGGCGGCGCCGGCGAGCGGCGGGCAGGCGACCGCGCCGGGCGCGGGCGCGCCCGACAAGGTGTCCTTCCGGCTCGGCTTCTTCCTCGCCGGCCAGCGCCTGCCCTACGTCACGGCGCTCGAGAAAGGCTACTACCAGGCCGAGAACCTCGACGTGGACCTGCGCGAGGGCGAGGGCGGCGTCGCGAACGCGCAGCTCGTGGCGAACGGCAACCTGATGATCGCCGAGAGCGACGCGGCGAGCACGGCCTCGCTGCGTGACAAGGGGATCAACCTGAAGGTGATCGCCACGTTCGGCCAGGTCACCTCGATGGCGATCGTCGCCTGGAAGGACGCCGGCGTGAACACGCCCGCCGACCTCGCCGGCAAGCGGCTGGGCGTCACGCCCGGCGAGGTGCCGCTGCTGATGCTGCCGGCCTACCTGGCGAACAACAAGGTCGACCCGGCCTCGGTCCGCCAGGTGCCGCTCGACGGCGCGACGAAGTTCACGACGTTCATCAACCATCAGACCGACGCGGCCACGACCTACATCACGAGCTTGCCGGCCCCATACTTTGCGCAGCAGGACCAGTTCAATCTGTTCATGTACAGCGACAGCGGTCTGTCGATGCTGGCCGATAGCCTGATGGTGACCGACGACACGATTCGCAATCAGCCGGATGTGCTGCGGCGCTTCTTGCGGGCGACGGTGCGCGCTTTGAAGGACTGCGAGGCGGACGCCGCCGCGTGCGCGCAGTATGCCAAGCAGTTCAAGGAGACCGCCGATCCCGACCTGTTGCTCAAGCAGTGGTCGCTCTGGGTGCCGCTGTGGCACACGGCGAACACGCGGGACAAGCCGATCGGCTGGATGGCGGAGCAAGACTGGGTGGCGACGCTCGACATCCTGCGCAAGAACGGGCTGCTGAACACGCCCACGCAGCCGTCGGACGTCTACACCAACGACTTTCTGCCGTCGTAGAGCGAGGCCGCATTCGGTGAGAGCTTCGGCCGCTAGCGGTTTGCATAGTTTTTGAACGGGTCGGCAGCGTCGCGGTTGCGGCCTCGACGGCCGCCGCGGGCGACAAGCAACCCGCGCTACGGCCGGTTGGGCTCTGGCCGCTCAGGCATTCGGCAAACGGCTCTAGGCGCGCGAGGGCTAGAGGGAGATCGCGGTGCGCAAGATCCCGCGCTGGCTGGAGGCGGTGCTGGTCGTCACCGTGACGATCGGGCTGTGGGAGCTGATCGTCTGGGCCTTCCACGTCAAGCCGTTCATCGTGCCGGCGCCGTCGCTGGTGGTGAAGCGGATCATCGCCCAGCCGGGCCTGTTCCTGGGTAACTCCTGGTACACCATGCAGGAGATCGCCGTGGGCTTCGCCGCGGCGGTGGTCGTCGGCGTGCTGCTCGGCGTGCTGCTGGAGTCGTGGCCCTGGCTGGCGCGCACCGTCTACCCGCTGCTCGTCTCGACGCAGACGATCCCGAAGGTAGCGCTGGCGCCGCTGTTCATCATCTGGTTCGGCTTCGACATGACGCCGAAGATCATGATCACGTTCCTGATCGCCTTCTTCCCGGTCATCGTGGACACGGCCGGCGGGCTGGCGTCCGTCGATCCGGAGCTGCTGCGGCTCGCGCGGGTGATGCAGGGGAACGCCTGGCGGACGTTCTGGAAGGTGCGCCTGCCGAGCGCGCTGCCGCAGATGTTCGCCGGGTTCAAGGTGGCGTCCACCCTGGCCGTCGTGGGCGCGGTGGTGGGCGAGTTCGTGGGCGCCGACCGCGGGCTGGGCTGGCTGCTGATCCAGGCGAACGGCCAGGCCGACACCAGCCTGGCGTTCGCCGCCGTCCTGCTCATGGCGATCGTCGGCACGCTGCTGTTCGAGCTAGTCGTACTGGCGGAGAGGTTGATCATTCCATGGCACACAACGGCGCAGAGCGAGCGGACCGCGTAGCGCTGGAGCCGCCGCCCGCCCGCGACCGCTACGTGGTGATCGACCACGTCAGCCACACCTTCCGGCGCCAGCAGCTAGGCAGCCTGGAGGTGCTGCGCGACGTGAGCCTGACGCTCGGGCGCGGCGAGTTCGTGGTGCTCGTCGGCCCGAGCGGCTGCGGCAAGTCCACGCTGCTGTCGATGGTGGCCGGGCTGCTGCGGCCGACGCAGGGGACGATCACGATCGACGGCCAGCCGGTCACGGGGCCGAGCCCCCACCTGGGCATGGTGTTCCAGCGGCCGCTGCTGCTGACGTGGCGCACGACGCTCGACAACGTGCTGCTGCAAGCGGAGATGCGGGGGCTGCCGCGCCGCGCCTACGTGGATCACGCGCGCGAGCTGCTGGACCAGGTGGGCCTGGCGGGCTTCGAGCACTGCCGGCCGCACGAGCTATCAGGCGGCATGCAGCAGCGCGTAGCGCTTTGCCGGGCGCTGATCTGCCAGCCGACGCTCCTGCTGATGGACGAGCCGTTCGCCGCGCTCGACGCGCTCACGCGCGAGCAGATGGCGCTCGACCTCCAGCACCTCGGCCTGAGCCGCGGCGTGGCCGTGCTGTTCGTCACGCACTCGATCACCGAGGCGGTGCTGCTGGGCAACCGCATCGTCGTCATGTCGGCGCGGCCGGGCCGCATCGCCGGGGTGGTTGAGCCGCCGCTGGAGCGGCCGATCGACCTGCCAGAGATGAACTCGCGCGCGTTTGGCGACGCCTGTGCGGCCGTCCGCGAGCTGCTGGTGCGCGAGGGCGCGTTCGGCCGGCCCGACGCCGCCGCGAGCGGGCTCATTAGCTAAGGATGCGAGTGGAAGCGAGGCGAGCCTACGGCATGGTGCACAGTGGGTGAGCGGTTGGCGGCGCCGGATTGGGGGCCGGGACGGCCGCGGGCGGGCAGGACACCCGCCCCGACGGCACGCCGAGGGGCCGGTGGCGCGCGGTGGGTCGATGGTGAGCGGCGCCGGGTTGGCGGCCTCGACGGCCGCGGGCGGGCATGAAACCCGCCCCTACACCACGTCGCGTGCTCGGTTAGAGCGGGTGGCACGATGATCGGACCGAGCGACGCCGGCCGGGCGGCGCCGCTGTGCTGCGCCGCTGCGATGACTGGATGACGCTGTATCACGCGAGATTTACGCTGGCGGGCTTGGAATTGGGAGAGGTGGGCATGAGAGTCGCAGTGCTGGGCTCCGGCGGGGGCGCCCTGGCCGTGGCCGCGGACCTCGCGCAGGCGGGCCACCAGGCGGTGCTGGCCGACCTGCCGGCGTTCGCCGCGAACCTGGCGCCGGTGCGCGAGCAGGGCGGCGTGCGCGTCGGCGCGGGGCTCTACGGCTGGCGGGTGCAGCCCGTGGCCGTGGCGGCGGGCGTGGCCGAGGCGGTGGCGGGCGCCGAGCTAGTAATCGTCGTGGTGCCCTGCTTTGGGCACGAGCCGTTCGTCGAAGTGCTCACGCCGCTGCTCCAGGAGGGCCAGGCGCTCCTCTTCTTCGGCGAGGGCAGCGGCTCGATCATCGCGCGGCAGGCCCTCCTGCGGGCGGGCAAGGGCGGCGTCCGCGTCGGCGAGACGAACACGCTGCCGTACCTCGCGCGCCCGGCCGGGCCGGGCGGCGTGACGGCCGACCGCAAGACCGGCGGCGTCCTGCTGGCCGGGCTGCCCGCCGACCAGACCGCCGGCCTGGTCGCCCTGATCCACGACGTGTGGGACTACGTCACCCCGGCCGGGTCGGTGTGGGAGACGGTGCTGGTCAACTACAACGCCATCGACCACGTCGCCACGATCGTTACGAACGTCGGCACGCTGGAGAACCGGATGGGCGGCATGCTGCTCTGGGGCGAGGGCGCCACGCCGAGCGTGGTGCGCGCCATCGAGGCGGTGGACGGCGAGCTATTCGCCATCCGGCAGGCGCTCGGGCTGCGCGACCGGCGGCGCTACCGCGACTTCCTCATCGCCCAGGGCTTCGCCCCGGACGCCGGCGACCTGTACGCGGTGATGCGCGCCAGCAAGCTCGTCCAGGGCTACGTGGCGACGGGGCCGCAGGCGCTCCAGACGCGCTTCCTGACCGAGGACGTGCCCTACGCGCTCGTGCTGGCGGCCTCGCTCGGCGACGCGGTCGGCGTGGACACGCCGGTGATCGACGGCCTGATCGCCCTCACCTCGGTCATGCTCCAGCGCGACTTCCGGGCCGAGGGCCGGACGCTGGCGACGCTGGGCCTCGGCGGGCTGGACGCCGCGGGCCTGCGGCGGTTCGCGGAGACGGGCACGACCGCCGCCGCGGGGGTGAGCGCGTGAGCCCGAGTGCGCCCCCGGTCGTCGCGATCCGCAACGTCACCGCCCTCGTCGGCGAGGACTTCACACCGCGGGTAGTGGACCTCGCGCTGGGCGACGGTCGGATCACGGGGATCGCGCCGGCGGGGCAGGGCGAGGCCGCGGACGGTGCCGGCGCTGGCGGCGCGGCGCTCGACGGCCGCGGCCTGCTGGCCGTGCCCGGCTTCGCCGACGTCCATGACCACTTCCGCTTCCTGACGCCCGGCCTGCCGATCGGCGAGGGCCTGAAGCTCGACGAGTACCTGCGGGTGATGTGGCAGACCGGCCAGGCGATGGGGCCGACTGAGTATCGCCTGGGCGCCCGCCTGACGGCGCTCCAGCGGCTGAAGATGGGCATGACGACCGTCGTGGACCACTGCTACACCTTCCACGCGCCCGGTCTCGACGAGGCGTCGCTGGAGGGCTACGCCGAGTGCGGCGTGCGCTGGCTGTACGCCCGCGGCATCATGACGCGGCCCTACGAGCCGGTGTGCGAGACCTGGGACGCGGCGGCCGCGCGGATGCGCGCGCTGGTCGAGGACGGCCGCGTGCCCGCCGACCGCTTCTTCGTGGCGCCGGTCAGCATCCGCCAGACCCACCCCGACGAGTACCGCCGCGCGCGCGACCTGGCCGACGCGCTGGGCTGCGGCCTGTACACGCACGTCTCCGAGACGGCGGCCGAGCAGGAGGTGTGGCAGCGCGAGTGCGGCGCCACGCCGATCCGCGCGCTCGACCAGCTAGGGTTCCTCACGCCGCGGACGGTGCTCGTCCACTGCGTCATCCTCGACGACGGCGAGATCGCGCTGCTGCGCGAGCGGGGCTGCCACGTCGTCCACTGCCCGACGAACCACATGAAGCTCGCCAAGGGCTTCACGCGCGTGCCCGATCTCTTGCGCGCGGGCGTGAACGTGTGCATCGGCCTTGACGGGTCGAGCGACATGCTGGTCGAGATGCGCAGCGAGCTAGGGATGCACGCCGCCCACCGCCTCGACCCGACCGCCGTGTCGAAGCTCGACGCGCTGCGCATGGCGACGATCAACGGCGCCCGCGCCCTCGGGCTCGGCGAGACGACGGGCCTCATCGCGCCGGGGCGCGCGGCCGACCTGGTGCTGATCGACCTGCGCTCGCTGCTGCAGACGCCCGTCGTGGACCCGGTCTACGCGCTCGTCTACGCCACGCACGCCGGCCTGATCCGCCACGTGCTGGTCGACGGACGGCTGGTCGTCCGCGACGGGCGTTCGACGCTCGTGGACGAGGACGCGCTGCTCGAAGAAGCCGAGGCCATCGTGGCGGCCTACCTGCGCCGTATCGGCTTCGAGCCGGGGCCCTGGCTCGCGCCGGCCCCGGCCCACCTCGCGGGGAGCTACTGACCATGCTGACACGCACCACCCATCCGGTCCGCGAGGTCGCGGCGGGCGCCGCCGGCTACCGCGACGGCCGCCTGTCGCTCGACCTCGACGCGCTGACGGCGCTCGTGACCGACGATCCGCGCATCGCCGCGGCCCACCTCGCCGTCGTCCAGCCGGGCGAGCGCACGCGCGTGCTGAACGTGCTCGACGTGTTCGACGCGCGCAAGAAAGAGGACGGCCCGACCTATCCCGGCTTCGACGGTCCGCCGGTCGCCGCCGGGAGCGGTCGGACCCACGTGCTCGACGGCTTCCAGATCGTCGCCTCGGGCCTGCTGCCCACCGGCGAGGGCGGGCTGATGGTCGCCCGCCAGGCGTTCATCGACTACTGGGGCGAGGGCGCGCGCTGGAGCCCGTTCGCGGCGACACCGACACTGGCCGTCGACGTGCGCCTCGATCCGGCGATCCAGGACAAGGCGGTGGCCGACGACGCCGTGCGCCGCGCGCTGATCCGCCTCTCGACGGCCATCGGCGCGCTGGCCGTGGACGCAGCCGACGGCGCCGACGAGCAGGTTCCGGCCTCGTGGGAGCGCCCGTCGGCCGCGGCCGGCGGCCCGCCGCGCGTCGCCTACGTCTACCAGATCCAGTCGCAGGGCGCGCTGCTGGAGACGTTCCTCTACGGCGCCGACATCGCCTTCATGTACCCGACGCTGATCGAGGCCGCGGAATTGCTCGACGGGGCGATGGTCTCGGGCAACCACGGCCTGCAGACGAACCCGACGGTCCACCACACCAGCAACCCGGTCCTGCGGCGGCTGCTGGCGGAGGAGCGCGCCGGGCGCCTGACTCTCTTGCCCGTCGTGCTGATGGAGGGCCATCACAAGTCCACGCCCGCCAAGCAGCGCTCGGCGGCCCACGCGGTGCAGCTCCTGCGCGCGCTGCGGGCCGAGGGCGCCGTGTTCACCCAGGAGGGCGGCGGCATGTCGATCGTCGACCAGATGCTGACGATCGAGGGCGCCACCGCGGCCGGCATCCGCTGCGTGGGCATCACCTACGAGATGGCCGGCGAGCAAGGCGCCGACACGCCGCTGATCTACTACTCGTCGGCCGCGCGCCACCTGGTGTCCACGGGCAACCGCGAGGAGCGCGTGACGGTGGACGCCGCCGAGCGCGTCGTCGGCCTGGACACCGGGGAATCCACCTTCGGTGCCAATCTGGGCGGGCCGCTGACCGTGCCGCTGTACGCGCTCTACTGCTCGACCTCGCAGGTGGGCGGGACGCGCGTGCGCGCCGTGGCCGTGTAGGAGCAAGGTATGAAGATCGTTCACTACCTCAATCAGTTCTTCGCCGGCATCGGTGGCGAGGAGAAGGCCGACGTCGGCCTCGAGGCGCGCGCCGAGGCCATCGGCCCCGCCCGGCTGCTGGCGCAGAAGCTAGGCGGCGCGTCGGTGGTCACCGTGATCTGCGGCGACAACTACGCCGCCGAGCACCTGGACGCCGTGACCGACGAGCTGGCGCGGCTGGTGGCCGCCGAGCAGCCGGACGCCGTGGTGCTCGGCCCGGCCTTCAACGCGGGACGCTACGGGCTGGTGTGCGCGGCGCTGGCGGCGGAGCTTCCCGCGCGGACGGGCGTGCCGGCGATCACCGGCCTGTACGAGGAGAACGCCGCGCTGGAGCTGTACCGCAGCCGCGCGCTGATCGCGCGCACGGGCAAGTCGGCGGCGAACATGGCGGCGGCGATGGAGACGATCGCGCGGCTCGTGCCGCGCCTGGCGGCCGGCGAGTGCATCGAGGACCCGGCCGCCGCGGGGCTGTACGGGTCGGGCGGCCGCCGCAACCAGGTCGTCGAGCGTCCGGCCGCCGACCGCGCGGTGGACATGCTGCTGGGGCTGCTCGCCGGCGAGGAGGTCGGCACCGAGCTGGCGGTGCCGGAGTTCGAGCCGATCGCCCCGCCCGCGCCGGTGCCCAACCTCGGCCGGGCGAAGGTGGCGCTGGTCACCGAGGGCGGTCTGGTGCCGCACGACAACCCGGACGGCCTGACGACGGGCTGGTCGGAGCGCTGGGCGTCGTACCCGGTGGAGGAGCTGGTCGGCCACCCCGAGCGCTTCCAGGCCATCCACGGCGGTTACGACACGGAGCACGTCAACCGCTCGCCGTTCCGGCTGGTGCCGGCCGACGTGGTCCGCGAGATGGTGGCCGAGGGGCGGATCGGCGAGCTGCACGACCGCTACTACGTGACGGCGGGCATGGCAACGCCGGTGCGCAACGCCCGCGCGATGGGCGCGCAGATCGCGGACGAACTGAAACGCCAGGGGGTGGACGCGGTCATCCTCACCGCTACCTGAGGCTCCGGCACTCGCTGCGGGTCAGCGATGGCACAGGAGATCGAGCGGGCCGGCATCCCGACCGCGGTGTTCACCGCGCTGGACACGATCGCGCAGAGCGTCGGCTGCTACCGCATCGTCCGCGGGGCGGGCGTGCTGCACGTGACCGGCAACCCGGCGCTCACGCCGCCCCAGGAGCGCGCCTGGCGGCGGCGGCTCATCGAGCGGGCGCTGCAGGCGCTGCAAACGCCGGTGGAGCGTCCCGAGGTGTTCGCGGCGGGCGGCTGAGCTAGTGAATCGTGGACGCTGCTGGCGAATGTTGCGCCCGCCTGAGACTGTCCGTGTCGGCGGCGCCGGGGCTGCGGCCTGCGGCGCTTGCAGTATTCCGCGCCACAGGCCGCGGGCGGCCACGAGAGCCGCCCCTACGACACCCGTCTGTTCCCCGGCGGATTCGCCAGCAGTATCAATCGTACATGGCGCGGCGTGCTGGGCATGCCCAGCGCACCGCGCCATCGGCTAGGAGCAAGGTGGCGGGAGCCAGGGAATGGCGTTAGCAAGAACGTTGCGGCGCGGCGCGGCGAGTGCGGCGCTCCACCGGCGGGGCGGGCCCGAGGGCGGCGCGGTGCTGCTGTCGCTGCCGGCCGTGCTGCTGCTGCTCGGCGCGCTCGTGGGGCCGCTGGCGATCCTCCTGGCCTACAGCGTCGGGCTGCTCGGCGACGACACGCCGCTCGGCCTCTCGCGGTACGCCGAGGTGCTGACCGACGGCTTCTACCTCGGCGTGCTCGGCTCGACGCTGCGGCTGGGCGCGCTGGTGACGGCCGCCACGCTCGCGCTCGGCTACCCGCTGGCGTGGGCGGTGGCGCAGGCGCGCGGCCGGCGCCGCACGCTGCTGCTGGCCATCGTGATCGCGCCGCTGCTCACCAATATCCTCGTGCGGACGCTCGGCTGGGTGGTCATCCTCGACGACAACGGCATCCTGAACGCCGCCCTGCGCGCCGTCTCGGGCGGCCATCTCAGCCAGCGCTTCCTGGGCACCGACGTGGGCATCACGATCGCGCTCACGCACGTCTTCCTGCCGTTCATGGTGCTGCCGATGCTCACCACGCTTGAGCGCATCGCGCCGTCCCTGCGCGAGAGCGCCGCCGTCTACGGCGCCCATCCGGTCGTCGTCTTCTGGCGCGTGATCCTGCCGCTCAGCGTGCCCGGCATCCTCGCCGGCGCCACGCTCGTGTTCCTGCTGGCGACGGGCGCGCTACTCACGCCGCTCATCGTCGGCCAGGGCCGCGTCTGGGTGCTGCCCACGCTCATCTACGAGCAGATCCAGCTTGTCCACTGGGGGCGCGCGGCGGCGCTGGCGGTGACGCTGTTCGGCGCCTCGCTGCTCGCCATCCTGCTCTCCCAGTGGCTCGGCCAGCGCCTGGCGGGCAGCTACGCGCGCGGCGCGCCCGGGGGCCTGGCGCGGGCCTGGGCGCAGGTTGGCGGCGAGCTAGGGGTGCGCCTCTGCGCCGCGCTGCGGGGCGCACCGACCTTCGCGCGCGGGCTGCGGCTGGCGGGGCAGGGCTTCGTCGCGCTCGTCCTGCTCTACCTGCTGTTCCCGCTCGGCGTGGTGATCAAGACCGCGTTCGACGCGAGCCCCGTGATCCAGGCCGGCTTCGGCGGCTTCACCCTGCGCTGGTTCGAGGCGCTGTTCGCCGACAGCCGCTATCTCGACGCCCTGCTGCTCTCGCTGCGCCTGGCGCTGCTCACGGCCGTCGTAGACCTGGCGCTCGGCATTCCGGCCGCCCACGCGCTCGTGCGGGGCAGCTTCCCCGGCCGCGGCCCGCTGCTGGCGTTCCTGCTGTCGCCGCTGCTGATCCCGCACATGGTGCTGGCGATCGGCCTGGTGCTCTACTTCCAGGCGCTCGGGGCCGGGCCGAGCTTCCTGCGGCTGCTCGTCGTCCACCTGGTCATCGCCCTGCCCTACGTCGTGCGCATCCTGGTGACGGCGTTCCAGAGCGTCGATCCCCGGCTCGAGGAGTCGGCGCACACGCTCGGCGCCAGCCGGCTCACCGTGCTGCGGCGCGTGACGCTCCCGCTGGTGAAGCCGGCGCTGTTCGCCGCCATGCTCTTCTCGTTCCTGGTCTCGTTCGACGAGGCGACGATTACCGTACTGGTGGCCGGCGCGGGCAACGTTACGCTGCCGGTGCGCATCTTCAGCCAGCTCACGCAGCAGTGGACGGCGGCCGTCGCGGCGCTCTCGACCATCTGGATCGCCTGGACGCTGCTGATGCTCGTGATCATCGAGCGGCTGGTGGGGCTAAGCGCCTTCGGCACGGAGCGGCAGGCATGAGCACGCTCACACTGCGCGGGCTGAGCAAGCGCTTCGCCGGGGCCGGGCCGGCGGCGGTCGACGGCGTCGACCTGACTATCCCGGAGGGGACGCTCGTCACCCTCCTGGGGCCCTCCGGCTGCGGCAAGACGACGCTCTTGCGGCTCATCACCGGCTTCCTGCAGCCCGACGCGGGCTCCATCCTGATCGGCGGCGAGGACGTCACCCACCTGCCGCCGCACCGCCGCGACATCGGCATGGTCTACCAGAGCTACGCCCTGTGGCCGCACATGTCGGTCGCCGAGAACGTCGCGTTCGGCCTGGAGATGCGCGGCGTGGCGCGCGCCGAGCGGGCGCGGCGCGTCGCGGAGGCGCTGGCGCTCGTCGGGCTGGCGGAGTACGGCGACCGCGCGCCGACGCAGCTCTCGGGCGGGCAGCAGCAGCGAGTGGCGCTCGCCCGCGCGCTCGTCATCCGCCCGCGCGTGCTGCTCCTCGACGAGCCGCTGTCGAGCCTCGATGCGAACCTGCGCAAGGACCTACGCTTCCACATTCGGGAGCTGCAGCAGCAGCTTCGCGTGACCACCGTGTTCGTGACCCATGATCAGGAAGAGGCCCTCGCGGTGTCCGACCACGTCGTGCTGATGCGCGGCGGGCGGATCGTGCAGATGGGCTCGGGCGAGGAGCTGTATCGCCGTCCCGGCTCGGCCTTCGCGATGACCTTCATGGGCGACGCGAACATCTTGGACGGGATCGTGAGCGCGATCGACACGACGGGCGTGCGGCTCGCCACGCCGCTGGGCGAGCTGCGCTGCGAGCCGCCCGCGGCGGTGCTGCGCGCCCTCACGATTCAGGAGCGGGTGCGCGTCGGCATCCGGCCCGAGGACGTGGGGCTCGCGCCGCTGGACACGCCGCCCGCCGACGGCAACGGGGCGGCGCCCGACGCGGCGCTGCGGGTGGTGGGCCGCGTGTGCAGCGCCACCTTCCTCGGCCCCTGGCAGCGATTCGAGGTCGAGGCGGGCGAGCCGAACACGCGCCTGCACGTGCGGCTGCCCACCGTCACCCCCGACAGCGCGGCGAACGGCCAGCGCCTGCAGCCTGGCGATGCCGTGGGGCTGCGGATCGCCCCGGGGGCGGTGGCGATCCTGCGGGAGATGCCAGGATCGTGACGTGTAATGGCTGCGGCACTCGGACCGGACGCCGGCCTGATGGAGATAGAGAAAATAGTCGGGTACACTCGCCGGCCTGAAGGCCGGACCCCAGCCAAGTCCGGTGGCCCGGCCTTCAGGCCGGCATTGTGGGCCAATAATTCGGGTGGGACAGGGCATTAGTTCTTGACGACGAGCGGCCAGGGCCGGCCCGCGGCCCGGAAAGGGAAGTCCCGCGATGACCGTCCGAACCTATGGAGCGCGGCGCACGCTGCTGGCCGCGCTGGCGCTCCTCCTGACGGCGTGTGGCGGCGCCGCCAGCGCGCCGGCCCAGCCCACGCCGGCGGCTACCGCCGCCGGCCAGACCGGTGCCGACAGCGGCAACCCCTACACGGCGCTCTGCCCGCCCAGCAGCGCCCCCCGCAGCATGGTGCTGGCCATCTGGGGCGGGCCGCACGAGAGCATCATGAAGGAAGGGCTGGCGGGCTTCACGCAGCTCACGGGCATCCAGGTCGAGCTGACGCTCGACAGCGCGCGCGACCGGCTGACGAAGCTGAACGCCGAGAAGGGCAGCCCGAGCATCGACGTGGCGATGGTCTCGATCGATTCGGTGCCGCGCCTGCTGGCCACCGGCGTCGTGATGCCGGCCGCGACCGACGTGCCGAACGTCGCGGACATGGCGCCGGTGGCGCGCGTGGACGGCGGCTATGGGATCAGCCTGCTGCAAGAGGGCATTGGCTACAATCCTCAGTACGTCACGACCCCGCCGACGTCGTGGAGCGACCTGCTGAAGCCCGAGTGGGCCGGGCACCTGGCGTGGCCCAGCATGCCCAACGCCACCTCGCTCGCCGTGCTGACGATGATCGCCAAGGCGAACGGCGGCTCGGAGGCGAACTTCCAGCCGGGCATCGACGCCGTCGCGCGCATCGCGCCGGGCGTGAAGACGTTTTACGCGCAGGAGCCGCAGATCGAGCCGCAGTATCAGAGCGGCGACGTCTGGATCGCGCCGGCCATCGCGGGGTTGGTGCAGTCAATGAAGGAGAAGGGCGGCCCGGTCGCGGTGAGCATCCCGAAGGAGGGCGGCCCGATCCTGATGAACGTGGCGACCATCCCGGTCGGGGTGAAGAACCTTGGCTGCTCGAAGGCGCTGGTCGGCTGGCTGCTCTCCGAGGCCGTCCAGCGCCCCTACGCGGAGCAGTTGTTCTACGGCCCGGCCAACCACGCGGTCACGCTGCCGCCCGACGTGAAGCAGCGCGTGTACCCGCAGGACGAGGCGTCGGCCGTGACGATCGATTGGAAGACGATCAGCGAGAAGCAGTCGGACATCCTCGACCAGTGGAACCGTCAGGTAGTCGGCCGCTAAGGCGGCCCGGAAAGGAGGGAAGCGTGGCCATCGACCTACGCGGCAAGAAAGTCATCGCCATCGGCGAGCGCGACGGCGTGCAGGGGCAGGCCATCGCCGCGGCGGTGCAGAGCGCCGGGGCGGAGGTGCTGCTGCAGATCACGCAGTGCTTCGTCTGAACGGCCGCGGGAGCCATGGACCTGGAGGAGCAGGAGCGCATCAAGCAGACGGTGGAGGCGAACGGCGGCGCGGACGACATCGTGGCGATCCTCGGGTCGCCCGATGCCGAGTCGGCCGGGATGTTCGCGGAGACCGTCAGCCTGGGCGATCCGACCTACGCCGGGGCCCTGGCGGGAGTTTCGTTGAAACTCCCCGTGTATCACGTGACCGAGCCCGAGATCAAAGCCATCGTCGATCCCGCGGTGTACGCGGAGCAGATCGAGATGATGGAGATCGCCCTGGACACCGACGCCATCCGGCAGGCCGTCCAGGAGGTGCGCGCCCGCGCGGCCGACTGATCCCCGATCCGGCCCGGGGGTCGCCTACGGAGGCGGGCCCTCACCCCGACCCTCTCCCAGGGGGAGAGGGAGTAAGGGAACGCCAGCGCCGGCTTCGGTATGAGCCGCTCTAGCACCCCGCTGGGGGCCGCGGCAGCGGATGTGTCCGCTGCCGCGGCCCCCAGGCACCCCCCCAAGCGACAAGGAGGTTCCCGTAAGCCGGGTCCGGGGGGAAGGCGTGGCGTGCGTGCTGGCGCACGTGGCCGGCCTCGTGCCGCTCGACTGCAAGCCGTGGCCCGAGCTGTGGGCTCTGGTCGAGGGCGTCGCCTCGTAGAGCCGCGCGGCGGGCTACGCCGCCGGCCACCGCGCCGCGAAGGCGCGGCCGGCGGCCACGAAGCACTCGGCCGGGGGATGCACGAGCCCGGCCCCCACCTGGCCGATGCCCGGCTCGCGGTGGGCGATCCCCGTGTTGATCACCGGCAGGATGCCGGTGCGCAGCACGCGGCGCACGTCGATGCCCAGCGGCGTCCCGCGGAAGTCGAGGATCGGCACGCGGTAGGCGTCGTGCTCCGTCACCGTGATCTCGTACATCGTCTGCGTGTGGCGCAGCGCGTCGGCCGGCGTGCCGCCCATGAACTGCACGATGGCGGGCGCGGCAGCCATGGCGAACGCCCCGAGGCCGGTCGTCTCGGTGATCGCGCTGTCGCCGATGTCCGGGTTGGCGTCCGCGGGGCCGTAGCCCGCGAAGTACAGCCCCTCCACGATCTGGCTCGGCCCCGTGAACCAGCGCCCGCCCAGCCCGCTCACGCGGATGCCGAACTCGGTGCCATTGCGGGCCATCGTCGTGACCATCGTGCTGCCGGCCACGCCGCTCGCCGCGTCGCCGGCCAGCTTGCCGGCCAGCATCGAGAAGTTCAAGCCGAAGTGATCGTTGCCGGCGATGAAGGCAAGCGCGGCGGCGGCCTGGTCGCTGGGCCATCCTGCCGTCGCCAGCCGCGGAGCCAGCCGCCGGAACAGCAGCGACGTGAGCGCCTTGTTGCGGTTGTGGCACTCGTCGCCCATCTGGATGGCCTCCGCGAACAGCGGACGCAGCTCGATCGGCTCGCCGCCCCGCAGCGCCGCCGCGACCAGCGGCCCGAACACGTCGCGGAACCACCGCAGCCGATCCAGCACGTCGGGCCCGTTGGCGCCGTAGCGCAGCGCGCGGCCTAGCCCCTCGTTGAACGCGGAGTACACGGCGCCGTCGCCCGCGGCGTCGGCCACCACGCAGAGCGGCATCGACCAGGTCGTGATGCCGGCCATCGGCCCGATCGCGCCGTGCTCGTGGCAGGGCGCGAACTCGATCTCGCCGGACGCCGCCAGGCGCTCGGCCGCCTCCGGCGTGTCGGCCAGCCCCTCGTACATCGCCGCGCCGACGACAGCGCCGCGCATCGGGCCGCACATGGCCTCCCAGGCGATCGGCGGCCCGGCGTGCAGGAAGGTGCGGCGCGTCATCCCCGGGATCACCTCGTGCGCCGGGCGCACGTCCACCAGCAGCGGCCGCGCCCCGAGCAGCCGCGCGGCGGCCTCCTGATTGGCGGCGTCGATCGCCGGGTCGGCCAGCAGGCGCCCCAGCGCGCCGTCGAGCGTGTCGAGCGGCGGGCGCCAGTCCACGCGCTCGACCGGCACCCCCTGCGCCGCGAGCGTGGCCGCGAACAGGTCCACGCCGACGTTCACGGCGTGCAGCGGCGTGTGGAGCAGGTCGCTCATCGCGGCACCTCCGGGGCGGGAAGGCCCCGCGCCAGCGCGGCGGCCACGACGGCAGCGTGGGCGTTGCGGCTGTGGACCTGGGCGCCTGCGGCTTCCAGCCGCCGGCGCTGGGCCGCGAGCCCCTGCGGGTCGCGCGCCGTCCCACACAGCGACACCACCACGGCCAGCGCCCGGCCGGCGTCGCGGGCCGTCGCCCGCGCGCGCTCGATGGCCGGGGCTAGCTCGCCGGCGGGGTCCAGGTGCGCCCCGTAGCCCAGCACCACGTCCAGCAGCACCACCTCGACCGTCGGGTCCCGCGCCGCCGCCGCGAGCGCGTCGCCGCGCAGCCCGTTGTCGATCATCGGGTGGGGGCGCCCCCGCGTGTACTCGTCGCTGCCGTAGTCCACGACCTGGTGCCGCGCCGTGCCGGGTAGCGAGCCATCGAGGTTCGAGTCGACCGCTCCCAGGCGCTCGCGCAAGAGCAGGAGCGCTTCCTGGGCGAGCGTGCCGCCGGCGAACAGGCCGCGCAGACCGCCGCCCGCGTCAGCCGCGGCGGGCGCCCCCGGCGCGGCCTCGGCCGTGGGCGCCGGCCGCCCCGCGGCTAGGGCCGTCGCGGCGTCGGCCGCCTCCGCCAGCGTGCGCGCCCACGTGACCCCGGCGGGCAGCTCGACGGGCGCCGCGCCCAGGAGGCAGGCGACGACTGGCTTGCCGCCGGCCGCCGCCGCGGCGAGTACGGCACGCGCCACCGTGGGCGACGGCGGCTTCGAGACGAGCACGACGACCCGCGTCGCCGGGTCGGCCGCCAGCAGCGCGAGCGCCCGCCGCGTGGTGCGGCCCCCGACCGCCTCCGCGAGGTCGCGCCCGCCCGTGCCGATCGCCTGCGAGACACCGACGCCCGCCTCGTCGAGGAGGCAGCTCACCTGCTGGATCCCCGTCCCCGACGCGCCGACGATGCCCACCGGGCCGGGCCGCACCGCGTTGGCGAAGCCCAGCCCCACCCCCGCGAGGATGCTGGTGCCGCAGTCCGGCCCCATTAGCAGCAGGTCGCGCTCGTCGGCCAGGGTCTTCAGGCGCACCTCGTCGGCGAGCGGGACGTTGTCGCTGAACAGGAAGACGTGCAGGCCCGCCCGCAGCGCCTCCTCGGCCTCCAGCGCGGCGTAGACGCCGGGCACCGAGACGACGGCGAGATTGGCGGACGGGGCGCGCGTCACGGCGGCGCGCAGGCTGCGCGCCGCCACTTCCCCGAAGCGGGGCGCCGCGCCCTGGCCGCGCAGCAGCGCCAGCCCGGCGTCCAGCGCCGCGTCGGCCGCGGCCCCGTCGTCGGCGCGCACGCACAGGAGCAGGTCGCTCGGCCCCGCCGCCTCGGTCGCCGCGCTGAGGAGCCCGCTCGCGCGCAGGCTCTCCTTGTTCGCGGCCGTGCCCATGAGCGCGTCGGCGGCCTGGACGCCGGGCATCCCGCGCAGCGCCTGCGCGACCTGCATCAGGCGCACCGAGTCGGCGTAGGTGTCCTTCTCGATGCGCGCCCGCACTACCATGCGCCCTCCTCCGTGGTGGGTGGCGTGGCGGCGCGCGCTTGCAGGTGCAGGCGCGCGCCGAGCAGGATGCCGAGGGCCACGTCGGCGCCCGACGTATGGCCGAGCGCCAGCGTGCGCGCCAGCGCTCCCGCGAGGCGGCTGGCATCGGGGGCCACGAGCGCCTGCAATAGTGTACCGGCACTCTCGCCGACCGCGCCCGTCGCCGCGCAGGCCAGGAGCGCCTCGCTCACCGGCGTCGTCTGCCCCCGTGCGGCGCGCCGGATGAGGAGCCCCGCGGCCCGCCAGCGGCGGCGCTCCGGCTCGAATTCCCGCCCCAGGAAATAACCCGCGGCGAGCATCCCGCCCAGCACGTCGTCGGCGGACGGGGTCAGCCCCGGTCCCAGCCCGACGAGCGCCCGCGCCGCCGCCTCCACTCCCCCGAGGTCGTCCTGCCGCAGCGCGCGCATCAGGAGGGCGAGGTGCCTGCGGGCACGCTCCCGCCAATCCAAAGTCGCCGGCTCGCCACACCGGTTCTCGCAGACGCTGAGCCCGGCGATGAGGTAGGGCGGGGGCTCGTCCCCCGCCGCCCGGCCGGTGCCGCTCAGGTCGATAGTTCCGGCAACCGCCCTCGGCGCATCCGTCGGGGTGCCACAGACGAGGGCCGCCAGGCTCTCCGGCGGCGCCTGCTCCGCCAGGAGATGCGACAAGGCGTCGAGCCGCGCCCGCAAGATGGTAGCGCACCAGACGAGGCTGCCAGCCGACGGCCGCGGGTCCCACAGCGCCCCGGCGCGAGCGACCAGCGCGACGGCCGCCGTCTCGACGGTCAGCTGCCCGCCGCCGACGGTCACCTGGCTCCGCGGCTCCAGGCCGAGCAGCGGCCTGTCCGGCCGCGATGCGAAGGGCAAGCGCAGCCCGAAGGGAAGCCGCTCGGCGTCTGCGGTCGTCAGGGCCACTATCCGGTCGCCGACGCGCAGGTAGGCGGCGCGCGCGTAGACGCCAAGCACCCGGGCGGGCCGGCGCGGCCCGTGGACGAGGCTCGCCACCGGCCGCGCGACCTCGACCAGCGTCCGGGCAGGCGGCTCGATCATGTCCCCATATCTGCGTGATGCTGCGTTTGCCAGTCGCCAAGTGGCTATTGTGCCCGTGGGACGCCCCGTCGCCGGCCATACGCAGCCATTCAGCGCCAGGACGGACGTACAGCCGCTCTCTTGGCCCTTGCGCCACTATGCATTGGCTGGATCGTAGGGCAGGGCCCGTCCCCTGCCGCCCGGCCGGGGCGGATTGTCCCTACGGCGCGCTGGGTAGCCCAAGCTCGCCGGCGACGCGGCGGGCGATGGTGAAGTCGGCGAGGTCCGACGGCTTGGCGTCGGCCGGGGCGCCGGCGGTCGCGCGCATCAGGTCGAGGTAGGCGGCCATCTGCGCGTCCGTGGGCAGGCCGTTCGGCGAGTAGGTGTCGGCCACCAGGTCGTAGGCGCGCGCCGCGTCCTCGGGCGACAGGTCCAGCCACTCCCCGATTTTCTGGATGACCAGGTCGCGCTGATTCTGGATCAGCGGCAGGGCGCGGGCGGTGGCGCGGAGCGCCCGCGCCACCTTGTCCGGCTGCTCGCGCAGCAGCGCCTCGGTGCCGCCGAAGCCCGCCTGCGGAATCTCCAGGATGGTGCCGATCCGCAGCAGCGTCGGGAAGCCGCGCTTCTCCGCGACGAGGTTCGACGGCACCGCGGACGTGCTGGCGTCGGCGGCGTTCGACTCCAGCGCCGCGATGCGCTCCAGGTCGCCGCCGATCGCCACGATGGCCACGTCGGGCAGGTTGTAATAGTCGATCAGCTTGCGCGACTCGAACGCGGTGAGCGTGCCGAGGCTCTCCACGCCGATGCGCTTGCCGGCGAGCTGCGAGACGTCGGTGATCTCGGGACGCACGGTGAGCACGTGCTGCAGCTTCACCGAGTGGAACTGCACGATCTTCGACGGCCCACCCTGCGAGGCGTGCGCGCCGATGGCCGAGAGCAGCGTGGTGAAGTCCAGCTCGCCCGCGAGCAGCGCCGGGATCACCGAGTTGCCCCGCACCTGCACGAACTCCGGGTCCAGGCCCTCTTCCGCATAGTAGCCGAGCCGGTCGGCCAGCGTGGCCGGCAGGAAGCTGAGCGACGGCGACGAGGTGCCGATGCCCAGGCGCTCGCGCGGGCGCGGCGCGGTGGCGGCGGGCGCCGCCGGGCTCCCCCCGGCCGCCGGCCGCGGAGGCGGCGCGGCGGGAGCGGGCTGCGCCGCCGGCGGCGCGCACGCCGCCACGAGCCCGCCGACGAGCATGGCCATCACCAGGTAGCGGTACACCGGTCGTCCCTCCCCTGGCGCGCTTTCCGTCGGCCCCGCGCGCCTCACCCTCGGAGAGGGAAGGCGGAGCCGGGGAGCCGCTGGCCCCATGCCGACGGGACGCCAGGCGCGTGCTGGCTGGATTGTATGCGCGGTCGGCGCCCGCCGCCAACCGCCGCACTCGCCCCCGGCCAGCCGCCGTCAGGGAATGTACCGCTCGTCTTGCAGGAACAGCTCGCTGGGTATGGTGGTGCCCAGCCCGCGCGCCTGGCAGAGCTGGTAGATGCGCGCGCCGACGGCCGCGAACTGGATGCCGTCGCCGCGCAGGATCAGGCCAGTGATCTGCTCGGACGAGGTGCGGCCGGGGTGCTGGCCGAGCATCACGTCGCCCAGCAGCGGCAGGTGCTCCCAGTCCACGCGCGACGGCTGGCCCCAGTAGTCACGGCCGTGCTCGGGGATTACCTCGACGCCGCCGATAGCGTAGCGCTACCACATCGGCCCGTGGCGGTTGGTCGTCAGCACGTCGCAGCGCTCCCAGCCCGCCAAGTCCAGCTCCAGGTCCTTCACGCCCGTGATGAACTGGCCCGGCTCCAGCCACTCGCCCAGCACCACCGGTTCGGGCGCGTTCGTCGCGGTGACGACGAAGTCGGCGCCCCGCACAGCCTCGCGCGCCGAGGCCACCGGCACGATTTCGACGCCGGCCTCGGCGCTCCAGCGCGCGGCGAACGCTTGGCTGTGACCCGGCGTCGGACTGTAGACCTGGATGCGGCTGAGCGGCCGCACCGCCGCGTTGCACAGCACCTCGGCCTGCGCTTGCCAGCCCGTGCCGATGAGCCCCATCACCCGCGCGTCCTGACGCGCCAGGTACTTCGTGCCGATGGCGGCCGTGCCCGCGACGCGGAACTTCTGCAGGTAGCCGTCGTGGATGATGGCCAGCAGCTCGCCGGTGCGCGAGCTATACAGGTACAGCAGGCCGCAGAACTTGCGATCGGGCGTGCCCGGCACGCGAATCTCGCGGAGATGGTCGCCACGCCGCACGTAGGTAATGACGTCGGAGTCGATGCGGTCGCAGACGACGTCCAGCCCGGCGATGGCGCCCGTGAGCGAGGTCAGCGCGTGGTGGATCGGGTCGCCGCCCTCGGGGAACTGGGGGCCGTAGTCCGCGCGCTGGCGCGGCGTGAACACGCGGTACGGGGGCGCGTTGATGGCGCGCCCCTGCGCGTGCTCGCGGTGCGCCTCCTCGAGCGCGTCGATGACCTCCGTGGCGGTCAGCACCTGTTCGACGGTCGGGTTGTCGATAATCAGCGTCACGCTGCCCCCTCGGCGCGAGAGTTCGAGCCGCCGCGGCCGCTCGCGTCCTAGCCCGCGGGCGCTCCTGCCACCGCGACCACGCCAGACCATCATACCGGAGATGGCACTTCGAGAGTGGCACGCTCCTTGCTTTAGACAAAGTAGGCGCGAAAGAGCGCATGAAGTGGAAAGAGGGAGGGCAAAATGCCTGTGCTGCTGTGGCTTCTCGGCGTGCCCCTGGGGTTAGTTATCCTACTCTGGCTGCTTGGTATCGTCCGCTAGCCCGCTTAGATGTGATTCGGGCCCAACAACCGCACGAAGCGGCGAGTGTCTTGCCGCTTCGTGCGGTTGTGCTGCCCACGCCCTGCCAGGTTCTCGGCTAGGTATCGTCAATAGCTCCTGCTGGTCGGCCCCTATGGCGAGTTGCCCTGATATCTGGGCGGTCTTCGCCGAGGCTTACTCCACGGCTGTTACCAGCAGGTGGCTGAAGCGCGCCTCGGCCCGCGCATCGATGAGACTACCGACGCCGAAGCCGATCCAGCCCTGGCGGAGCGCGTCGTCGCGGGCGCGGCCCACCTCCGTGCCGTCGAGCAGCAAGGTGATGGCGCTGCCGCGCGCTCGCACGCCCAAGCGGTTCGTCGCAGTGCCGTGCTGGATGGCGGCCGCCGGGGTCCAGTCGATCAGGCGGGCGTCGTCGCCGTTCGTGTGGCGCAGGAGCAGGAAGCGCCCGGCGTTAGGGTCGACCAGGAAGGAGTAGTAGTCACCGTCCTCCTGCCGGCGGAAGTCCAGGAACGCGTAGGCGTCGTCGGTCGGCGCCACCAGGCGCGCGTCGATCTCGGCCTGGAAGTCGCCGAAGGGCTCGGGGTAGGCCACGTACGCGGCGCCGCCACTACCCGCCAGCCGCGCCACCAGATACTCGCCGTCCCGGTAGCCGAGACGCCGCCGCGTGGGGTCGCCCGACTCCAGGGGCCAGCCGCTCGCCGGGTCCGTGAAGTCGTCGCGCAGCAGCACGCGCCCCGTCGTGGCAGACTCCCCGTTGGACGCGGCGGGGGGCGGCGGCGTGCCCGGACCGGCCGTCGGCGTCGCAGCTGGCCCGAGCGTGGACCTGGGCAGCACGGTGGACGCGGTCGCGGCGGCGGGACTGGCCGCGGACACGGAGGCCGCGCCGGACGGGGTCGGCGCGCGGGCGGCGGGGCCGCCGACCAGGCCGTCGCCCGGCGCGAAGCTGGGCTCCTCCGGCGCCGCGTCGCTCGGCGCGCCGGCCGCGAGTATCCCTACCGGGAAGTAGTACGTCACGTCCCCCTGGGGCCAGTGCGCCGTCACGGCCAGCACGTAGGCCCCCGGCGCCACCGTAGGCTGCCAGGTGACGGCAGCACCCGGCGGCAGCTCCGTCTCCAACACCAGCGGCTCCGTTGGCTTGCTGTACACTCGCAGCGTCAGCCCGCTCGGTTCGGGGCCGTCGATGTCGAACTCGATCGGCTCGCCCGCCGGCCAGGCCAGCACGGTATCGAAGGCGGGCGGCGCCACGTCCGCGCACACGCCGGGCGCGGGCGCCTCGCCGGGCGCGGCGGTCGGCGTCCAGCAGTAGCTGCCGCGCACGCCGTCGTAGGTCGCCGTCCCGAACCGCAGCTGGATCGTGGGCGGCTGCGGCCCGGCCTCCGATGGCGCCGCTGGCACCTGCGCCGGCGGCACGGGCGGCGGCGCTGGCGGGGGCCCGGACGTCTCGGGCGCGGGCGGCACGTTGGTCGGGCTGGGCCCCGCTGGCGACGATGGCGCGGTCTGGTCAGCCGGCGCCGGCGACGCTCCGGTCGCGGTAGCCGTCGCGGCCGGCGCGGCGGCGCCGGCCGCGGGCGTGGGGAGCGCCGCCGTGGGCGACGCGGTGAGTAGAAACGGCGTCGGCGAGAGCGGCGACGGCAGCGCCCCGGGCAGGCCAGGCGTGGGGAGCGGCGTGGGCAGCGACAGCGTCGGCAGCGGCCGCGGCACGAACCGTGTCGGCGTGGGCAGGAACTGCGCGAACGCGGCGTCCGGGCCGGCGGCCGCTCCGCCCCGGTTCCCCAACGCGCTGACCACCATCATGCCGAGCGCGCAGACGAGCGCGAGCGCCGGCCGCGAGTACATACTAGGCTCCCCCGTGAGTCGCCAGCTGTCGATAGTGTTTCACAGGGCTCGCCCGCGCGGCTAGAATCCGCCGCTCACAGGCGCGGCTCAGCTGATGCGGCAGTATGGATCATGGACGACGGCCGCTCCAAGCCCCGGCTCCACGGGAAGTCGTTGGTGGCGCTAGCCTGCTGGCGCGAGCCGCCCGCCTGGGCGATAATGGCGCATCCTGATCCCCAGCGCGGAGGCGAGCGCACATGGCAGCAGAGCTAGGCAGCCCGCCGACGTACCCCGTGATGGGGCTGCTGCGGCAGCATGGGCGGGCCGCGGCGCTGAGCGCAGCGGGGGTAGCGTTTGCGCTGGCGGTGGGCGGCAGCCACGACCGCGGCGCCGCGAGCATCCTGCGCGGCCTGGCCTGGGCGGCGGTGGCGGGCGCGGCCGTCAAGAACCTCGCCGAGCTGAACCAGGTCGTCGCCGAGACGCTGCTGCCGCAGTAACCCCGGCACCGCGCGGTTCGGCCGGCGCGCGAGACGGTGCGGACACACGCAGGGCGGGGCGCCCAGATGGACGTCCCGGCCTCTCGTGTCTCGGCAGCGCTGCTACTGCGCCCGGCCGGCGAACACCTCGAGCGTCTCGGGCTCGGTGGCCCAGCCGGCCTCGGAGAGATCGACGCCGGTGCCCACCGGATCGTGTAGGCGGAATTCGGCGTAGCGGCCGTCGCGCGGGCGCGGCGCGATGCCCGTCTGCGCGCCCGCGTCCTTCGCCGTGCGGCCCGTCGCCTCGATGTCGTCCACCAGGAAGCCGAAGTGGTCGATGCCCTCCCGCTCGCCGTTCGCCGGCAGGATGGCCAGGTTGATGTAGCCATCCGACAGGTAGACCGCGCGCTTTTCCTCGGGCGGGCCGCCGGGCGTCTCCGGCCGCGCGATGACCTGGATCATGCCGAAGGTCTTCATGTAGAAGTCGGCCAGCCCGCGCGTGTTCTCCGTGCGAATCGCGATGTGCCGAATCTTCGCCTGCGCCATCTCGCCCCCTCCCGCGCCGCGCGCCGCGCGGCGTCTATGCCCGATCCTGACTACTGCCGTTATACATCGGGCCCGTGCCCGCGGCCAGCCCGCCCCCAGCGCTGCCCGCCACGAGCAAGCGCTATGCCTCACCAGCTACCGACGAGATGAACCCGCCGGGCGGAGATACAGTACGGGAGCGGTATGGATGCTACAGGATCGATCCTGTTACTATCTAGACAGACTAGACATTACGGAGAGATAGACAATGCAGTGGCAAGTTCAAGAGGCGAAGCAAAGGTTCAGTCAGCTTGTCCAGCGCGCGATCGACGAGGGCCCCCAGGTTGTGACTCGGCACGGCAGAGATGTCGTGGTGGTCGTGGCGGCCGACGAATTCCGTCGCCTGACCAGCAACAAGCCAGACTTCAAAGAGTTCCTACTGTCCGGCCCTGATCTTAGCGCCCTGGACCTGGAACGCGTCCGGGACCTGCCACGAGACGTCGACTTATGAGCTTTCTGCTGGATACGAACGTCATCTCGGAAGCACGGCGGCCTCAAGGCAACACGGGGGTCAAGGCCTGGCTCGCGTCGATCCCCGCGGATGGCCTACACGTAAGCGTTCTGGTAGTGGGAGAGATTCGACGTGGGATTGAACGGCTACGCCGGCGCGATCCGGCACAGGCCGCCATTTACGAGGCTTGGCTTGCCACGCTCCGCCGCGACTACAGCGACCGCATACTTCCTGTCACGGTAGAGATCGCCGAACAGTGGGGACGGCTAAGCGTTCCCAATCCCGTCGCGACGGCGGACGGTTTAATGGCGGCAACAGCGATAGTGCATGACCTGACACTCGTAACTCGGAACACCGATCATTTCGCTCGCACCGGTGTACTCCTCCTGAATCCATTCGAGCCTGGCGCTTGAGCTACTTGCCCGGCGCCGAGTGGCCCCGGGTTGCGCGCTGCCCTATAACCAGCAACATTGAGTCCGAGCCGCGCGAGCGGGCCAGGAGGCAGGCGCGTGCAGCAAGTCGCCGTAGACGTGGTGGTGGTCGGCGCCGGCTTCGCCGGGCTGGTGGCGGCCGTGCGCGCGCAGGAGCAGGGCGCCCGCGTGGCGCTGCTGGAGAAGACGCCGGTCGCGCCCAGCTGGAGCAACTCGCGCCTCAGCGGCGGCAGCTTCTCGGCGGCCGGCCTCTCGCCGCTCGCGCCCACCGACGCGATCGTCGCGAAGCTCATGCAGGACACCCAGGGGGCCGCGAGCGAGCCGCTGGCGCGCGCCTGGGCGGCCGCCTGCCCGCGCGTCTACGCCTGGCTGCGCGCCCACGGCACCCGCTGGGTCCACCTGCGCGGCCAGCTCGTGATGGCGCCCGTGCGCCCGAACCGGCGCGGCTCGCGGTGGCTCGGCCGCGGCCCCGACGTGACGCTGCGCCGCCTGCAAGCCCGCTTTCTCGCGGGCGGGGGCCAGTACTGGGGCGACACGGCGGCGCGCGAGCTGCGCCAGCGGCACGGCCGCGTGGTGGGCCTGGTCGCGCGGCGCCTGGACGCGGACGCCGAGATCGAGCTCGCCAGCCGCGCGGTGATCCTGGCCGACGGCGGCTTCCAGGCCAACCCGACGCTGCTGCGCCGCTACGCCAACGTCGCGCGGCCCCAGCGGCTGTTCCTGCGCGGCGCGGGCACCGGCAGCGGCGACGCACTCGCCATGGCCCTTGCCGCCGGCGCGAAGCTGGCCCACGGCGAGGCGATCTTCGGCCACCTGCTACACGCCGACGCCGTGCGCAACGCCCAGCTCTGCCACTTCCCGTTCGTCGATCGCATCGCCAACAGCGCGCTCGTCGTCGGCCCGGACGGACGCCGCTTCGCCGACGAGGGCCTGGGCGCGCTCGCCGTGGCCAACCGCATCGCGCGCCTGCCCGATCCGGGCGCCACCTGGCTCGTCTTCGACCGCCGCCTGTGGGAGACGGTCGGCCGCTACAACCAGGCCGTGCCGCCCAACCCCAACCTGCTGCTCGCCGGCGCCCGTGTCGAGGTGGCCGACGACGCGGCCGCGCTCGCGGCGCGCATCGGCGTGCCGGCCGAGGCGCTCGGCGCGACGCTGGACGCCTACAACACCGCGCTGGCCGCGGGGCAGGGCCGGGCGCTGCCGGTGCCGCGCGGCGGGACGGCGCCGCCGCTCGCGGCGCCGCTGGTCGCCGTGCCGCTCGTCGTCGGCCTCACCTACACGCTCGGCGGCCCGCTGATCGACGCGCGGGCGCGGGTCGTGGACGCCGCCGACCGCCCGATCCCCGGCCTGTACGCAGCGGGGCTGACGGCGGGCGGCCTGGCCGGCGGCCCGAAGCCCGCCACCGCCGGCGGCATCGGTACCGCCCTGCCGCTCGGCTTCCTGGCCGGCGAGCACGCCGCCCGCGCGGCGCTCCAGCCCAACGCGATGGCGTGAGCGCACGCTGGACTACAGCGGCGTCGACGCCGATGGCCGCGTCCTGCAGTCGGGGGCGCGCATCTTCAAGACCGACAAGGACCTCGCGGTGGCGACGATCATGCGCTACGGCCGCATCGACGATCCCGCCGTCGCCGAGGCCACGCGCGCCTACTACCTGGACAACCTCAAGAACGACATGGCGCTCACGCCCCGCGCCGTCCAGAACAGCCTGGAAGTTATGGCCGCGAACGAGCCGAGGCGCTCGGCGCCCGGCCCGAGCAATTCCTCGACGGCAGCTTCATCGACCGCATCAAGGCGAGCGGCTACGTCGAGCAGGTGTGGCGCGGCGCTGGCGCCGCGCCCTGATCGGGAGATGTGGGGCCTCCCCCACGCCCCCCCTGCCTGCCCTATTCGGGCGGCGGTTCGGGGTGCAGCGCCCGCCAGACCTTCTCGGCAGTGAGGGGGAGGGAGCGGAAGCGAACGCCAGTGGCTGCGGCGACGGCGTTGGCGAGGAGGCCGGTTACGCAGTCGATGCTGATCTCGCCGACGCCCTTCGCGCCGAACGGGCCCGTCGGCTCGTAGGAGTCGGCGAACACCTGCTGGAACGGCGGGACGTCGCCCACCGTGGGCAGGCGGTAGTCGGAGAAGTTCGGGTTGAGCGGCCGTCCCTCGTCGTACAGCAGCCCCTCGCTCAGCACGTAGCCGAGCCCCTGCACGACGCCGCCCTCCACCTGCCCCTCGGCCAGCATCGGGTTCAGCACCGTGCCGATGTCCGTCGCCGCGACGTAGCGCAGCACCCGCACCTGGCCGGTGTCGGGGTCCACCTCGACCTCGGCGGCGTGCGCCGCGAAGTTGTAGGCGCCCGACTCGTTGCCGTAGTTGTCGTGCGCCGGCTCCATCGCCTCGGAGGGCGGGTCGAAGACGGCGGTCGCCACCAGCGCCGCGCCGTCGCCGCGTGTCAGCAGCGCCCGCGCCACCTCGGCCACGCTCAGCCCGCGGTCGGTGCCCGCGACGGCAATGCGGCCCTCGGCCAGCATCAGATCGGCGGGGTTCGCCTCCAGCAGGCTCGCCGCCTCGGCCAGCAGCCGCTCGCGCAGCTCGGCGCCCGCGCGCCGCACCGCCTCGCCCGCGGTGTAGGCCAGGCGGCTGGACACCGAGCCGCGCCCATAGACGTGGACGTCGGTATCGGGCATGTCGATGTCCACGTCGGCGATCCGCAAGCCGATGGCGTCGGCGGCGATCTGGCAGAGCACCGTGCGGCTGCCCTGGCCGCTCTCGCCCTCGCCCGACAGGATCATCGCCCGCCCCGCGTGGTCCAGCCGGATCGTCGCGGTCGACGCCTCGGGGGTGTCGCCGTGCCGCGACCCGCTCACCTGCACCGCGCACGAGACGGCCATGCCGCGAAGGGGTTGACCTACCCCCCCTGCCCCCCCTCCCGGCGCGGGAAGGGGGGAGGACGGCCGGCCCAGCCAGCCACCGGCTCCCCCCTTCCGTGGTAGGGAAGGGGGGCTGGGGAGGCTAAGTCCGCCCCGCGCCTCCCACCCGATCATCTCGGCCACCCGCTCCAGGCACTGCGCGACCTCGCAGCTATTCACGCGGTGGCCGTGGACCGACACGGAATTCGGGCCGATCAGGTTGCGGCGGTGTAGCTCGACCGGGTCGAGGCCCAGCCGCTCGGCCGCCATGTCCAGCACCTGGTCGAGCGCGAAGTGCGTCGAGGGCTGGCCGAAGCCGCGCAGCGCGCCCGTCGGGATGTTGTTCGTGTAGACGAGGTAGGCGTCGGTCTGGACGTTTGGGTTGCGGAACAGCATGTCATGGCGCAGCGCGGCCACCTTCAGGATGGCCGGCGCCTTCGCGGTGTAGGCGCCGTTGTCGGCGACGATCCGCAGCCGCTTGGCGGTGATCGTGCCGTCGGCGCGGAAGCCCATCGCGATCTCCACGCGCATCGGCACGCGCGGCCGCGTCGCCTGGAACTCCTCCTCGCGGCGGTTGATCAGCTTCACGGGCCGCCCCGTCTTGATCGCCAGCAGCCCCGCGATCATGACGTTGTTGTCGTCGCAGTTCTTGCCGCCGAAGCCGCCGCCGATGTGCGGCTGGATCACCCGCACGGTGCGCTCGTCCAGCGCGAGCGCGTGGGCGATGCGCTGGCGGGCGAGTGCGGGCGTCTGGGTGTTCATCCAGACCGTCAGCTTGCCGCTCGGGCTGTAGTCGGCCACCGTGCCGATCGTCTCAAGCGAGCCGTGGAACTGGAGCGCGCTCTGGAAGGTGTCCTCGATCACCAGGTCGGCCGCGGCCAGGCCGCGCTCGACGTCGCCGCGCGTGACGTGCAGCGCCTGGACGACGTTCGAGCCGCGCTGGGGGTGCAGCAGCGGCGCATCCTCGCCCATCGCCGCGAGCGGGTCGAACAGCGCCGGTAGCTCCTCGTACTCGACCTCGATCAGCCCCAGCGCCTCCTCGGCCGCCGCGGCGTCGAGCGCGGCGACGGCGGCCACCTCCTCGCCGACGTAGCGCACGCGGTCGCTGGCGAGCACCGGCTGGTCGCGCACGCTGGCGCCCCACAGCCGTCCCGGCGTGTCGGCGGCCGTGAGCACGGCCTTCACGCCCGGCACGCGGCGGGCGCGGCTCGTGTCGATGCCGACGATGCGCGCGTGCGCGTAGGGGCTGCGCAGCACCCGCGCCACCAGCAGCCCCGGCAGCGCGAGGTCGGCCACGTAGCGCGCGCGGCCCGTGACCTTCTCCACGCCGTCGACGCGCGGCAGCGAGCGCCCCACCGCCCAGGTCTCTTGCGCCAGCGCCATCGCTCCTCCCGGCCGCGATCGTCGCCCCAGGGCCAACGGCGGGGCCGTCCCCGCCCGTCGTTCCTGGTGCCAGTGGCCCGGATTGTAGGCAGTCCCCCCCACGCGGGCAAGCACCGGCGCGGGCGCGGCTATGCTACACTCCCGTAGCCAGCACCCGGGAGACTGCCGTGCGACTGCCCTGCCGGCGCCCGCTTCGCCCTGATACCGCCGCCCGTCGCGGCGCCGGCCTGCTCGCCCTGCTCGCGGCCCTGAGCCTGGCGGCCTGCCAGGCGCCGGGCGCGTCGGCGCCCGCCCAGCCGGCGGCCCCGGCCCCGCCGGCCGCGCCCGGCAGCGCGTCTGCCGCCGCGGCGCCGGCCGCCACGCCCGCGGGCAGCCCGGCCGCGCCGCCCGCGCCCCAGCACGTCGTGCTCGCCATCCCCGCGAAGAGCCTGGCGTTCCTGCCCTACTTCGTGGGCGTGGACCAGGGCCTCTACGAGGCCGACGGCATCCAGCTCGAGATCCAGGTAATGCAGTCGAACCTGGCCGTCGCCGCCATGACCGCGGGCGAGCTGGCCTACACCGCCTCGACGGGCTCGTCGATCCAGGCGGCGGTGGCCGATCAGCCGTTCAAGGTCGTGCTGTTCATGGTCAAGGACATGATCTTCTCCGTCGTCGGGGCGCCCGAGATCACGTCGCTGGCCGACCTGCGCGGCAAGACGATCGCCATCACGAACCTCACCGCCTCCGACGACTACGCCTGGCGGGCAGCCGTGCGCGCGCAGGGCGTCTCGCCCGACGACGTGACCGCCGTGACGGCGCAGACGACGGCCAACAGCTTCGCCGCGCTCACGTCGGGCGCCGTGCAGGCCGCCGTGCTGTCGCCGCCGTTCGACGAGCAGGCCGAGCGCCAAGGCTTCCGCAACCTGGCCTGGACCGCGGATTATCTCCAGCGCGCGCAGTCGGGCCTGGTCACCACCGACAAGCAGCTGCAGGAGCGGCCGGCCGACGTGCGCCGCATGATCCGCGCGACGCTGCGCAGCATGCAGTACACGACCGCGCACGAGGCCGAAAGCCTGGCCCTCATCGAGCGCGACTTCGGGATCGCCCCCGATCTCGCGGAGGGCACCTATCAGAAGGTGGTGCGCGTGCTCAGCCGCAACGGCGAGGTGGAGCCCGACGTGCTGCGCTCCGAGATCGAGGACAACAAGGTGCGCCTGGGGGTGACGACCGACGTGCCGCTGTCGCGCGTGATGGACTACACCCTGCTGCGCGAGGTACAGCCCGAGCTGGGCCTGCGCTCGTAGGGCGGCGCATGCGGAAGGGACAGCTCAGTGGGCTGATCGCCGTCCTGCTACTGGCGAGCGGGTGCCAGGGGTCCCACCCGACGGCAACGCCGACGCCGACGCTCGTGCCCCGGCCGCCGGCCTCCCCGACGCCCGCGCCCACGCTGACGCTGTTCGGCATCGCCACCGACGTCCCCGGCGCCGCGGCCACCTACCTGCCGCTGCCGACCGCCCTGCCCTCGCCCACGCCGCTGCCGCCCCCGCCGCCCCTGCCGCCGCCCCCGCCCTTGCCGCCGCCGCCCAACGTCGGCCCGCCGATCACGCCGGTGGCGACGGCGGTCGTGCCCATCCCCACCGAGCCGCCAGTCATCCCGTAGCGGCCAGGCCGAGCGGCCTCATTGTGGACCGGCGTCCGCCAGGCCGGCGCGCTGGGCCTTGCGGACGAGGTAGCGCCAGATGGCCTCGTTGGGGCCGGGGGTTGCCCTCTTCCCTACGATCACTGACGGATGGGTGAGACTCAAGAGCGGGAGCGAGTGCAGCTATGGTAGAGCCGCCGAAGGATCTGCCCGCAGTGTATCCTAGAAAATACACTGGCCTATGATCGAAATCCGCCAGACCGACGTGTACGCCCAGTGGTTCGGCAGCTTGCGCGATCGGCAAGCACGCGCGCGCATTGATGCCCGTATCCGCCGCCTGTCGCTAGGCAATCCAGGCGACGTGAGGCCTGTGGGAGAAGGCGTCTCAGAATTACGCATCGACTATGGTCCCGGGTACCGGGTGTATTTCGTGCAGCACGGCCAAACCCTGGTGGTTCTCCTCGCGGGAGGCGACAAGCGGACCCAGCGCCACGACATCAGTACCGCGCTGGAACTGGCACGGGGACTCTAGGAGGGCGCAATGGGCAAGACTCAAACTCGACCGTGGGATGTGGCGGAGCATCTGGAAACCCCGGAGGACATGGCTGCTTATCTAGACGCTGCTCTGGAAGACGGCGACCCGGCACTGGTGGCCGCGGCACTCGGCGACATTGCCCGCGCACGTGGGATGACGGTCGTCGCGCGGGAAGCCGGCCTGGGACGCGAAAGCTTGTACAAGGCGCTCTCCGCAGAGGGGAATCCGGAGCTTGCCACTGTGCTAAAGGTGGTACGCGCGCTCGGGCTCAAGCTGCATGCCGAGAGCGCCTGAGCTTCGCGGATACGGATCGCTTCGGGCTCACGCCGCTCGCGGCAGCCTGTGTGCCGAGGGAGCGTGCGGGCGCCTGGCGGAGAGGGCTCAGGCGAGGCCGGCGCGCTGGGCCTTGCGGACGAGGTAGCGCCAGATGGCCTCGTTGCGGCCAGGGTAGCCGCGCTCGAAACGGTCGTACATCCGCCCCACCTCGTCGGGCGGGATCGGCGCCAGCGGCCCAAACTGGCTCGCCGCGAGCTGCAGCCGGCAGCTTCGCTCCAGCTCCGCGGCCCAGACGGTGGCAACCTCGATGGAGGGCCCGGCCACGGTGATGCCGTGGTTGCGCATCAGCACCGCGCGCCGGTCGCCCAGCGCCGCCGCGACCGCCTGCCCCTGCTCCACCGTCATCACCAGCTCGGCGCTCGGGTAGAGCCGCACGCCCTCCGCGAACGGCAGCGAGTCCTGGCTGACGATCTCGACGCCCGCCTCGCTCGCGCTGAGCGCGACGGCGTGGAACGGGTGGGTGTGGACGATGGCCTGCACGTCCGGGCGCCGCCGGTAGATCTCCGTGTGGATGGGCATCTCCTGGTGCAGCGCGCGCTCGCCTTCGAGCTTGCGGCCGGCGGCGTCCATCAGCACCATGTCGGCCGCCCGCGCCTCCTCCAGTCCCACGCCCGCCGGCTTCACCCAGATCGCGTCGCCCGTCGTGGCTCGCGCGCTCAAGTGGCCGAAGTAGAAGTGCTCGTGCCCCTCGTCGAACAGCACGCGGCAGGCGAGCGCCAATCGCTCGCGGATCTCCTGGTCTCTCATGCGCCCGTCTACCCCTCGCTCGGCTCGGCTCGCGCGTCGCGGCACCGTCGTCGGCGCGACAGCCCTTACGCGCCGCTGTACCCTTCGTCGGGGTCGCCGACGGCACCGACGACATACTGCTGCCACTGGTGCTCGGCGCGGTAGCCCAGCATCCTTTCGGCCTTGCCCGAGTCCATCGCCGACCAGTTGCCCGTCAGCCCCGCCGCGAGGCGGCGCGGCTCCAGCCCGTAGCGGCGCAATAGCTCCGTCGTCGGCTCGCGCATGATGCTCGTCGGCGCCGCCACGTTGAACACCTCGTGGCCGGCGAGGTCGGCCTCCACAGCCAGCCGGCAGGCGCGGGCGGCGTCGCGCGCGTCCACGTAGGTCCAGAAGCCGCCGCGCCGCGCGCCAGGGTCGCGCCAGCGATCGGGGATGCTCCGGTACGTCAGGTCGAAGACCACACCGGGGAAGCGCAGGCTGGAGATCGACGTCGGCCCCAGCCGCGCGAATGAGTCGGCGATCGCCTCGCCGACCACTTTCGAGAGCCCATACGGGTCCTGGGGCGTGCAGGGATGGGCCTCGTCGAGCGGCAGGTAGTCGGGCGGCGCCAGATGGCGGGCGTAGATGAAGCCGTAGGCGGCGATGCTCGACGCGAGCACGACGTGGCGCACGCCCAGGTCGCTCGCGGCCTTCAGCACGTTGTAGGTCGCGCTCACGTTGTTGGCGAACGTCTCCGTGTCGGGCGTCAGCCCCGGCGCCTGCCAGGCGGCCAGGTGAACGACGCCGTCCGCGCCCTGGAGCGCCTGGTAGGCGTCGCCGCCGCGCGTCAGGTCGGCCACCCAGGCGGGGCAGCGCGGCGCGGCGGGCGGCACGCGGTCCAGGCTGAGCACGCTGTGCCCGTGCGCCAGCAATTCGTCCACCGTGTGCTGCCCGAGCCGCCCGCTGCCACCCGTCACGACGATCTTCATCGGCTCCTCGCGCCCACCAACTGTGCGATCCACATTGTAACGCAGGCGCCACGCCGGACGGCCCGGCGCCGCGGCCGCCGGCACTCCGACCGCCCGCGGCCGGGCGCCCGGCGGCCGTTGACAACGGCCCGGGCACCGCCTACCATCGTGGCAGCGCGACACCAAAACTAAGGGGAGGCTTATGAACGCGTCCGCGCGGTGGCTCCGGGGCGTCCTGGTTCTCGTAGTGGCAGCGGGGATGGCGGCGCTGGGGGCAGCGCCGGGGCCGGCGGCCCAGGCGGCGCCGGCTGGGCACCCGGCGCCCGGCCCGGCGGCGCAGCTCACGCACGTCCAGTTCGGCTCGCCGCAAGCGATCTCCGACGCGGGCGTGTTCATCGGCCAGGCGTGGGGCTACTTCCAGGCGCAGGGTCTCGACGTGGAGACGGTCCCGTTCCAGAGCGGGCCGAACCTCATCGCCCCGCTCGCGTCGGGCGACCTGGAGGTGGGCGGCGGCTCGTTCAGCACCGGCCTGCTGAACGCCGCCGACCGCGGCCTGGCGATCAAGATGGTCGCCGACAAGGGCACCTCGCGCCCGGGGTTCGAGTTCTCGCAGATCCTGCCGCGCCGCGACCTGGTCGATAGCGGCCAGGTACGAAGCCTGGCCGACCTGCGCGGCAAGCGGATCGCCGTCGCCTCGACGCGCAGCGGCGCCGAGGCGATCGCCCACCAGGTGCTGCTCCAGGCCGGCGTCGGCATCGACGAGGTGAACCTGGTCGAGCTGGGCTACCCGGACCAGCTCGTGGCCTTCGCGAACGGTGGCATCGACGCGGCCGTCATCATCGAGCCGTCGCTGACCGCAGCCGTGGCGCGCGGCCTGGCGGCGCCGTGGGACCTGGGCTACAGCAGCGTGGCCTACGGCGGCGCCTACCAGGCCGCCGCGCTGCTCTACTCCGGGCGCTTCGCCGGGCAGACCGACCTCGCGCGTCGTTTCATGGTCGCCTACCTGCAAGGCGTGCGCGCCTACAACGACGCGTTCGTGAAGGGCGAGCGGCGCGACGAGGTGGTGCGGCTCCTCACCGAGTCGACGTCGGTGAAGGACCCCGCGCTCTACGACCAGATGCAGATGGCGGGCCTGGATCCCGACGGCCGCCTGACGCGCCAGAGCCTCCAGATCGAGTACGACTACTTCAAGGACCGCGGTTACTACACCGGCTCCGCCACCCTCGACAGCGTGATCGACACCTCGTTCGCCGAGGCCGCCGCGCAAGCCCTCGGCCCCTACCGCTAGGGAATAGGGGGTAGGGGATAGGGGTAGGGGAGAGACGGTGCTCCGTCTCCCCTATCCCCTATTCCCTATCCCCTACCCCTGAAGCGGGCGGGTATGCTTCTTGCCACCCCGCCCACTGGGGCGCCGACTGGCCGGGCGAGCAGCGCCGTGTGGCGCGGCGGCCACGCGGCCGGCGCCGGAGGAACCGTGGACTTCCAGGGCGAGATCGTCCAGGGCCGCTACGCGGTGGGCGAGCAGCTCGGCGAGGGCGGGGACGCGACGATCTACCGCGCCGAGGATCTGCGCCTCGGCCGCGACGTGGCCCTGAAGTTCCTACGCCGCGAGCTGCGCGCCGACCCGACCTTCGTGGCCCGTTTCGAGCGCGAGGCCCGCAGCGCCGCGCGGCTCGACCATCCCCACATCATCCCCGTCTACGAGTACGGCGAGGCCGCCGGCACCTACTACCTGGTCATGCAATACCTGCCGGGCGGCGACCTGCGCGCCCGCCTGCGCGACGGCCCGCTCCCCGTGGCGACGGCCGTGCGGCTCGCCGCCGAGGTGGCCGAGGCGCTGGGAGCGGCGCACGCGAAGGGAATCGTTCACCGCGACGTGAAGCCGGCCAACATCCTGCTCACCGAGGACGAGCATGCCAAAGTGACCGACTTCGGCATCGCCAAGATGCTGGACGTGCCGGCGCTCACCGCCACGGCGGCGCTCCTGGGCACGCCGCACTACCTGGCCCCCGAGCAGGCCAGCGGCGGC
>JAJPHF010000063.1 GCA_021325365.1 Pseudomonadota bacterium
AAGGCGGCGCCGATGCGGCGGTCGTAGCCCATGCCCTGCGCCACCTGGCGCACGTCGGCGCCCAGCCGCTCGCAGATCGCCGCGATCTCGTTGATGAACGAGATCTTCGCTGCCAGGAAGGCGTTGGATGCGTACTTGATCATCTCCGCCGTGCGGATGTCCGTCACCATCACCGCGCACTTGAGCGGCGCGCGGTACAGCGCGGCCACGCGCTCGGCGGCGGCGCGGTCGTTCGAGCCGAGGACGACGCGGTCGGGCTGCATGAAGTCGGCTACCGCCGAGCCCTCGCGCAAGAACTCGGGGTTCGAGACGACCGCGAACGTAACGCCCGGCCGCACGCGCTTGTCGAGGATGTTCGCCACCCAATCGCCCGCGCCGATGGGCATGGTGCTCTTGTTGACGATGATCGCCGGGCCAGTCAGGTGGTCGGCGATGGCGGTGGCGGCGGCCTGGGCCTGGCCCATGTCCGCCTCGCCCTCGGGGCCAGACGGCGTGTTCACGGCAATGAACACGAACTCGGCGCCCTCCAGGCCCACGGCATAGTCCGTAGTGAACGACAGGCGGCCGGCGTCCAGGTTGCGGCGCACGACCTCTTCGAGCTGCGGCTCGTAGATCGGTAGCCCGCCCTGCTGGAGCAATGCCACTTTTGCCGCGTCGATGTCGATGCAGGCCACCTGGTTGCCCAGGTCCGCGAAACAGGCGCCCGTCACCAGGCCCACGTAGCCCGTGCCCACCACGCTGATTCGTGCCACTGCTCCTGCCTCCAGGGGCGCGCCGTTGGGCGCCCGCCGCTACGTGAACGCTGCTCCATTCGACGGCCGGCTTGGTGTCCCGGGCGCCCGGCCCGCCGCTGTGCGCCGTGAATCGGCTGCGGACACCACGGCCCAACGACATGCGCGGCCCTTGTCCGGCCCTCAGCCGGCAACTATACCAGGCCGAGCGGCCGAGACCCAACGCGCTGCGTTGGCCAGGGTGTGTCCCCGCCTGGTCCCCACCGCGCGCGTGGCCCCGCTGGCCATGCTTCCCCTCCGGCCGGCCGCCGCCCCCCCGGACGACCGCCCCCCGCCAATGCCTTCTCTTGTAGACACGATGGCGCGGGCGAGCGCCATCGTGTCTGGTGGCGGACCGTACGCACCGCGAGACGTGCAGTCCGCCATATCAGGGCGCTGCTTGCTGCGCCCTGTCGGATCGACACCCGGCCCGGTGTCCTAGCGACTCCGGTCAGGGGAAGTCCTTCCCCCTCGCCCCCTGGGAGAGGGCCGGGGTGAGGGCGGCCCCTCGTCCCTCCCCCTCTCCCCCTGGGAGAGGGTCGGGGTGAGGGCGTCCCTCTCCGGCTGGCTCGCCAGGTCGGCCCGGTCGCAGGCCGCGAGGCGCGCCGGAGAGCGCCTGCTAGCTCGCGCGACGTGGTCGCCGTCCCTGCCCGTACACGCCTCCCAGCCCGCCCGCCACCCACGCCCGGCCCGGGGCCTCCCCCCGCCGGCCCGGCCCGCGGCGGAGCGCCCGGGGGAGTATCGTAGGGGCAAACGATGTGACCTTCCGCGCCCGAGGAGCACGCGCAGACCCGCGCCCGGCCTAGCAGTTAACCACCCGGTAAAGGAGCATCGTTTGACCGTTCCTCGGATAAATCGCTGCACCCGCGCACCGGCCCGCTGGGCCGACGGAGTGCGCGGCGACGCTGCGCCCCAACGACCCGTCGGGCGCTGCCTTGTGCGGGCCGGCTGCGCCGCCGATAATGCGACGCGCGGGCGATGCGCGGGCGATGCGTGGGAGGAGACGGCATGGCGACGGCAGTACAGACGGGAGCGCCGCGCGACCTTCGGGCGCACCTCGCGGGGTTAGAAGCCCAAGGCTTGCTCCAGCGCGTGCGGGCCGAGGTCGACCCGGCCTGGGAGATCACCAGCGTGGCGCGGCAGGTGTTCTTGCAGGCGCGGCCGGAGCGGCGCTACGCGCTGCTCTTCGAGCGCGTGCGCGGCCACGTGTACCCCGTCGTGGTCGGCGCGCTGGCGGCGTCGCGGGCCGTGTACGCGGCCGGGCTGGGCGTGGCGCCGGCGGACATCGCCCAGCGCTGGGCCAGCGCCCTGCGCGCGCCAATCGAGCCGCGGCTGCTCGACGGCGGCCTGACCGACGAGGTCGTGTACGAGGGCGACGCCGTGGATCTCGGCGCGCTGCCGATCGTCACCTGGACGCCGACGCAAGACGCCGCGCCCTACGTTGCGGGGCCCTACTGCATCACGCGCGATCCCGAGAGCGGCGTCTACAACGTGGCGATGCGCCGCATGATGTTCAAGGACCGCCGCCGCCTAGCCTACAACGTCGTGCCGCGCCCGCGCTCGGAAGTCAACCAGCAGCACACGTCCTGGGAGTACGCGAAGTACGAGGCGCGCGGCGAGCCGATGCCCGTGGCCGTGGCGATCGGCGCCGAGCCGGTGGTCGGCTTCGTCTCGGCGGCGAAGGTGCCCTATGCCTATAGCGGCGAGTGGTCCGACTTCGCGCTGGCCGGCGGACTGGCCGGGCGTCCGGTGGACCTGATTCCCTGCCGCACCGTGCCGCTCTACGTCCCGGCCAGCGCCGAGGTCGTGCTCGAGGGCTGGGTGGCGCCGCACCACCGCGAGCCCGAGGGGCCGTTCGGCGAGTTCTTCGGCTACATGAACCGCGGGGCGCCCCGGCCGGTGCTGGAGGTGAACTGCGTGCGGCTGCGCCGCGACCCGCTCGTCCAGTACGTCCACAGCCAGCGGCCGCCAAGCGAGAGCATGGTGGCGCAGGCCACGGGCAACGCGGGCATCCTGTACAAGCGGCTCGTGTATGACCTGGGCTTCGCCGAGGTGGTGGATGTCCACATCCCCGACCACCTGCCGCTCACGCAGATCGTCGTCCAGACGCGGCCCGTCTCGCGCGGCTACGCCAACCAGATCCTGCACGCGGCCTGGACGGCGCTGCACTCGTACTCGGGCAAGGTCGTCGTGCTCGTGGACGAGGACGTGGACATCCGCGACCCGCGCCAGGTGCAGTGGGCGGTCCACACGCGCACGCAGCCGCACCGCGACTTGACGATCGTGCGCAACGCCCGCCCGCTGGGCATCGACCCGTCGGTGGCGCCGCGCTGGGACGAGGAAGCGGAGGCGTCGAAGCTGCTCATCGACGCCACGCGCCATTGGGACTACCCGCCGCCCTCGCTGCCGCCTGCCGACCTGCTCGCCCGCGTTCGTGCCAACTGGGCGGCCTACGGCCTCCCCCCGCTCGACTGATGCCAAGTCCGGCTGCAGAGTGCCCTCGCTCCCTCTCCCCCTGCGAGAGGGCCGGTCCCTCCCCCTCTCCCCCTGGGAGAGGGCCGGGGTGAGGGCGCGCCCAGTTAGGCGAACCGCTGTCCCGGATCGGGTCTGACTCGCGGTACACTGGCGGAGACGCCGGCTGCGGGCGCGGCGCCGAGGAGGTGAGAGCGATGCCGCGTGTGCGCCTGCTCGCGCTGGCGCTGTGTCTGTGGCCGGTGCTGGCGTGCCAGCCGGCGGCGGCGCCGGGCGCGGGGGCTGCCGCCCCGGTGGCCGGCGCGCCGGCTGCGGCTGCACCGACGAGCGGGCCGACCGTCGTGGCGCCGAGCGCTGCCAGCGGCGCCGCTCCAGCCGGCGCGCCGGCCGCCGGGCAGGCGAGCGCGACACCCGCGCCGGTCGCGCTGCGCTTTGGGCTGAATACGACCACGGCCGAGGTGACACCCGCCTGGGTGGCCAAAGACATGGGCATCTTCACGAGGTATGGGCTCGACGTCGAGCTGGCAACGTTGTCGGCTGACCTGATCGTGCCGGCGCTGATCGCCGGCGAGCTAGCCGCCTCGCACCTCGGCAGCACGCCGCTCGTGAACTCGGTTCTCGGCGGCTCAGACCTCGTGTACATCAGCAGCTACGGCAACTACCTGCGCTTCTGGCTTTACGCGCGGCCCGACGTGGCGAGCTTGCAAGACCTGCGCGGGAAGCAGGTGGCGATCACGAGCCGCGGCGGCATCATCAAGACGGCCACCGAGCTGACACTCCAGCGCGCCGGCATGGACCCCGACCGGGACGTGACGCTGATCGCCACGGGCAACCTCACCAACTCGGTGACCTCGCTCGTCTCGGGCGGCGTGGCGGCGGCGATGCTCGGCCCGCCAGCCACGTTCCGCGCCGAGGACGAGGGCATGCACCTCCTGCTAAACACGGCCGACTACAAGCTGCCGATGATGATGTCCGGCGTGGCGACCACGCACCACTGGGTGGCGGCCAACGAGAGCGCCGCGCGGCGCCTGATCCAGGCGATCGCCGAGGGCGTCGCGTTCGCTCACAAGGAGAAGGAGCGCACCAAGGCGATCATCGCCCAGCACATCCAGGCCGACGACCCGGCACTGCTGGAGCGCACGTACGACGCCCTCCTGCCGGGCTGGGAGATCGACCAGCACGCGCTGCCCGACGCGGTGCGCTACGACGTCGAGGCGGCTGCCAAGGAGAACCCGGCCGCGCGCAACCTGCGGCCCGAGCAGCTCGTGGACAACCACCTCGTGGACGAGCTGGACCGCGCCGGCTTTTTCCGCCAGGTGTTTCAGTAGGCGGGCGCGTTGTCGGGTGGCTGGCGGAAGTGCGGCCGCCGGGCGCGTCCGACACTAGGAGGGGGCGAGCGTCGGACGCGCCCGGCGGCCGGATGTGGACGTTGGGTGCGCGGCTGCTGTGTCGACGCACGGCCGGTCAGCGATAGGCGTGGCTAGGTGCCGCTGCCGCCGCCGCTGCCGCCCGAGCCGCCGCTGCCGTTGATCGTGGCGGTGCCCGTGACGCCGCCGGTGATGCCCAGCGTGCCGCTGCCGCCACCCATCCCGCCGCTGCCCATCATCTGCGCGCCCGCCCCGGCTGCGCGTCGCGGCTCTAGCTCCTCGATGTCGAACGCGAGATCCTGCGCGCGCGCGTCGTCCATGGGGTGCCTCCCGTCCTACCTATTCGGTCGCCTGGCGGTGCTCTTTGCGGCCACCGTGCCGCGCTCGTCCGCTGCAATAGAGCACCACGTCTCTAAAGCAAGTACCCCGCGCGGGTACAGCGACCGCGCAGCGGCTGGGACGAGTCGGCGCGCGGGCCCCGCCCGCCGGCTGACTGGGGTGAGCGCGCCTGGCCGGCCCGCGGTGGTAGGCTATGGGTAAAGAATGAGATCGTGCATCCGCAAGGAGGAGGCGACGATGGCCGAGAAGGTCCAAAAGACCGATGCGGAGTGGCGGCAGACGCTGACGCCCGAGCAGTACCACGTCCTGCGGGAGAAGGGCACGGAGCGCGCTTTCACGGGTGAGTACTACCGCACCAAGGACGCGGGCACGTACCGCTGCGCGGGCTGCGGCGCGCCGCTGTTCCGCTCTGAGGAGAAGTACGAGTCGGGCACCGGCTGGCCCAGCTTCTGGACCTGCGTGCCGGACAGCGTCGAGACCGAGACGGACACCAGCTACGGCATGGTGCGCACGGAAGTCATGTGCAGCAGCTGCGGCGGCCACCTGGGGCACCTGTTCCCCGATGGGCCGGCGCCGACAGGGATGCGCTACTGCATCAATTCCGCCAGCCTGAAGCTCGACAAGGAGAGCTAGCCGCATGGAGACGCGCGAGCAGCTGCCCGCTCATCCCGTGCCGCCGGCAATCCAGGCGCGCGCGGCGCCGGCGTTGCAGATCGACGGCCTGGTGGCCACGCCGCGCGCGCTGGCAGCGGCCGACCTGGTCGCGCTGCCCCGCGTGGACCTGGCTGAGCCGTTCGTCTGTGAGGAGGGCTGGGAGGTGCCTGGCCTGCGCTGGCGTGGCGTGCGGCTGGGCGATCTGTTGGCGCTCGCCGCGCCGCGGACGGAGGCCCGCTACGTGCGGGCCTACGCGGGCGAGTACGCAGTGCCGCTAGCGCTCGACGTGGCGGGCGACGCGCTGCTGGCGGAGTCGCTGAACGGTGAGCCGCTGACGATTGAGCACGGTGCGCCTTGGCGCCTAGTAGTGCCAGGCGGCGCGTGCTTCACGAGCGTGAAGTGGGTCGAGCGGCTGGAGCTGACCGCGGAGCCCGGTCCTGACGACGGTCAGCGCATCGCCCGCGCACGGCTCGGACGCGGCGCGGCCAAGCCAGCGCCCGGCCCTGGTCGGTAGATGTCGCTGCCGCTGGCGGACCGGGTCGCGGTCGTGACGGGTGCGAGCCGCGGTGTCGGCAAGGGCATTGCGCTCGGGCTGGGCGAGGCAGGCGCGACCGTCTACGTCACGGGGCGGACGATCGAGGAGGGCACAGCGCCCTGGCCGGGCACGATCGGTGCGACGGCCGAGGCCGTCAGCGCGCTGGGCGGGCGTGGTGTAGCCGTGCGCTGCGATCACCATGACGACGCGGCGATCGCCGCGCTGTTCACGCAGGTGCAGGCCGAGCACGGCCGCCTCGACGTGCTGGTCAACAACGTCTACTCGATTCCCGGCCTGGAGACGCCGGGCGACGTGCCGTTCTGGGAGCTACCGTTTGAGGTGTGGGACCACATCCACACCGTCGGCCTGCGGGCGCACTTCGTGGCGAGCCGCGCGGCCGCGCCGCTGATGATCGCGCAAGGCCGCGGGCTGATTGTGAACGTCTCGTCGGTCGGCGGCGCGCGCTACCTGTTCAACGTCGCCTATGGGGCGGCGAAGGCGGCATTGGAGCGACTGGCGGCGGACATGGCGCACGAGCTGCGGCCGTACGGCGTCGCGGCGCTGAGCATCCGGCCGAGCATGGTGGCGACTGAGCGGACCCGCGCCACGGCGCACTTGTGGACGAACCGGCCGACGCCCGAGCCGGCGCAGTCGCCGCGCTTCGCCGGGCGGGCGGTGGCGGCCCTGACGGCCGACCCGGCCGTGATGGCGAAGACGGGCCAGGCGCTAGAGGTTGCCGATCTAGCCGCCGAGTACGGCTTCGTTGATCCGGGCGACTGAGCCGGCCCGCGCCGGCGCAGTAGACGTGGGCGGCTGAGCCCGCGCGGGAGCAGGCCGATGGCACGCTGGGACGCGGTGAGGCGGCTGCTCTACCAGGCGCACGCGGCGCTGTATCGGCTGAGCGGCGGGCGGCTGGGGAGCCACCGCCAGACCCCCGTGCTGTTGCTCACGACTGTCGGCCGCAAGACCGGCCGGCGCCGCACGTGGCCGCTCGGCTACCTGCGTGACGGCGGGAATCTGGTGATCGTCGGCTCGAACGGCGGCAAGGACGTGCAGCCCGGCTGGTACTGGAACCTGGAAGCGCGCCCGGAGGCGGAGGTGCAGGTGGGTCGGCGCCGCTTCCGCGTGCGGGCGGAGCAGGCCGGCCCGGCGGACGAGCAGCGCCTGTGGCCGCGGCTGGTCGCCCAGACGCCAGTCTGGGGCGCCTACCGCGCGAAGACTACGCGCCACATCCCGATCGTCATCCTGCACCCGCTCGCGGGCAGTCGCTAGTGCACGCCACTAGGCGGCCGGCCTGGGTCGTGGTTTCACAACCGGCATCAAGAATCTCCTACAGTACACCGGCGGCCTTGTGATGGTCCGCTAGGGGCTTACGTCGAGGGGGTGCGAGGTCCAGGTTGTGCCGCCATCGGCCGTGGCGTAGAGGTTCGTGCTGCCGGGCGCGACGAGCCAGCCGTGCTCGGCCGTGGGGAACGACGCCGCGAAGGGCGCACTGACGATCGCCGCGCCAAAAGTATCGGGCAGCGGCGGCAGATCCTGCCAGCTCTGGCCCGCGTCGCGACTCACGCCCAGCGACACGGTGCCCGATCCCGCCGCGCCGGGCGGGCTGCAAGGCACGCAGGTGCCGACAACGTAGGCGGTGCCGGCGTCTACCGCCGCTAGGCGCACGCGGTTCCAGCCGCCGGTCCCCCGGGCCGCGTCCGTAGCCGGGAAGAACTGACCCGACTGCGCGACTGGCGTCCAGGTGGCGCCCGCGTCGCCGCTGCGGTACAGCGCCCAGCCGGTCTGCATCATAGCGCCCGGCGCCGTGAACAGCACCCAGGCCGTGTCGCCGTCGACGCACTGCACGTCGGCCGTGAACCCCTCGCGTAGGGGCTGTGCGTCGCCGGATGACTCGGCCGGCGCGACCAGCACGCTTGTCCAGGTCACACCGCCGTCGCCGGTGCGCCAGACACCGGCGTGGCTGGCGGCCCAGCCCTGGTCGGAGTCCGCCAGGCAGACCGACTGCATCGGCGCGGGCTGCGCGGCCGTGGGAGCCCACGTTTCGCCGCCATCGCTCGTCGCCGCGATCGCTCCCGGGGCGGGCTGAGGCGCCGCGGCCGGCTGGCCGCGCGGCGGCGCCATGCCCGCCAGTCCCCAGCCGACGGCGCGTGTGGCGAAGGAGACCGCAGCAAGGTCCGGCGTGGTCTCGTCCCGCCGCTGCCAGGTCTGGCCACCGTCCGTTGTGCCGACAAAAGAATGGCGGCCCACCGCCCAGCCGGTGCTGGGGTCCACGAACGCGAAGCTGGCGATCGGGTCGGTAGTGGAGATCTGGGGTGCCCACGTCTGACCGCCATCCGCGGTCGCTAGAATCCAGCCGAGCCCCGCCACCCAGCCGTGCCGGGCATCGACGAAGTGGACAGCCGTGAGGCTCGACGTGTCCTGATCGCTGACCTGCTCCGGCAGGCCAACCGGCTGACGGGGGTGGATGGCAAATGGGCTCAGGGGGCGCTGGGAGACGAGGGTCGGGGATGGCGCGAGGCGCGCGGCCGACGACGGTGCGAGCGCGAGGCCGGCGGCCAGTAGGATCGGGGCACCGAGTACGACGAGCCAGCGATTCACGGCTGCTCTCCTCTCTCCCTGGGATCCGGGCGCCGGGAGGGCGGCAGCGCATCCAGCGCTTGCAGGCTCGCGCGGAGGCGCGCGAGCTCGGCGGCGGATGTCGCCGTGCCGCCGTACCGCGCCCGCTCGTAGGCTGCGGTCAGGACCGCGTAATGCGCGGCGGCGGCGGGCTCGTAGGCGACGAGCCGGCGCTGCAGCTCGGCGGGCGTCTCGGCGGGCGCGCGGGCGACGCCGCGGGCGCTGGCCCAGCGCAGCAGCACCCGGTAGGCAGCGCGCGCGTCGCGCACCTGGCTGTCGGAACGCCGGGTGGCCGCGCGGGCGCCGCCGGCCAGCCGCAGCAGCCAGCTGCGCACGCCGCCAATCGCGTCGCGCGCATCCTGCCACGGCGTGCCGTCAGCCTCCATGGCCACTGGCCCGCGCACGCCAGGCCGAAACTCGACCCGCTGCAAGAGGGCGAGCAGGAGCCAGATGAGCGCGGCGGCGACCACCAGGATGCCGAGCACGGCGAGGACCGAGACGAGAACGCCAATCAGCTGCAACAGCCACTCGGGCGGCAGTGGGCGCTCGGCCAACTCGGGGGGCGGCTGGACCGGCCGCATCGTGGGCAGGTCGGTCGCCAACGGCAGCCGCAGGTTCAGCCGCGACAGCAGCCAGGCGAGCGGCAGGGTCACCAGCCAGAAGAGGGCACCAACAGCCTGACCGAGCAGTCCCAGGATAATGCCCGCTAGCTCAGGACTGAGCAGCGCGACAAGACCCACGCTGGCGACAAGGAGCGCCAGCGTCGTGGCCGCGACGACGCCAGTGGACGCGGCGGTCGGCGCGAGGCCGGCCTGCTCTTGACGCGCCAGGCCGACGGCGACGAGTCCCGCGCCCAGGTAGGCGATCACCGCCGCAGCGCTTGTCAGTGCGTCAATGCCGGCCGCGTCGCGGAACAGCACGAGCACGCCGAGCAGCGCGGCGCCGACGATCAGGAACTCGTCCCGCACACCGTCGGCGGTCAGCTCGGCGTCGGCCAGCGCGCCGCCGCGCCACCAGAGGCCGAACCCGACGAGCGCTGGCAGCACGGCGCTGAGCAGCCACTCCAGCGGCCCGAGCAGCGGCCCCTCCTGTATCGCCGCCGGCGACGGTGGCGCGGTAAGCAGGCGCAGGGTGAAAGCGAGGCCAATGCCCACGTCGGCGCGAGCGACGGGCACGCCGCGGATGGGGCTGTGGCGGGTGGCAAGGTAGCCGAGCGGCAGCATGACGAGCGCGGCGAGCGGCCCGAGCGGCGCACGGCCGTCCGGCCCCGTGAGCCAGTGGGCGACGAGCGGGTAGACGAGCGCCGCCTCCATCGCCATCATCGGCCAAGGCAGGATCGAGCGCCGCGTGCCGAGTGCTGGGTGCAGCGTAGGACGGGGTGGGGGGAGCCTCATCCGAACTCCCCTTGCAGCGTCGGCGCGCCCTCCAGCACGGCGACGAGATCGCTGTTCGGCGTGAGCGGGACCACCCGCTCGCGTGGCAGCGGCGGCGCGCGGTGGCCCGACCCGGCGAGCAGGACGACGACCGCGCGCCCGCCTTCCGCGAGCTGCGCGAGCGTCGCCGGCAAGTCGGCTGCTAGCTCGGATACGGCCAGCACAACGGCGCTGCCGCGCGGGATGGAGGATGGGGAGTAGGGGATGGGGGAGGGCGCCTCTTCGCCCTCTCCCAGTCCCCACCCCCTATCCCGTGGCCCCTGGCCTCTGGTTGGTCCCACTTCAATCCGGGCGAGCCATTCCAGCAGCGTTTCGAGCTGCGCTGGGCTGGCGCTCGGCGGCACGGTGACCGGCGGGCGGGCGTCTGTGTACAGCCCGACGGGATGGCCGGCCGCATGGAGGTAGACGGCGATGGACGCGAGGGCCGACACGGCTAGCTCGAACAGCGTCTCGCGGTAGAGCGCTAGTACGACGTCGAACGACGCGGCGTCGAGCACCAAGCTGACCTGCAGTGTTGTCGTCGGCTCGGGCACGCGCACCTGGAGGGAGCCCTGGTGCGCGGTGGCAGGCCAGTGCACCAGGCGCGGCGGGTCGCCAGGCTGGTAGGCGCGCAGCCAGGCGGTCCGCGTGGGGTCGGTGACCAGGCCGCGGCGGCTGGCTGCGTCGAGCGTGGGGTGGCGCAGCGGCAGGGTAAGCCGCCGCAAGGGTACCACACGCGGGTAGACGATCGCTTGCAGGTGGGCGGGCAGCAGTATCTCCCGCTCGCCCAAGCCAAACGGATCGCCCGCGCGCACGCGGACCGGCCCGAGAGAAAACGTGCCGCGGTGCCGGCAGGCCAGGCGGTGCCGCCAGCGCGCTCGCTGGTACGGCCAGAGCGAGGCGCCCTGGCACAGCCAGCCCTGCCCGCGCGCCTCGACCGACTCGATCAGCTCCTCGCCGGGATCGAGCGCCAGCGGCAGCCGCTCCCACACCTCGACCCAGGGCAGCGGCAGCAGCTTGCGGTTGCTCAGACGGGTGTCGAGGACGAGCGTGTCGCCGCAGAAGGCCCGCACGACGGGGGAATAGGGGATAGGCGGTAAGGGATGGGGGAGGATAGCGGCGGCTTGCTCACCGTCCCGCATATCTCCTGGCCCCACCCCTATCCCCTGCCGTGTGTAGACGAGGCCCACCAGCGCGTAGCGCGCCCAGAGGCGGGCGAGCAGTCCGACGAGCAGGAGGCTGCCGGCCAGCAGCGCGACCCACGGCGCACCCAGCCGGGCGGCGACGAGCGTGGCCCCAAGCAGAAGCGCTAGCCCCGGAGGGCCGAACAACCCCGGCGGCGCGTGGGGCGGGCGCGTCTCCGGGGTAATCATCGTCCGCACCGGGGGGCAGCCGGCCGCGCCGTAATGGGCTGACGAGCGAGCAGGGCCGCCATGCCGGCTACTCCACGGGCACGGGGAGCGTCTCGATCAGCGAGGCGAGCACGTCGGCGGCGGACCGGCCGCGCAGCCGGGCGTCCACGCCCAAGACAAGGCGGTGCGCGAGCACGGGCGCCGCCAGTCGCTTCACGTCGTCTGGCGTGACGAACTCACGACCCTGCATGGCCGCCCACGCCTGGGCGGCGTGGTACAGGTCGAGGGTGGCGCGCGGGCTGGCGCCCAGCCGCACGTCGGCATGCTCGCGGGTAGCGCGGGCCACCGCCACCAGGTACTCCTCGACGGCCGGCTCGACGTGTACCTGGCGGCAGGCGGCGTGGAGCGCCAGCGCCTCCTCGGGCGTGACGACCGCCGGGACGGAGAGCTGAGTGCTGGGAGATGAAGGCTGCGCCGTGGCGCCGACCGTGCCGTCCACTGCCGGCGCGGCCTCCTCGCGGGCGCGGCGGAGCATTAGGCGCTCGTCTTCGGCGGCGGGGTAGCCGAGGCTCAGGCGCAGGAGGAAGCGGTCGAGCTGCGCCTCGGGCAGCGGAAAGGTGCCCTCTAGCTCGACGGGGTTCTGGGTGGCGATGACGGTGAAAGGCCGGGGCAGCGGATGCGTCACGCCGTCCACGCTCACCTGCCGCTCCTGCATCGCCTCCAGCACGGCCGACTGGGTACGGGGGGTGGCGCGGTTGATCTCGTCGGCCATGAGCACGTTGGCGAACACGGGGCCGGGGCGGAAGTCGAAGGCGCTTGTGCGCTGGTCGAACACGGCGACGCCGGTCACGTCCGAGGGGAGCAGGTCGGGCGTACACTGGAGCCGCCGAAACGTGCCCCCCAGCGACTGCGCCAGGGCACGCGCGAGCGTCGTCTTGCCCGTGCCCGGCACGTCCTCGATCAGCACGTGGCCCTCGCACAGCAGGGCGACCACGGCTAGCTCGACCGCGCCGCGCTTGCCGACGAGCACGCGCTCGACGTTGTCGCACAGCCGGCGCGCGGCGTCCTGTACCCGCTCCACGCTCGCTCTCCCTGTCGCGGCCCTATCTTAGCATCGCACGGCACGGCGTCAGCGGGGCCAGAACAGCGCGAGGGGCCGCGGCCGGGGCGGGGCAGCGCCCTCGGGCGGGCTCTCGCTCTCGTCGTCGGGGACGGGCTGCGGCGTGACGGTGGGCACCGCCAGGACGGGCGTGATCTGGCCGGGCGCCGCCGTGGGCCGCGCCGTGGGCACCTGAATCGGCGTCGGCGACGGCGTGGACGGCGTTGGGGTGGCCGCCTCGGTCGGCGGCGCCACGCCCGGCGCCTCGGGCGGGAACGGGACGCCCGGCGGCCAGCCGGGCGGGGGAGGCGCCGCGTACCCCGGTGGCGGCGGGGCGCCGGCGTAACCCGGCGGCGGGGGGGCGCCGGCGTAACCCGGCGGAGGGGGCGCGGCCGGATAGCCGGGTGGCGGCGGCGCCGCGTAGCCCGGCGGCGGGGGGACGCCCGGTGGCAGTGCCGCGCCCGGCGGGTAGGCGCCCGCGGGGGCGGCCGGATAGCCCGGCGGCGCGGGATAGCCGGGGGGCGGCGGCGCGCCGGCGTAGCCGGGGGGCGGCAATCCGGGTGTCAGCGCCGCGCCCTCCGGCGGCTGGTCCGGCGGGAGCGCTCCACCGGGTGCCTGGGGGGCGGGCGGCGGATAGCCAGGCGGGGGCTGGCCCGCGGGCGGCGCCGGCACCTGCCCCGGCGGCGCGCCGGCCTCGCCCGGCACCGCGGCCGGTGGCCCTTGTGGCGAGCCCTGGGGCGGCCCGGTGGGCGCGTCCTGGCATTGCACCGGTCCCTGGGCGACCACCTGCGGCGGCGCGCCGGGCGGGCCCTGGAGGCTGAGCGTGACCGCGGCGCCGGGCACTGGTAGGCCGCGCACCGTGCCGCGGAGGGGAATGGGCGCCCCGGCGGCGGCGCCGACGGGCGGGCCGCTGATCTGCTCGGCGCCCACGGTCGTGGCGACGACGAGCAGCGGCGCCTGGCCGGGCTGCAAATTGATGATCACGGCATCCACCTCGGTGCCCGCGGGCGCCGGGGTGGTGTTGACGTTGGCCGCGATGCCGGTGTCGCCGGACGGGACGAGGGCCGCGCTGCCCAGGCCGGAACAGGGCGCCTGGTCCAGCACGCCCTCGGGATCGGTCGCGCCGCCGGGCGCGGCCACGCCGCGCGCGAGGGCGGCCGGGGACGTGGCGGGGCGAGCACCCGCAGCCAGCCACGCGAGGGGGCTGGCTGCCACCAGCAGGTTCAGCGCTACTGCCAGCCCCGCCGGCGAGCCAAGCCGTCGCATGCTGTCGCCCCCACTTGCTCTGGTATCGCGTCCCGGGTGCTCCGCCAGGGGCTGGGAACGCCCGCGCCTGGCGCTGAACCGTCGACCGCCTGCCAAGGGTGCCCGCGCGAGCCGCCCGAGGCGGCTCGCTCTATCTTACGGCGCGCGGCGGCGGGGCTCGTAGGTTTCACGGCCGTGCGTCATGATGATGCGGCGCAGTAATTCATCCGAGGAACGGTCAAACGATGCTCCTTTACCGGGTGGTTAACTGGTAGGCCGGGCGCGGGTCTGCGCGTGCTCCTCGGGCGCGGAAGGTCGCATCGTTTACCCCGTACGATACTCCCCCGGTAGCTCGTCGCGGGCCGGGCCGGCGGGGCGGGGTGCCCCGGGCCGGGCGCGGGCGGCGGGCGCGAGGAAGGTGTGTACGGGCAGGGACGGCGACCACGTCGCGCCGAGGGCGGGCGCTCTCCGGCGCGCCTCGCGGCCTCTCTGTATAGAAGGCATTGGCGCGAGGCGGTTGTCCGGGGGAGGAGAGACGGGTCAGCTGTGCTATAGTCGCGCGGAGGGGAGGGCTTATGCTCGACGGGACTCGCGTCATCGACGTTCACCACCACTTCCTGCCGCGCGCGGTGTACGACGCGCTGAAGGCCGAGGCCGGCGGCGGCGTGCGGCTGGTCAACGACCGCATCAGCATCACGCTGCGGGATGAGCTGTGCAGCGTCGAGGCGCACCTGCGCACGATGGACGAGGCCACGTCGACGCCGCCATCCTCACGTACTCGGGCGTCAGCATCCTGGGCATGCCGACCTGCCGCACGCTGAACGAGGGCTTCGCCGAGATCCAACGGCAGAACCCGGGGCGGCTGTACGGCTCGATCCACCTGGCGCTCGAGGAGCCGGAGGCGGGGCCGGCGGAGCTGGAGCGCGGCGTGCGGGAGCTGGGGCTGAACGCCGTGGCGCTGCCGACCTCGGCGGGATCGGTGGTGCTCGACGACCGCGCGCTCGGCCCGATCTGGCGCAAGATCCAGGAGCTGGACGTGCCAGTGATCCTGCACCCGGCCCTCCTGCCGCAAGGGTTCACCACCGACTACGGGCTGGAGCGCTCCTGCGGGCGGCCGTTCGACACGACGCTGGCGGCGGTGCGCATCATGAACAGCGTGTTCCCGGAGTTCCCGAACCTGAAATTCGTGCTGCCGCACCTGGGCGGCACGTCGGTCTTCCTGCGGGGGCGCATCTCCATGATCTCGTTCGAGCCGCCGGAGGTCCCGTTGCCGCCGGAGAAGCGGCAGGTCGGCAAGACGCAGCGCGAGCAGCGGGCGCTGGGGCTCGACAAGGTGTTCGAGGAGCGGTGGTCGAAGTTCTACTTCGACACGGCCGGGACGGGGGGCTGGGCGCCCGCCGTCGAGATGACGGCGGCCGTGGTGACGCCGCAGCGGATGGTGTTCGGCTCGGACTATCCGCTGGAGTCGAGCTCGGGCGCCACGGTGAGCGAGCTGGTCGAGATGATCGGCAACCTGCGCCTGCCGACGGACGATCGGCGCGCCATCGCCGGCGAGACCGCGGCCAGCCTCTTCCGTCTGTAGCGCTCAGTGCTGAGTGCTGAGTCCCGGGCCTCACAGCGCTCCGACCCTGGCCGGAGCGCCAACCCAGGCGTGCTGGAGGCCCAGTTCTCGGTCTTGTTCCTCGCGGGCGAGTATCCGCCGCGGCCCGGCGGGGTGGGAGACTATACGGCACTGCTGGCGGCGCACCTGGCGCAGCAGGGCGTACGCGTCACCGTGCTCGCGGGCACGGCGCCTCCAGAGCCCACGCAGCGGTCAGCGGTCAGCGGTCAGCGGTCAGCAGTCAGCGGTCAGCGGTCAGCAGTCAGCGGTCAGCAGTCAGCGGTCAGCGGTCAGCGGTCAGCACTCAGCACTCGGCACTCAGCACTCGGCACTCAGCACTCCGTAACCGTGTGGCGGGCGGTCGAGTGCTGGGACTGGCGGTGCGCTCGGAGCGCGCTGCGGGCGGTGCGAGCGGCGCGGCCGGACGTGGTACACGTCCAGTACCAGCCGGCGGCGTTTGGCATGGCGGCGGCGGTACACTGGCTGCCGGGCTGGCTGCGGCGGCGCTGCCCGGGGCTGAGGACGCTGACGACCTTCCACGATCTGCGCGTGCCCTATCTCTTTCCGAAGGCTGGCGAGCTGCGGGACGCCGTGCGGGACCGGCTGTTGCGCGGCAGCGACGCCGTGATCTTCACCGAGCGGGCGGACTGGGCGGCGGCCGGCCGCCGGCGCCCGGCGGGGCGCTACTGGGTGCCCATCGGCAGCAACCTTGCGCCCGCGCCGCCGGCCGACTACGACCGCGAGCGGTGGCGCCGGGCCGTCGGCGCGGACGCCGCGACGTTCCTGATCGCGCATCTGGGCATACTCAACCGCTCGAAGGGCCTGGAGACGCTGTTCGCGGCGCTGCGCCGCCTGCACGCGCGCGGGCGGCGGGTGCGGCTGCTGCTCATTGGCGCCGAGGCCGGGGCCAGCGACCCGAGCAATCGCGCCTACGCGGCCGAGATCGAGCGGCGGCTGGCCGATCCGGCGCTGGGCGCGCTCGTACATCGCTTGCCGCTGCTGCCCGCGGAGGAAGCGTCGGGCTACCTGCTGGCCGCCGACGCGGCGGCCTTCCCGTTCGCGGACGGCGCCTCGCTGCGGCGGGGCAGCCTGCTGGCGGCACTGGCGCATGGGCTCCCGACGGTTTCCACGGGGAATGGGGGATGGGGGCTAGGGGGTAGGGAAACGTCGTCCGCCTCGCGTCCCCCAACCCCTAGCCCCCATCCCCTGTCCCCCGCGTGGCCGCGGCTGCACGACGGCGAGACCCTGCTGCTCGTGCCGCCGGGCGACGCCGAGGCCCTGGCGGTGGCGCTGGACCGAGTGGCCGACGACGCGGCGCTGCGGGCGCGGCTGGCGGCCGGCGGGCGGGCGCTGGTGGACGGGCTGGGCTGGCCGCGCATCGCGGCGGCGCATCGCGCCATCTACGCGCGGGTGCTGGGCCGTGCCTGAGCGGCGGGAGGCGACTGCCGACCCGGGCCGGGGGCTGGGCTGGCAGCCGACGACGACCTTTGCGATAATACCCCCCGCGTCCGCCTCGCACAGCATTGCAGGGACGGGGCCGAACGTCGCCGGACGCGGGCGCGCACAAATGGTTCCGGCGTTCGGCCGGCATGCAGAGGAAGGGTCCATGTTCTATCGCTCCACGTTGGCGCTTGGGATCGTGCTCGCCTTGCTCACCGCCTGCGGACCGGCAGCCGTGAGCAGCGTACCGGTGGAATCATCGGGGCTCGCCGCGGCAACGCTCGGGAATGCCGCCGGCGCCGTATCGGCGCAGGCCAGCCCCACCCCCCAGTTCCAGTTCCCGCCGCCGGCGCCCAACCAGACGCCTGGCCCGAACGTCGTGGCGCCGTCGCCGACCGACGACCAGACGCCGCCGCCGCCGATCCAGATGGCGCCCTCCCCCGGGGCGCCGCCGCTGACGGGGGGCGACCACATCGTGCGGACGGTCGATCCCACGATCGCGGGCAGCGCCCAGGGGCTGCTAGCCTACGTCGTCAACCGCAGCTCGAACAACGTGACCGTCGTCGATCTGGCGGGCAGCCAGGTGCGCGGCACGATCCCGGTGGGGCAGAACCCGCAGGAAGTGACCGCGGCGCCGGACGGCAGCCGGGTCTTCGTGGCGAACCAGGACGACAACAGCGTGTCGGCCATCGACGTGGCCTCGGGGCAGGTCGCCGCGACCTGGCAGGGGGCGCAGGCGCCGCTCGACGTGGCGGTGGCGCCGGGCGGCAACGCGCTGTGGGTGAGCAGCCCGGCTTCCGGCGACATCGTGATCTACAGCCTGCCGGATGGGGCCCAGACCGGCCGCATCAGCGTGGGGCCGGGGGTGGCGCTGCTCGATTTCAGCCGCGACGGGCAACGGGCCTACGCGACGAACCGCGACGCGGGCGCGCTGGTGGTCATCGATCCGGCGGCGCGCGCGGTGATCGCCACCGTGCCCACGGACGCGGGCGCGGAGGGGCTCGCGGTGAGCCCGGACGGCCACTGGGTCTACGTGGCCAACCGCAACGCCAGCAACGTGTCGATCGTGGACGCGACCACGAACCAGGTGGCGGCGACGATCGCGACGGCGCCGCAGCCGCGGCGGGTGGTGTTCAGCGCCGATGGCGCGTACGCCTACGTGTCGCACAACGAGGATAGCCGCATCAGCGTCATCGACACGAACCGCCAGGCCATCGCGGGCACGCTGTTTCTCGACCACCCGGCTCTGGGCCTGGCGCTGAGCCCGGACGGCACGCGGCTGTACGCGGCGCAGGTGTCGGCGAACGCCATTCAGGCGCTCGACGCGGCGACCAGCTTCGACCTCGGCACGGTGCAGGTGGGCAATTCGCCGGACTCGCTGGTCGTACTGCACCGGTAGGGAGTGATACCCGATCCGGCCCGGCGGTGCGCCCGCCGGGGCGCGCCCTCACCCCTGCCCTCTCCCAGGGGGAGAGGGAGATAGGGAAGGCCATCGCCGGATGCGGTATGACCTGACCCTCCCTGCCCCCCTTCCCTTCGAAGGAAGGGGGTGGATGCCGGGGAGCGGGACCGCAAGCCCCCGGCCCCTGTGGAGCGATTGAGGCCTGGAGGAATCTGCGTCGCGGGGTGGAGGTGAACGGCACGCGGTGCTAGCGGCGGTCGAGGAGGCGGCGGGCCTTCAGCTCGAAGGTGGGCAGGGTGCCGGGGGCGACGAGGGACACGTCGAAGCGCAGCCCCTCGTGCGCCTCGGCCAGCTCCCGCGCGACGCGCTGCCTCAGCTGCTCGGCCAGGTCGGCGGCCACGGTCGGCTGGGCCTCTAGCTCCACGGCGATGTTGTCGACGTAGTCGACGCGCGTGAGCACGATGCGGAACTCGCGCAGCTCGGCGTAGCGGCGTACGACGCCCTCCACGGCCGACGGGTGGACGTTCACGCCACGGATGATCTGCATGTCGTCGGCGCGGCCAATGATGCCGCCGAGGTACAGCTCGAACGTGCGGCCGCAGGAGCAGTGCGACGCCGGGACGCGGCGCACCAGGTCGCCGGTGCGATAGCGGATGATGGGGATGAGCCCGATGCCGAAGGCGGTACAGACGCGCTCGCCCACCTCGCCCAGCGGCAGCGGCTCGTCGCCTCGCGGGTCGAGGAACTCCTCTAGGAAGTAGTCCTCGTTGATGTGGAGGGCGCCCGACTGCTCGCTGCACTCGAAGGCGGTAATGCCGGCCGTCTCGGTCATGCCCATGAAGTCGCCCGCCCGCGCCCCCCACATGTCTTGGATGAGCGCCTTGGTGGCGGGGATGTTCGCGCCCGGCTCGCCGGCGAGCAGCAGCAGCTCGACGCGCGTGTCGCGGGCCAGGTCGATGCCCATCTCGGCCGCCACCTGGGCCAGCCGGATGGCGTAGCTGGGCGTGGCCGCCACCGCCGTGGCGCCGGTATCGACGATGTGGCGCAGGCGCGCCTCACTGCTCTGGCTGCCGCCGGCGACGGTCGTCGCGCCGATCTTCTGGATGGCGTAGTGGGCGCCCCAGAAGCCGATGAACGAGCCGTAGCCGAACGCCACGTAGACGACGTCGCGCGGGCGCAGGCCGAAGCCGTAGAGCGAGCGCGCCCAGGCCTGGGCGCCCCAGTCCCAGTCGCGCGGGCTCTCCAGCGCGCGCAGCGGCGTGCGGCCCGAGGTGCCGCTGGTGGTGTGGTAGGCGACGGCGACGTCGGGCGGCGCGGTGAGCATGTCGCCGTACGGTGGGCGCTCGGCCTGGTTCTCCAGCAGCTCGGCCTTGGTGATAAAGGGCAGGCGTCGCAGGTCGTCCAGGCTCCGAATCTGCTCCGGCGCGACGCGCGCGGCGTCGAGGCGACGCTGCCAGAAGGGGCTGCGCGCGTAGGCCCAGCCGACGAGGGTCTGGAGCCGGCGGAGCTGGAGGGCGCGCAACTGCTCGCGCGGCAGGCGCTCGACGTAGGGGCTCCAGTAGTCGCGCGGGCGAGGCGGCGGCAGCTTGGACACCGGGCGTCCTCCGAGGCGTGGTGGCGGCAGGGCCGCGTGCGCTTCTCAGTGTAGCCCCGGGCGCGGCCCCCGGCCAGCCGCGAGCGCCGATGGCGTCGCGGCGGTACCATGCAGGCGGTGGAGGCGCGCGGAGGAGGCGACGGATGGCCGACGAGCTGGTGCTGTACGACGTCGCGGAGCGCGTGGCGACGATCACGCTGAACCGGCCGGAGAAGCGCAACGCGCTGAACCGCCAGCTATGGACCGCGCTGGAGGCCGCGCTGGGGGCCGCCGACGCCGACCGCGCGGTGCGGGCCGTGGTGCTGGCGGCGCGCGGCCCCACCTTCTGCGCGGGCGCCGACCTGGCGCAAGGGATGAGCGGCGCCCCGGTCGCGCGGCGGACGGCGCTGGACACTTACGAGTCGCAGCAGGAGGGGGTGCGCCGCCACCGGCTGTTCCGCGACCTGGCGAAGCCGATCGTGGCGGCGGTGCAGGGCCAGGCGATCGCCTGGGGGCTGGAGCTAGCCTGCCTGTGCGACTTCGTGTTCGCCTCGGAGCAGGCGCGGTTCGGGGCGCCGGCGATTCGCCACGGCGTGTTCATCGGCTCGCTCCTGCCGTGGCTGGTCGGCATCCAGAACGCGCGGTACCTCTGGTACACCGGCGACCTGATCGACGCCCGGGAGGCGTATCGCATCGGATTGGCCTTCCGAGTGGTGCCGCACGAGCAGCTGGGCGCCGAGGCGCACCGCTTCGCGCGGCGGCTGGTGCTGATCCCGCCGGCGGCGCTGCGCCTGAACAAGCGGCAGCTCGACGGCGCGCTGGAGATGGCGGGCATGTACCGCGCGCTGGAGTACGGAGCGCTGGCGGCGGCGCTGGTTCATGCCGTCGAGAGCGGCGACGAGGCCGCCAGCGGGCGGAGCCTGCGCGAGGTCCGCGCCCGCGAGGGGCTGGGCGCCTTCCTGACGGCGCGCGACACGCCGTTCGACGGGTGAGCGCGCGGCGGGGCGCCGCAGCCGCCGGCCTTCCGGTGGGGCTTACTGGCCGAGCTGCTGGTTGACGCGCCGCGCGATGGTGAAGTCGGCGATCTGGGCGGGGGTGGCGTCGCTGGCGCGGCCGCTCGCGTCGCGCGCGGTGTCGATGAGCAACTGAAGGCCGCTGTCCGCGATCAATCCGTCGGGCGCGAAGGAGCCGATGCCCAGATCGTAGGTCGTCTCGGCCACGTCGGGGCTCAGGCCCAGGTGGTCGGCCATCAGCGCCACGGTGTCGGCGCGATCGTCGCGCAGGAAGCGCAGGCCGCGCAGCGACGCGCGCACCATCGCCTCGAGCTGCGGCTGCTGATCGCGCAGCTTCGTCTCCGTCACGCCGAGCCCCGAGATCGGCAGGTCGGGCAGCTCGGCGGGGCGCAGGAGGATGCGGGCGCCGCGGCGCTCGGCCTCGACGGCCTGCGCGAGGTCGAGGATGACCGCGCTCACCTGGCCGCTCTGCATCGCCGCCAGGCGGTTCGGACTCTCGCCGAGCGGCTGCAGCGCCACGTCCACCTGCGGCTCCAGGCCGCTGGCCCGCAGCGCGTAGCGCGCCAGGTTGGCCGAGGTGTCGGTGAGCGTACTGGTGGCTACCGCGCGCCCGCGCAGGTCGGCGACGCTCTGGACGGCCGGGTCGTTCGTCATGAGGACGTGCAGCGCCCGCACGGCCATGCCCAGCACGAGCTTGAGCGGCGCGTCGGAGCCGACGATGGCGGTGACGGTGGAGCCGGCCGCGAGCGTGTAGTCCCCTTCGCCGGCGAGCACGGCGGCCACGCTGACGGACGGCGCCATCTGGACGCGGGTTACGTCGAGCCCCTCCTCGGCGTAGAAGCCCCGGCGCAGGGCGGCGACGAACGCCATCTCGAACAGCCCCGTGCTCGGCGACGTGACGACGACGCGCTGCGGCTGGGGCGCCGCGCTGGCGGCCGCGCGCCGGGGCGCGCGGCCCAGGCCGGCCACGCCGATCGTTAGCGCGACGAGTGCCGTTAGCAATACCGCGGGCCACCTGCTCGGCCGGCATCGCACCATACGAGATCTCCGTTCGCGTCCCGAGTGGTTCAAGATGGCGGTTGGCTAGCCGCGCGGAGCGGACGCGGCTCGCCGCAATTGTAGCAGTGCCGAGAGCGGAAGTGCCCAGGCGGGCCCTGCCGACATCACAGCGCTGCGGCTGGGGCTGCCGCGTATAAGATGAATTCGCCGAGCGACGAGACAGCGGGGCGGCATGGACGAAGAGCTGCGCCAACGCATCAGGCTCTCGCCTAGCGTCATGGCCGGCAAGGCTGTCATCCGGGGCACGCGAGTGCCTGTCGATCTGATCGTCCGCATGCTTGCACACGGCGCAACGGAAGCCGAGATTCTTCAGGAGTACCCGCGTCTGGAGCTATAGGATATACGGGCCGCGCTGGCATACGCCGCCGACGTCGTGGGCCACGAAGACGTGTTCCCGTTGGTCACTCCCGGCTAGCCGGCCGCCCACGTGCGATTGATCGTGGACGAGTCAGCCGGTACCCTGGAGCAGTGGGCCGATTGGCTTGCTGGTCGCTGTACGGTGGCCACCGAAGGCGAAGTCCGGTTCTTGCCACCGGTGGGCTAGACGACGTCGCCGGCGGCGAGGGCGGCGTAGAACTCCCAGGCGCGGATCGGCTCGTGCGGCATGTCCATCGCCGCCGCGCGCCGCGCCTCCTCGGGCGTCAAGTATTGGGGCTCGAGTCCGGCCGAGAGCGCAGCGAGCTGGATGGCTGCCGACTCCTCCAGCCAGATCGCGCGCGTGACCGCCTCCACCAGCGTGGGCGCCGTGACCAGCGTGCCGTTGCCGTGGAGCAGCAGCGCCTGCCGGTCGCCGAGGACGGCCGCCACCCGGTCGCCTAGCTCGCGTGCGCCGACGAGCGTGAAGTCGCTGAACACGGGCACCTCGGCGCCGAGGTGGCTGCCGAAACGGTGCACCGCGCGCACGGGGCGGTTGGCGACGGCGAACACGGCGCAGGCGCGCGAGTGCGTGCGGGCGATCGCCTGCACGTCGGGCCGGTGGCGGTAGATCGCCAGATGCATGGCCGACTCGACGGCGGGGCGCCCCTCGCCGGCCAGGACGTTGCCCTCCAGGTCGAGCGTCAGTAGCTCGGCTTCCTCGACGAGCGCGAGCGCCTTGCGCGGCGTCATCAGGACGCGGTCGCCGGGCAGGCGGGCGCTCAGGTGGCCGAAGCCTCGACCAGCCCCTGCTCGCTGAGGATCGCGCAGCCGGTGACCATCTGCGCGGCGAGATCGGTGCCCTCAGACGTCATGGTGGATTCGTCCTCCCACGTGCGCGCGCGATTCGGGGTAGTCGAGCGTGCTGGGCGCGAACAGCTCTGCAGGCGCGAACTGGCGGCTCACCATGCCTTGCTCGTAGGAGTAGGCGCACATCGCCGCGACCGCCCGCTCGTTGTCCGGCCAGTTGTAGGGATACGGATCGGGGCCGAGGACCGCGCGCTCTTCCTCCTGGTAGACAGGAAACCACGCGAGGCTGGACACGCGCGGGAATTGGGCGTAGGCGTAGCCTTGGCGCTTCGCCTCGCGGAAGGCGTCGACCAGGCTCACCGCGAGCCAGGGATGCTGCTCGAGCAGCGCCCGCCGCACCACGACCGTGTGCATGATCGGGAACAGGCCGGTCCGCCGAAAGTAGTCCTGCTCGACGGACCGGTAGTCGGGGAACAGGCGGTGAACCTCGTCGCGGCCGACGAACGCGGGCGGGACGCCCTCGACGCCGATGTAGGCGTCCAGCTCGCCGGCGAGCAGCAGCCCCTCCAGGCTGGCGCCCGGCGGCGCCACCTCGATGCGCGCGCGCACGTCCCCGCGCAGGGGCACCAGCTCCGGCATCTCGGTGACCCAGGTGAGATCCTCAGGCCGCACGCCGTAGTCGTGCTGGAGGAAGCCGCGCACCCACATGGCCGTGGTGACCTGGTACATGCCGACGCCGATCCGCTTGCCGCGCAGGTCGCCGGGCGCGCGGACGCCCGCCCGCGCGGCGCACCAGACGTAGCCGTGGCGGAACATGCGGTAGGGAAACACCGGCAGGCCGACGAAGCGGTCGGAGTGGTCGCGGTCGAGCAGGAACGACGACGTGCTCAGCTCGCAGGCGTCGAACTCCTCGTGCAGGAGCATGCGCTGGTGGCGCGCCCAGGCGTTCGAGAGCGGGAGCACGTGCAGCGCGACGCCTGCGGCCTGCACGCGGCCGTCGAGGAGGGCGCGAGTGCGGTCGTAATCGCCGCAGGCGAGCGAGAGCGCAAGGTCAGGCATGGGGGATTCGACTCCTCGCAAGGCTGCTTCTACGGTAGCACGCGGGACCTGGCCGGGCAACGGCGCCGGCGCGCCGGCGCGCTGCATCGGGGCAAAGAATGGTGGGCAGGTGTGGCGCAGCGAACCGGTCACACGATCCTTGGAAACCACTTAGCTGGCGTCCGGCGCGGGGGCGCGGAGGTAGGCGGCGGGCCAGTCGGGAAGCGTCGAGGCGACTAGCTCGATCACGTTGCCGTCGGGGTCTTCGAGGTAGAGGTAACGGTCGTTGTCTTCCTTGTGGGTGAGGGGGCCTTTCAGCAGCTTCACGCCGGCCGCCCGCAGCACGTCGGCGGCGGCGTCGACCTCAGCGGGCGTGCGGAGGCGGAGGGCGAGATGGTTCATGCCGGCGCGCTGGCGGTAGTCGTCGGGCAAGGCGTGAGGCACCTGGTAGAGCGCCAGGTCGTGGAAGCCACGCCCCATGCCCTGCACGTCGTCGCGGTACTGGCCCACGTTCAGCCAGGCGACCGCGCCCTCGTACTGGAACGCGAGGTGGAAGCCGAGCAGCTCCGTGTAGAAGCGCAGCGAGCGGGCGAGGTCGGTCACGTTCAGGTTGACGTGCGCGACGCCGAGCGGCCGAATCATATGCTCTCCGTATGGCGGCCTGGGGGCCGGGTGGGCTGGGGACGTGTCCGCGGCCCTATCTTCGACTGTAACCGTGGAGTGGGCGCGAGTGGAGGGCGGCGAGCGGCGCTGGACGTGACGAGCGGCGCCACTACCTGGCGAGGCCGTCGAGGAAGCCGCTCTGGCGCAGGCGCTCCGCGAAGCGCGCGTCGATGACCTCCTCGGGGCGCAGGTCGCGCGCGCCCGGGGCGTCCTCGACGTCGATCACCGTCTGTACGCCGGCCGGGTCGGGGTAGGGGTCGGTCACCCAGAGCGGCCGGTTATGGTCCACGGTCGCACCGAGCAGGTCGCGGTCGTCGCTCTGGTTGTACTTGCTGAGCACGTCGATCGCCGCCTCGCGGTCGGTCTTCAGGCGGCTCACGCCCTGGGCCAGCGCCCGCAGGAAGGGCTCGAAGATCTCGGGCCGCGCGGCGATGGTCTTCTTGGTCGCGCCGACGGCCGACGTGGTGAACGGGATCGGCATGTCGGCAAGCGACAGCAGCTCGCGGTAGCCCTGGCGTTGCGCCTCGAACACCATGGGGACGTTCAGCGCGGCGCCGTCGATGGTGCCGGTCTCAAGCGCGGCCAGCGACTCGGGCAGGCCGCCGGTCACGCCGACGTAGAAATCCTTGTCGGGCTGCAAGCCCACGCGCTCGAAGGCCAGCCGCGTCGCGATGTCGGTGATCGACTTGGGGCGGCCGGCGCCGATCGTTTTGCCGCGCACGTCGTCGACTGTCTGCAGGTCGGGCCGCACGAAGATGCTGATGTCGAGGCCGTTGGACGTGGAGCCGACGATCATCGTCTCCAGGCCCTGCAAGTAGCCGAGCACGAGCGACGGGCCGCCCGAGAAGACGACCTCCAGGTCGCCGTTCTGCAGGGCGGCGAGCAGCGTAGCGCCCGCGGCGACCTGCACGAGATCGACGGCGAGGCCCTGCTCGCGGAAGTAGCCGCCCTCCTGAGCCATCCACCAGGGCGCTGCGGAGGCGGAGAAGGAAGTGAAGGCGGCGCGCACGGGCAGCAAGGTGGCGGGCGGGCTCGCGGGCGGCGCGGCGGCGGGCGCGGCGGGCGCCGGGCCGGCGGCCGCCGCGGGCGGCGTGGGCGCGGGCGCGCGGCTGCACGCGGCCACGAGCAGGCCGAGCGCCAGGCCGAGCGCCAGGCGGCGATACGGAGTCCCGGGCGATTGCTCGACCATGCTGCTCACCTCCCCGTGCGGCGCGGCGGGTGCGCGGCTCGTGGTCGGAGCGTAAGCCCGGGCGCGGGCGCTGTCAAGTAGCGTCTTTCCGCCCGGGAGGTAGGGCCGTGGGCGAGGCCCTGGCCTACCTCCCGGGCGCTGGAATGGAGGGGCCAGCTAATCGGCCGGGCGGCAGGGGACGAGCCCCTGCCCTACCTCGGCACACGCACTGAAGATTTAGGTTGCGGGGTCAGGCTTTCGGGTAGATCTCGCCGCCGGCCTGGCGGAACTCCTGGGCTTTCTCCGCGAGGCCGACTTTGAGGGCCGTGTCGGCGTCGAGGCCCTTCTGGCGGGCGTACTCGCGCACGTCCTGCGTTATGCGCATGCTGCAGAAGTGGGGGCCGCACATCGAGCAGAAGTGGGCGGCCTTCGCCGGCTCGGCCGGCAGCGTCTCGTCGTGGTAGGCGACGGCCGTGTCGGGATCGAGCGACAGGTTGAACTGGTCGGTCCAGCGGAACTCGAAGCGGGCTTTGGAGAGGGCGTCGTCGCGCTCCTGGGCGCCGGGGTGGCCCTTCGCCAGGTCGGCGGCGTGGGCGGCGATCTTGTAGGCGATCACGCCGTCCTTCACGTCCTGCTTGTTCGGCAGGCCGAGGTGCTCCTTCGGCGTGACGTAGCAGAGCATGGCGGTGCCGTACCAGCCGATCATCGCGGCGCCGATGGCCGAGGTGATGTGGTCGTAGCCGGGGGCGACGTCGGTGGTCAGCGGGCCGAGCGTGTAGAACGGCGCCTCGTGGCAGACGGTTAGCTCGCGGTCCATGTTCTCCTTGATCTTGTGCATCGGCACGTGGCCGGGGCCCTCGATCATCACCTGCACGTCGTGGCGCCAGGCGAGCTGGGTCAGCTCGCCCAGCGTGTCCAGCTCGGCGAACTGCGCCTCGTCGTTGGCGTCAGCGATGGAGCCGGGGCGCAGGCCGTCGCCCAGCGAGAAGGCCACGTCGTAGGCGGCCAGGATCTCGCAGATATCCTCGAAGTGGGTGTAAAGGAAGTTCTCCCGGTGGTGAGCCAGGCACCAGGCGGCCATGATCGAGCCGCCGCGCGACACGATGCCGGTGACGCGCCGCGCCGTGAGCGGCACGTAGGCGAGCCGCACGCCGGCGTGGACCGTGAAGTAGTCCACGCCCTGCTCGGCTTGCTCGATCAGCGTGTCGCGGTAGACCTCCCAGGTCAGCTCCTCGGCCTTGCCGCCGACCTTCTCCAGCGCCTGGTAGATCGGCACGGTGCCGATCGGCACCGGCGCGTTGCGGATGATCCACTCGCGCGTGGTGTGGATGTTCTTGCCGGTCGAGAGGTCCATGACCGTGTCGGCGCCCCAGCGCGTCGCCCAGGTCATCTTCTCGACCTCCTCCTCGATCGACGAGGCGACGGCCGAGTTGCCGATGTTGGCGTTGATCTTCACCAAGAAGTTGCGGCCGATGATCATCGGCTCGCTCTCGGGATGGTTGACGTTGGATGGGATGATGGCGCGGCCGCGGGCCACCTCGGCGCGCACGTGCTCGGGGTCGCACTGCTCGCGGATGGCGACGAACTCCATCTCGGGCGTGACGACGCCGCGGCGCGCGTAGCGGAGCTGCGTCACCGTCTGGCCCGGCCGGGCGCGCAGCGGGCGGCGGCGCAGGCCGGGGAACACGGCCAGGTTGGCGCGCGGGTCGCCCGCCCGCAGGCCGTTGTCGCGCGGCTCGACGGCGCGGCCGGCGTACTCCTCCACGTCGCCGCGCTCGAGAATCCAGGCGCGGCGCAGCGGCGGAAGGCCCTGCCGAATGTCGGTGAGGGCGCCGGGGTCGGTGTAGGGGCCGCTCGTGTCGTAGACGCGAACGGGCGCGTTGGGCTCGGGGCCGGAGCGGCCCGTCGTGGGCGTCAGCGTGATCTCCCGCATGGGAACCTGCACGTCGGGGCGGCGGCCGCTGACGTACACTTTCTGGCTCGCCGGGAACGCCTGCACGCGCGGATCGAGGGTCTGGGCCATCGTGCGCCTCCTGCGCTGCTGCCCCGTGGGGCGCGGGCGAGCCGGGGCCGCTGGGGGGATGGCAGGCAGGCTAGCCGCGGCCCGGGACGGTGGCGCGCGAGCGCGTCGGCGCCCCGGGCCGGGGCAGCAGGCGCGCGTGGTCCCCGGGCATACAAAAAGGACCAGCGCGCCCGAGGGCGGGGCACACGTGGTCCCGTCGTCGGCCGCATTCCCTACGCTCGTCTTCCGCTCCGGGGCCCTGGTGCTGCCCCGCGCGGCTTGCCGAGATCAGGTTCGAGGGGTTGGTGGGCTTGATCCCGCCTCTCAGCTACTCGCTCCCCCTGCGGACCGGTCGCCGTATGCGGTTGTCAGGGCTAGTGTAGCACCAAGCGGCGCCGCGGTCCCTGAAAGTTGGCTGAACGTTGGGCGCTCGGCGGGATCGCCGGCGGCCGGCGCGGTCCGGCCGGAACCACTATACTGGGGGGCGTTGGCCCGGGTGAGCGCGGGGCGGGCGCAGCAAGCAGCGGGCCGACACCGGGCCGGATGGCGACCGGACAGGGCGCGGCAAGCCGCGTGCCTGCACGAGGGGGAAGCGAGACAGCGGCCGCGGCCGGCGAGGGAGGAGCGACAGGATGATTATCAACTGGCACGCGCACATCATGCCGCCGAGCGAGCAGAACAGCCCGACGTGGCAGGGCAAGTGTCCGGCGACGCTCGAAAAGCTGCTGCAGATCAACGAGCAGGCCGGCGTGGACATGTCGGTCGTCAGCAACCCCGTTCACTACATCAAGGGCAAGCCGCACGACGAGGCGTTGCGGGCGATCCAGGAGGTGGACGACTTCATCGCGGAGAGCGTGGCGAAGGCGCCCGACCGCCTGGTGGGCTTCGCGTCGTCGGTGCCGGGCGGCGGGCCGGGCTTCCTGCAGGAGCTGGAGCGGGCGATCAAGGAGCTGGGCCTGCGGGGCGTCATCATCAACTCCAGCCACAACGGCCACTACCCGGACGAGGACGAGGCGCGCGGCTTCTTCGAGCTGGTCACGGCGCTGGACATCCCGGTGTTCGTGCACGCGCCCGCCTACAGCTTCGGCGAGGAGTGCATGCGCATGTACCGCCTCGTCTCCAGCGTGGGCCGCGCGTCCGACGAGTGCCTGGCCCTGGCGCGGATGATCGTGCGCGGCATCTGGGAGCAGTACCCGAGCCTGAAGCTGGTGGGCGCGCACCTGGGCGGCGGCATCTGCGAGGTGATCGGCCGCATGAACTACGCCTACGAGCTGCAGGAGGAGGCGTACTTCCTCGGCCCGTACGAGCCGATGCTGATCCAGCACGAGCCGCTGCACTATCTGAAGATGATGTACCTGGACACGGTGAGCTACCATGAGCCGGCGCTGATGTGCGCGCTGAGCACGGTGGGCGCGCACCACATGGTGCTGGGCGCCGACGCGCCGCCGCTGAACCCGCTGCTGCCGCGCGCCGTAAAGCTGGTACAGAGCCTGCCGATCGACGACGAGGCGAAGGAAGGCGTGCTCTGGCGCAACGCCGCGACGCTGCTGAAGCTGCCGATCGCCGCGCGGGCGACGGCGTAGCGGGTGGCAGGCGGGCACGGCGACTGCGCCGCGCGCGGACGGACAGGGCGTAGCAAGCGGTGCTCCTGCACTGGCCGCGGCGGCGACCGGGCAGCGCGCGGCGAGCAGCCTTTTACGCCGACGGCGGCGGCGACCGGGCGGGGCGCAGCAAGCAGCGCCCCTACATAGGGGCCGTGGAGGCGTGCTGGTTGCCGCGCCCTGCTTGATGGGAATGGGAGGGCGAGAACGATGCTGCACGGGTACCGAGTCTACGACGCCGACGCGCACGTAGTCGTGAGCCAGCGCTGCTGGGAGGACCTGCCGGCGGGCTACTGGGCCCGCCGGCCGCGGCCGGTGGAGATTGGCGACCCCGAGGGGCTGGGCGGCTACCGCATCTCGTGGTACGTCGAGGGGCGGGTGATGCCGCACACGTTCGGGCCGGCGAGCCAGCCGGGCAACACGCCGCGCGGCTCGCTCGACCCCGAGACGTTCCCGGGCTTCGCGCGCGTCACCGACCCGCGCGTGACGGCGATGCCGTTCGCCGGGCAGGACCTCTCCGACCCCGAGCCGCGCCTCGCCACGCTCGACCAGATGGGCATCGACGTGTCGGTGGCGTTTCCATCCACGATCTACGCGACGTTCACGGACGATCCCGGCTTCGAGGCGGCGCTGTACCGCGCCTACAACCGCTACGTGGGGCGGGCGTGCCAGGCCAGCCCTGGGCGGCTGCGCTGGGGCGGCCTGCTGCCGCTGCGCGCGCCCGACGAGGCCTGCCGGGCGATCGCCGAGATGAAAGAGCTGGGCGCCTGCTCGGCGGTGGTGTTCGGCACGGCGGGCGACCGCCTGCTCTCCGACCGGGCCTTCGATCCCGTGTACGACGAGCTAACGCGCGCCGGGCTGCCAATGGCCATCCACTTCGGCGCCAGCTTCGCGCCGCTCGGGACGCTCTGCCGCACGATGTACGCGGGGAACATCCTGGGCATGTCGACGCCGGTGCTCATGGCGTTCTTCGCGGTGACGGCCGGGGGGCTGCTGGACCGCTTCCCGACGCTGAAGGTGGCCTTCCTGGAGTACGGCGCGGAGTGGATCCTGTACGCGGTGCCGCGGATGGACAACTACCTGCGCCAGGCGCGGACGAACGGGCTGCCCTACGCAACCGACATCCCCGAGCGCGCGATCCGCGACTACGCGCGCTCGGGCAACATCTTCGTCGCCTGTGAGTCGGACGACGCGCTGATCCAGGAGGAGATGAAGCTCCTGGGCGAGGGGCAGATCCTGTTCGCCTCGGACATCCCCCACGGGGAGCTGCGCGAGAACGCCGCCCAGGAGCTACTGGACCGCGACGACCTGACGGACACGCAGAAGCGGAAGATCCTCTGGGACAACGCCGTGCGCCTCTACGGCGAGCCGTGACCTACAGCGGTGTGCAGTAAGGCTGAGCGGCCAGCCGTCGGCAGGCGGCGGCAGTGGCGCTGGCAGTATTCCGCGCCCCAAGCCCCCGCGGCGCCGGCCCTCCCGGTGGCTCCGGCTCCGGCACGGGGGCAGTGGCGCTGGCAGTATTCCGCGCCACACGCCGCGGGCGGCCACGAGAGCCGCCCCTACGACACGCGGGCCGCTCACCGGGCGCGCAAGCCCCTCTAGGGACGGAGCGCGGACGGTTATTCGTCGCCCTGGACCATGCTGGTGGCCCACTCCTCGCCGGCGTCGTAGCCGCTCTGCCAGTTGATGCGCCAGGCCTCGACGTCGTCGGCCGAGTCGGCCATGTCGTCGGCCGGGGGGTGGCCGAACTGCTTCTCGTAAGCGCGCTCCCATAGCTCTGCCATCGTGATCTCCTTATGTCGAAATGACTCGGCGAGGTGGCGCGGACCGACGCCGGCACTTGCCTGGCGGACGTCCTGCTGTCCAAGGATATAAGCAAGCGACGGGCCACGGTGCGAGCGCCCGGGTTGTGGCATAGAGACTGCGCGGTTTGGGGCAGGGCATCGACGGTAACACGAGAGGAGTGGGCGAGATGGCCGAGCAGACCTGTCCTGCCTGCGGGATGCCGCAAAGTCAGTGGCGAGGCAACGATGGCCGCGGCGTCACGCTGGCCGGCGAGACGTACTGCTGCAACGGGTGCGCCAGCGGCAACGGCTGCACCTGCGTCTGACGGGGCGAGCGCCGCGCCACCAAGGGCGGCAGCGAGGCGGAGGTCCGATCGTGGAGAAGACCCAGATCAACCCGTGGACCTGGCAGGACGCTCGCGGCTTCTCGCAGGCGTGGAAGGTCGAGAACTGCCAGACCGTCGTCTTCCTGTCCGGCCAGACGAGCATCTCGGAGGACGGGCGGGTGATGCACGAGGGCGATTTTGGCGCGCAGGTGCGCCTGGCGTTCGAGAACCTGCGGACCGTACTCGAAGCCGCCGGCGCCTCGCTGGACAACGTGGTCAAGCTCGGGGTGTTCCTGGTGGACATGGGCCGGCTGGCGGAGTACAGCGCGATCAAGGCGGAGTTCTTCAAGGGCAAGCAGCCGGCTTCGACCGCCGTGGGTGTGACCTCACTGGCGGCGCCGGGCCTGCTGGTCGAGATCGAGGCGATAGCCGTCCTTTAGCGCTCGCACCTGAACGGTCAGCACTGGCCGGCATGGTTTCTGCTTCGCTCAGCACGGAGACGCCGTACCGTGGGACAGGGAGGTGCACGATGCTCGCCCGTGTGGCCTGGGGGAAGGTGAAGCCCGGGACTTGGGAGGAGTACGAACGGGTCTACCGCGAACAGATCGTGCCGGCGAGTCGCGGAGTGAAGGGCCTCCGCTTCCGCGAGCTGCTGCGCGGCAGCGACGATCCGAACGAAGGGATCTCGCTCACCCTCTGGGACAGCCGCGAAGACCTGGAAGCCTACGAGCGCGGGGAGACGTATCAGCAGTTCCTGTCGCGCGTCCAGGCCTTCTACGTCGGCGAGTACTGGATCAAGCACTTCGACGTGCGCCTCGGCGAGGAGCTGCGTCGGTAACCAGGAACCGAAGCCGCTGCACGTCGGGTGCGCAGTTGCGCTAAGACCCGCAGCGGCAAGCCGACGCGCGGCGCCCGCGGTCGGCGGTTGTGCTGGCCGCGGGCGCTGGCTCGGGACGAGCGCTGGCTAGTGGGCGCCGTTGCGGGTGAGGTCCCAGAAGACGACGCCCGCGCCGCACACCCAGTCGGCCACGTCCTCGTAGCCCATCAGCTCGCCGGGGCGGCAGCCGGCGGCGGCCATGACGGTGATCCAGTTGCGGATCTCCTCGCCCCCGTTGCCGCCGTCGCGCTCGACGTCGGCGGGCGTGAGCTTCAGGATGCTGTCCATGTTGCCCTGGCACACCTGGTCGAGGAACCAGCGGTCCCACTGGGCGTTGATCTCCCCCATGCGCTTGATGCCGATCCAGTGGGAGATGCCGCCCACGCCGATGACGGCGAAGCGGTCGGGGCGCGGCCAGGCGGCAATGGCCTTGGCGAGGAACTGGCCGAACTCGTTGAAGCGGCTGAGCGGCGCGAGCGGCGGCTGCACGCAGTTCTGCAGCACGATGGTCACGGGCAGGTCCATCTCGGGGCGCAGATGGTGCAGCGGCAGCATGATACCGTGGTCGGGCTCGAGCTCCTGGGACGAGGCCGGGTCGAAGCGATTGTTCAATGCCTCGGCGAGCAGGAACTCGCCGAACTCGGGGTAGCCGCGGACGGTCGCTCGCGGGATGGGCATCCAGCGCTCGATGGGACCTTCCATCTCCTCCGGGTAGGCGATGCAGAGCGAGGGCCAGTTGTTGAAAAAGAAGTTCTGGATGTGCTCATCGCTGATGACGATGAGCGCGGTAGGATGGGTGGCGGCGAGCCGCGCCCGCGTGGCGCGGTAGAACGCGTAGACGCGCTCCTTCTGGCCCGCCGGGTCGGGCTCGGGGCGCGTGCCCATGCCTGGCGCGTGGCCGCAGGCGATAGCAGCGACGATCTCGGCCATGTTCTCTTCTCCTGTCACGGGCGGCGCCCGTGCGGCCCGGGCCTCAGGCCCGCTCGAGCTGCTCGATCAAGTCGGCGTTGCTGACCCCCTGGGCCACGGTAAAGAAGCGCAGCAGGTAGGGCTGCACGCCCATCCGCGAGAGCGCGGTAGCATCCACCTCGCGGATGGCCCGGGCCTCCTCGGGCGTCAGGCGGTAGCGGTCGGCGAGCGCGGCGAAGTTGGTCTTGAACTCTTCCTGCACCGTCGGCTGCATCTGCAGGTCGAACAGCAGCTTGTTGACGCGGTAAACGCTCATGCGGCCTCCCCGCGCGTGGGCCGGCACGCGCTCTAGCATTATCATGGGCAATTCGTCCCCGCCGCGCAAGCGAGTCCCGAGCGCCCGCGATGCGGTAATCTTTCCCGCTCCATAACTTGCCACTCATGCGTGGGGTAGAGGATACTCAAGGTTAACGATGTGCGTATTGGCCTGTCAACGACGGCGATTTCAGATAAAACACGGACAGTATGATGCCATGCGTGATGCGATTGCCTCCGCCATTGTGATCTCCCTGAGAGGCATGCTCGAGTCCCGTCGCTGGCCGGGTGGCTTCGCGGGGCGCGGACGCGCGCGAGCCGGCGCGGGGCCGCGCGGCCGCGTAGCGCCGGGCACCTGGGGGCGAGGCGCGCTGGTGCTGGTGCTAGCCCTACTGGTCGCGGGGATGGGGCCGGGCGGCGCCGCGGCGCAGGTCGCCTTCCCGCCGCAGGGCCAGTTGCCGGAGCTGGCGCAGCTGCTGGACCGCGAGGGCACGTACGTTGCGCCGCGGGTGCGGCAGCAGGTGCCCATCGCCGCCGAGGAGCAGCTTCAGGACGCGATCACGCGCGCCGACGAGCGCGGCGTAACGCTGCGCATCGCCGTGCTGGATCAGACGCCGGGCGGCTACGCCGACCTGGGCGCCTTCGCCGACGCGCTGCTGGCGCAGATGAGCCTGCGCGACGGGCTGCTGGTCGTGGCCACGCCGCAGACGCTGGACGCCCGCAGCGACCGCCTGCCGCCCGATCGGCTAGCGCCGTTCGCGGCGGCCGGGCAGGCGGTGCTGACGGGGCAGGGCATCGTCGCGGGCGTCGCGACGACGGCCGACGGCGCGCTCGACAGCCTGGCCGCGCTCGTCACGCCGGAGCCGCGCCTGCCGCCGGACCAGATCACCGTCAACGTGCCGATGCCGGCGGCCACCCCCGCGAGCCGCGCGGCGGGGCCGCCGTGGCCCGCGCTCGTGGGCATGCTAGCACTGGTAGCCGGCCTCGGCGTGTACTGGTGGACGACGACGCGCCGCTGGCGTGAGGTGCTGGGCGCGCTCGAAGGGGCGCAGGCCGCGGCCGAGCGGCTGGCCGCCGACCGCCACGTGGCGCCGGCCACGGCGGAGACGGCGCAGCGGCGGCTGGCGATCGGCGAGCGGGCGCTGGCGACGCTGCGCACGCTGCCGTGGTGGCACGTCTGGGTGTGGCCCTGGGCGCCGCCGCCGCAGCTGGCGCTGGCGGAGCGGGCCTTCTCGGAGACCCTGCGCCTGCTGGGTGGCCCAGGGGCGGTCACGCTCGCGCCGGCCGGGGCGGTGGCCAGCGGCGGGGCAGCGCGGGCCGTGGCGCCCGTCGAGCCGGTGCCGGCGCTTGCGCCGCCGGCGGAGCCTGTGCCGCCGGACCCGCTCGCGCGGGCGAGCATCGCGCCCGGAGAGGTGACGCCGCGGGATGCCGCGCAGCCGGTGCCCGCCGCCCCGCCGGTGCCCGGGGAGTCCCCGGCCGGCATCCCGCTCGTGGCGGGGCTGGCGCCGACACCGACAGCCGCGCCGCCGCCCGCTAACCTGCCGCCCGCGACGGAGGCCTCAGTGGCGCCGCCGGCCGGCAGCGCGCCGGCGACAATCGGGCCGGGCGCGTCACTCACGGCGGCCGCCGGCGTGGTGCCGGGCGCCGCGCCTGGTCGCCCGCCGGTGGCCGCGTCAGCGGCGCCAGCGGCCCCGGGGCGGGGGCGCTGGTGGCAGCGCCGGCCGCGGGCCGCCGGCGAGCCGCTGGCGTCGCTTTCGCCCGAGCACGTCCTGGCGGGGCTGACGGCCCAGGAGCCGATGGCCTGCTTCTTCTGCGGCCTGCCCCTGCGGCCTGAGCAGGCCGAGGTCGGCGCGGTCGCTCTGGGCGGCCTGCCGCTGCGGCCGCTGGCCTGCCATCGCCACGCCGCGCTGCTGGCGGCCGGCGAGCGGCCGAGGGTGCGCGCGCGGCTGATCGGCGGCTACGCCGTACCGTGGTTCCAGGACGCGACGTTCCAGCCGGCCTGGGACTTCGACCCCGGCGCGGAGGCGCCCAGCGTCGCCTGGGACGAGCTGCCCCCGCCGGACCGGCTGTTCGAGCCGCCGCCGCGGGTCGTCGTCCACGCCGACGACCCGCGCTGGGCCGCCCTCGAGCCGCACGCCCAGGCGACGGGGAACGGGGTCTAGGAGACTGCCGCGGCGGTGGCGGCCCAGGCCGCGGTGACCTCTTCCTCGCGCGCCACCACGCCGAAGTGCTGGGCCATGTTGTAGAGCGTGGCCTCGTGCTCCTCGCGGCTGTAGGCGGCGCTGCAATCGGCCAGGAACACGATCTCGTAGTCATGCATGTAGGCTTCGCGGGCGCTCGTCTCGACGCAGACGTTGGTCGCCACGCCGCAGATCAGCACCGTGCGGATGCCGCGTGCCCGCAGGATCAGGTCGAGGTCGGTGCCGCGGAAGGCGCTGTAGCGGTGCTTGATGACGACGCGCTCGCCGGGCTGCGGCGCCACGGCGTAGAAGTCGCAGCCCCAGGTGCCCTCCTCGCAGGTGGGGACGCGCTGCTCGGCGTCGGTCTTGTTGCGGCCCAGCCAGCTCTCGGAGTTCGTCCAGGGGCCGTGCTCGGTGCGGATGAAGATGATCGGCAGGCCGACGCGGCGGGCCTCGCCCAGCAGGTGCGTGAGGTGCTCGGCCATGCCCGCGATCTGGCTGAGGTCGCGGCCGCGCTTGCCGGCGGCGCCGTCGGGATGGCAGAAGTCGTTCTGGACGTCGACCACGACGAGCGCGGCCTGGCGCGGGTCCACCTTCTCGGCGAGCGTGCGTGCCATCGTAGCCCCCTCTCGGTGCGCGCGGGTGGCGCCCGGCCCTGCGCCGGCGGCGGCCCCGCGGCTGTCGAGCCGAGTATAGCAGCCCAAGTCCGTGGATTCGCGTTTGCAAGATTCACCCTTCGGGTGAATCTTGCAAACGCAGACTCACGGAATGGGGAGCAGCGCGGCCGCTTGTCAGGTTACACGGAACCGTGTAGGATAGGGGCATGGCAGAGCGGCGACGAGCGCGGTGGGACGCGGGACGGGTGCGGGCGCTGCGGCAGCACCTGGGGCTGACGCAGGCCGCGCTGTCGGAGGAGCTGGGCGTGCGGCAGCAGACGGTCAGCGACTGGGAGACGGGCGCCTACGCGCCGCGCGGCGCCTCGGCGCGCCTGCTGACGCTGGTGGCCGAGCGCGCCGCCTTCCCCTACGAGGCGGAGCCGTCCGCCGATCCGGCCGCGTCGGCCGCAGCGGCCGCGCGCTCGTGAGCGGCCACGAGCGCGCCGACGCGCAGCTGCTCCGCGAGATCGCGCGCACGGCCATGCTCGAGCGCGGCTTCGAGCCCGACTTCGGCCCGGCCGCGGAGCGGCAAGCGGCTGCCCTGCCCGGCCCCGCCCGGCCCGCCGGCGTGGACGTGCGCGACCTGCGCGATCGGCCCTGGGCGTCGATCGACAACGACGATTCGCGTGACCTCGACCAGCTGACCGTCGCCGAGCCGCTCGCGGACGGCGCCGCGCGCATCTTCATCGCCGTCGCCGACGTGGACGCGCTCGTGCCCCGCGACTCGCCGATCGACCGCCACGCCGCCCACAACACGACCTCGGTGTACACGCCCGCCGTCATCTTCACGATGCTGCCCGAGCGCCTGTGCTACGACCTGACCTCGCTGAACCAGGACGAGGACCGGCTGGCCGTGGTCCTGGAGCTGACCGTGGCGGCCGACGGTGCGGTGGTGGACGACGCGGTGTACCGCGCCTGGGTGCGGAACCGCGCGAAGCTCACGTACGCGGGCGTGGCGGACTGGCTGGAGGGCGAGGGGGAGATGCCGCCCGCGATGGCACGGGTGGCCCCGGTCGCCGAGCAGATCCGGCTGCAGGACCGCGTAGCGCAGGCGCTGCGCCAGCGGCGCCACGAGCGCGGCGCGCTGGAGCTGGAGACGATCCAGGCGCGGGCGGTCGTGCGCGACGACCAGGTGGTGGCCCTGGAGGAGGAGCGCAAGAGCCGCTCGCGCGAGCTGATCGAGGACTTCATGATCGCCGCGAACGGGGCCAGCGCGCGCTTCCTGGCCGCGGCGGGCTTTCCGGTGGTGCGGCGGGTGGTGCGCGCGCCCGAGCGCTGGGACCGGATCGTGGCGGTGGCCGCCGACTACGGCGAGACGCTGCCCGACGCGCCCGACGCGGCGGCGCTGGAGGCGTTTCTGGTGCGGCGGCGCGCGGCCGACCCGCTGCGCTTCCCCGACCTGTCGCTGGCGATCATCAAGCTGATCGGCTCGGGCGAGTATGTCGTCGAGTGGCCAGGCCAGCCGGCGGCGGGTCACTTCGGCCTGGCGGTGCGCGACTACACGCACTCCACGGCGCCGAACCGCCGCTTCCCCGACCTCATCACGAAGCGGCTGCTGAAGGCGGCGCTCGCGGGCGCCCCGGTGCCCTACGGGCGGGACGAGCTGGAAGCGCTGGCCCGGCGGTGCACCGACAAGGAAGACGACGCTCAGAAGGTCGAGCGCCAGGTGCGCAAGGCGGCAGCCGCCAGCCTGCTAGCGGGGGACGTGGGCGACGAGTACGATGCGATCGTGACGGGCGCCTCGGACAAGGGCGTCTGGGTGCGCACGCTGCACCCGCCGGTCGAGGGCAAGGTGGTGGAGGGCGCGGCGGGCCTCGACGTGGGCGAGCGGGTCCGCGTGCGACTGGTCCACACGGACGTGCGGCGCGGCTTCATCGACTTCGCCCGCGTGCGGCGCTAGCCGCGCCCGCGCGCCGATCATGAGCGACGCGGCCCCGCGCATCGACGAGGCGCTGGTGGCGCGGCTGTGGCGCGCGCAGCGCTTGCGGCGCGACGCCCTGCGGACGACCGAGGGCGTGCCGGTCCAGGTGGTCTATCCGGGCCGGCGGCGCGGCCCGCCGGGGCCCGACTTCCAGGACGCGCTGGTCGCCTTTGGCGGCGCCGCGCTGGAGCGCGGGGGTGTCGAGGTCCACCTGCGCTCGGCCGACTGGGCACGCCACGGCCATGACCGCGACCCCGCCTACGACGTGACGCTGCTGCACGTCGTCCTCTGGCACGACGCGCGCGCGGTGATCTACCGCCACGACGGCACGCCCGTCCCGACGCTGGCGCTGGCCGACTACCTGGACGCGCCGCTGGCGATGCTGGCGGCGGCGCTGCCGGCCGAGCCGGTCGAGTGGCCGCTGGCCCAGCGTGGCGCTTGCGGCCCCGACGCGGCGGGCGTAATCGCGCGGCTGGAGGCGGCGGGGTTGGCGCGGTTCGGGGCGCGGCAGGCGCAGTACGCTCGCTTGCTGGACGAGCAGGGCGCGTCCGACCTGCTCTGCGCCGGGCTGATCGAGGCGACGGGCTACGGGGCGAACCGCGCGCCGGCCCGCGCGCTCGCCGCGCGCCTGCCTGGAGCGGCTCTGCGCGCGGCGGCCGGCGCCGGCCCGCTGGCGCTGGAGGCGCTGCTACAGGGCGCGGCGGGGCTGCTACCGTCGCAGCGGGGGCGCGGGGCCGAGGGGCCGGCCGTCGCGGCGCTGGAGGCGGCGTGGCCGCGCTGGGCGGCCGGCGTCGGCCCGCCGCTCGCGGCCGCCGACTGGCGCTTCTTCGGGGTGCGGCCGGTCGCCGCGCCGCCGCGCCGCCTGGCTGGAGTCGCGCGGCTGCTGGCGCGCACCGCGCCTGACCGCCTGCTGGGCGAGGCGGCGCGGGCGCTGCGGACGCTGGCGCCGCGCCCGGCCGCCCGCGCGCTCGGCGCGGCGCTCGTGGTGGAGGCCGACGCCGACTGCTACTGGCGCAACCACTGGGATTTCGGCCGCCCGAGCGCCCGGCCGCTGCCGGCGCTGCTCGGCGCCGAGCGCGCGGCCGAGATCGTCGTGAACGTGCTGCTGCCGCTGCTCGCGGCGTGGGGCGAGGCGCTGGACGACGACGCGCTGACGGCGGCCGCCCGCGCCTGTTATGTCCAGCACCCGCCCGCCGGCGACAACGAGCGGCTGCGCCACATGCGCCGCCAGGTGCTCGGCGGCACCGACCGCGCCACCACCGGCACGGCCTGCCGCCAGCAAGGCCTCCTCCACGTCTACGCCACGACGTGCGGCTGGCGGCGCTGCGGCGCCTGCGCCGTCGGCCCGTCTGATGTCAGCCGGGCCAACGCAGAACAGCGGGAGCACGATGAATGACCGTTTGGCCGCCGCGCGGCCGCCCGACTACACTCGAAGCCAAGAGGCGAACAAGTATGTCAGGTCGGAAGCCAGCGGCGCTGAAACGGCGCAGACTTCCCGCCCGCGAGGGCGTAGACGCGCCGTTGGGACGGAGGCTAGAGACATGGCAAGCGCGGTCACGCGGCATCGCTTCACCGTGGACGAGTACTTCCGCATGGCCGAGACGGGCATCCTGCGCCCCGGTCAGCGCGTCGAGCTCATTGACGGAGAGATCGTTGACATGACGCCCATCGGCCGGCGCCACATGGCCTGCGTCGACCGCCTCACCCGCGAGTTCGTCTCCGGGCTGGGCGACCGGGCCATCGTTCGGGTGCAGGGCTCCCTGCGGCTGCACGATTATTCACAGCCGGAGCCCGATCTCGTAATCCTGCGGCCGCGGGACGACTTCTACGCTGGGGAGGACGCTGGTCCGGACGACGCGCTGCTGGTGATCGAGGTCGCGGACACGTCGGAGCACTACGACCGGCAGGTGAAGGTGCCGCTGTACGCGCGGGCCGGCATTCCCGAGGTCTGGCTGGTGGACCTGGCGGCGGCGACCGTCACCCGCTACCGTGAGCCCGGGCCCGACGGCTACGCCCAAGCCCTCGTCGCCAGCGGCGAGGACGAGCTGCGCCCTCTCGCCTTCCCCGATTTCGTCCTCAGCGCGGCCCGTATCCTGGGCTGAGCCCGCTTCTCGAAGGCGTGCCCGGTCGGCTCGGCCGGCAAGCCGGCGCGCGCACGTCGCGGCCGCTACGCGCTCGAGCCGCGCAGGTATGTTACTATCCGTGGCTAGCGGCCCGCCGGGCACCCCGCCCGGCCTCGCGGCCAGCCGGCCAGCCACGGAGCAGCCTGCCGTATGAGCGTCTACCAGGAGGCCGGCCTGCCCGCCGCGGGCGAGCCGACTTTCCCTGCCGGGGTGCACGTCCGCCGGCCCGCTCGGCCGCGGCAGCTGAGCCTGCGCGTGGCGCTCCTCACGCTGCTGGTGGGCTTGCTCGTCGCCACCGTCGGCTCCATCGGCCTGGTCCAGTGGGTCACCTCCGTGCGGGCTATCCGCGAGCTGGAAAACAAGTCGTTCCAGATGCTCGTGCTCACGCTGAGCAGCCAGGTCCAGAACTTCCTGGAGCCCGGGATGCTGGCGTTGCAGGAGGCGCAGACGCTGGCGGCATACGGGCGCCTGTCCGTAGACGACACCGACGCGCTGGCGGTGTACCTCGTCGATCGGCTGCGCTACCAGCGCACGCTCTCCTGGCTCAGTTACAGCGACGCCGCAACCGGGCGCTTCGTCGGCGCCTGGCGCGACGGCGACGGCCAGGTGGTGCTCAACGTCTCGGCGCCCGACGTGGACGGCGGCCGGCCGGCGGAGGCGGTCGTCCAGGTGGACGGCTCGCGCACGGCGTACACGCGAGCGCTGCCGGGCGGCTACGATCCCCGCGCGACCGGCTGGTACGCGCAGGCGGTCGCGGCGGAAGGCGTGAGCTGGACGGAGCCATTCGAGTTCAACGAGGGGCGGCGGGGCGTGACCGCCGCGCTGGCGCTTCACGACCCCGCGACGCATCAGTTGCGGGGCGTGTTCACCGCCGACATCTTTCTCGACGACCTGTCGCGCTACCTGGCGACCGTGCTGGCGGGGTACGAGGGCAAGGCGACCGTGCTGTCGCGTCACGGCGCGGTCGTCGCGCGCTCGTACCGGCCGGACGAGTCGCCCGGGGCGGGACTGCTCGCCGCGGGGCTGGCGGCGATGCCGGTCAGTCTGGCCGACATGCCGTCCGACCGGCCGCTCAGCTTTACGTTCGACTACGATGACGTCCGCTACGTGGTCGCCGGGCAGATGCTACGGATCCCCGGCGGGCCGGACTGGGCCACCGCCTACTGGATGCCCGAGGCGCAATTCCTGGATGCGCTGTACCGCGAGCAGCGCCTGGCGGTCGCGCTCGGCGTGCTCTTCCTGGTCGTCGCCGTGACCTCGGGCATCCTGCTGGCCAGCCGCATCGCCGCGCCGCTGCACGCCATCGCGCGGGACCTGGAGCAAGTCGCCCGCTTCAACCTGCTGCACGCGCCGCGGGGGCCGTCCTTCGTGGCGGAGGTGGCTGTCGTGCGCGACTCGACGGAGCGCGTGAAGGCGAGTCTGGAGTCGTTCGGTCGCTACGTCCCCAGGGACATCGTGCGTGAGCTGCTGGCGCGCGGCGAGGAAGCCCGGCTGGGCGGCGAGACGCGCTGCCTGACGATCCACTTCTCCGACGTGGTGAACTTCACGCAGCTGAGCGAGGGCTTGCCGCCAGCGGAAGTCGTGGAGCATCTGGCCGCGTACCTGCAAGTCATGACGCAGGCGCTGGCTGAGCACGGCGGCACGATCGACAAGTTCATGGGCGACGGCATCCTGGCCTTCTTCAACGCCCCGCACGAGCTGCCCCAGCACGCGGCGCTGGCGTGTCGCGCCGCGCTGGCCGCCCAGGGGCGGCTGGCGGCGCGGCAGGACCGCTGGCGGGCCGACGGGCGCCCGGTGTTCCAGGCGCGCATCGGGCTGCACATCGGCGACGTGCTGGTGGGCAACATCGGCACGGCCGAGCGCTTCGCCTACACGGTGATCGGCGATACCGTGAACCTGGCTAGCCGCCTGGAGATCCTGAACAAGGTTTACGGCACGCGCATTCTCGCGAGCCAGGAGGTGCGCGACGCGGCGGGCCCGGGCTTCGAGTGGCGCCGCGTGGACCGGGTGGCGGTGGTAGGGCGCACGGCCGACACGGTGGTGAACGAGCTGCTCGGGCTGCGCGGGCAGGTGGCGCCTGCCGTGCTGGCGGCGCGCGAGCAGTACGAGCAGGCGCTGGCAGCGTACTTCGCGCGTCGGTTCGCGGAGGCCGAGGCGGGCTTTCGTGCGGCGGCCGGGCTGACAGGCAATCGCGCCGCTGAGCTGATGCGTCGGCGCGCCGAGGCGTTCAGCGGCTACCCGCCACCCGACGACTGGGACGGCGTGTACATGCTCAGCTCGAAGGGCTGAGCCGAGGCGTTCTACTTGCGGGGGGCCAGCCTACGACTGCAGCGGCGACCCCCACGACGGCGGCGTTGAAGTCGGCGGCGAGTCGAGAGAGAACGAGCGCAGCAGGCGCTCTAGCGCGCGCTCCTGGTCTGCCAGGCTGACCGTCTCGGCGGTGGGCAGGTGAACGAAGCCGACCGCGCCCGCGTGGCGGGCCGCCGCCCAGTCGAGGGTGCGGTAGAAGACGGCGTTGCAGACGTAAGTGCCCGCGGAGTCCGACAGGGCGGCCGGCACGCCGCCGTCCTGCAAGGCGCGGAGGGCAGTATCGGCGTCGAGCGCGGCGGCCAGGCGCCTCGGCCCGTCCTCGCGCAGCGGCTCGCCGCGCGGCTGCGCGCCGGCCGTGTCGGGAATCACGAAGTCCGCGACGTTGTGCGCCCACCGCTCGACGGTGAGGTTTGGGCGCCCCGCCGCCAGCCCGAGGTGCAATACGGCGCTCGGCCGCAGGTCGCGCAGCGCCGCTGCCACCGTGGCGTTGGCCGCGACGTGGGCCACGGGGAGCACCAGCCCCGCCACGCGGAGGTCGCCCGCGCGCCAGCCGTCTAGCCGCTCAGCTAACCACGCCGCGGGGTTCTGGGCGTGGTCTGCCCACGGCGCAAAGCCGGTTAGCAGAAGCCGTTGTTCCGCGGCCATCATCGCCCCCACTGGTGGTCTGTTGGGAGTATAGCGAGCGTGCCCCCCCCTGGCACCCCATGGTTGGGGGAGAGGAGAGCCGGTTGGCCGCCCCACGCCCCCGGCAGGGGACTCCCCTACACTCCCGAGGACCGGCCGCCAATCCTCGGGGGAGGGGAGATGTAGCGGAGCTTCAGCCGCCGAGGTAGAGCTGGCGCACGCGCGGGTCGGCGAGCAGCGCGGGGCCTGGACCCTCGAAGCGGTTGCGGCCCAGCTCCAGCACGTAGCCACGGTCGCTCAGCTCCAGGGCGCGCGCGGCGTTCTGCTCCACCATGAGCAGCGTCATGCCGGCGGCGCGTAGCTCGGCGATCTTGTCGAAGACGAGGTCCACGAACAGCGGCGACAGGCCCAGCGACGGCTCGTCGAGCAGCAGCGCGCGCGGCTCGATCATCAGCCCCCGCGCGATGGCGAGCATCTGCTGCTCGCCGCCCGACATCGTGCCCGCGCGCTGGGCGCGGCGCTCGGCCAGGCGCGGAAAGAGCGTGTACATCCGCTCCAGCGTGGCGCGGGCGCGGGCGCCGTCGGCGACGGCGAAGGCGCCCATCTCCAGGTTCTCCTGCACGGTCATCTGCTGGAAGACGATGCGGCCCTGCGGCACGTAGGCCAGGCCGCGGCGCACCACGCGGTCGGGGCGCCAGCCCGTCACGTCCTGGCCGTCGAAGACCACGCGGCCGGCGCGCGGGCGCAGGAAGCCCATGATCGTCTTCAGCACCGTGGACTTGCCGGCACCATTCGGACCGATCAGGCTGACCAGCTCGCCGCGCCGCACCTCGACGCTCACCTGTTGCAGCACGTCGATCTCGCCGTAGCCTGCCCGCAGGCCGGTGGCGACGACGACTGCGTCAGCCCCGGGCGCGCCCGGCGCCGGGCCGGACTGGGGCGCCAGTGCATCGGCCATCGTCTACCCCTCGCCGCCGGCGTCGGACGGACGGGAGCCGCCCTCACCCCCGCCCTCTTCCAGGGGGAGCGGGGGAGGGACGCCCTCCCCCGGCGACGCGGAATACCGCGCGGGTCGCTCCTCGCCTCGGAGAGGGGCGGATGGCTCATCTCGCTCGCGCGACTCGCTCCCTCTCCCTGTGGGAGATGGTTGGGGTGAGGGCGGCTCGCCGCGGCGGCGGCCGAAGTAGGCCTCGATCACGCGCTCGTCGGCCCGGATCGCGGCGGGCGGGCCCTCGGCGATCAGGTGGCCGTAGTCGAGCACCAGCACCCGCTCGCAGAGGCTCATGATGAGCCGCATCTCGTGGTCGGTGATGAGGAACGTCTTGCCCTGGGCCAGCAGCGCATGGATCAGCTCGACTAGCTTGTTCTCCATGACGGGGTTCACGCCCGCGAACGGCTCGTCGAGCAGGATCAGTTCGGGCTCGGTCATGAGGACGCGCATGAACTCGATCAGCTTTTGCTGGCCGTAGGATAGGTTGCCCGCGTACTCGTCGCGCAGGGCGCGGAGGCCCACGAACTCGATCAGCTCGTCAGCGCGCGCCGCGACCCGCGCGGGGTCGGCCGCGCGGGCGGCCACGCGCATGTTCTCCAAGACGGTCATGCCCTCGAACAGGCGGGTGATCTGGAACGTGCGGCCCAGGCCCCGGGCGGTGATGCGGTGGCTCGGCCAGCCGGCGACGTTGTGGCCCTTGAAGACGATCTGTCCCGCGTCGGGGGCCAGCACGCCCGAGAGCAGGTTGAAGAGGGTCGTCTTGCCGGAGCCGTTGGGACCAATCAGGCCCCAGATGCGGTGCGGCGTGAGCGCGAACGAGCAGTCGTCCACGGCGATCACGCCGCCGAAGCGGCGCGTCAGGCCACGGACCGCGAGGATGGGCGCGTCGGCAGTCCCCACGGGGCCACGTCTCTCCTTGCTGCGCGCCGCCGTCCCCCAACGCCCGGGGGCTCGCGCGCGCGGGTGCCGCCGCCCCTACAGGCGGCGCGAGCGAGGCAGGATGCCGCGCTGCTGGAGCAGGGCCATGATGCCGCCGGGCATCACGAGCAGGATCACGATGATCAGGCCCCCGAACAGCACCGGGTGGAAGAACGGGAAGCGGACCCAGAGCACCTCGGCAAGCACGTTAAGCAAGAGTGCGCCGATGACCGGCCCGAACACCGTGCCGGCGCCACCGAACATCGCCGAGGCGATCGTGCGCACGGAGAGCGAGACGGCGAACACGGCGCCCGGATCGATGTAGCTGACGTGCCAAGCGTATAGCCCGCCCGCGACGCCCGGGAAGATGGCGCTCAGCGTGAAGGCCAGCAGCTTGTAGCGTGTGGTTGGCACGCCCACCACCTCGGCGGCCGTCTCGTCCTCGCGGATCGCCAGGAGCCGCAGCCCGATCTTCGAGTTGGCGATGCCGTAGACGAGCCCGACGGCGGCGAGGGCGAGCGCCAGCATGGCGTAGTAGTCGGGCAGTAGCTCGGCATCGGGCGGCAGCGAGATGCCCAGCCCGCCGCGGGTGAGCGGCTCCCAGACGACCGCCACGATGCGGCCGACTTCGCTGAGGCCGAGGAGCGCGATCGCGAAGTAGGGGCCGCGCAAGCGCAGGGCCGGGCCGCCGATGAGCACGCCGAGCGCCGCGCAGAGCACGCCGCCCGCGAGGCACGCGAGCCACCACTCCCACTGCGCGCGCCAGATGAGAATCGCGGCGGTATAGGCACCGACGCCGAAGAAGCCCGCGTGGCCGAACGAGACGTAGCCGGTGTAGCCGGAGAGCAGGTTCCAGCTCGACGCCATGACGACCCACATGAGCAGCAAGAACAGGAGCGAGATGACGTAGGCGCTGGCGACGAACGGCAGGGCGAGGCAGACCAGCAGCAGTCCTGCCAGGAGGAGTGCTGAGTGCCGCGTGCTGAGTGCTAAGCGCGGCTTCTGCAGCTTGACCACGCTCATCCGTGCCTTCTCGCCTGCTTGCAGAGAGTTCGCCCAACAGGCTCGTCTTTACGCCGCAGGCAGCGGGTCGCCGCCCGCGGCATCCCTACAGCGCTCGTCATTCGCGGATGCCAAACAGGCCGGAGGGGCGCGCGAGCAGGACGACGATGAGCAGCAAGTAGGCCACGCCCTCGGCGATCTGGGCCGTCCAGGCGTACGCGGCCAGCGCCTCGGCGACGCCGAGCGCCAGCGCGCCCAGGAAGGCGCCGCCGAAGCTGCCCAGCCCCCCGAGCACGATGATGGCAAACGCCTTGAGCAGGAAGGTGCGCCCCATCTCCGGGTAGACCGTATAGATCACCGCGAGCAGCGAGCCGGCGGCCGCGGCGAGCGCCGTGCCGAGGCCGAACGTCAGCAGGCGGATGCGCGCCACGTCGATGCCGCACACCAGCGCGACGTCCGCGTTCTGGCTCGTGGCACGGATCGCCTTGCCGAGGCGGGCGTATTTGAGGAAGAGGTAGACCAGGACTGTGATGGCGAGCGCCACGCCGAAGGCGATGACGCGCGGGACGGAGAACGCCAGCCCGGCGACCACCAGCGAGCCGGTGTAGGCTGGAACCGAGCGGTAGTTGGCCGTCCACAGGTTCAGCGCGGAGCCTGTGAGGAAGCTGGAGAGGCCGAACGTGAGCAGCAGCGAGACGAGCAGCGGCTGGCCCACCACACGCTCGACGACGACTCGCTGCAGCAGCGCGCCCAGCGCGAACATCAGCGCCATCGCCACGACGAGCGAGACGAGCGGGCTCACGCCCCAGAGCGTGAACAGCCAGAACGTCGTGTACGCGCCGAGCATCATCAGGTCGCCGTGGGCAACGTTGATGACACGCATTACGCCGAAGATCAGGTTCAGCCCAATCGCCAGGAGCGCGTAGACCGCGCCGAGCAGGACGCCGCTGATGACGACCTGCGCTAGAACAGTTAGAGTTCCCTCGGCAGCCATTGACGCATCCTACGCGCGCTGGGCGTGCTCGCCGGGCGGCGGCCCGCCGGAAGCGTGCTCACGATAGTAGCACGACTGTGCTAAGGTGTCCCTACCGGTCGGCCCCTAAGCGCGCGGCACGGAGCCCAGGAGCAGGCACATGGCCCTTACCGATACACGGCCCGCACCCCTCACCTACGCGCAGCTCCTGCGCCTGCGAGAGAAGCTCGATGACCACAACCGCTACGAGATCATCGACGGCGATCTCCAAGTGACCCCTGCGCCAGCGCCGGAACACCAGTGGGTCAGCGGTCATTTCTACCGGCTGGTGTCAACTCACGTATGGGATCACGGCCTCGGCATGCTCTTCGCCGCGCCGCTGGACGTGATTTTCACGAACTTCAGCGTGGTCGAGCCGGACATCGTCTACATCACCGCGGAGCAGATCGAGCGCATCGGGCGGCGCGGCATCGAGGAGCCCCCCACCCTGGTGATCGAGGTGCTGTCGCCGAGCACGACCGCCCGCGACCGCGGCATCAAGCGCGAACTGTACGAGCGGCAGGGCGTCCCCCACTACTGGCTGGCCCACCCCACGCGCCGCTCGCTGGAGGTCCGCGAGCGGCGTGGCGGCCAATATGAGCTAGTGGCCACGCTGACCGGGAACGCCGAGTTCCGGCCCCTGCTATTCCCGGGCCTAGTCATCCCGCTCCGCGAGATCTGGCCGCCCCGGTCCTGGCGCGCGCGGCAGTAAGTACCCCGCCTCAGGCGCGCTGCGACCAGGGCGGCGTCGGCAGCTTGTAGCTCCCCGTGGCGTACTTGGCCGGCCAGACGAGCACCTTGTCGGCGCCCTGCCATTGGATGGTCACCGCCTCGTGCCCGACCATCATGCCGTTGGCATCCACCTTGAACTTGCCGGGCAGCACGGTCTCGACCTCGGCGGCCGCGATCCAGTCGCGGAGCTTCTGATTGTCCAGCGCGCCGACCGCCTTCACGGCGGCTTCGAGCACCTGGCAGGCGCTGTAGCCCGCCGCCGAGTGGTAGTCTGGCTCGCGGTTGAACATCTCCTTGTAGGCGCGCACGAAGTCCTGGTTGCCGGGCGTCTGCAGCTCCGGCTCCCACATCGAGGGGCCGAACACGTAGTCGGCGTCCTTGCCCAGCGCCTCGCCGTAGTCCGGCATGGCGGCACCCACGGAGTAGGCCATCAGCTTCGGGTTGTAGCTCAGCTCCTTCGACTGGCGGGTCAGGAGCAGCGCGTCGGGCAGGTACGAGCCGCCGACGAGCACCTCGGCGTTGGCCGCCTTGGCCTTCTGGATGATCGACGAGACGTCGGTCACCTTCTCGGGGTACTGCTCCTCGAGGACCACCTGCAGGCCCTTGTCCTTCGCCAGCTTCACGGTGCCCTGCGCGGTCGACTTGGGGAACAGCGTGGACTCGTTGGCGACCGCAAGGGTGCGGTAGCCTTCCTTCTGCGCGATCTCCAGGACGCCGGTGAAGTAGCTCTCGGCGATCGAGTAGACGCCGAAGAGGTACTTCTTGTTGCCCTGAGTCCACAGGTCGGAGGCCGACGCGCCGGCCGCGAGCATCGGGTAACGGTACTTCTCGGCGACGTTCGCGGCCGCCTGGGTGACCTGGCTGCTGTAGGGACCGAGGATCAGATCGACCTTGTCGTCGGTGATAAGCTGCTCGTAGAGCTTCTGGCCGGTGCTAGCGTCGCTCTGGTCGTCGCGGATGATCATCTGTACGGGGCGGCCGAGCAGGCCGCCGCGCGCGTTCACCTGCTTCTCCCAGAGCTGGTAAGCCTCCTGCTGGTAGAGGCCCGTGCGCCCGTAACTACCCGTCGCGGCGATCGAGGCGCCGATCTTGATCGGGCCGCTGGTACTGCCCGACGCGGCGCCGGCCGCGCCGCTCGCCGCGGGCTGCCCGCCGCCCGCGCGGCCCGTCTGGGCGGCCGAGGGGCCACAGGCCGCCAGCGCGGCCGCCCCGCCCGCGCCCGCCGCGATCCGCAGGAAGTCCCGCCGCGAGAGCCCAGAACGTCGAGTCATGGCTGTCTCCCCTTCGGGCGGCCGCGTCAGCGCGCGCGGCCGCGCTGCTTATCCCTAATCTACTGCATCGTCCGGCCGGCGGCTACGGGTAGGTGCCACCACTCGCCGAATAGTCGAATGACGGTTGGGCGACGGCAGGGTGGCGCGATGGGCTAGCCCGGGGCGCCGAAACGAGGAACGTTCGGCAAAGGGGGCGCCGCAGGCGCGGGCGGCGGGCCGGCCGGCGCGGACGGCGGAGGAGCCGCCGTCGCGGGCGGTCGGGCGGTGCGTGGCGAGGCGGTGGCCGGCGGCGCCGGGCGTGGTGGGACCGCGGCCGGCGGCGCCGGCCGCGGCACGACGGGAACGGCACGGGTAGGCGCGGGCGTCGGGGTGGGCGTGGGCGTCGGCGCACGCGCGGCCGCGATCGCGCCGAGGCAGGCGGTCGCTTCGCTCAGGTCCGCCGCCAGCTCGCTGGCTCGCGCGCAGTGGTTCTGGGCCTCGTCCAGATCGCGGTCGCCCAGGAGCGCCTGGCCCCAGGCGGCCTCGGCCTCGGCGAGGCGGCGGAGCGGCGCGCGCTCGGGTAGCCAGGCGAGGTAGAGCGGATCGGCGTCGTGGACCGCCTGGAACTTACCGACCGCGTCGTCCCAGCGCCCCGCCGCGAGCGCGATCTCGCCGGCTCGGTAGGCCAGCGCGAGGGTGTACTCGCCCGCCACCTCGGCGAGGTCCGGCCGCAGGTCGTGGGCGCGGTCGAACCAGCGCAGGGCGCCGAGCACGTCGCCCGGGCTGAGGGCGGCGCGTCCCTTGGCGAGGTAGACGGTCACGAGCCGGTCCGACAGGCCGGGCGTGTCGGGGGCGTCGGCGGCCACGCGCTCGCAGGCCTGCAGCGCGCCGTCCCAGTCGCCGGCCGCCGCCGTGCGCTCGCACTCGGCGGTCACCTCGGCCACGGTGGTGTCGGGGGCCACGTCGCGCGCGTTGGCGACGGGCGGGCCGGCGGGCGTCCGGGCGCTGAGATCCACGCAGCCGACGAGGCTCACGGCCGCGAGCGCTGCCAGCAGCCAGGCGCCCAGCCAGTCCCGCACCGTCTGCTCTCCGCCCCATCCGCTGCCGCGTGCCGTCCGTCCGCCAACGTCGCACGCCGCGCGCAGCCCAGTATAGCCCGGCGGCGGCCCGGTGGCGGTAGATATTCCGTGAGGATGCGCGGGCTCGAAATGGTGATACGGGACCGCCGTTCGAGCCGCCTTTGACAGCCGCGCGCGGCCGCGCTACAGTCGGCGCGAACACGCGGCAGAGGTGACTATGACTGGACTTCGTGGGGTGGCTCTTCTCGTCCCGTGGGTGGCGGCCGCGTGGCTGCTGACCGCCTGCGCGCCCGCCGCGCCGGCCGCCGCGCCCGCCGGCCCCGTCCCCCCGGCGGCCGGTCCGGCGCCGGCATCCGGCGGGGCCGCGCCATCGGCGGCGCCGACGGCGGCGACCGCCGCGGACCCGCCCGCGGCCGAGCCGGTGCGCTTCGGCGTGCTGTCTGCCGCGACCGACGCCGGCATCTTCATCGCGCAGGAGCTTGGCTACTTCCGCGAGCAGGGCGTGGACCTGGACCTGGTGCCGTTCGACTCGGCGGCGCGGATGGTGGCGCCGCTCGGCGCCGGCCAGCTCGACGCGGGCGGCGGCTCGCACAGCGCGGGCCTGTTCAACGCCGTGGCGCGGGGGATCGACCTCAAGCTGGTGGCCGACAAGGGCGTCTCGTCGCCCGGCCACGGCTTTCAGGCGCTGGTGTTCCGCAAGGACCTGGCCGACAGCGGGCGGCTACGGAGCACGGCCGACCTGCGCGGCCTGCGCGTGGCGCTGCCGGCGCGGGGCATCACGGCCGAGGCCTCGCTGGAGCGCTGGCTGCGCGCGGGCGGCCTGGGGACCGACGACGTGGAGCTGACCGAGCTGAACTTCGCCGAGCACGGCGCCGCGCTGAGCGGACAATCGGTCGAGGCGGCGATCTCGATCGAGCCGTTCCTGACGTTCATCGTCGAGCGCGGCATCGGCGTGGTCCACCAGCGCAGCGACGAGTTCACGCCCGGCTACCAGCTGGCCGAGATCATCTACAGCGGCCAGTTCGCCCGCGACCGTGCCGAGGCCGGGCGCCGCTTCATGATCGCGTACCTCAAGGGCGTCCGCTACTACGACGACGCCTTTGACGGCGGCGACGCGGCCAAGCGGCAGGAAGCCGTCGCCATCCTGACCCGCAGCACGGCCGTCAAGGACCCCGCCCTGTACGACCGCATGGTGATGCCCGGACTAGACCCGAATGGCCGCCTGAACGTGGCGAGCATCGCGGAGGACCAGGACCTATGGCTCGCCTCGGGCTTGCAGCAGGCGCGGGTGAACCTCGACGAAGTCGTGGACCCGAGCTTCACCGACGCCGCCGTGGCCGCGCTGGGGCCGTACCGCTAACGTCGCCGGCGTGGCGCTGTTCGCGGACCGCCCGCCTGTGCCCCGATTGGCGAGCGGCGCCATTGAGGTGGCGCCGCCCGCCGTGTAGAGTATCCATAAATCACGTATGGGGGTGGGCCCATGGTGGCCATGCGCGGTGTGGCGGTCGGCGCCGTCCTAACCTGTGGACTCCTCCTCGTCGGGGCCTGCAAGCCGGCGGCGCCGGCGGCCGAGCCTGCCCCGGCGCCGGCCGCATCCGCGCCCGCGGCCTCCACGGCGGCGCCGGCGGCCGGCCAGCCGGCGACGCCCGCGCATGCGGAAACGCTGCACATCGGCGTCCTGGCGAGCACGACGGATGCCGGCATCTTCATCGCCAACGATCTCGGCTACCTGCGCGAACAGGGCATCGAGCTGGACATGACGACCTTCGACTCGGCGGCGCGCATGGTGGCGCCGCTGGGCGCGGGCCAGCTCGACGTCGGGGCCGGCGCGCACAGCGCCGGCCTGAACAACGCCATCAGCCGCGGCGTGGACATCAAGCTCGTCGCCGACAAGGGATCGGCCACGCCGGGCCACGGCTTCCAGGCGCTGGTGTTCCGCAAGGAGCTGGCCGACAGCGGACAACTCCGCACGCCGGCCGACCTGCGCGGTCGGCGCGTCGGCGTCTCGGCGCGCGGCATCACCGTGGAGGTCGCGCTGGCGACGTGGCTGCGCCGCGCCGGGCTGTCGATGGACGACGTCGACCCGGTCGAGATGGGCTTCCCGGACCAGGTGAACGCGATGGGCAACGGCTCGCTCGACGCGACGATCAGCATCGAGCCGTTCCTGACGCGCTCCTCGACCTGGGCGTGGGCACGATCTACCAGCGCACCGACGAGCTGATCCCCGGCTACCAGATCGCCGAGGTGTTCTACGGCGGCCAGTTCATGCAGGCGCAGCCGGACGCCGCGCGCCGCTTCATGATCGCGTACCTGAAGGGCGTCCGCTACTACAACGACGCCTTCGACAAGGGCGACACGGCGAAGCGCCAGGAGACGGTCGACATCCTGACGCGCAACACCACCGTCAAAGACCCGGGGCTGTACGACCGCATGGTGATGCCTGGCCTCGCCCCCGACGGCCATCTGAATGTGGCGAGCATCGCCGAGGACCAGGACTACTTTCTGGCCGCGGGCCTGCAGCAGCAGCGGATCGACATCAACACGCTCGTCGATCACTCCTTCGCCGACGCCGCGGTGCAGGTCCTCGGGCCGTACCAGTAGCCCGGGTCGCTCGCAAGGGCGAATCTCGGACGAGGACGCGGCGGGCGGCTCGCTGAAAAGCGTGACATCCCAGCGACTAGCGCGCGGGCCACGAACGCACGCTCATCGGGTGGAGGCGCTGGAGCGCTTCGTGCGCCGCGAGCCGCTGCACCGCACCCACGAGTGCGTCTTCGGCGTTCTCGCGCTCGAAAGCGAGCCCGTCGACCCGCGGCTGTAAGCCCGGGCCCGTTCGCGCTGGCCATTACGGCATGACGCCCTCTAGTGCTCTGTGCGCCATCATTAGCTATACTGTGTATACGGTAGCAGGAGAGTGCGATGATTCAGCAAAGGCTCCGCAAGGTCGGCAACAGCTACGTGGTCACCATCCCAAAGAGCGAAGTGCAGCGGCGGGGACTACGCGAAGGACAGCTCCTCGCTATCGAAGTACAGCCGTTGGACGTTCGGCCGACGATGCCCCCCGACCTGCGGGAAGCATTCGAGGCGAGCTGGCGTGAGAATGAAGAGATCTACCGTGCCCTCGGCGAGAGTTAGGCTGGCTGAGGGATGGCGGGTTCCGGGATTCGCTATCTCTCGCTGGCTGAAGTGCTCGCGCTGTACAGCGAGCTGATGGAACGCACTGGCTTCGTAGTCGCGCCGCTGAGAAACGAGGGCATATTGGAATCGGCGGTCATGCGCCCGCAGATGGCCGCCCACTATGGCGGGGCTGACATCTTGCGTCAGGCAGCACTCCTTGCCGCAGGCATCTCGCAGGGCCAAGCATTCTTGGATGGGAACAAGCGGACGGCATTCGGCACGATGGATACTTTTCTTCGGCTGAACGGACTGCGGTTTAACGGCCGACTAAAGGAAACCGTCGATCAGTTCGCGGCGTTGGCGACACGAGCTGATGGCCTCGAAGCCGCCACCGCGCGGTTCGAGCAATGGCTCCGCGCCCGTGTGCAGCCGCTGTAGGACTGTAGGCTGGGCCGCGTGCAGCGGTCTCAACGACTGGTTCTAGCGAGCATTAATTACACAATGCGAGTAGGCGATCACCGTCCGCGCCGCCGCCGCGCCGGCTTGCCGCGCGCTGGCCGGCTCGCCCCGCTGCCGCGGCGGCCGTTCTTCGCGCCGGCGCCCGCGCTCTGCCCCGGGCGCTCGCGGCCACTACTGCTGCTGGCTTTGCCGCCGGCGGCCGGGCGCTGCCAGGTGAGCGTGTGGCGGCCGCCGGTGCGCTTGTCGGAGGTGGCGGCCGGGGCGTCGGGGCCGCTCGGGCCTTTGGCGGCGCGGCGGGCCGGGTTGCCGCGGCCGCGGCCGGGGCGCGCGCGGACCCTGCCGTCGGGATACGGGCCGCGGCCCCGGCGGCGCTCGGGCTGCTCCTCGTCCAGCGGCGGCGGGACCCAGTCGGCGTCGGCCAGATCTTCGGCGTCGGGCGGGCCCTCGATCGCCCAGCGGTAGGAGGCGGCGACCACGCCGCGCCGGAGCAGCTCGTCCGCCTCGCTCAGCCGCTGCACGAGCAGCTCGGTCTGGACCTCGGCCGCGCCGCCGCGGGCCGCCGCCCGCCGGGTGCCGCGTGCTGGGCCGACGGCCGGCGCCGCCTGCGCGTGCCGCGCGGCGTTGCGGAGCTGGCCGAGCAGGTCCAGCGTCTTCTGGAAGTGGCCCACCAGGTCGCCCTCGGCGATGCGCGTGCGCACGGCGATCTCCTTCAGCGTCCAGCCCTGCGCCCAGGCGAGCGCCACCCCGTGGAACTCCTCGTACAGTGGCTGGGATACCTCCACGCCCTGGCGCAGCTCCTCGGCCAGCACGCTGCCGTGGAGGGTGCGCAGCTCCGAGCGCAGGCGATAGAGCCGCGTCGGGATCGGCAGGCCGCGCATGGGGGTGTCGCGGTCCCAGGAGAACCACGACGCCACCTCGGCGACCTCGGCGGCATCTAGCGGCTCCAGGTAGCGCCCCGCGAGCAGCTCGGCCAGGGTGAGCGCGTTGTCGCCGAACAGGCGGCGCAGGTACGCGGCCTTCCAGGTAGGGCGGCCCTGGTTCAGGTAGCCGAAGCGCTCCAGCACCCGCGCCAGCCCCTCCACCATTGCCCGCGCCTCGCGGCCGGCCAGCGCGTGGGCGCGGTTCAGCGCGTGCTCGGCGCGCGACAGGTTGCGCGCCGCCGTCCAGACCGCGGGGTCGCGGGGGTCGCCCTCCTGCAGCGCCTCGAACTGCTCGTGCAGTGACTCCTTGACCTCGGCCAGGTGGTGCAGGCGCTGGTCCTGCTGGAAGCGACGCAGGCTGCGGGCGTACAGGTCGGCCAGCCGCTCCTCGTCCGCGGGGCCGCGCCAGAGGTTGATCGTCGTGCTGTAGCTCGGCCGAAAGGCGCTGCGGAGCGGCAGCAGCTCACCGTTCGCGATCTCCATCGAGCGCTCGAAGGTCACCCAGGGCGAGTACAGCACCAGGGCCACGCCGCGAGCGTCCAGGCCGCGCCGCCCCGCGCGGCCCGCCATCTGACGGAACTCGTTGGGGGTCAGGAGGCGCCGCTGCTGGCCGTCCCACTTCGTCATCTCGCCCACGACCACCGTGCGGGCGGGCATGTTGATGCCGAGCGCCAGCGTGTCGGTGGCGAAGACGGCGCGCAGCCGGCCGGCGGCGAACAGCTCCTCGACGAGGAGCTTGATCGGCGGCAGCAGCCCCGCGTGGTGAACGGCGACGCCGCGCGGCAGCAGCCGGAACAGGAGCGCCACCTGCCGCAGGTTGCGGTCCTCCGGCGGCAGCACCGCCAGCCGCAGGCGCGCCTCCTGCACCAGCTCCTCGGCATGGGGCACGGGCTTCAGGCCGAGACAGCTCTCGGCCGCCTGCTCGCAGGCACGGCGGCCGAAGAGGAAGTAGATGGCGGGGGTTAGCTCCTGCGTCTCCAGATAGCGCACGACCTGCCACGGCGGCGGCAGCGAGTGCGGCTCGCGCTCGCCGTCGCCCCCGCCGTGGTCGCCGTAGCGGATGCGGGCGGCAAGCTCGCCGCCCGCGTCCGGGAACCAGGCGTGGCGCCGCCCCGCGGCGTCGAGCACGAGGTGGCCGCGGCCGTCGAGGAAGTACTGGACCTCCAGCGGCACGGCGCGCTCGTCATGGAAGACACAGGTCAGCTCGCCGTGGACGTCGCGCAGCCAGGAGGCGATCTCCTCGGTGTTGGGCACCGTCGCCGACAGGCAGATCAGGGGGACGTGGTGCGGCGCGAGCAGGATCGACTCCTCCCACGCGGTGCCGCGCTCGGGGTCGCCCATGTAGTGCACCTCGTCGAAGACGATGGCGCCCACGTCGTCGAGCGCGTCGGCGCCCTGGACTAGCCGGTTGCGCAACACCTCGGTGGTCATCACCTGCACGGCGGCGTCTGGCTCCACCACGAGGTCGCCGGTGAGCAGGCCAACCGCGTCGCCGTAGCGCGCGTGGAAGTCGCGGTACTTCTGGTTGGAGAGCGCCTTGATGGGGGTAGTGTAGAGGGCGCGCTGGCCCCGGGCCCGGGCCAGGTGGACGCCGAACTCTGCCACCACGGTCTTCCCCGTCCCGGTCGGCGCCGCGACCAGGACCGAGTGCCCTGCCGCGAGCGCCAGCATCGCCTCGCGTTGAAACGGGTCGAGCGCAAACGGCAGCGTGGCCTCGAAGGCGGCGACCAGCGCCTCGGCGTCCTCCATGTCGGCTCCCTTGGTCCTCACTCGCGCCAGCTACCGCACGCCGCATGCCACTCGCGCAGCTGGCAAGCGCGTACAATGCCATTGTAGGCGGTAGACGACGGAGCGCGGGAGGGCGATTATGAGCTGCCCGGCCGCCTTGACCGTCTGCCGGCAATCGGCTAAGAGGAGCACATGGACGTCGATGTCGCCGCTCCAGCACTCCGCCCCTGGGAGCAGCCGGCCCCGCCGCGGGACTGGGCGCCCGAGCGCCCGCCGGGGGAGCGCGGCGGGCTCCATCTCGCCAATGGCCAGGCGGCGGCCGCGTCGCGGCCGGTGGCCGTCGACGTGTGCGTGTTTACCGTCGCGCCGCACCCCGAGGCCGAGCGCGACGCGCTGCAGGTCGTGCTGACGCGCCGGGTGGAGGCGCCGCTGCGTGGCTGGTGGGCGCTGCCGGGGGGGCGGCTGGGGCGCGACGAGTCGCTGGGCGAGGCGGCGGCGCGGGTGCTGGCCGAGCAGACTGGCGTCGCGGGCGCGCACTTGGAGCAGCTCGCCAGCTTCGGCGAGCCGGGCCGCGATCCGAGCGGCACCGTCTCGGTCGTCTACCTGGCCCTCGTGGCGGCGTCGCGGGTGCGGCTGCCCGGACCGGGCGACGCGCGGGCTGCCGCCTGGGTGCCCGTCGACCGTCTGGCGCGGGTGCCGCTGGCGTTCGATCACGCCGCCGTGCTCGACGTGGCGGTCACACGCCTGCGCTCGAAGCTGAAGTACTCGAACATCGCCTTCGAGCTGGTGCCCGCGCGGTTCACCCTGCGCCAGTTGTACCGCGCCTACCTGGCGATCCTGGACCGCACGGAGCGGCAGCTGCCGTTCAGCAACTTCCTGCGCGTCTTCGGTCGCCTGGCAGAGGGGCCCGCGGACGACGGCTTCGGCCGGCCGCCGCTGCGCGTAGTAGGCGAGGCGCGCCCGGAGGGGCCGGGCCGGCCCGCGCGCCTGTACGAGTTCGTCGGGCGCCCGGGCGACGAGCGCCGCGAGTTCTACCGCTGGTGAGACGTACGGGGCCGTGGTGGCGCCGCTGCCGTGCCGCGCCGGAGGGGCGTTGGGTCAAGTGACGATACGGGGAAGGGCTACAGGGGGCGAGATGGGCAAGGACGCGCGGTGGGCCGTGACTGTCGAGGAGTACGTGGAGCGGCGCGTGGAGAGCGCCGCGGGCCGCCGCGTGGAGCGGTATTACCGGCGGGCGCAGTGGGCGCCGTCCGCCGAGCCGTCGGGCGCGACGCAGGCGCTACAGACTGCCGCGCCGCTGCTGCGCGCGCTGGCGATCGCCGCCGCGCCCGTGGTGGGGCGCGTAGCCTTGCGGGCGCTGGCGCCCCGCGTGCGCGCCGCGCTGCCCGCCGCGTCCCGCCCGCGCCTGCGGGTCCTCTCTCCGCTGGCCCTACCCTCGCCGCTGGCGCTGCGTCGCCCGGTCGACGAGTAGTCCGAGTGGCGGCTCTCTGCCGGTAACTCGCGGCCCCGGCGCAGGAGGCTTGGAGGCGCTGGTCTGTCGTCCGCCGCAGTGGAGGGCGGGAGCGGTGGCTCCTCTAGCGGCCGCTGACGGCGGCCGCGAAGTTGCCCTGGAAGGTGCGGAGGAACTCCCGCATGGCCGCCACGTCGGCCTCGCTGATCGGCGCGTCGCTGGGGGCCGTGTCGGCCGCCGGCGGCGCGGCCTGGCCGGCGTCGGCCGGCGCGGGGGCCGTGGGCTGGGGCTCCTCGTCACGGACGAGGGCGGCGATCAGGCCCTGGGTACGGCAGTCAGGGCAGGTGACCGTGAGGAACCACAACTCGTCCTGGTGGCCCAGCACGCTGACGTTCTCGTACGCGTAAGTGCCGCTGCAGACGGAGCAGCGCACCGTGTCCATGAGATGGCGGATCAGGCCCTCGTGGCGCTCCATAACGTCCCTCGCCCGCGGCAACGCCCCCGTTGCCGCGGCGAGTGTCCGTCCGCGGGGGGCGTCACTTCTTCGGTTCTTTGCTCTCGGTACTGCCGCCACCCTTGCCCAGGTCATCGATGTCGAGCGTCTCGATGAACTGCTTGAACACCGAGAGCTTTTCCTCGTCGATCGGAGTGGCCTCGTGTTTGGTCGTGCCGGTCTCGCCTTCACTTTCCTCTGTTTCAAATACCATGCCAGCCTGGTCCAGCACGGCCTCTTCTACAAAGATCGGCACTTTGGCGCGAATGGCCAGCGCGATGGCGTCGCTGGGGCGCGAGTCGACTTCCAGGTGCTGGCCGTTCTGGTCGAGGATGAGGCGCGCGTAGAAGGTCTCGTCGGCGAGATCGTTGATGACGATCTGGGTGAGCTTGGCGCCGAGCTGCTGGACCACGCGGCCGAGGAGGTCGTGGGTGAGGGGCCGGCTGACCGGCACGTTCTGCATCGGTATGGCGATGGCGTCGGCCTCGAACTGGCCGATCCAGATAGGCAAGAAGCGCGACCCGGTCTTCTCTTTCAGCATGACCACGCGCTTGTAGTTCGCCATATTGACGCGGATGCTCTCGACGTAGACCTCGATCACCTTTGGATCTCCTTTGCCGGGCCAGCCGCGGAGGCATACGCGCCGGCCGCCAGGCGCGGACACGGCGACATCAAGCGGAGCACGCCTGGGCCGCGACCGGATCGGATGGGCCCCGCGTCTTTCGGGTATTCTACACCCCCCTCCCAAACGCCAGCAAAGCGAAGGGGCGTCGGCGCGAGCCTCGGGCTGCCGCCCTCGGCGGCATCGGCGGGGCGGGTCCGTCGGCGGCCCGGCGGGCGCGAGGCGCCTACCCGGACTGGCCATCTGACGCGGAGCGCGGGAATAGCCGACCGTCGGAGTGGGGCGGGAGATCCCGTGGCGGCCGGCGCGCCGGCCGCCACGGCTCAGGGCCGGGCGAGGCGGGCCCAGGCGCGCAGCACGGGCGCCTGGACGGCGGCGGAGGCGCCGTCGGCGGCCGGGCGGCTCGCGGATGGCGCGTCGGCGGTGCCCGAGTGGCCCGCGGCTACCGTCGCCGGCAGCCAGAAGGCGATGGTCGTGCCGCGGCCGCCCGGGGCGCCATCGGTGGGCGGGACGCTGGGGCTTTGGGCCCAGATCACGCCCCCGTGGGCCTCGACGTAGCGGCGCGCGATAGCCAGCCCCAGGCCGGAGCCGCCGCTGCGCCGCGCGCGCGACGGGTCGGCGCGGTAGAAGCGCTCGAAGATGTGGGGCAGATCGTCGGGGCCGATGCCCGAGCCGTTGTCGGCGACCCAGAAACGCACGCCCCGTCCCGCCGCCGCCCGCGGGGCAGCGCGATGGTGGTCCTGGTCGGCGAGATCGTCGGCGGGGGGGGCGCCCGGCGGCCGCTCCGGCGCATGCGGTGCCGCGTGCCGCCAGCGCGCGAGCACGCCGTCGGCATCGTCGGCGCGCTCCACTGCGGCGACGCGCGTCTCGGCGGCCGCGCCCACGATTACCTGGCCACCAGCGGGCGTATAGCGGAGCGCGTTGTCGAGGAGGATGCCGAAGACTTGCGTCACGCGCGCGGCGTCGGCGCTGACGAGCGGCAGATCGTCGGCCACATCGGCGACGAGGTTGACGTGGCGGGCCTCGGCGCGGGCGCCGGCCGCGGCCACCGCTCGCCGCACGAGCGCCGCGGGCTCCAGCGGCTCGGGCTCCAGCCGCAGTCCGCCGGCCTCCGCCAGCGACAGCTCGCGCAGGTCCGCGACCAGCTTCGTCAAGAGGGCGACCTCCTCGCGGATCGAGCCCAGGCGCTCGGCATCGGCGGGGTAGACGCCGTCGACCATCGCCTCGACCGTGCCCTCGATGACCGTCAGCGGCGTGCGCAGCTCGTGGGCGACGTCCGCGATGAGGGCGCGGCGGGCTTGCTCGGCTCGCTCGAGGCTGGCGGCCATGTCGTTGAAGGCGACGGCCACCGCGCCGACCTCGTCGGCGCCGCGCACCGCGACGCGGTGCGTCAGGTCGCCGGCCGCGACGCGCCGCGCGCCGGCCGCCAGCTCGCGGAGCGGATGGGCGAGCTGCCGCGCGAGCAGCAGGCTGAGCAGCCCGGCGAGCGCGGCTGCCGCGCCGGCCGAGTAAAGGATCGCCCGATCGACGCGCTCCAGGAACCCGGCTTCGAGCGAGGTCGGCGAGGTGGGCGACGGCGCCGGCGGGAAGAGGCCGCCCGCTGTGCGCGGCGGCCCCTCCGCCTCGCGCTCGCGCGGGCTGCCGCGCGGCGCGGCGGCGTCCGCGCTGCCGGGCGGGCGCGAGCGGAGCCGGTCCGCCTCGTTCTGGTCGAGCGCAATCGCCTGCGGCGGGTGGTGGAACGCGGCGCCACTGACGGTCGCGTAGAGGGTGCCGGCCTGTTGATTGTCCACGACGAGGGCCGTGCCCGGCCCCAGTCCGGCGTCGGCGGCCGACTCGCCCACGGCGCGGCCGGCCGTGTCGGCCACCACGATGCCGTTCGCATCGGCGACGGCCAGGCGGTCGAGCGGCCCGCGGAGCCAGCCTTCCAGCAGCGGCTCCACGCCGCTCCAGGTGCCGCGGGCGCGGTAGTAGCCGGCCAGCCCATTGCCCACGCGCTCCAGGTACACGACGCGGCCACGCTCGACGTAGGTCTGGAACTCGTTGGCCGTCTCGCGGCCGGCGAGCACGGCCACCCCGCCGACGCTGACGACGATGACGGCCAGGAAGGCCAGTGCCAAGCGGACGCCCAGGCTACGCATCGTCCGCCTCCTCGGCGGCCCCGGGCGCCGCGCCGACCGGCTCCTCGGCGTCGCCCAGCTTATAGCCCACGCCGTACACGGTCTGCACGTAGCGGGGCTGGCGCGGGTTAGGCTCGAGCTTCTGGCGGAGGTTCTTGACGTGGCTGTCGACCGCTCGCTCGTAGCCCTCGAAGGCCACGCCCTGCAAGCGGTCGAGCAGCTGCAGGCGGGTCCAGACGCGCCCCGGACGCTCGGCGAGGGCCTGCAACAGCGCGAACTCGCTCGGCGTCAGGTTTACCGGCTGGCCGCCGCGGCGCACGACATGCCGCTCGCGGTCGATCTCCAGGTCGCCGTGCCGCAGGATGCCGCTGCCGGCCCCGGGGGAGGCGGCGCGCCGCAGGACCGCGTGGACGCGCGCCACCAGCTCCTTGGGGTCGAACGGCTTGGCCAGGTAGTCGTCGGCGCCCAGCTCCAGCCCGACAATCTTGTCGGTGGTGTCGTCACGGGCGGTGAGCATGAGGATCGGCACCGCCGACTCGGCGCGCAGCGTGCGGCACACGTCCCAGCCCGAGACCTCGGGCAGCATCAAATCGAGCACGATGAGGTCGGGCCGCTCGCGGCGCGCGAGCGCCAGCGCTTCGCGGCCGTCGTAGGCCACCAGCACGCGATAGTCTTCGCGCGCCAGATAGGCACGCACAATGTCGACGATTTTCGGCTCGTCGTCTACTACGAGGACCGTCCCGCGTGCCACGCTAATCTCCCTGGCGCTCGCGTCCGCCGCGAATGCTGAGCCGGCGGGGCCGCCGGCGGGTTCGGCCCCGGGGCGCGATCAATCGATCACAATACTACTCGGTGACGCCGCTAGTTGGCGACGCCGGCTGCGCCGGCCGGCGTCGCCGGGCACGTCTGTCATTATCGTACCGCCGAGCGCGCGTGCCGGATAGGGGCCAGCGGTGTTGCACGCGAGCGCGAGCGCCGCGCCAACCCCGGCGCCCGGGGGGCGCGCGCCGGGGCAGGCGGGGCGCTTGCGCTCGTCAGGCGCCCGCGCCTACTGCGCGGGGCCCTGCGGGCCTGGGGCGCCGCCGCGCGGGGCCTGTGGGCCGCCGTTGGGGCGAGCGCCGTTCGGTTGCGGGCCGCGCTGCGCGCCCGTCACGTCAGTGCGCGTGACCAGCTGGGGCACGGCCTGCTGGGCCCGCTGGTACAGCGCGTCGGCGCGGTCCTGCGACAGCCGCCCCGCCGCGACGGCAGCATCCAGGCGGCTCTTCAGCGCGCTGGTGATCGTCTGCACGAGGGTCGTCTGGTCGACGCCCTTCGCGGCGGCGATCTGCGCCAGGCTCTGGCCCTGGCGCCGCGCCTGGATGATCTCGCGCGGCGTCATGCCGAGCAGGTCCGCGACGGGGCGCAGCATCGCGCCGCGATCGCGGCCCCAGTGCCCGCGCGGCCCGGGCCCGCGGCCCTGGCGCGGGCCACGCCCGGGCGCGAAGCCGAAGGGGCCGCCCGCCGGGCCGGTGCGGGTCACGATCTGCGGGCCGAACTGCTGCACCACGTTGAGCAGCGCGTCGGCCTGGCCACGCGTGAGCCGGCCGTTGGCGACGGCCTGGTCAAGCTGGGTGCGCGCCGCGTTCGTGATAGTCTGCAGCAGCGTCGCCTGGTCCATGCCGTGCGCCGCCGCCACGTCGGCCAGGCTCCGGCCGTTGCGGAGGGCCTGTCGCAGATCGGCCGGGGACATCCCCAGGCTGTTGGCCACCGCCTCCATCGCCGCGCGCAGGCCCATGCCGACCGGCCCGCCGGGTCCCTGGCGCGGGCCGCCGGGGCTCTGGTTCGGGCCGCTGGGGCCCTGGCTGGGACCGGGCGTGCCCTGGCCCGGGCCGCCCTGCGCCTGGGCGAGCGCGGTCGCCGCGCCCCCGGCGCCCCGGATCGGCCCTGCCAGGCCGACCACGCCCAGCGCGACGACCGCCGCGGCCACCACGCCTATTGCAATCCGACGTCTCACCTGCCACCTCCTTGTGTTGGGGAGCCGCGTCATTGCTCCCTGCAGAATGGAGTATCGAGGGCTTCCGTTAAGCAGACCCGCAGGGGCTGTGGAGGGATTGTGGAGACGGCTTGAGAGGACGGCGCTACTCGCCGAGCAGCCGCTTGAGGGTGCTGGCCAGTGCCTCCGGCTCGAAGTCGCTCCGCAGCAGCGTGCGCTCGCGCCCCTGCCGGTCAATAACGAACAGGGCGTCGGTGTGGGTCGCCGTGCGGGCGGCGTAGTTGGCCGCGGCGCGCTCGGCCGGGTCGTCGCTAGGCGACGGCGCGACGTACATGTAGTACGCCGACCAGACGGGCTGCAGCTCGGCCTGCGTGCCGACGAGGTAGCGGAGGCGACCTGTCAGGCGGTGCTGCGCGACGAAGGCCTGCGCGGCCGCGGCGTCGTCGTGGGGAGGATCGACGCTGACGGCCACGAAGGCGACCTGGTCGGCGGCCGACCCGAGGAGATCGGCCGTACGGCGCAGCTTGTCGGCGGTGAGCGGACAGACGTCGGGGCACTGCGTGTACAGGAACGTCAGCGCGATCGGCCGGCCGCGCAGCGCGCTCAGTTGGAGAGCGTCGCCGTTTTGGTCGGTCAGCGTGAAGTCCGGGGCCGGGGTCTGGCCCAGGTCCGTGCCGGCCAGCGGCGGCGGGCTGCCGCAGGCCGCGGCGAGCGCCGCGAGCGCGAGGAGCAGCGCCAGCCCGCGTCGCGGGCGGCGCGTGGGGGCGGCGATGGCGCCCGGCCGGTCTTTCGCCCCTGTCCTTACCTGTGCCAACGTCCTGCTCCCGCCACCACGGCTTCTCCTTCCAGGCTACCGCATCTCGTCGGCCGGCTCCCACTAATAGGGGCCTCGTTCGGGCGAGCGGGCGCCGCGCCGAGCGTTCGCGCCGCGGCGCGGGCGGACTGCGCGCATCGTCGAGTCGTATCCGGCGGCTGCGTCTTCGCCACCTACCAGGGCTGGGGCTGCACGCTGCTACAATGTCCCCGCGCCGGTGGCCGCCGGCGCGGGGGAGAAGACGGCTTGCGACAATTGGTCCCATGGATTGCGGCGACCGCGCTGGCGGCGGGGGTGGCGCTCGGCGCCACCGCCGGCCAGGCCCAGGAGCCCGCCGAGACCATCGTCGTCCGCGAGGCGCTCAACCTGCGCGCGGCGCCGAGCGCCGACGCGCCGGTCCTGACCGTGTTGCCTGCCGGCGCGCGCGTTGCGCTCGCCGGGGCCGCGAGCGGCGACTGGGCGCGCGTGCGCTACGGCGACCAGACCGGCTACGCGGCCCGGGCCTATCTCGACGCCGCGGCCGCGAGCCAGGCCTTTAGCCTCGACCTGCCGGTGCCGTTCCACCGCCAGCTTACCGACGTGTGGTGCGACCCGGCGATCATTCAAAGCTGGACGGAGTACGTGACGGGCCGCGCGGCGCCGGATAGCCGCGCCTTCCAAGCGGACACCTGGGACTGGGAGACGGACCACAACCTGGGCTTCACGCTCGACCAGTGGGACGCCTCGCCCTATGCGGTGGCCTCGGCGCTGCACCACCACATGCCCGACCGCGGCTTCAGCCATTGGAAGAGCGACGATCCGCTGGAGGCGACGAAGGTGCTGGCCTGGTTCCTGGCCAACCCCGCCTACCGCCAGCCGGGCATCGCCCTCATCTGGCGTGGGGAGCACTACGTGCTCGTGCGCGGCGTCGAGGCCGAGGGCGACCCCTACCGCGACTACCCGCGCGCGACCATCCTCGGCGTGTACGTCATGGACCCCAACCAGGGCGCGCGCTCCTGGCTGGGGACCGACCGCTACATCCCGATCGACGAGTGGACGAGTCAGTACCTGACGCCGGTCAGCTACCAGACGCCGCACACCGGCGTGCCCGGCGACCAGTGGCAGGGCAAGCGCGTGACTATCCTCGGTGACTGGCGCGTGGGGCCGCCCCTCGAGGATGGCCGCACCCCCGCCGACCTGGCGGCCTATCTGGCCGCGGGCGGGGGGTAGGCCCTTCCCCCGACCGCCTCCCCCGTAGGGGGCGGGGGCTTCCGGTGGAGCCTGCGCTGGCGCCCTCCCCCTTTCCCCTGTGGGGCAGAGGGGGCTGGGGGGAGCGGGGTCACCCGCCGAGCGGCGCCACGTCCAGCGTGTAGCGGGCGGGCACGAGCGTCTGGGGCGCGAGGCCCGAGACGGCCACGACGACCGCCGTCAGGTCGCCGCCGATCCCCGGTAGGTCGACGTCGGCCTGTCCGCTCGCGTCGACCGGCACCTGGCGCACCGTGGCCTGGTCGCCGCGGTACTCCACGAGCTGCAGCGCGAAGGACTGGGGAATCGCGTTCTCGGCCCAGACGAAGCCCTCCGGCGTCCAGCCGCTGCCGTCGTCCTGCCAGCCTAGCTCCGGCACGGCCACGCGCGCCACCGCGATACCCTGGGCGTTGTACGAGTCGTCGGTGACGTACTCGAAGCGGAGGAGCACCTGCTGCCCGGCGTACGGCGAGAGGTCGACGCTCTCGGCGACCCACTGGGCGTTGTTGCCGGTCTTGCCGTTGTAGCCCACGCCCAGGTTGTGCCCGGTCGGGTTCGCGCTGGTCGTGTACTGCCCGGCGAGGGGCTCCCAGCGCGTGCCGCCGTCCGTCGAGACCATCACGTAGCCGTAGTCGTAGTCCTGCTCGGTGTCCACCCGCAGATCGTAGGTAAGCGTCGCCGTGCTCAGCCCGCGGAGGTCGAGCGGGCGCGTGAGGCGCGTGTCCATCATGTCGCCGCGGTTGCTCCACCAGAACGGGCCGCCGGCGGGCGGGTCGTCGCTGATCAGGCCGACGGTCGTGGCGCCCTGGAAGCGGAGGTGCGCGGGGCTGCCGATGCGGTAATAGTCTGTGCCGTACTGGGGAACGCGGCCGTCCTGCAACCCGGGGCCGCGCACGTCGACCACGCGAGGGCGGCCGTCTGGCGGCTGCTGGTAGCCGTATTGGCCCTGGGCGATGGAGGGATCTTGCACGAGATTGGCGATGACCCAGTCCCGGAACACGTCGTCGAAGCGCTCGGGCCGGCCGGTGGCGGCCAGGTAGGCGTCGAACGTGTCGGCGCCGCGGCCGCCGTCCGCCAGCAGCGGCGCCAGCACCTCCGGGCCGCCGTAGCGCTGCATGAAATACTCTAGGAAGAGCTCGGCGGCCTGATAGTGGTAGGCGTGCTCGGGCGAGGGCGGCGACGGCGGCCAGCCTGTGAGCTGCGTGCTGGGCCGGCTGAGGAAGGCGCTGACGCCGTAGCGAAACGCCGGATCGACCAGCTCCTGGGCTAGCTCGCCCATGCCCTCCTTCACCCAGGTGTCCTCCTGCGGGCCGACGTAGAAGTGGAACAGGTGCGTCAGCTCGTGCGAGACGGTGTGCGTGTAGCCGGCCGTGCCGGGGCGGATGGCGTTGAAGTTCAGGTAGAGCATGGGCCGCTCGTTGGACTCCGGGTGGACCCAGCGGGGAAACAGGTCGGCGGAGTTGAAGTAGCCGGCCACGCCCGGCACGTCGGCGTGCAGCAGCGTGATCGCGCCCAGCTCGCGGCCGCCGCCGATCAGCCGCTGCACGGTCGGATAGATCGCGTTCTCGAACGTGTCGGCGCTGCGCGCCAGCGCGTCGTCGTCGACCGTGCGGCCGCGCTCGACGTACCAGTAGCCATGCGGCGTCACGCGGCGCAGCTCCGCGTCGATCGTCTTCAGTACGTTGGGGGTCTGGGTCTGGTCGAGCAGGCGGAACTGCTCGACGCGCCCGACGTCCGCGGCGGTGCGCTCGGGTGGGGTGATCTCTAGCGGTCCGGGCGGGGTGCCGTGGAGCCGCGTGACCAACGCGCGAGCGTCGAACAGCGGGCGCACGGCGGCGGCCATCCGCGCCGCCGTGTCTTCGGGCGTGGCGGCGGGCTGAGCGGCGCCGGCGCGGGCGGTGGTGCTGGGTGGAGCCGCGAGCGCCGCGCCGGTGGCGGGCGCGCAGCCGACCGCGGCGAGCGTGAGGATGGCCAGCCAGGCGCTCAGGACGCGGCGCATGGCCGGGCGGCGACGGACAGGCGGTAACACGTTCATCAGACCGTCATCCCTCGGGGCGCCGGCAGGCCCGCTGCTCGGCGCGGTACGCACCGTCTACTGTCGCACGAAACGAGGCGTGGCGGCCAACCTATTTTCGGCGGCGGCGCTACGGCCGGCGGAGCAGCAAGCCAGCGGCGATCCAGCCATCCCACCCGTCCCAGGCGACGTGCCGCCAGGCGCCATCGGGCGTTTCCTCGCCGAGATCGTCGAGGGTAGCGTCGTTGGGCACCTGGACCAGCACCTCGGCGGTGCGGTCGGGCGCGGCGCGGAGCGGCTGCGGGGGGCCGCCGCTCGCCAGGTAGAGGCCGCCGCTCGGGACGTCGGCCGCGCTCGCATCCTCCTCGGCGGGGCCGAGGGCGACCTGGCGGGCCGCCAGCACCGCGGGGGCGTCGGCGGGCGGCTCGTCGTCCTCGGCGGGCCCCGCCCGCTGGATCGCGCCCGCCGGCGGGTCCAAGGCCACCGGCCGGGCGATGGGCGCGGCGGTCAGCAAGGCCCCGACCAGGAGCGCGCAGGCCGCGAGCCAGACAGCGAGCAAGAGGGTGCGGCGGCCTTCCCGTCCGCGCTCGGCGCGCGCCGCGGCGGCGTGGACGGCGAGCGCCAGGCGGGCGCGACTGCGGGACCCAAGCGGCGCGGTTGGCTGCGGCGCCCCGGTCGGTTTGGCCTTTCGCATGGGTGATCCCTTGGGAAACCTGGCGCCGCGGGGAGCGGCTGCCGGCCCAGCGTGGGCGGCGGCCCGCCGGCCGCGCCGCCCGCGGTCATGATACTACGGCGAGCGGCCGGGCGCTCAAGGGCTCACCGCGGCCGGCGGCTCGCGGGCTTCGCGCGGCGTTTGGCTCGCCGCGCCCGGCGGCCGGCCGGCGCCTGCCGCCCGGGGACGTATCTCAATCCCGTGACGTCGCCGTGGCCGGCGGGCGGCCTGGGCGCGGCGTGTTGCCGCGGGCGGGGCCGGTGAATTCTACGCGGATCAACAAATTGGGCGCTCCGGAGTGTAACGGATGGGCGCCGTAATCGTTTAGTAGGCTGAACGCCGGTGTGTATGCCGGAAGGGTCGCCGTGCCCCCCTGGCGTCCGCCTCGCGCGGCCGGCAAGGCGTCCTGTGTGATTGAAGGGAGGCGTAGGCAGCCGATGATCAAGCACGATGCACTCCGGCGCGCGCTTGGGGCAGCCTGGGTCGCTATATTCCTGACCACGCTTCTGCTTCCGGTTGGTGCAGCTCTTGGCGCGGCGCGCCCGGTCCTGGCGGACGACGACGGGGGGAGCCCGGCGCCGTTCGTGGACGCGCAAGGGGCGCTGGCGCCGTCGGTCGCGACGCAGCCCGACGACGCCGATGCGTCGAACGTCGCCCCGGCCGAGCCACCGCCCGCGCCCGCGGCGCAGCCCCCGGCCGCGCCGCCGAGCGCGCCGAGCGACCAGGTGACGGCCGCGTCGGCCACGCTGGAAGTCCGGCAGCCCAGCGTCGAAGTGCGCGCGCCCGGCAGCGACAACTGGACGGCCGCGCAGTCGGGCCAGAGCCTGACCGCGGGCTGGAGCGTTCGCACCAACGCGAGCGGCTCGGCGCGGGTCGTCTATCTGGATGGCTCCAATACGACGATCAGCCCGGACTCCGGCCTGCTGATCCAGGAGCTGCAGCAGACGAGCGGCGGGAACCCGGTCCTGCACCTAGTCCAGTCGGCCGGCACCACGCTCCACCGGGTGATGAGCCTGGTGGACGCCGGGGCGCGCTACGAGGTGGAGACGCCCGCCGCCACGGCGTTCGTGCGCGGCACGGACTGGATCGTGGCGTTCCAGCCGCCGACGCCTAGCGGGGCGACGCGGGTGCTGTTCCAGAACGTCAGCCCCACGGGCGGCGGCAACATCGAAGTGTCGAACGCCGGGGTGACCCGCGTCCTGGGGCCCGGGCAGGAGACGCTGGCCACGGAGGGCGAGGCGCCCGGCCGCGTGACGGCCAACGGCAACAACGCGCAGCAGGCCCAGGTGCAGACGTCGCAGGCGGCCGGCGCGGCGGCGAATAGCCAGGCGCAGGCGCAGGCCGCGGCGTCCGCTCAGCTCGCGCAGCAGGGGGCGCAGCAGGCGTTCCAGATCCAGCAGCAGCAGCTCCAGCAGCAGTTGCTGGTGCCCCCGCCGCCGCCTCCGCCGCCGCCCCCGCCGCCGCCACCCCCGCCGCCTCCGCCGCTGTTCCCGAGCAACGTGTCCGTGAGCCCGTTCTGCGTGCCCGGCACGCCGGTCGTGGTGAACCCGATCGTCACGGCCGCGGTGCAGACGGCCACGGCGGCCGCGCTCACGGCGACCTCGCTCGCCAACGCGCCGGCGACGCAGACCGCGACCGCTCTGACGGCCACCGCCGTGGCCGGCACGGCGACGGCGCTGGCGCCGACGATGACCGCGACGCCGACGACGACGGCCGTCGCCACGGGGACGGCGACGCCGACGCGCACGGCGACGCCGATCGGCATCGCCAACCCGGTCATCGTGCCTGGCTCGCCGTTCCAGTGCGTGCCGCCATCCAACGGCAGCGTGGTGTCGGCGGTGTTCACGGCCGCTCGCCTCAGCCCGCCCTCGTCGGGCACGTTCGCGGTGACGGTCCAGACCAACTCGCCCGCGGTGCTGCCGACGGGCACGGCGACCATCACCCTGTCCACGACGCTCAGCACGCAGACCTTCAACTGCACCCCGAACCCCGTGGGCACGGGCTTCCAGTCGCCAGGTGGCCTGACGTTCGTGGTCACGTGCTCGGGCACGGTCACCGGGGCGAACAACGCCGTGATCCCCGGCTCGGTGTTCACGGTGACCTTCCCAACGGTCGCCGGGGCGCCCGGGGTCATCGTCCAAGGGCAGGTGCCAGTGGTGCTGTCCCAGGTGTCGCCGGGTGACGGCGCGGACGGCCTGGCGGCGCGGCCCGCCGAGCGCGCCGCGCTGTCGGACCTGGCGGTCCTGGCCGCACCGCCGTCGGCGAGCCCGCTCGCGGCGTCCCTGGTCCTGGCGGGCTTCGATGGCCTGCGCCGGGCCGTGGACGGGGCGGCGCCCGCCGTCGCCAGCGTGGCCGCGCCCGTGCCGCTCGGCTATCGCGCGAGCTTGCTCGGCGACGTGCCCGCCGCGGCCCGCGTCGATCCCGGGCCGGCGGCGGACCGGCTGGGCGCCTTACGCCCCTTCGCCGCGGCCCACGAGCGCGATGGCCCCATTGTGGGCTACCTGCGGCGCGATGGGCTAGCCCCGTTCCGCTTATAGGCCCTGAGGGGCGCCTCGCGCGCGCCCCCGCAGATTTGCGATCACACACCGGGCGTGCCAGGCACGCCCGGTGTGCTGTTTCCGCCCGTCTCCGTACTGCGCTGAAGTGGGTGGCCCGCGGCGCGGGAATGGGCGCACGGCGCGTCGGGTGTCGCACGGGGCGGCTACCGTGTCGGCGCCCGCGCGCCTGGTATCATGCCGGCGATTACCGCGTCGAGGAGACGGTCCGATGGCACAGTTCGTGGCGGTCGGCAAGCCCGTTGGTCGCGTCGAGGGCGAGGCGAAGGTCACCGGCACCGCGCGCTACGCGGCGGACGTGGTGCTGCCCGGCATGCTCTGGGCCCGGTGCTTGCGCAGTCCGCTTCCCCATGCGCGCATCGTGCGCATCGACACCAGCCGGGCCGCGGCCCTGCCCGGGGTTCGCGCCGTCTTGACCGCCGCCGATCTGCCCGACCGGCTCTGGGGGCGGTGGCTGAAGGACATGCCGGTCCTCGCGCGCGACGTCGTGCGCTTCGTCGGGGAGAAGGTCGCGGCGGTGGCGGCTGACGATCTCGACACGGCCGAGGAGGCCCTGAACCTGATCGACGTCGAGTACGAGGAGCTGCCGGCGGTGTTCGATCCGCTGCTGGCGATCCGCGACGACGCGCCGATCCTACACCCGAACATGGCCGCGTACGAGGGCCTGCCCGAGCCGATCAGCGAGGTCCCCAACTGCCACTCGCACCGTGTCTGGACGAAGGGCGACGTGGACGAGGGCTTCCGCCAGGCCGTGCGCACGTTCGAGCACGTGTTCACCACGCCCACGAGCCACCACGGCTACATCGAGCCGTTCGCGTCCATCCTCCGCGCCACCGACGGCGGGCTCGAAGCGTGGATGAGCAACAAGATGCCGTTCCGCTCGCGCCAGCTGCTCGCGCAGGCGCTGGACCTGGCCGAGAGCGAGATCACGGTGCAGCAGGCGCACATCGGCGGCGACTTCGGCGGCAAGGGCAGTATCGGCGACCTCCTGATCGAATACCCGCTAGCCCGCCGCACGGGGCAGCCCGTCAAGATGGTGATGAGCTACACCGAGGAGCTGATGGCCGCCAACCCGCGCCACGCCTCGGTGATCCGCCTGCGCACGGGCCTGACGGCCGACAACCGCATCTGCGCCCGCCACGCGGAGATCTACTTCAACAGCGGCGCCTACGGCGGCTTCAAGCCGACGGCGATCGTGAATCTGTGGGGCGCCTGCGAGGCGGGCGGTGTCTACAAGATCCCGCACGTCCGCATCGATGCGTACTCGGTCTATACGAATCAGGTGCCGTGCGGGCACATGCGCTCGCCTGGCGACCCGCAGGTGGCCTTCGCGGTCGAGTCGGACATGGACATGATCGCCCACGCGCTCGGGCTGGACCCCTACGAGTTCCGCATGCTGAACGCGATGGAGGAGGGCGACCTGTCGCCGGTCGGCCACGAGTGGCACGACATCAAGCTGAAGGACGTGCTGCGCCGCTGTGCCGAGACGGTCGAGTGGACCAAGCCGCGGCCGCGCAACGTCGGGCGCGGCATGGCGTGCGCGCAGCGGACCGTCGGCGGGGGCGCGTCGGAGGCTATCGTGCGGGTGGACCCGGGCGGTGCGGTGACGCTGATCACCGCCGTGCCCGACGTGGGGACGGGCGCCCACACCGCCATGCGCCAGATCGTGGCCGAAACGCTGACGGTGCCGCTCGAGGCGGTGCAGCTGGCGGTGGGCGGCACCAGCCAGGCGCCGGCCGACGCCGGCTCCGGCGGCAGCCGCGTGACGCACGTCGCCGGCCAGGCCGCGTACCAGGCGAGCCTCCAGGCCCGCGACGAGCTGCGCGGCCGCGCGGCGCAGGCGCTCGGCGTGCCCGCGGGCGACGTGCGGCTGGAGAACGGGCGCTTCGTAGTCGTCAACGACGGCGGCCGCGGCCTGCCCTGGGACGAGGTGGCGGCGAGCGGGCCGGTCGAGGGGCGGGCGCGCTACAGCGCCGACCACGTCGACGTGACGTGCTTCACGGCGCAGGCGGCCGAGGTCGAGGTCGATCCCGAAACGGGGCAGGTGCGCGTCCGCCGCATCGTCACCACCCACGACGTGGGCACGATCATCAACCCGCTCAGCCACCAAGGGCAGATCGAGGGCGGGACCATCATGGGGTTCGGCTTCGCCACGATGGAGGAGCTGAGCATCGACGAGGGCCGCGTCGTTACGGCAAACCTCGGGGAGTTCAAGATCCCCACGGTCAAGGACATCCCGGAGCTGACGACGGTGCTGGTGGAGTCCGACGAGGGCCCGGCGCCGTACCGCGGCAAGGCGATCGGCGAGAGCGGCAACGTGCCCACGGCCGGCGCCATCGCCAACGCCGTCTACGACGCGGTGGGCGTGCGGATCACCGACCTGCCGATCACCGCCGAGAAGGTCCTGCGGGCACTGCGCGCGAAGTGACCTGGCGGGTTCGGTCTCTCAGTCGGCCATCCGGCTCAAGGTATAGGTCAGCATAACGGCCTGCATGCCGCCGAGGTTGGTGACCGACGACTGCGATTGGCCGATCACCCGCCAGCCGGCGCGCAGCCACGCTTCCAGCGGCTCGGCCTCCTTGCCCAGGACGGACCACTTGCCGCGCTCGTCGGGGGACCCGATCAGGTACTCGAAGAACAACAGCGCGATGTTCTGGTCGAGGGGCATCGTCTCCGGGCCCAGCCGACGCGAGCCAAACATGCGGCCTCCTTTGGCGGTGGCCCGACGCTGGCGGCGTCGGGCGTGAGAAACTGTAGCCCAGGGCGCGCGAGGCGTCAATCGTCGGGTGCCCGGCCGGGGCGCGGCGGCAGGCCATTGCTCCGCGGCCGGGCCACCCGCTATGCTGGGGGCAATCAAGGCGGCTGCTGGTGATCGGCGTCGGGCTAGGACGGGCGCGCGACGGGCGCTGCGCCACGAGGAGAGAGCGAGCGATGAACGGCCGAAGCGCGAGATGCCGGGTGCCGGGGCCGGGAGCGCGGCTGGCGCTGCTGGCCGTATGCCTGCTCGGTATGAGCGTTACGGCGCGGCGCGCGTGGGCACAGGAGCCGGTCGCCACGGGCCCGATCACCATCGAGGGCGTGACGCTCCGCCAGGTGCTGGACTCCGACGTGCCGCTCTACGTTGCCCCCAGCGTATCCGACGCGAAGCTGCGCTGGATGCGCGATGCCGTGGCAATCGCCCTGGAGGCGGTGCCGCGCATCACCGGCCTGCCGCTGCCGCAGGCGCGGCTCGAGTTCTATCTGTTCAACGATCCGCGCGAGCTGTCGTCGTTGAGCGGCCAGCTCTTGCGCACGCCGGGGCCTGACGTCTCGCCGGAGTGCTTCGCGGTGGCCCAGAACGCCACGCCGCGGCGCGGCATCTACTGCCAGGCGGACGGCTGGGGCTCGGCGGACGAGGCGCTGGACTACGTCTCCCACGAGCTGACCCATCAGGTCGAGCAGGGCGACACGACGCAGCGCCGCGGCATTGCCCAGTGGTTTAACGAGGGCCTGGCCGAGTACATCCAGGGCCGCGTGCTGGCCGAGCACAGCCCCAGCTACGCCGCGCGCGACCGCTGGCTGCGCGAGGCGCGCGTGGCGAGCGCGCTGCACACCGACCGGCTGGTGCCGCTGCACGACCTGAACACCAACCAGCGCTGGCAGCAGGCGGCGGGGTCGGGGTGGGCGGGGCAGATCTACTCCCACAGCTCGCTGGTCATCGACTGGCTGGCCAACAGCTACGGCCTACCGGCGGTCATCGACGTCGTGCGCCAGACGGGCGCGCCCTACTCCTTCGAGGCGGCCTTCGAGCAGGCGCTGGGCACGACGACGGTCGACGCCGAGCGCGATGCGCGGAGCGCGCTGGCGGCCGACTTGCTGCCTCGCTACCCGGCGGGCCTGACGGTGTTCCGCGGCGACCAGGCGCCGTCCGACGTGCTCAACGTCGCCGTGGTCGGCTTCCGGCCACGTGAGTGGCTGGCGAAGGAGTACCACTACGCCAACGGCGCGGAAGCCGCGGGCCGTGCCGCCGAGGGCGCCCGGCCGGAGCCCGAGCGGACTGATGCCTCGGGCTTCGCCTCCTGGACCTGGACGACGACCGCTAGCCCGCCGCCCGGCGTGCCCCCCACCGTCGAGCTGATCGTCCACGGCAGCAGCGGCAGCGAGGCCAGCGAGTCGGCGCCCCTCCCCACGCCACCCTGACAGGCAGCGGGCGGTCTTATCGGCGTCTTATGTGCGCGTGCTAGACTCTCCGGGTCCAGCGCACGTGCAGGGAGAGGCTCCGTGGACCGCGACCCGCCCGCGCCAGTCGAGACGCTCGGCGACGCGCCGGAAAGGCCCGCCGCCGCCGCGCCGAGCAGCGCGCCGGCACCCAGCGCCGATGGACCGCAGCGGCGCTGGCCCTTCGTCCTCAAATGGCCGCGCCTAGCGTACGGGGCGAGCGGGCGGCGGGATCTCCGGCTGGACTTCCTGCGCGGCTTCTGCGCGGTGGCGATGATCGTCGACCACATCGGCGGCCCCTCGTGGCTGTATGCGGTGACGGGCGGCAACCGCTTCTTCACCTCGGCGGCGGAAGGCTTCATCTTCATCTCCGGCCTGGTCGTCGGCATCGCATACCGGGGGCTCATCGCGCGCGATGGTCTCGGCGCGGCGCTGCGCCGGGTGCTGGATCGCGCCGCGCAGCTCTACCTGCTGGCGGTGGGGCTGACGCTCGTCTTCCTGCCCGTGTCCGAGGCGCTGGGTCTTCGCTGGGCCCAGAGCGTCGACCTCGGCGACCCGGCGGCGTTCGTCGTCAGCGTGCTTACCCTCCACCGCACCTACTACGTGGTCGACATTCCGTTGCTCTACGCGCTGCTGCTGGCGGTCACGCCGCTGGTGCTGATTCTCCTGTCGCAGGGCTATACCCCCGTCGTGCTCGCGCTCTCCTGGGCGCTGTGGGCCGCGTACCAGTTCTTCCCCGAGCAGGCGGACGTGCCCTGGCAGATCGCCGGGAACTACGCGTTCCACTTCTCGGCCTGGCAGGCGCTGTTCGTGACGGCCATCGTGATGGGCTACCACCGCGAGCGCCTCGCGGCGGCGCTCCGCTGGGTGCCCCGCTGGCCGGCGCTGATCGTCTCGGGGCTGGGGGTGGCGGGCCTCATCGCCATCTACCGCGCCGGCGACGCGTTCTGGCGGATGCTGCCGGTGGACGACCCGGCGAGCCTCGACGTGACCGATCTCGTCGTCGCCCTGTTCGGGAAGGGCGACCTGCGGCCGGGCCGCCTGCTGGCGTTCGCGCTCGTGTTCGTGTTCGCCTACCTCCTCGTGGATCGTCTATGGCGGCCGTGGAATCGGCTGCTTGGCTGGCTGCTCTTGCCGCTGGGCCAGAATGCCCTGTATGCCTACGCGGTGCACGTCGTTTTCGTCTTGCTGGTCGGCGTGCTCCTGCCACCGCTGCCCCTCAGCGCGCGCCGGCTGCAGACGGCCTACACCGCCCTCCAGTTGGCGCTCGTCGGCCTCACCTGGCTGATGATCCGCTGGCGGCTGTTCTTGCCGCGCGCTCGGCACTGGCGTGCGTGGATCGCGATGCCCACCGCGGCGGCGATCGCCTGCTTGCTCGTCCTACCGCTCGAACCGTTGCCGAGCCTGCCGGGCGCGGCGCGGAGCCCCGCGCCGCCGGCCGCCGATCCGCGGATGGCGCGCGCCTTCGGCACACCGGTGCCGCGCGGCGGCAAGATTCCCGACTTTCCGGCGCGCGAGCCGATTGTGCGGCGCCCCGGCAGCGCCGCGGGGCCGACCGGCACCGCGGCCAGCGTTAGTCCTTACGTTGGCCCGGTCCAGGGGACGCTCCGTCAGCAGTTCTTCTACAGCCCGGCGCTTGACGCCGAGATGCCGTACTTCGTCTATCTGCCGCCCGACTACGACACCGCGGGTCGGCGCTACCCGGTGCTATTCATGCTGCACGGCATCGCCGCGTCCTACGAAGAGTGGCTGGCCTACGGGTTCGTGGACGCAGTGGACCGGCTCATCACCTCCTCTGAAGTGGAGCCGATGATCGTGGTGTTCCCGCAGGGCGACTACGCGTACTGGGTGAACCACGTGGACGACGGGCCGCGCTGGGGCGATTACGTCGCGGAGGACCTCGTGCGCCACGTGGACGCCACCTACCGGACGCTACCCGAAAGCGCGCGGCGCGGGATCGGCGGCGTCTCGATGGGCGCCCACGGCGCGCTCCAGCTAGGCTTCAACCACCCCTCAGTCTTCGGCGTGATCGGCGCGCACAGCCCGTCGCTGCGCGAGGACGACGGCGAGATCCCATTCCTGGGCACCGGCGAGGAATGGGAGATGCGCGACCCTGTGAGCCTCGCGGCCACCGCACCGGACATCGAGGGCCTGAAGATCTGGATCGACCTCGGCGACGAAGACGTCTACTACGACCGAGCCGAGCAGCTCAAGGACGCTCTCGAAGCGCGCGGCATCGAGCCGGCGTGGCACGTCCAGACCGGCCGCGGCCACGGCTGGTGGGACTACTACGTCGAGGACTACATCCGCTACTATGGCGCGGCGCTCAACGCGCCCTGAGCGCGGCGCCGGCTCCACTCCCCGCCGCGCGAGCTGACTCCCCCGGGGGGGCGCACTCCGCCCCGTCGCGCCGGGCGCGATGGCCGCAGAACCCTCACAGATCCCGGGCCGACCGCTCCTTTGCCGTTTCCGACCGTTGCCTGGTCGTTCCCGACCGTGCCTGCCGCAGTCGTGGGTGGGTGCCGGCCGGTTATAATGGCATGGGTTAAGAAACAGCTTATATAATGGAGATGGTGGGCGGCAGCGCCGCGATGGTATAGGGAGCCGGGGGCACGGATGCGCCAGCGGACGCGGGGAGCCACTATCCTGGGGATTATCGTTGCGCTGAGCGCCCTCTTGGTGCTGGTCGCGCTATACCTCGGGCTCTCGGGCAGCGCGGCGTCCCGCGCCGCCGCCGCGCCCGTGTCGCACGACGGCGCCTCGGCCGCTGTCATCTCGCGGCCCAACCTCGACCCCCCGGCGGACACCCCGCCGGTCGCCATCGTCGTGCCCGCGCCCGACGCCGCGAGCCCGGCCGCACCGCCGGCCCCGGCGCCCTCGCCCGCGCAGGACCTGGTGTTCGACGACTACTACGTTCACGTTCCGCCCGGGGTGAAGGACCCCGCGCCGGTGCTTGTCGCCCTTCACGGCATGGGTGGCGACGGGCGGGGCATGTGTGACAGCGTGCGGGCGTGGAGCGACCGCGAGGGCTGGGTGCTGGTCGGACCGACGTTCGATTACGGCGACTGGACCAACCCGGCTACCGTGGCGAGCGAAGGGCCGCGCTTCCTGCCGCGGCTGGCGCAGATTCTCGACGAGCTGCCGGCGAAGACGGGCCACTTGCTGCAGCCGCGCGTCGCTCTCTACGGCTTCTCGCGCGGCGCGCAGCTTGCCGACCGCTTCGCGCTGCTGTACCCCGACCGCGTCCGCGGCGTCGTGCTGATGTCCGCCGGCACGTACACGCTACCGTTCCGGACCACCACCGTGTCGGGCAGCGTGCAGCCGCTGGCGTACCCGTTCGGCGTTGCCGACGTGAAGCAGCGGTTTGGCCGCGATGCGAACCTTGACGCGCTCCCCGGCATTCCGTTCTGGATTGGCGTGGGGGCGGAGGACAATGACCCATCGGCCGTGCCGGCTCAGTGGAGCCCTTACCTCGGGAACACGCGAGTCGAACGCGCGCGTCGTTTCGCCGCGGCTCTCCAGAGCCTAAACGTCTCGGTGCAGGAAACCGAGTTCCCCGGCCTGGGCCACGACATCAGCGCCGCCGAGCACGACCAGGCGCTCGCCTGGATTCGCAGCCTGCCGTAGCTCCCCGCTCTAGCTCTGAATTGCTCCCGTTCGCCGCGTTGGCGGACCCGTCATACCCGATCCGGGCCGACGGTTGGGTTATCGGGGCGCGCCCTCACCCCGACCCTCTCCCAGGGGGAGAGGGAGTATAGGGACCGCACCGCCGCATTCAGCGATTGAGGGGCGGGCGGCCGTGTGGCCGGCGCGGCCTTCAGTCTCCCGTTGGCCCTGGCCCACGGCGCGTCCGTTGGGCGGGCGTGGTATCCTGGGACACAGTCTGATGAGCACGGAGTGAAGATGAGGATCAGACACGGCACCCTGTGGTTGAGCATGCTGTGGATCATCATCGGGGGAGCGTGCTTCGGGGTCGGCATTCTGTCCGGCGCCCACGTGCTCACGCTGCTGGGGTTGATTATCCTGCCAGCGGGCATGCTGTACACGCTGCTGGCCGGCTACCCGCGGCCGGAGGCGCCGAACCCCTAGGGCCAGGGCGCGCACTCGCGCCCAGCCGCCCGCCCTGCCAACCGATCTCGCGGCCGCGTACCGCCGCGGGGTTACTGCCGCCCAAGCTGCTCCAGCGCGTAGTCCACGAACCGCATGTCGATGACCGTATTCAGGTCGGGCTTGTCGCCGGTCAGGTAGCCGTGCGCGGCGTACCAGTCGAGGTCGGCGGCCAGGCTCTCGCGGTTCACCTGCCCGTTGCGGTCCACTTGGTGCGGCACCATCGCGGCGTAGAGCGCACGGTCCTGCACCACGGTGTTGCGCGCGAGCACGTCTACTACCTGGTTGCGGTTCACGTCGCGGTAGAACGCATCGGCGAAGTCCCGCAGGCCGCGCAGGTAGGCCACCATGAAGCGGTTGGCCACGTCCGTCTGCGCGGCGAACTGCGGCGAGTAGAGCAGCACGGCGATCTGCTGGTCGGGATAGAAGTCGCCGACGGGATGGAAGACCTCGAAGACGCCACGGGCGAGGCCGAGGGCACGGAACGGCTCGAGCGTGATGCCGGCGTCGAGCGAGCGATTGCTCAGCGCCGCGAGCATGTCGGGGAACGGCACCTCTTGCAGGTCGACATCGGCCAGGGTCAGCCCCCCGCGGGCAAGCGCCCGGTCGAGCTGGATCTCGGTGCCCGTGCCCCGCGCGTTCACGGCGATGCGCAGCCCGCGCAGGTCGGCGTAGTCGCGCAGGGCGCCGCTGGACAGGAGATCGGGACGGGCGACGAGGACGATGTGGCTGTTGCCGGGGGCGACGCGGGCGTTGTCGGCGACGATACGGAGCGGCAGATCGCGCCCGATCGCGTTGAACAGGCTGGCCGCCGGCGTGCCGGCGCCCGCGTCCAGCTGACCCGCGGCGAGCGGCGCCACCATCTGGGCGCCCGTGTCGAACCGCTCCAAGGTGGCGGCGAGGCCCTGTTCGGCAAAGTAGCCCTGATCGGCCGCCAGGTAGACCGGGGCGTCGGCGACGATGCCCAGCGTGCCGACGCGGACCGGCAGCGTGCCGGCCTGGGCGCCGGGCGCCTGGGCGACGGCGGCTGGCGGCAGGGCAGGGGCCGCCCCTGACGGCGCGGGCGCGAGACTGAGCAGCAGCCCACAGACGAGCACCCACAGGCAAAGTCGCGGCAAGCCTCGCGGCATCGTCGTCTCCTCCCGCGCGTTCACGGCGGCTCCACATCCCCGAAGTCCGCGAGGGCTACGGCTTCCAGCCCGTGCGGGTTAGCTCGTCGTTCGCCTGGCGGACGAAGTCCAAGGCGGACCACTGGTCCGGCCCGGCGGTGCTCGGCTCGCCGGAGGCCTCCTCCTTGTAGCGGATGGCCTCACGCAGACCGGCGTCCGTCGGCAGGCCGTCCTCGGTGAACCACGGCGCGCTCAGCTCGACCACCTTCTCGCCCCAGTGGCGGTTGCCGTCGAGCTGCTGGGTGACGTACTCGACGGCCTTCGCGTTGTCATGCTTGAAGATCTTCAATCCCTTGAGCGTGCCCGTGACGAACGCGCGGACGAGATCGGCCTTGTTCGTCATCGTCGGGTTGTTCGCCCAGAGCGTGTAGTCGTAGGTGTTGATCGCGTGCATGTCGCCCAGCAGGCTGAAGCCGTCGTCGGTCGCCACGACGGCGCCCGTGCTGGCGAACACCCCGGCGTCGATCGACCCGGCCCGCAGCGCCGCCACCTTCTGCTCGTCGCCCGGCCCGCCCGGCACGACGTAGTTCACGCCGTCGGCCTGGGCATTCACGCCGTGCAAGGCCAACACGCGGCTCGTGTCGAGCACCTGCGTGCCGGTGGTCGAGGACACGCCGATCGTCTTGCCCTTCAGGTCGGTCCAGGTTTTCAGGTCCTTCTTGCCGATGATCCAGTACGGCGAGGGCTCGGCGATCACGAAGATCATCTTCAGCGGCGCCCCCTTGAGCGCGGCCGCGATGCCCGGACTGGCCGCGTGGGCGAGATCGAACTGGCCGGCGATGAGTGCCTGCGTCGCCACCGGCGGGTTCGCCTCCTTCACGTCGAGGGTCAGCCCCTGCTCCTGGAAGTAGCCCTCTTTGTCGGCGATGTAGATCACCGAGTAGGTGTTGGTGTCCATGCCCGCGACTGCCAGGCGCAGCGTGCCCCTGGCGGCCGGCGCAGCCTGGCCGGGCGCCGCGCCGGTGGGCGCGCTCGCCGGACTGGCGGGCGCGCAGGCGCCCAGCAGCGCCAGCGCGGCGGCCAGGAGCGCGCCTCCGGCCCGCACGCCAAGATCTCGGCGCCGATGCTCACTCTGGTTGCTCATCGCGTCTCGCCTCTCCGGTCTACCGATCGCGCGCGCATTGGGAAGCCGCGCCCTCACCCCAGCCCTCTCCCAGGGGGCGAGGGGGAGGGACGAGGGGAACGCCCTCACCCTAACGCTCTTCGAGGGGGAGGTGGGACAGATCGTCGGCTGGCGCATTGTGGCGTATCGCAAGTAGCAGGCTCGTGGGTGTTCCCCTTCCGCTACGGCGCCGCGCCGACGGCGGCCTCAGGCGCGGCGGGCCTTTGCCAGTAGGTGCGCCAGTCGATGCCCCGCGCCAGCGCTTCCGCCTTCACGACGAGGTGGCTGAGGTCGCTGGCGGCGGGGTCGCGGCTGACGTGCGGCGGCTCGCGGCCCTGCTGCACGTCCTGCACGCCGCGCAGCAGCATCTGGCGGGCCAGAATGATCGCGCGGTCCGTCGTGCCCAGGTGCTCGACGGTGCGGTCCTGGATGGGGCCCTGGGTCTCCGTGGCGAAGGCGTCCTGAGCCTGGAAGTCGTTGTAGCCGATGCCCGAGAAGCTCCGCGTGCGCTGCTCCTCGCGGTCCTGCCCGTAGCGGTTGCTCAGGTGGCGGCGCAGCCGGTAGTCCGGGCCGAGGCTCATGGTCGTCATGCGGCGCACCCACTCCTTGTCCAGCGGCCGCGAGCGCTGGAGATTGATGAGGTACTTCCAGTGGCGCGTGTCGTCGATCGGGACGTGCCAGTGGGCCTGGAAGCCGTCGCCGCCCGTGATGCCGGGGAAGGTGCTGATGTTCGGCATGACGAAGTTGGAGATCCGGACGTAGTTGTGGTCCGCGTCCATCTTGCGGACGGAGTAGATGCGCACGCCGAAGTCGGTCTCCTCCACCTCGATGGTCGGCGCCACGTCGCGGCTCTGGGCAGTGTTCGAGGTCACCGCGGCGCCCGGTACCCGCTCGGAGGAGCCGTCGGTTTCGGCAAGCTGGCGGTGCAGGAACGAGAGGTGCTGCGGGTCGATGTTGCCCTCGTTACCCTGCAGGTAGTTGCACTCGTTCAGGATCTTCGTCGCCCAGACGTGATCGGCGGGCGCCTGCAAGAACTCATAGGCCGGCACGAGCGGCGGCGCGCCGGGGCCCATGTAGGTCAGGATGAGGTCGTTGATCTCCATACAGGGGTAGGCGGTGTGGCGCACGCGCTGGTAGAAGGTGCTGCCCGCCGGCTCGCCCGGCTGCTCCCGGCACTGGCCGGTGCGGTCGAACAGCCAGCCGTGGTACAGGCAGCGCAGCCCGCCGTCCTCCAGGCGGCCGTAGCTGAGGTCCGCCCCGCGGTGCGGGCAGTGCAGGCCCAGGAGGCCCGGGCGGCCGGCCTCGTCGCGGAACAGCACCAGGTCTTCGCCCAGGATACGCACCGGGATTGGCGCCCCGCCCGGCGGCAGCTCCGCGCGGAGGGCGACCGGCTGCCAGTAGCGGCGCAGCAGGTCGCCGCCCGGCGTGCCGGGCCCGGTGCGCGTGATGAGCGCGTTCTGCTCTGCGGTCAGCATGGGCGTGCTCCTGCGGCTTCCAGCCGCCGTGTGTTTGCTCGTCGTGCGCCGGGGCGCCGGGCGCTAGCGCGTCTCCTCCTCGCGGATGGACAGCCAGGGCACCAGGCGATGCTCCAGGCGCTTCATGCCCTCGGAGATGAGCACGCCGGCGAGCGTCATCACCAGCACGCCGACGAACAGCTTCGGCGTGTCGAACAGCGCGCCGGCCCGCACGATCATGTAGCCGATGCCCTCGGTGGCCGAGAACAGCTCGGCCACGAACACCATGATGAGCGCGCGCCCGAGGCCCAGCCGCATGCCGGCGATGATGAACGGCACCGACGCGGGGAGGATCACCTTGCGGAAGATCGTCAGCTCGGAGGCGGTGAACGAGCGGGCCATCTCGATCATGCGGCGGTCGGTGTTGATGACGCCGGCCTGCGTGTTGATCAGGATCGAGAAGACGGCGCCGAAGAACACCAGCGCCACCTTCGACCAGAGGCCGATGCCCAGCGCGATGATCAGCAGCGGGAAGAAGGCGACCTGCGGCGTCGAGTACAGCGCCATCACGTAGGGCTCGAAAAGCGCGCGGAACAGGCGGCTGCGGCCGAGCACCAGCCCGAGCGGCACCCCGACCACGACCGCCAGGCCGAAGCCGAGCAGCCCTTCTTGAAAGCTCACCCAAAGGTGGGGGTAGATCTCCCGCGTCTGCACGAACACCTTCAGGGCAGCGGCCGCGATGGCGGTCGGCGCCGGCAGGATCAGCGGGTCGATCAACCCGAGCCGCGTGACCGTCTCCCAGACGGCGAGGATGAGCACCAGCAGGGCGGCGCCCAGCAGGCGGTAATTGTCGGCAAGGCCGCGCAGCCGCGGCGCCGCCTTGGTGCGTCGTAGCTCCAGCGATACGGATTGCGCCATCGCGCCAGGCCCTCCCCCCCGTAGGCTAGTGCCTCGTCAAGAGTCAATTGCTAGCTGTTGGGCAATCCCAACAGCTAGCAATTGACTCTTGCAGCCCCTTACTCTGTCGGCTGGCGGGACTCGTGCAGCAGCGCGTTGATGCGCCGCCGGTACTCGGCAAAGCGCGGGTCGCCGCGCAGATCCTCCTCACGCCAGCGCGGCCGCGGCAGCTCGATCGGGATCACCTCGCGGATCGTGCCCGGACGCGCCGTCATGACCACCACGACGTCCGACAGCAGCACGGCCTCGTCGATGCTGTGGGTGATGAACACCACCGTCTTCTGGTCCTGCTCCCACAGGCGCAGCAGCTCTTCCTGCATCGCCTCACGCGTCTGGGCGTCGAGCGCACCGAACGGCTCGTCCATGAGCAGGAGCCGCGGGTCGGTGCTGAGCGCGCGGGCGAGGCCGACGCGCTGGCGCATGCCGCCGGAGAGCTGGCCGGGGTAGTGCTGCTCGAAGCCCTCCAGGCCGACGCGGGCGATGGCTTCGCGCGCCTTGGCCTCGCAGCGCGCGCGGGGGGCGCCGTGGACCTCCAAGCCGAACATGACGTTCGCCAGCGTGGTGCGCCAGGGCAGCAGGTCGGCGTCCTGAAAGACCATTGCGCGGTCGCGGGCCGGCCCGGTCACGGGCGCGCCGTCGATCCAGACGGTGCCGGCGGTCGGGATCACGAGGCCGTCCACGATGCGCAGCAGCGTCGTCTTGCCGCAGCCGCTTGGGCCGACGATGGAGACGAACGTCTGGGGCGGCACGTCGACGGAGACGTCAGCCAGGGCGCGGATGGGCAGGGCATTACGCTGGCGCGAGCCGGGGAACTCGTGGCTCACGTTGTCGATGCGCACGGCCGCCGGGCGCGCGCCGTCGGGCGCGGGCTGGGAGAGCGCCGATCCCACCTGGGCCACCATGCCGCCTCCCCGCCGGCCGTACCGGGCGCACGTCGTCCGCGCCGTCGGCGGTGGCGTCATGCTACCGGGCGCCACGCGGGCCTGTCAACCGGCCGGGCCGGACACACCATACAATGGGAGGGATGCTGTTGGTGCGAGAAGGAGTGCTGCCGCATGAATACTGCCGCGCGGGTGGCGCAACTGACGGTGCGGGTGGTTGGGCTGCTCGCCTTGATCCTGGGGCTGCTGTTCTGGGGCGGCGACGCCCGGCAGCTGATCCCCGTCCACATGCTGCTCGGGCTGATCGTCGTCATCGCGCTGGTCGTCCTCGCCGTGGCGGGGATCATGGCGGGGCGCGCGGGGCTGGGCGTTGGCGGCATCGTGGTGGCAGTGCTGCTCTTGGTGGTCGGGATGGGACAGCAGCAGATGCTGCCCGGCCCGAATCACTGGCTCGTGCAGGTGCTGCACATCCTGCTCGGCATGGGCGCCATCGGCTACGGCGAGGTGCTGGGCAAGCGGCTGGGACTGACCGGCGCCGCCCGCGCGCGTGTGCGCTGACACCCTGGCCGGTGCGCGACGTAGGCCCAGCAACGTCCCCGAAAAGGCGCATCGCACCGCACGCGCCTCGCGATCGCCGCCAGTCGACACCTAGCGGCGGCCTCGGTTAGCATCCATCTGGCGGTTGGTGGAGTGCCGAGGACGACTTCTGGAGGGACGGGATGAGCGCGCACTTGCTCCCGCGGGCCGTGATGCTTGCCTCCGTTGTAACGCTCGTCGGCTGCGCAGGCAACGCGGCCGCGCCAGCGCCGCGAGCGCCGGCCGCGGCGGCCGCTCCGAGCGCCCCCGCCGTTGTCCTCACCGTCGCGCCGACCGCCGCGACGGCCGCGCCGCGTGCCGAAACCGTGAAGGCGACATTCCCGCCGTCTATGGGGCAGGCCCCCATCTTCGTCGCCATGGAGCGCGGCTACTTCGCCGAAGAGGGCATCACGTTCGACGATCCCGGGCTCGATACCGCTAGCTCGGCCAACTTCTTTCCCGCGCTCGCCACCAACCAGCTCGACGTGGCCGGCGGCGGGATCACGTCGGCGTTGTTCAACGCCATCAACCAGGGAGTCATCGTGCGTGTCGCCCTGGGCATGACCACGGCGCCGCCCGGCGACAAGTCGAGCGGCCTGCTCGTCCGCAAGGAGCTGATCGAGAGCGGTCGCGTGCGCGACCTGGGCGATCTGCGCGGGTTGCGGGCCGCGTTCACGAGCAAGGGCCACAGCACCGAGATGTTCCTGGACAAAGCGCTCAGCCAGGGCGGCCTCACCCTGGACGACGTGCAAACGACGCCGCTTGCTTACCAGGACATGGCGATCGCCCTGGGCAACAACAACCTCGACGTGGCGGTGATTATCGAGCCGTATGCGGCCTTGGCGGTCCAGAATGGCTCGGCTGTGCGGCTGAGAAGCTGGGCCGACGTCATCCCGAACGACGAGATATCCGTGCTCTACTTCGCGCCAGTTTTCGCGGACGACCGCACCGACGTGGCTCAGCGGTTCGCCAAAGCCTACGTCCGGGGGATTCGTGACTACCTGGATGCGCGTGACAAGGGCGCCAACCGCGACGACATGATCGCGATCCTCCAGAAAGATACTGCGCTGAAGGATCGCGATCTTTACGACATCATGCCGTGGGGCGCCTACGATCCTGACGGCCGCATAAACGTCGAGGCCATCGCCGCGGCTCAGGACTGGTTCGCGGGTCACGGCTATGTGGCCCACCCGATCGATCTGGCGAGCGTGATCGACGACCGCTTTTCGGCGTACGCGGTCGGGCAGCTCGGCCCCTACCGGCGCTAGTGATCCGTCGACCGTCAAGCGCTCGCCTCACGGCCTGCTCGACGGGATGCGGGGCCGCGCCAGCAGCGAGCCGGTAGCGGTCGGCGACCCTGGGTGCCTGAGGGACGGCAAACGCGCGTTCTCCCGCGCGCCCCGTCGTCCTCGCGGGCCACGGGACCGCGCGGGACTCGACGGGCCGGGTGGAACGCGCGGCCCAAAAAGGCGTATTACCAGGGTAACGAGGAGCCGCCACGCGCGACGCTCCAACGTGACGAGAAGGGAAGGGAGTCGTATGGCTAACGGCACGCAGTGGCACGAGCCTACCGGGGAGCAGCCGGCCGGGCTGCTGACCTATCGCCCGCCGAAGAGCCCTTACGAGCGCTTCATGGAGGAAGAGGGCATCCCGATCGTCACGGGGATCGGCGTCTACGACACGCGCGAGCTGAACCTCGGGCCGTGGAAGCGGCTCGGCGGCAAGGGCGCGTTCCTGAACCTCGACGGGCTTGAAGGCGTGAAGGGCATGTTCGTCGTCGAGGTGCCGCCGGGCGGGGCGCTGAACCCCGAGCGCCACATGTACGACGAGTTCTTCCTGGTCGTGGAGGGGCGCGGCAGCACCGAGGTCTGGCGCGAGGGCGACAAGAAGCGCCAGGTGTTCGAGTGGCAGCCGGGCACGCTGTTCATGGCGCCGATCAACGCCTGGCACCAGCTCGTGAACGCGACGAACAGCCCGGCGCTGCTGATCGCCTCGAACAACGCGCCGCCGATCATGAACATCTACCAGAGCCGGAGCTTCATCTTCGACAACCCCTACGACTTCCGCGACCGCTACGACATGGGCGAGGACTTCTTCAAGCCCAAGACCGACCTGGAAGCCGACGAGGTGCGCGGCCGCGCGGCGATGCGCAGCAACGTGTTCCCCGACATCAAGAACTGCGCCCTGCCGCTCGACAACCAGCGCGCGCCCGGCTACCGCCGCATTCAGCCCTACTTCAGCGGCTTCCTGCGGGACGCGGCCACCGGCGGCTTCATCGCCGAGTACCCGAGCGGCCGCTACTCGAAGGCTCACTACCACCTGTCGGGCGCCGTGCTGGTGTGCCTGAAGGGGGCGGGCTACACGTTCAACTGGCCGGTGGAGCTAGGCCCGCAGCCCTGGCAGGCGGGCAAGGGCGACCAGGTGAAGATCCAGGAGTACAAGGACGGCGGCCTGGTGGCGGCCGCGCCCGGCGGCGGCAGCTGGTTCCACCAGCACTTCGCGGTGAGCAAGGAGCCGTTCCGCGTGATCAACTATTGGGGCGGCCCGGTGGCGCACTGGGGCGGCATCTTCGACGAGCCCGGCGCGGGCGAGGTGAAGGCCGGCAACCTGTTTGGCATCCACGAGGGCGGCCGCACGATCATGTACTGGGAGGAAGACCCGTACATTCGCGAGTACTACCAGCAGCGGCTGAAGGAGGTGGGCGTCGAGTTCACGATGCCCGAGTCGACGTTCCAGCCGCCTGCCAAGGGCACCGCGCCCGCGGAGATGGCGGTGCCGCACCATCACTAGGTCAGGTGGAGCGATGGGCGCTGGGGTTTGACTGCGTCAAACCCCAGCGCCCATCCTTGTCACAGCGAGGACGGCCGCGGGCCGCTCGGAAAGTCGAGGCTGCCGAAACGGTGAGCGAAGCCTACTTCACTGCTCCCGACCGCCAGATGGGCGAGGAGGACCGCATCCGCCTGACCAGCGTCGGGGTGGACATCGGCTCCTCGACCTCGCACCTCCTCTTCTCGCGGCTCGAGCTGGAGCGCCAGGACAACCGCTACGTGACCGTGAGCCGTACGGTGCTGCACGAGTCGGACATCCTGTTCACCCCCTACGTGGACGAGACGACGATCGACGGCGCCGCACTCGGGCAGTTTATCCACGCTCAGTACGAGGCGGCCGGGCTGCGCCGCGAGGACGTGGACACCGGGGCGCTGATCCTGACGGGCGTGGCGCTGCTGCGCGAGAACGCCCGCGCCATCGCCGACCTATTCGCGGAGGAAGCGGGCAAGTTCGTGGCCGTCTCGGCGGGCGACAACCTGGAAGCGACGATGGCGGCGCACGGCTCGGGCGCGGCCGAGCGCTCGGCCCCGGGCGACCAGACGATCCTGAACGTGGACGTGGGCGGCGGTACGACGAAGCTAGCGGTCTGCCAGGCGGGCCGCGTGGACGAGCTGGCAGCCATCGACGTGGGCGCGCGGCTCGTCGTGGTGGACGAGAGCGGCACGATCACCCGCCTGGAGCCGGCGGGGCGCGAGATCGGCCGCGCGGTCGGGCTGGACCTGCGGCTGGGCGGCCGCGCCGCGCCCGAGGGGCTGCGGGCGATGGCGGCGTACATGGCCGACGCCGTGCTGCAGGCGATCCCCGGCGACGGTCGCGCCGGGCCGCCCGCGAGCTTGCTGCGCACGCCAGCGCTCCGCTACCGCGGCGCGCTCGACGGCATCACCGTCTCGGGCGGCGTGTCGGAGTTCGTGTACGGCCGCCAGGGCAGCGGCTTCGGCGACCTGGGTCACCTGCTGGCGGCGGCGCTGCGCGAGCGCCTCGAGGCCTCGGGCATCCCCCTGCTGGAGCCGGCCGCCGGCATCCGCGCTACCGTGATCGGCGCGTCGCAGTACACGATCCAGGTGAGCGGCAGCACGATCTTCGTGTCGCCACTGGACCTGCTGCCGCTCCGCAACGTGCCGGTCATCGCGCCGGCGCTGCCGCTCGACCAGACGGAGTTCGCGGCCGAGGCCGTGCAGGCGGCGATCGAGGCGGCGCTGCGCCGCTTCGACCTCGCCGACGCCGACTCGCCGGTCGCGCTCGCGTTCCCCTGGCAGGGCTCGGCCACGTACCGTCGGCTGCACGCGTTCTGTGAGGGCGCGGTGGCGGGCATGCAGGCGAGCCTGCGCCGTGGGCACCCGCTGGTGCTGGTGTGCGACGGCGACATCGGCGGCCTGCTGGGCCTGCACTGCCGCGACGACATGGGGCTGGCGCTGCCCGTCGTGTCGATCGACGGCATCGAGCTACGCGAGTTCGACTACATCGATATCGGCAACCTGATCCCCACCTCGGGCGCCGTGCCCGTCGTCATCAAGTCGCTCGTCTTCCCCACCGCCGCGCCGACGTGAGCGCGGGGCGGCGAGCATTCTTAGGCGCATCCAACCGAGCAAAGCCGAGAGGGGGCCAGGCAGACTATGGTCGCGACGCACGTGGGCGCGCTAGATACTCGCTTCCGCACCGCGCTGGAGCGCCTCGACGCGGCGGAGCGGCTGCTGAAGGTGCGCAGCCGCGTGGACCCCGAGCTAGAGGTCGCGGGGCTGGTGAAGCAGCGCGACGGCGACCTGGCCTTCTACTTCGCCGACGTGGCGGGCCACCCGATGCCGGTGGCGGCCAACTTCCTCGCCAGCCCCGCGAACGTCACGACGGTCTTCGGCCTCGACACCGACGGCGTGCGCGCGGTGATGGAGCGGGGCATCCGCGCTCCGTTGCCCTGCGCCACCGCCGCCGATGGGCCCGTCCAGGAGCGCGTCCGGCTCGGCGGCGAGGTCGATCTGGGCGAACAGCTACCGATCCTACGTCACACGGCGCGCGACGCCGGCCGCTACGTCACGGCGGGCTGCGTGATTGCCCGCGACCCGGAAACCGGCGTCCACAACGCGTCGTTCCACCGCCTGCAGCTGCGCGGCCCGCGATCGCTCGCCATCCGGCTGGACCATGGCCGGCACCTGCGCGCGCTGTGGCAGAAGGCGGCGGCGCGGGGCGAGTCGCTGGAGGTCGCCGTCGTCGTCGGCGGGGACGTGGCGCTCACCTACGCGGCGTGCAGCCTGGGCGCCATGCTGCCGCTCGACCGCGACGAGCTGGAGGCCGCGTCGGGCCTGCGCGGCGCGCCGCTGGAGCTAGTGCCCTGTCGCACCGTGGACCTGGCCGCGCCGGCCGACGCCGAGATCGTGCTGGAGGGCGCCATCAGCACGGATGAGTTCGTGGAGGAGGGGCCGTTCGTGGAGTTCCTCGGGCTCTACTCGGAAGTCGGCCCGAGCCCGCTCGTCGAAGTACGCGCGCTCACGCACCGCCACGACGCGATCTACTACGCAATCGTCGGCTGCGAGAGCTACATGCTGCGCAAGTACATCCTGGAGGCGGGCATCCTGTCGCAGCTCAAGCAAGCCGTGCCGATCGTGCGCGACGTGGCGCTGACGCGCGGCGGGCTGTGCCGCTTTCACCTGGTGATCAGCGTCCACAAGCAGGAGCCGGGCGACGAGGGCTTGCAGCGCAACGCCATCTTCGCGGCCGTCGCAGCGCTCAAAGACCTCGATCAGGTGATCGTGGTCGACGACGACATCGACATCCACGACCCCACGGACGTCGAGTACGCCGTGGCGACCCGCGTCGAGGCCAGCAAGGACATCCTGCTGCTCCCCGGCGCGCGCGGCCACGAGTACATTCTCGTTTCCGACCACGGCATTCGCACGAAGGTCGGCATCGACGCGACCGTACCGGTCCAGCGCCGCGACGAGTTCCGCCGCGCCCAGTACGCGGCCGTCGACCTGGCGGCCCACGACACGGCGACGTCGCCGAGCGGGGCGCTGCCCCGGCCCGCCGCACGCCCGTAGCCCTAGACACCCGCCGACGACGCGCAGGAGGCTCGCATGCGCACCGGCCAGCAGTACCGCGAATCGCTGCGCGACGGGCGCACCGTCTACGTCTATGGCGAGCGCGTCCCCGACGTGGCGAGTCACCCGGCCTTCGCCGGCATCGTGGACACCGTGGCGGGGCTCTACGACTTCGCCGCCGACCCCGCCAACGGGATGATCCACCACAACCCCGACGTGGGCACGGACGGCAACAAGACGTTCATGATCCCGCGCGGTCCCGACGACCTGCGCCAGCGCCGCGAGGCGATCGCGGCCTGGGCGCGGCGCACGAACGGCCTGGTGGGGCGCGGCCCTGACCACCTGGGCTCGGTGCTCGCTGGCATTGCGAGCGCGCCGTCGGTGCTGGCGCGCGGGCGCCCGGAGTTTGGGGAGAACATCACCCGCTTCTACCAGCGGCTGGTGGCAGACGACCTGTACGTGACCTACGTCATCATTCCGCCGCAGGTCGATCGCACGCAGAGCGCCGCCGGCCAGGAGGATGCCTTCACGCAGGTGGGCGTGGTGCGCGAGCAGGACGGCGGCATCGTCGTGCGCGGCGCGCAGATGCTCGGCACGGCCGCGCCCATCAGCAACTGGCTGTTCGTGAGCTGTATCGTGCCGCTGCGGCCGGGCGACGAGGACTACGCCAACACCTTCCTCGTCCCCATCGACGCGCCGGGGCTGAAGTTCTACGCACGGCCGCCGTATGCCGTGGGCCGGCCGAGCACTTTCGACTACCCGCTGTCGACGCGCTTCGACGAGACGGACTCGCTGGTCGTCTTCGACGACGTGTTCGTGCCGTGGGAGAACGTGCTGGTCTGCCGCAACCTGGAGCTGCTGCGGGCGCAGTACTTCGAGACGGCCTCGCACGTGCTGGGCAACAACCAGGCGCAGATTCGCCTCGCCGTGAAGCTGCAGTTCATCGCCGGGTTGTCGCGGAAGATCGCCGCCACGACGCGGGTGGACGCCTTTCCGGCCGTGCAGGAGCGGCTCGGCGAGCTGGCCTCGCTGGCGGCGATGGTCGAGGGGATGGCGCTGGCGTCCGAGGCCGCCGCGACCGTCGACAAGTTCGGCGTGCTACGGCCCGATCCGCGGTTCCTGTATGGGGCGATGGGGCTGCAGGCCGAGCTGTACCCGCGGGCGCTGCACCTCCTCCGCGAGCTGGCGGGCGGCGGCGTGATCCAGGTGCCGTCATCGTACAAGGAGCTGCTCGCGCCCGAGACGGCGCCGGACGTGCGGCGCTACGTGCGCTCGCCCGGCGTGCCCGCCGAGGAGCGCATCAAACTCTACAAGCTGGCCTGGGACATGGTGGGGACGGAGTTCGCCGGGCGCCACGAGCAGTACGAGATGTTCTACGCCGGCGCGCCCTACGTGGCGAAGGGCTACGCTTACCGCAACTACCGCTACGAGGAGGCCGTCGCCCTCGTCGACGCCTTCCTCGAGAGCTACGGTCTGGACGATACGGCCGACGGCGCAGCGCCGGGCGCGCCGCGCTGAGCCGTCGGCAGGAGCGGCCCCCGCCGCTCCTGCCGACGACCCGTCACGAGGTCGGGTTGGGCGTCACGCGGATGGCGTCGCCGTCGTTCAGGCTCTCCTGGCCGGCGGTGATCACCTGGTCCCCCGCGGCGATGCCGGAGATCACCTCGGTGTTCTTGCCGTCGGTGATGCCCAGCTGGAGATCGCGCTGCTGCGCCTTGCCGTCCACGTCGACGAACGCCACGCTCTTGCCGCTGCGCTGGACGATCGCCGCGTTCGGGATGAGCACCGCGTTCGGCCGCTCGTCGCCACGGATGCGGACCTGCGCGAACATGCCGTCCCGTAGCTGCCCCTCGGAGTTGGTCGGCACGACGCGGGCCTGGAAGGTGCGGCTCTTCTGATCGGCGGTCGGGGACACCGAATCGACCACCGCCTGGAACTCCTGGCCCGGGAACGCCGAGACGGTCAGCACCGCCGGGCTGCCCTGGTGGACCTGGCCGACGCGCGCCTCCTCGACGTTCACGTCGACCTCGACGGCGTCGGTGACGAGCGTGACGACCGGGGTCGTCGGGCTGGCGAGCGCGCCCTCCGACATCAGCTTCGCGGAGACCACGCCGTCGAACGGCGCCGTGATAACCGCTTCGGCGGCCTGCTCGCGCGCCAGGTCGTAGGCGCCCCGCGCCTGCTCGACGGCGGCCTGCGCCTGCTGGATGTCCTCGGGCCGGTTTGGCTCGGCGCGCAGCGCCAGGTTGGCGCGCGCCTGCGCCACGGCCTCTTGCTGCTGCTGGATCTCCTGCGGCGTATTCGGGTAGCGCCGCAGGGTGAGCGTCTGCTGGGCCTGGTCCACGGCCGAGATGGCGGCCTGCATGTCGGCCGCCTTCGCGCCCGCCAGCGTGTCGGCCAGGCGGGC